>CAYFPQ010000015.1:29708-50657 GCA_964345005.1 uncultured Victivallales bacterium | reverse complement strand
CGTGAGTCTCATTGAGCATGAGACAGCAGTCCCAAGTTACGTGGACGCGACAGGCAAGGCGGAAGTGATTGCCGCCACCGGCAGATTCGGCGAACTGAACCTCGCGGTTCTGAATGGAACTACGGGGCAGGTTCTGCATGAAATCCCGTTTCCCTTTATGAAAGAACTTGAACAAGAATCCGCTCCCTATATCGAAAAACTTAGTCAGGGCGATCCAGGCGGATGGAAAGGATTGTGGGAAAGTGGACATGCGGTGCGATATTTGTCAGGTCCGGTTGGCTACGGAGCGAAAATGTTCATGGCGGACTTCTCTGGGCGTGGTAGGCCGAGCGATATATTGATCCAGATCGGCGAGCAGAATTGTACAACTCTGGTTGCTTTGGACAGCGAATTGCACCTCCTCTGGTCTCATCATGTGGATGACGGGCATGGCGGGCATAACCCCGGTGTTTTCGATGTAGACGGCGACGGCAGGGACGAAGTTGCCGTGGGCACAAGGCTCATTGATCATGACGGCAGGCTGTTGTGGAAGAAACCGTTTGCTGAATTTGCCGCACCTTGGGAGGACGACCACATTGATCAGGCCGAGGCGGGGCATTTCGGGCCGGATGGACAGGCCGCCGTTGTCTGTAGTTGCCGTATCATGGTGGATGCTGCGAACGGCCGCACGCTATGGATTGATCCGACCTGGCATGGACAGGAAGTTCATGCCGCTCGAATGCGGCCTGATGCCGACTGCGATTTTGTGTTTCAGGATCGCGAGTATCGTCATTCCGGACACATCTGTCATGGTGCCTGGTTTGACATACGGGACAAGTACGGCAAGAAGGTCTGGGACTTTCGGCACGCCGCCATGCACATGCACCGGATGCTGGATTGGAACGGTGATGGGCTGTACGAAGTTGCCTTCGGCCTTGATCTCCAGCGACGTGCGGTACGCCCTAATCTAGGGGTCTTCACCGGCAAAGGGCGCTTGACCGCCGTTCTTCCGCGTTACGGATTCGGAGCGGACGTGAATGGCGACGGCTACGAAGAATTGGTCTCATGGACGCAATGGCCGGATGTGGCCAGCACGATTGAAATCTTTGGGATGGAGCATCCTGAATCAACACAAGGTCAGGCGTTACCTGTTGACCAGAATCTATTTGCCTACAACGAGGGGGACTAAACCAGCATGAGTTTCAGAATGGTGTTTACCAATGATCCGGATCACGGCAGGACGGAGGATTATCGGCGTATTTTTTCTGCTCTGGATAGAATCGGACTCAAGATTACAACGGCGGTATGTTGTACAATGAAAGATGATGACTCTGCTCTGGCGCAGCATTGCTACAAGGGTGAGACACATACACTGGAAGACCCTGAGTATCGAGAATTGATGCAGGAGGTCAAAGCCAATGGGCATGAGATTGCCTATCATGGCTACTCTCAGGTGTCGGATACGCGAGAAGAATTCCTTTGCGGTATCGAGATTCTCACGGAGACATTCGGAGAAGCACCGAAAACGTTTATAAAGCACGGCGGTCACTTCGGACATCACAAGCCTGGAGTAGTGAAGAAAGAGGACCTGTCATACGAGGGCGGCATTCCCGGGAGTCCGTACTATGTTGCGGATATTGTCGAGTCCCGGTTTAGATGGGTATGGGAATTGCATCATCTGTTTGACCCTCAAACGGGTACGCCCGACCCGAAGATTCGAAGCGATCGTGACATCGTCTATCCGCGAGCGAAGAATTTCGGATTCTGGCGGCACCGTTTGGGGCACTTGAACTGGCCCGACCCGACATTGCCGGACAAACTCTCCGAGTCCGACGGTGTCTATATGGCCTATACCCATTTTGGCTATGAGTGGTGTCGTGAAGCAACCCTGGAACATTGGATGGGCGATGATCTAGACAGGACGGTCGAGACCTTGGCCGAGATCATTGAAACACACGACGTAAAGACGCAGACCGTCGACCAGTTCTGTTCAGAGGTTGTGAAGAAGTATGACCTGAATCCATTCTGCCGATAACGACGGGGCTACCATGAATTCGATTGAAAGAACATTTTCGGTGCTGGAAGGACGCAAGGCAGATCGTGTTCCCGTGTGTCTGACTAATTTTCAACCGGCATGCAAATGGGCCGGGGTTAAGCTTAAAGATGCATTCTTGAATGGAGAAGCACTCGCACAGACTCAGATATTGGCATGGCAGCAATTGCGCCATGATGTTGTGCATATTCAGAATGGGGTGGTTGGCCTGTCCCAGTTGCTGGGCTGCAAAATTGATTGGCAGGAGGATGCATCACCGTGGGTAACTGAGAGACCTTCAGAAGAAATAGAGTACTTTCTTCAACGGAAAGAGAAGCCTGACTTCAGACGGGATGGATGTCTCATAGGTGAACTTCTGAAAGCCGTGAAGATCATAAATAGGGATATTGGGCATCATGCCGTTATAAGGCCCGAGGCGGACTTAGGCCCTTTTTCGCTGGCTGCGGAGCTTATTGGTATCCAGGAACTTATGGTTCAGTTGGTTATGCCGGAGCGGTGGAGTATTGTGGAGGAGTTCATAAGCTACTGCTGTGATATTGTGTATGCCCTTTGCCTTGAATTGCATGATGCCGGTGCGGCTGTTGTTGGCATTGGAGAAGGCACATCCGGACCGGAGATGATCTCCCCACAGCAGTATGTTCAGTTTGCAAAACCTTTTCATATGAAATTGGCCCAACTATTGCGAAAAGCAGGCTTGCCATTTGTTCTACATGTCTGTGGAAACGCGACAGCAATCTTGGATGAGATGGTGGCAACGGGAGCATCTGCAATAGAATTGGATCAACGTTCAGATCGAGACAGTGCAGCTACTGCCTGCCTTGGGAAGACTGCAATATTCGGGAATCTTGAACCACAATTGATAGCTGAGGCTGATGTTCAGACGGTGTTTGATGAGTCTTGCAGGTGCATAGATGATTTTGGAAAAGAAACCCGTTTAGTAGTGGGGCCGGGTTGCGATCTTCCAACCAACACCCCCATTGATAATGCTAAAGCAATTGTTAATGCATCAATTGCCTGTAGTAATAACTGAACAAAACTCTGAAAGGTTGAGGCCCGTTTGTAGTCGATGCATCGCATGCGGCCAAAGCAGGTGAGCATCATTTTGCGGAACCATAATTAGAAACACACAAAAGGAGGAAGAGATGGAGTTGAGAATCAGCGACGCGGAATTTGACGGACGCATTGAAAAGGTCAAGCAGTACCTTGCGGAGAACAAATTAGATGCTTTCCTTGTAACGGGAGATGAGCACAGGCAGGGAGATGTAAGATATCTTTCCGATTTTAGACCTATGCTGGAATACTCGGCAGTGATTGTGCCGGTTAACGGAGAGCCGGTTCTGTTGGCCGGGCCGGAGAGTTATGATTTGGCGGTCATGGAAGGTAGAATTCCGAATGTTAAGATATGTGAAGAACTCAAGATACCCGGGGAGGAGTACCCAAACACCGAAATGTTTACAGTGGGTGAGATTCTGGAGATGTTTGGGGATGTTAAGAGAATCGCGAAAGCGAACCTTGAGTATTCTCCTTATTTCCTGACAAATGCTATTTACGCAGGGCTGGAAGGGTGTGAATTTGTTGAAGCATCATCGATCATTGCCGAAATGCGGGGATCAAAATCGCCGATGGAAATAGATATTCAACGCCACGCATACAAAGTCACGGAAAAGGCAATAGCGGCCGGTATTAGCATTGCCCGTCCCGGCGTGAAGGAGCCCGAGATAGCGGCGGAAATGGCGAGGATCTGCTATCAGGAAGGGGGCGCGTCTCAACTGTCCCATTGCTTTATTGTCGCCGGAGGAAAGAAGTCGGCAGCCGCCTTGTCCTTTGTCTCCGATAAATACGCCATTCAGGAAGGCGACACGGTTATTATCGACATCGGGTTTGTCTATGAAGGTTACTACTCAGACGCTTCCAGAACAATAATTGTGGGAGCAACCGATAACGAGGAGAAGAAGAGGGCTCTGGCAACCGCTAAGGAAGCGTTGAAAGCGGCTGTGTCAACCATTCGAGCCGGAGTGAAGGGCAAAGAGGTCGATTACGCGGCACGTAGTATTATTGAAAAAGCCGGCTTCGGTAAGCACTGCCTCTATGGTGTGATGCATGGCGTGGGACTTCAGCATTGCGAATACCCCGTGTGCGGCCCCTCTTCTGAAATGCACCTTGAGTCCGGTATGCTGTTTTCCATTGATGTGGGCCTCTTCAATTTTGAATGGGGTGGAATTCGCGAGGAAGTCGGCATTCTTGTGACTGATGACGGATGTGAAGTACTGAGATAGACAGGAGTCAATATTCATGAAAGCGATAGTGTATACAGCTCCCGGACAATTCGAATATAGAGACGTAGAATGTCCGGCAATAAAGGATGATGAGATTCTGATTAAGGTAAAGGCGTGTGGTTTATGCAGGACCGATATGCACATCCACAAAGGCCATTTTATCTCGGAATTTCCGCTGATTAACGGAGACGAGTTTGTTGGGACCGTCGCAGAGAAAGGCAATGACGTTAACACGCTGGAAATAGGGGACCGGGTTGCGGCTGACAATACGGAACTGTGCGGACATTGTGATTACTGTCGGAAGAATCAACCGCTGTTCTGTGAGAACTTTGTGTCGCACGGGTGCAACTGTGCCGGTGGTTTTGCCGAATATGTGGCTGTTAAGGCGGAGAAGGCATTCAAGATAGCGACACTGTCCTACAACCATGCGGTGATGATTGAACCGACAGCCTGCGCAATACACGGAATGGATGTGATTGGTGTTAAGCCCGGCAGTGACGTGTTGTTGTTCGGTGCCGGCCCCACGGGAATAATTATGGCTCAGTTGCTGAAACACAACGGGGCGGCAAGACTTGTCGTGGCGGCGCCTGCAGGAAAGAAGCTTGAGCTTGCCGCAAAGCTTGCGGCGGATGAGGGGGTTCCCGTGGACAAGAATGATTACGCTGTGCATGGCAAGCATATTACCGAGCAATACCCGAACGGATTTGACACGGTGATTGACGCAACAGGAGTGCCGCAGCTTTTCAAAGAAGGAATCAAGTATGTGAAAAAGGGCGGGCAGCTTATTGCATACGGTGTCTATCCAGAGAGCGCGGATGTCAGCATCAACCCATATGAGATATTCAGCCGAGAACTCACAATCAAGGGTTCCTTTGCGCAGACGCACTGTTTTGACCGAGCCCTGCGATATCTGGAAAGCGGCAAAGTGAGAGTCGATGAAATGGTTACTCACACACTTCCTCTCAAGGACTACGGTGAAGCCTTGAAGCTGATGGACGAAGACAAGAGTGTGCTGAAGATAGCACTCGTGCCCTGACAGCTTCAGAAAAGGGAGTTAGACATGCGGCAGGCAATTATGACGGAACCGGGCGTAATAGAATTTAACGATGTTCCGGTTCCAACTATTACTGAAAATCAGGTGCTTCTCAGGATCAAACGTATAGGTGTTTGCGGCTCGGATATCCACGTCTGGCACGGCAAGCATCCGTTCACATCATATCCCGTGGTCCAGGGGCATGAGTTCTGTGGAGTTATTGAGGAAACGGGTGGGAATATAACGGACAAGACGCCCGGCATGCTGGTCACCGCAACTCCACAGGTCGTCTGTGGGCGTTGTCGGCCCTGCCTGCGTGGAGATTACAACATCTGCGAATCCCTGAAGGTCAAGGGCTTTCAAGCACCGGGATTTGCGCAGGATTTGGTTGCGGTAGATACGTCAGACGTCGTGGTGTTGCCGGATGACTTCTCACTTGAATATGGGGCCTTCATCGAGCCTTTGGCTGTTGCTGTGCATTCAACCGGCCGTGCGGGAGACCTGAAGGGGAAGCATGCGGTTGTCTTTGGTGCCGGTACCATCGGGAACCTGATTGCTCAGGCCGCACATGCCCGCGGAGCGGCAAAGGTTCTAATCACAGACATCAACGATTACCGTCTAAACGTCGCGGCAGAGTGCGGCATTGAATACAGATGCAATGTTGTCGCCGACTCTTTCGATGATGCAGTTAAGAGTAGTTTTGGAGATGAAGGCTTTCAGGTTGCCTTTGAATGTGCCGGGGTTGAGTCCACTATGACCACTGCCGTCGACTCGATTGAAAAGGGAGGAACTATTGTCATTGTGGGGGTATTTGCGGACAGCGTACCCGTAGCGCTGTCCGTTGTCGGAGATCGCGAACTGACGCTTACCGGCACATTGATGTACAGGAAAGCGGATTATGAACAGGCGGTGGAGTGGATTGCTGGATCAAAGATCAGTCTGCCTCCTCTTGAGTCAAAGCATTTTCCTTTCGAGGAGTATGCGCAAGCATACAAATATATTGAAGAACACGGTGACAGGGCCATGAAGGTGTTTATCGACTTTTGAGATTCAGGGAGATCGTGCATGTCAGATGGCAAACAGATAGTATTGGGGATTGGCGAGATCCTCTGGGATATGTTGCCGACGGGGCGTGTGTTGGGCGGCGCACCGTGCAATTTCGCTTTCCATGCACAGTCTTTGGGGGCGGAAGCTCGCATTGTCAGTGCTGTAGGCGATGACAAGGCCGGGCGTGAACTCATGGAGGCACTGAACAGCACGGGGCTTGACACGTCCTGCATATCCGTTCTCACAGGATATCCGACCGGGAGTGTTGATGTCACAATACACGATAACGGTTTTCCGGAGTACATAATACACGAACATGTGGCATGGGATGCCATCCCACTGACTAACGAAATGTTGGAACTGTCGGCTCGTGCTGATGCTATCTGTTTCGGCTCGTTGGCGCAGCGCTCGCCGGTATCCTGCGGTACGATTCGCAAGTTAATAAGATCGGCAAGGTCTGAGTGTCTAGTTGTTTATGATGTCAATCTGCGTCAGAACTATTTCAATAGGGACGTTATTCATCAGTCGCTGGAAATGTGCAATATCCTGAAGCTCAACGACGAAGAGCTTCCCATAATTGTGCAGGCCTTAGGACTGGAATGCAAAGAGCACAACACTATTCCTGCACTCATAGAGGCTTACAACCTGAAGCTTCTGGTAATGACCCGCGGCAGGGATGGTAGCGAACTGTATACGGAAAACAGCGTTTCAAGGGAATCGGCGAGTAATGTGGATATTGTGGATACCGTCGGTGCCGGTGATGCGTTCACTGCGGCGGTCGTGGTTGGCGTTCTCAACGGGAAGGCGATAGACGAGATCAACAACTCTGCATCTCAACTATCCGGAATGGTTTGCAGGATGCCGGGGGCGATTCCGGTCTCGCATGGTTCGTAAATGGAAATGAGGAATGTCATAAAGATTGGCAGTGAATCAGAAAGGAAACAAGGAAATGATTCAGACGCTGGCTGTAGGAAATGAGAACGATGTGTTTGTTGTGAAACCCATTGCGACCAATGCGTTGGCATCTCGTTTGCATTGGGTCCTGGAGTCCTACGATACGAAGAAGGTAACGATCGACGATACGTTGGCTTGCTGGGATGATGATGCGGTAATCATGGATGCTCCGGGCGATACGACCTCTACGCTGTGCTTTGCCGAGCCATTGCCCGAATCGTTTCTTGTACGTATGCGTGGTCGGGCTTTGCCCGCGCCCGTTTCGGCAGGCACGCTGAATCTGATGGCTTGTGCGGTCAATGGCGACGGTAGCCCGCTTCAATTCGCCACCGACGTTCCGTCTGAAACAATCAATGCCAGGCATCTGTATCGTCCGACATTCGTCGGGCCTGAGCCGCCGGTTGAGGGGGGAGTCGCGGCCGACTCGGGCTGGACACGCATCCGCCGCTTTCCCGGTCGGGTTCTGCTTTCGGAACGTATGGATATATGGGTACAGGTAGGAACCGAGTATGAGTTGATCTTCGCTAAAATCGGTCCACGTTTGATGTGGTATATCAATGGCGAGCGAATTCACGATGTGATTGACACTGAACCGCTGGGGGCTGGGCACTTCGGTCTGCGCCTTTGGAACTCGCGGGTGCGGTGGTCGGATCTGGATGTTTACAAACTGCATTCAGCAGAAACTTCGGACGAGAGTGTATTGAAATGAGATTATCGCTGAGTGGATTTTTGTTTGAGGACGATTACAGAACGCAATCACTCTCGTTTGCCGATTTTGCCGCGCTGGCGCGTAGGGCCGGGTATTCTGGCGTGGAGCTGCGGGGTACCCAGGTTAGTTTGGAAACATCGGTTGATGTGGTCGCACGGTATCGTGCGATTCTGGATGATCACGGGTTGTGCGTTACCTGCATGACGCCCCGCGGTCTGCCGATGGAATTCGAAGAACGCGACGAGATGTTTCTGCGCTATCTCGATCTTGCCGAACGGATGAACTGTCAACTGCTCAAAGTATCCGGCGAATCGGGCTGGCTTCGCAAGGCGGCTTGCAAAGCAGCGGCGCGTGGCATTGTCCTGGCGACCAATGTCCACGTCAACTCGCCCGCGGAAACGGTTGCCGGAGCGAAGACATTGCTCGAAGCGGTCGACCATTCCAACTTCGGCCTGCTCTACGACCCCATGCATCTGGCGATTGCGGGTGAGGATTATCTGGGCGCGATCGAAACGCTGTACCCGCATATCCGCGGCGTACTTGTGCAATGTGTTCGCCCGGCGCTGGATGGAGAAGAGCCCGTCATCGCACATCGCAGCAAGGGGTATGTGAAGACCCTCATTGACGATGAGCCCGTTCAGGATTGGCCTGCGGTTTCGGGTCGGCTGAAGCGGCTTGGCTACGACGGTTGGATTACGGTGATCGAGAATGCTTGGCCGCAGGAACAACGCGAAGAAGTGGCGATAAAAACGGCTGATTACTTACGAGAACTTTGGGAAGGGGAGGTTTTGTCAGAAGACCTCTTCGCAAATACATGAAAAGGATAGCATGAAGAAACTCACCATCGGTCTAATAGGCATAGGCGACATCGTTGATGCGCATCTGAATGCGTTGAAGGCGAATCCGGAGTACAAGCTGACGGGAATTTGCCGTCGTTCGCCGGATAAACTCAAAGTGCAGGCGGAAGATCTGGGAGTCAAAGGCTATGCTGTGTTCGAGCTCGGTTACATTCCGGACCCGTCGCCTACCGTTCCGCTTCCTGTGGAGAAACCGGAGTGGGGGTGGAAGACCTCGCCGGAGACCAACGTAATAGACGATGCCGTGGTCTGGCGTCCGAAGGGCGTGGGCCCGCCACCCATATGGGAGGAGCTGGCCTGGCCGGTGTATCCGTGGCCGGAGCTGTTCATTCCTCCGTTCGCCACGGACTTCCTGTACGACACCTTCGTCGGGCACGGGGGATCGAACGACTCGGTCAACATGGCGTTCGAGTTGCTGACCGATATCTGTCCGCGTCGCACCACGAAGTGGAGTCAGCTTCCGGATATGATAACCGGCACTGACATGTGGAGTTGGGTGAGAGACCAGGAGTCAACGGGATCGACCTGGTTGCGGGCAGATGACTTCGTCTCGGATGGAAGACGAATCTCCGACGTCCACTGGTGGGGTTCCTACAGCAATTACATGATGCATGTGCCGGGGAGCGAAACGAATCCCATTCCGCCGCCGGGACCGGCCAACTTCATGCGGCCACTTGGGTTCAATCTGAGCTGGCATGACAGCAAGGATCCCGATTGTGTTCCGGGGCTGGAACTGACCAACGTGTTTGTCACTATCGATGAGTGCAATGAGATGTACTACGGTACGGTTGGGCAGTTCTGGGTAGCGCCCCCTTACACGAATGAGCATGAGTACCAGTACTATGTTGATCTGCTGGATTACGATCTGGGCCCCTGGTACGAGGAAGAGGGTAAGCACTACTGGCTCAACATTGAAGCGGTGTTCCATCCGAGCTTTGTACCGAGCGATCAGGGCGAGGGCGAGCACGGCGGATGGGGGTGGAAGATTGCAGAGCTTCCGCCGACGGACGATTGTACGGCGGCGGTTTCGAATCGCCTGGGTGGGCCTTGGACTAACAGTCCACCTTTTGGCGGCATCATGCCGCCGCACCCCGATGTCGGTGCGCCCTACAACCTGGCCTTCGAGCTGACAACTGACGAGGTATCAACGAACAGCCCGACGCTGCCGATCGTGATCACGAACACGGTCTCGCAGACGAGTAACACGGTGCATGTCGTTAAGTCGGTCGGGACGTCCGGAGCGGGTACGCAGTACCTCCAGATGAACACGAACCTGCTGACGAACGTATGGACGGATATACCTGGGCAGGTGAAAATCGCTCCGTTCCCGCCGCCTATTGTGAATACGTGGACGGTCACGGGTGTAACGGACAGCAACGTGTTCTATCGGGTTAACGAGAAGTAGTCCGGAGGTCAGAGGTCGGAAGACGGAAGTCGGTTGTGATCCGAAAGCTGCTTTTCTAGGGAAGACACAGAGGGTAGACTTTGCAAAGTGAATGTGAAGTCTGCCCTTTCTGTTCTCTGCGCCGTCTGTCTGTGCCCCGCTGTCTTTGCGCTGGGACCGCATGAGTTGCTGGTGCTGGCGAACGAAGACTCGGAAGAGTCGGTTTCCCTGGCCCGCAGCTACATGGAGTGGCGGTCCGTTCCCGAGTGTAATCTCGTGCTGGTCGATCTGCCCGACTCCGCCGCGACGGGGTTGGGGATCGATCTGCGAACCTTCCGCAAGCACATCCTGGTTCCTGCACAGAAAGCGATCTCGAAACGGGGGATAGGCGATCATATCCTGGCGTGGGTCTATTCGACCGACTTCCCGACGCGCGTTGATTCGGAAGAAAGTCTGTCGCTGGTGGGCGCCACGTTCGTCAGGGGCAAGTTACCGGACGCGGAGTCGATCCTGAAGGCGAAGTACGAGTCGCCCCTGTTTGCCGGTCCTGAACGTTCGACAGGTGCGCGCAGTGCGCCAGCGACCTTCGGCCGCGCCGCGCGTATGCTGGGCGATGACATGCCGATCCCCAGTATGATGCTCGGGTTCACCGGTGAGCGCGGAAACACGATCGAAGAGGTGCAAGATGCTCTGAGGCGGGGCGTGGAAAGCGACGGCACGTCGCCCACTGGTACGGTCTACCTTGTCAAGACCGGCGACGTCCGGTCGCGCTGTCGTGACTGGCAATACGAAGGGGCCAGGCGAGAGCTGGCACGCGAGGGGGTTGCCGCGGTGGTGGCCGATGTCTTCCCGACGGGACGGCGCGATGTCTTGGGGCTGATGACCGGCAGCGCTGTCGTGAAGCCAGCGGCCGTGGCCGGCTACCTTCCGGGCGCGATGGCAGAGCACTTGACTAGCTTCGGAGCTGCCTTCGATCAGGCCAGTCAATCCAAGGTCACGGAATGGATCAAGGCAGGGGCCACGCTGACGGCGGGAACTGTGGTGGAGCCACGTGCCATGTACGAGAAGTTCCCGACAGCCCGATTCCATTTCTATTACTCCCAGGGATGCACGGCGATCGAGAGCTTCTTCCTGTCGTTGAAGAGCCCGCTCCAGGTCCTGCTCCTGGGCGACCCGCTTGCCTCGCCGTGGGCCGTGAGGGACAGCGTCACGATCAAGGGCGTCCCACCTGAGTCGGTAGGTGAGTCCTTTACCGTTTCAACGACATTGAAACGCACAGACCCGATGCGGTTCTATAGCCATAATCTATGGCTGGTTGATGGCCGGGTGATCGGTAAGGGAAAACAGCAGACGGTTGACATATCGAGTCTGGCGCCCGGTCGCCACACGCTACGCGTTGTGGCCTACACGACCGGCCTCGTGCGGCGCCAGGTGTTCGCGGTAGAGAGGTTTGAAGTTAAGTGAGTCGAGTGACTATATGAAGAAATGCGTGTTTCTTGACCGGGACGGTATCGTCAACGCCCGCGTGATGGATGGTTACGTTCAGTCGTGGGATGGGTTCGAGATGCTGCCGGAGTTTCCGGAGCTCTTGCGCAAGATTGACGACTTGGGTTTCGTGGCGGTGGTCATCACCAATCAGCGCGGCATTGCACGCGGTATCATGACGCAGGAGTCCGTTGACGACATTCATGCGAGTCTCAACGAGACACTGGCGACGGAACATGGGCTGCACCTGCTCGATGTCATGGTCTGTCCGCACGAAAAAGACTCCTGCACATGCCGCAAACCGAAGCCGAAAATGATCATTGATGCGGCGGAGAAGTATGGGATTGATCTGGCCGCATCCTGGATGATCGGCGACACGGAGTCGGACGTGGAAGCCGGTCGTCGTGCGGGGTGTCGTACTATTCTCGTCTCGGACGAGCCCGGCCAGACGGTAGCCACTGTGAGGGTGGGGACTATGCGGGAACTCGTGTGGCGCATTGAAGAACTGCTGGCGGACCGGGACCGAATCGCGTAGATTGTGAGCTTTTGGGGTTCAATAAGGAGCGAGTGCTAATGGCAGTATCGGTTGTGACAGGCGGGGCCGGGTTTCTTGGGTCGCATCTATGCGATCATCTTTTGGGTGAAGGGCAGCAGGTTATCTGCATGGATAATCTGATTACGGGGAACGTTGCCAATATTGAACACTTGGCCGGTAACGAGAACTTCAAGTTCATCAAGCATGACGTGACGGAGTATATCTATCTCCCCGGTGCCGTTGACTTCATCTACCACTTCGCATCTCCGGCCAGCCCGATCGACTATCTTGAACTTCCCATTCAAACGCTGAAGGTGGGGAGCCTGGGGACGCATAAGGCCCTCGGTCTGGCGCGTGCGAAAGGAGCAAGATTCGTCCTTGCCTCCACGTCCGAAACGTACGGCGACCCGTTGGTGCATCCACAGCCGGAGACCTACTGGGGTAACGTGAACCCGGTGGGGCCTCGCGGCGTCTACGATGAAGCCAAGCGCTTTGCCGAGGCGATGACAATGGCCTACCGGCGGTACCACGGGGTAGACGCGAAGATCGTGCGCATCTTTAATACCTATGGGGCGCGTATGCGAGCCAAGGACGGGCGTGCCGTTCCAGCCTTTGCAACGCAGGCATTGGATGGCGCCCCGATCACAGTCTTCGGCGATGGCAGTCAGACGCGCAGCTTCTGCTTCGTAAGGGATCTGATCCGCGGCATCTACGCCCTGGCATGTAGCGAGGAGAGTGGGCCGATCAACATCGGGAACCCGGGCGAGATGACGATTCTGCAGTTGGCGGAGAAGATTATCGACCTAACCGAGAGCAAGTCCGAGATCGTGTTCGAGGGGTTGCCGACGGACGACCCGAAGGTGCGTCAGCCCGATATCACGCTGGCTCGTGAACGCCTCAACTGGGCCCCCGAGGTAGACGTCGACGAAGGACTCCCCATCACGATCGACTACTTCAAGTCGCTTCGGTAGCATTGTTGTTGACGAACAGTCTGGGCTGAGACATACGGCTCGCCGGGGACAGCTCTACCTCACCCTCGATCAGGTAGGGCGAGCTGTCCTCAGCGAGCCGAATCTCAGGAAGGCGTCTCTTCTGATGAGGCCCCTTCCGCCTCCTCGATATCCTCTGTCTTGACGTCCTCTTCACGAGCGATCGGCGACGCTGACACCAGCGTGTCGCCGTCGTCGAGATTGATCAAGCGGACCCCCTGGGTCGCGCGCCCAATGACGCGGACGTCGGCGACATCCATTTTAATCATCTTGCCGTTCGCCGTGATCAGCATGAGTGAATCGTCCTCCAGTACGCTATGCGCGCCGACGACCTTTCCATTGCGTGCCGATGTTCTGATCGCAATGATGCCGGTGCCTCCGCGGCTCTGCAGGCGGTACTCGTCGAACGACGTACGTTTGCCGTAGCCGTTCTCGGTGCAGACGAGGAATGTGGCGTTCTCGCTCAGGATTTCCATGCTCTGCACGCGGTCACCCTCGCGCAGCTTTATCCCGCGCACGCCGCGTGTAGCGCGGCCCTGGTCACGCAGTTGCATTTCGTCGAAGTGGATGCTCTTGCCGGCGGCGGTGGTGAGGATTACCTCGTCTTCGCCCTCGGTTAGCTTGACCTCGATCAGGCGGTCACCTTCGTCAATATTGATCGCAATGATGCCACCTTGGCGGATGTTGCGGTATTGTCCAAGGTTGGTCTTCTTCACCACACCGTTCTCGGAGGCCATCAGGAGGAATCGGTTCTCGTCGTAATCGCGTACCTTGATCATGGCTGCGATCTTTTCGTCGTTGCCGATGTTGAGCAAGTTGACGATGGCCTTGCCGCGCGAGGTGCGCGAGGCTTCGGGTATCTCGTAGACCTTCTCCCAGTACACCCGTCCGGCACCGGTGAAGAAAAGAATCGTGTCATGGGTGTTGGCCACAAAGAGGTGCTCGACAAAGTCCTCGTCGCGCGTGGCCATACCGGCTACCCCTTTGCCGCCGCGTCGTTGGGCCTTGTAGGTATCGATCGGAACACGCTTGATATAGCCAACGTGGCTGATCGTGATGATGCAGGGCTGGTCCGCCACGAGGTCTTCCATGTTGACTTCGCCCTCGGCGTGCGTGATGTCGGTGCGGCGCTCGTCGCCGTACTTCTCTTTCAGTTCGCGGAGGTCATCCTTGATCAGACCGTAGATCTTTCCGGGGTTTTCGAGGAGATCGCGCAGGTAGGATATCTTCTTGATGAGCTCAAGATATTCTGCTTCCAGCTTCTCGCGCTCGAGGCCGGTGAGTTGGTAGAGCCGCATGTCGAGAATGGCGTTGGCCTGTATCTCCGTCAGGCCGAACTTGGAGACCAGGGCAGCACGCGCCTCGTCGCGGTTCTTGGATCCACGGATGATCTTGACCACGGCATCCATGTTGTCGATCGCGATGCGCAAGCCTTCCAGGATGTGGGCACGAGCTTCGGCCTTCTCCAGATCGAACTGTGTGCGGCGCGTGATGACATCGAAGCGGTGATCCGAGAAGCAGCGTAACAGCTGTTTCAGGTTCATTTCGCGCGGCTGGCCATCGTGAATGGCCAGCATGATGGCGCCGAACGTTGTCTGGAGTTGCGTGTGTTTGTAGAGCTGGTTGAGGATGACCTTCGGAATCACGCCGCGCTTGAGTTCGATCACGATGCGAATGCCCAGGCTGTTGGATTCGTCACGCAGATCGGCGATACCCTCGATGGACTTGCTCTGTACGAGTCGGGCGATATTCTCAATAAGGTTGGTCTTGTTGACTGTGTATGGGATCTCGGTGATGATGATGGCATCCTTGCCTCGATCACCCTCTTCGATATAGGCGCGGCCGCGCACCCGCATGTGGCCGCGGCCCTCCCTGTACATGCTCTTGATGCCTGCCTTTCCGCAAATGATGCCGCCGGTCGGGAAGTCGGGTCCCTTGATGAACTCCAGGAGATCGTCAACGGGACAGTCCGGGTTGTCGATCTGGTGGATGATCGCATCACTCAGCTCGCCGAGGTTGTGCGGCGGAATATTGGTTGCCATACCCACCGCAATTCCGGTGGATCCGTTGAGGAGAAGGTTGGGCAGGCGTGAAGGAAGTACAAGCGGCTGCTCGAGCGACTCATCGTAGTTCGGCCCGAAATCAACCGTATTCTTCTCGATGTCGGCCAGCATCTCTTCGGCATGGCGGTCCATCCGGATTTCCGTGTATCGCATGGCGGCGGCGTTGTCGCCGTCGATGGATCCGAAGTTACCCTGGCCGTCGACCAACAGGTAACGCAGGGAGAAATCCTGCGCCATGCGTACGATCGTATCGTACACAGCCGTATCGCCGTGAGGGTGGTATTTACCGATGACATCGCCAACCACGCGGGCCGACTTCTTGTAGGGGCGGTTATGGGTATTGGCCAGGTCGTGCATGGCGAACAGCACGCGCCGGTGGACCGGTTTAAGTCCATCGCGGGCATCAGGCAGTGCCCGGCCTATGATCACGCTCATGGAGTAGTCAATATAGGAGGAGCGCATCTCCTCGCGAATATTGATGTCCTCTATCCGTTCGGGAATTTGTATTTCGTTTTCCATCTAAACATCCAGGTTGCGAACGTTCATAGCGTTCTCTTCGATAAACTGTCGGCGAGGGGGGACCTCGTCTCCCATCAGTATGGTGAAAATCTCGTCGGCACTGGCAGCCCCTTCGATTACCACTTTGAGCAGTTTGCGCTGCTCGGGGTCCATTGTGGTTCCGTAGAGCTGGTCGGGATTCATCTCGCCCAATCCCTTGTAACGCTGAATGGTCAACCCCTTGCGGCCGATTTCCCTTACCTTGTCCAGCAGAGCAGGCACCGAGTGGATCGGGATCTGTTGCTCTTCGCCTTCGTTCAGGTGACAGAGCGGGGTGTCGGAGGCTTCGAACTGCGTGACGTGGAGCCCCTTCTTTCCTATCGCCGTAACGAGCTTGGAAAGGGAAGGGGAGACATAGATTTCCTCCCAGTCGAACCGAGGCGATCCCTCCGGCAGCTGACTGCCGTCAACGCCGCCGTCGTCCGAGAAGATCTCGAGCTGGAGCCCCAGCCGCTTCTCTACCTCGGATCTCAGCTTGCGGAGTTCTTCGTCACTGTAGGCGTAATGCCGCTCGGGGGTGTCGTCGTCGTTGATCGTGGCCAGGTACTTCGGGAAACGTCCGTCACTCTCTCGCCGCAGTGCCAAAAAGTCGTTAATCTGGATGCCCTTGCGTGCGAGGCGGTGTGCGATCTGTTCGAGCTTGGTGAGTCCCTCAAGCAGGTTGGCGAGGGTGGCCCCGGTGTAGGTGTGTTCGCCGTCGGCCGAGACCAGTGACATATCGCCGGTACCCATCTCGAGCAGCTTGCGGGTGAGCTGTTCCTCGGTTTCGATGTACTCCTCTTTCCGCTTCCGCGTGATCTTGTAGAGCGGTGGTTGGGCCAGGTAGACGTAACCCTGCTCGATGAGCTCGCGCATCTGGCGATAGAAGAACGTCAAGAGCAGCGTGCGGATGTGCGCGCCGTCAACGTCCGCATCGGTCATGATGATGATCTTGTGGTAGCGTACCTTCTCAACGTCGAAATCATCCGCCCCGATACCCGCCCCAATTGCCGTAATCAAGGCGCGTATCTCTTTGTTGTTCAGTATCTTATCAAGACGGGCCTTTTCGACGTTCAGCACCTTTCCGCGGAGAGGAAGGATGGCCTGAAACTCACGGTTGCGGCCCTGCTTGGCGGAGCCGCCCGCGCTGTCTCCCTCGACAATGTAGAGCTCGCACTTGGCCGGATCGCGTTCCGAACAGTCGGCCAGTTTGCCGGGTAGGGAGCCGCCGTCGAGGGCGCCTTTGCGACGTGTCAGGTCACGCGCTTTGCGCGCGGCGGCGCGTGCGCGAGCTGCAAGGAGCGACTTCTCGATGATGCGTTTCGCGACTGAAGGATGCTCCTCAAGGTAGGCGCTGAGCTCTTCGTTGACGATCGATTCCGTGATGCCCTGGACCTCGCTGTTGCCGAGCTTGGTCTTGGTCTGGCCTTCGAACTGGGGGTCGGGAATCTTAACGCTAACCACCGCGGTCAACCCCTCGCGGATGTCCTCGCCACTCATGCTCTCCTTCTCGTTCTTGAGGAGCTTGTTCTGGCGCGCGTAGGTGTTAATCGTGCGGGTCAGGGCGGAACGGAACCCGCTCAAATGGGTGCCGCCCTCGATCGTGTTGATGTTGTTGGCGAAGCTGAGAACGGTTTCGTTATACGCGTCCGTGTACTGTAGCGCAATCTCCACGGCGACATCGTCACGGTCCTTCTCGAAGTGAACCGGCTTGGGGTGCACGGCGTTCTTGTTGCGGTTCAAATGGGTGACGAACTCGGCGATGCCGCCCTCGTACTTGAAGGCCTCTTCTCTTGCCGGTTCCTCCTGCGAGAGCATGATCTCGATGCCCTTGTTGAGGAAAGCCAACTCGCGCATGCGGTCAGCCACTGGAACTCGTCGGTGCTGAAGATCTCGCCATCGGGGAGGAACGTGATCTTGGTCCCGGAGGTCTTTGTTTCCCCCACAACGGCCAGGTCCGTCACAGGATGACCCTTCTCGAAGCGCTGGTGATGTGCCTTTCCGTCTCGGCGTACCTCCACCTCCAACCACTCGCTCAACGCGTTTACGCAGGAGACGCCAACACCATGCAGACCGCCCGACACTTTGTAGCTGTCGTTATCGAACTTGCCGCCGGCGTGGAGCGTCGTGAGAACGACGGTGACGGCCGGTTTCTTCTCGGTCGCGTGAATGTCAACCGGAATGCCTCGCCCGTTGTCGTTGACACTGACCGATCCATCCGAGTTGATCGAGACGTGGATATGGGTGCAGAAGCCCGCCAGGGCTTCGTCGATACTGTTGTCCGTGACCTCGTAGACGCAGTGGTGAAAACCGCGTACCGACGTGTCGCCAATGTACATCGCAGGACGCTTCCGAACAGCCTCGATTCCCTCGAGAACCGTGATGTTCGTAGCGTCGTATTTCGGCCCCTTTTTCTGTTCCGGCATAGACTTCGCCTTCCCCCCTATATTTAGTGTGTTTTGATATCACAAAGGGGGCTCATCCGCAAGGTAATGTGGTCGAAAAAACAAGAAAATCGGCAAAAAAACACGATGAACTTGCGAAAAGAGGGCTATTTCGGTACCGTAGCCGATCTTTGTCCTCCCGTGAGGCAAATCGGGGCGGAAGAACAGGAGATTGAGAGGGATTATGTACAGTGCATCGGACCTTCGCAAGGGGCTGAAAATAGAGATTGATGGGCAGCCTTATGTCATTACGGATTTTACTTTCACCAAGCCTGGAAAGGGGCAGGCGATCTACACCTGTAAGCTGAAGAATATGATCAATGGGTCGACCTTGACCCGGCAGTATCGGTCCAACGACAAAATGGACAAGCCGCAGCTCGAACAGATCAAGTTGCAGTATTCCTATCAGGACGGCGACAGCTACGTCTTTATGAATGACAACTATGAGCAGGTCGCGCTCAACATCGACGCATTGGGCGATGCAAAGAACTTCCTCGTCGAGGACATGACCGTCGAGATCCTCTATCACAACGGCAAGCCGATCGACGTGGAGCTTCCGATCTTTATCGAGAAGGAGATCGTTTGGACCGAGCCCGGCGCCCGCGGCAATACCGCCACCAATGTCCTGAAGCCCGCGAAGATCGATACCGGCTACGAGATCCAGGTGCCGATCTTTATGAATCAGGGCGATATCGTGAAGATCGATACGCGCACCGGCGAATACGTCGAACGCGTGGCAACGGCGTAAGCCGGAGATCGGAAGTCGGAGGTCAGATGTCGGACGCTCTGGAGCTGCGGAGTTGGGTTCTGCAGGCCATTCGCTCCTTCTTTATCGGGCGTGATTACATAGAAGTCGAGACACCCGTTCGTCTTCCCGCACCTGCGCTCGAACTGCACATCGATGCCGAACCCGCAGGGAATCAGTGGCTGCGGACCTCGCCCGAACTGCACATGAAGCGTCTCCTTGCGGCGGGGCACGCGCGCATCTTCGAGATGGGCCCATGCTTCCGGAGCGGAGAGCGTGGGGCGCTGCACCGTCCGGAGTTCACGATGCTGGAGTGGTATCGCGTGGACGCGGACTACCGCGACACACTTGCGGAGACGCGTGACCTGCTGATCCACGTTGCCAATGAAGTTACGGGAACCACCTGTATCTCGCGCAACGGAATTGAGGTGGATCTCTCGGCCGACTGGGCGGTCTCAACCGTAAGCGAGGCATTCACGACCCACGCCGGTTGGGACCCCGTTGCCGGGTACGACGCCGATCGGTTCGACCTGGACCTTGTGGCGAAAGTGGAGCAGGCGCTATCGCAGGATACTCCTTCCGTGCTCATCGATTATCCCTCCGGGGCTGCGGCCCTGGCGCGGTGCCGGCCGGGGCCGCCTGACGTGGCCGAGCGCTGGGAGCTCTACGTGGCGGGGCTGGAACTGGCCAATGCTTTCAGCGAACTAACCGATCCTGCTGAGCAGCGAAAACGGTTCCTTGAGTGTGCAGAAGCCCGGAAATCGGCAAAAAAGGAGGTCTATCCCCTCGATAAGCCGTTTCTAGAGGCCCTTGAAGGGGGGCTGAAGCCCTGTTCGGGGGTTGCCCTTGGTGTCGACCGCCTCGTGATGCTCTTGGGCGATTTCAGCGAGATTGGCGATGTTCGCGCCTTCTGACGGATTGGAGCACAGACGGCCCGCTCGGAGAGCGGGCCCTACCTGGCAGTTGGTCTGGCTTAATCCTGTGTGAGGTAGGGCGAGCTCTCCGAGCGAGCCGTAGTGAAGCTTCAGCTCTCACGTATTCAGCATGCTGAAGATGGCGTCACGCAGCTCGTCGATGCCTTCGCCTTCTTTGGCCGAGATCTGGAGCGGGGTTTCGCCGGTCTCTTCGACGAACGCGGCCAGGTTCTCTTGCGCTTCCGGGCAGTCCATCTTGTTGGCGACCACCAGCGACGGGCGGCGGACCAGGTCGCCCTGGTAGAGCTTCAGCTCCTGTTTCAGGTTGCGATAGTCCTCGTACGGATTCCTGCCGTCGACCCCGGCCATATCGATGACATAAACCAGGTAGTGGGCGCGCTCGACGTGGCGGAGGAACGAGTAGCCTAGCCCGACCCCCAAGTGTGCATCTTTGATCAGGCCGGGGATGTCCGCCACCGTTGCACGTGTGTAGTTCTCGAAGATGATTGTGCCGATGATCGGGTTCAACGTTGTGAACGGGTAAGCCGCGATACGGGGGTGGGCATCACTGATCTTTGTCAGGAGCGAAGGCTTGCCTGCGTTCGGGAACCCCACCAGCCCGATGTCGGCCACCAACTTGAGCTCAAGCTTGAGTGATACCTCCTCGCCCGGCTCGCCATCCGTATGCTCGGTTGGAGCCTGGTGCGTGGAGCTCTTCCAATGCACGTTGCCGAGTCCGCCTTTTCCGCCTGCGGCAACGCGGAACGCTTCACCGTCTTCGATGATGTCGGCCAATACCTCGCCAGTCCCGGCATCCATCACAACGGTACCGCGCGGTACCTTCACGATGAGGTCGGCTCCGTTCTTGCCGTGCATCTGCTGACGACGCCCAGGGCCGCCGTGTTCGGCTTTTCGGATCGGGGAGAAGAAGATACCGATGAGCGA
>CAYFPQ010000015.1:0-29673 GCA_964345005.1 uncultured Victivallales bacterium | reverse complement strand
CTTGGCAACGAACTTCTCTCGCCGGAAGCTCGCCGACCCATTCCCACCGTTTCCAGCCTTGGCGGAAAGGGGGGCGGAATCAACGAACTTGCGAGTCTTCATGGTTACTTCGCCTGTGTTGCAGCATGTCGGGACACAGCTCGACCGTAGCGAAAAGGGATAAGAAAACTATGCGGACGCGTCGACGTTTCAGGCCACCGCGACTTCGTTCTCGAAAACGCTGATCAGCTTGCCGTTCTTCTCGAACTTGACCGTGCCGTTAATCAGCGAGAAGAGGGTGTCGTCCTTGCCGCGCTTGACGTTCTTCCCGGGGAAGAACTTGGTGCCACGCTGGCGAACCAGGATGGACCCGGCGGTTACGACCTGACCGTCATAGCGCTTCACGCCCAGTCGCTTGGACTGACTGTCGCGCCCGTTCTTTGCTGAACCACCACTCTTTTTATGTGCCATGGCTAGTACTCCAAACCGTTATGCGATGCTCTTGACCTTGATGACGGTCAGTTCCTGGCGATGTCCCACCTTGCGGGAGTAGCCCTTGCGGCGCTTCTTCTTGAAATTGACCACCTTGGGTCCACGAATATGCTCAACCACCTCGCTGGCTACAGTCGCGGAATCGATAGCTGGTGCGCCCACTTCCAAGGCCGTGCCGTTCGAACGCGCGAGGACAGGCTCAAGCTTAACTTCTGCGCCTGCCTCAGCGTCAAGTCGCTCAACCGTCAACGTGTCATTTTCTTTGACGAGGTACTGCTTGCCACCCGTCTCAACTACTGCATATGCATCCATTTTCTTACCCCCGGCCGGGTCCATGGCCGTCGCTTTTGTGTCCAAAATGGTTAAAGCTCGTGAACGGTACGCGAAAAGGCCATACGTGTCAAGGGGTTGAGGCAGAAAAAGCTTTCCCGGCCCGCTCGGAGAGCGGGCCCTACCTTACCCATGGTTCAGCCAAGCCAACGACCGGGTAGGGGCCGATCTCCGAGCGGCCCGCAAGCTCAGCCGCAAAGCACCTTCTCCATCACGCCCGCCAATCCCTCAATAAAAGCCGCCACGCTGAATCGCTCAGCATGGGCGCGCAGAATGGCGGGATCCCAGGCTTTCTGGCTGCACGCTTCAACGGCCTCCTGAAGGGCGTCGGGTGTCTGTTCATCGAAGAACATGCCGGTCTGTCCATCCAATACTGTCTCCGTGGCGCCCCCTTTGCGATAGGCCACCACGGGGGTGCCGCAGGATTGCGCCTCGACCGGGACAATGCCGAAATCCTCCTCTCCGGGAAACACGAGCAGGCGTGCGCGCCGGTAGAGGTCGAGAATGGCTTCGTCGGTCTGGTGTTTGAGGAACGTGATGTTGTCCTTCGCCATGGATGTCAGCTTGGGAAGCTGACCTCCCACGCCCACGATGGTGAGCGGGTAGCCGGACCGGTTGTAGGCCTCCACGGCAAGGTCAATGCGCTTATAGGGGACAAGCGCGGAGACAATGAGGTCAAACTCGCCCTTGGGGATCGATGGGTCGGGGGTCCAGATGTGCGTGTTCACGGGTGGATAGATAACATCGGCTTCCCGGCCATAGCAGCGCTCTATCCGCGCACGCACGTGCTCGCTGATGCCGACAAATCGCGTAACGCGATTGGCTGTCTGCTGGTCCCACCGCCGAAGCGCGGCCAGGAGTGGCTTGACCAGCATCGCCTTCGCCGGGTTCGAGCCGAAGTACTCCTCGTAGAATAGCCAGGCGTAGCGCATGGGCGTGAAGCAGTAGCATATATGTTTCGTGGTGGGATGCGGTTTCAGACTCTTCGCAACGCAATGGCTGGTGCTGACCAGAAGGTCGGCCGGTTCGGGGTGCAGGCTGTTGATGGCCGATGGGAAGAGCGGCAACATGCTGCGGTAGTGTTGGGTTACGCCCGGGATGTGCTGCATCCACGATGTGTGGATCGGGTGGCGTCCGATCGTGTCGGAGATGGCCTCCGGATTGCTGAGCAGCGTATAGATCGGTGCTTCCGGGAATCCGTCGCACAGGATCTCAAGCACGCGTTCGCCGCCGCGCATGCCACTCAGCCAGTCGTGGCAGAGCTGTGCGCGAATGTCGCGAGGCCAATTGGAAGGAAAGTCGTAGCTCATGTTTGTGCCCTGTTTCTCAGAGAGCCCAGAAGAAAATAGGTGTCATCCCGAGCGAAGTCGAGGGATCTCTGCCCCGAGGCAGACTTGAGATTCTTCGGCTTCGCTCGGAATGACCGGCTTCCATGGTTGAGTGGAGCCTGTCTCCAGATAGGACGCTAGCTGTCACACTCCACACTGCTCATAGATCTTCAACGTCTCCTCGGCCGTTCGCCGCCATGTGAATTGGGCCGCCTGGTGCCGTCCGGCGTCGCTGAGCTTTTGCCACAGTTCTGGGGAAGAGAGCACTTCGACGGCATGGTTGGCGTAGCCCTGGATATCGTCCGGCTCCGCCATCAACGCCGCGTCACCCGCGACCTCCGGAAGCGAACCTCCGGTGCTGCTGATCACGGGAATGCCCGCGGCCATTGCCTCGGCAACCTGGAGCCCGAACCCTTCATAACGGGAGGGGTGGATCAGCAGATCGGCGCTCCCGAAGAGGCCCAGCAGCTCTTCGTCGGAGAGATAGCCGGTCCAGCGCAGCGAGTCCTCAATGCCCAACTCCTTCGCGAGGTCGGGGTAGTGGGGATACCGCGCATCGGGCGCACCCACGATGGCGAGCTCGACGGGAGCAGGGCAGCGCTCACGAATCACGGCAAAGGCGCGCAGCAGTGTGTCGACGTTCTTGTAGGGGTCCATTCGGCCGACGTAGATGATCGTGCGCGTTTCCGGCGACTGGGTCGGCGTTACCGATCGTGCCGGGATCAGCCGGTAAGCATCTGACACACCGCAGGGGATCGTGTGAACGCGGTCGGCCTGGCTCTCAGGGATGCGCAGGTGATGGATGACGTCCTGCCGCGAAACGTGGCTGTCGGCGATGATCTGGTCGGCGCGGCGTCCCACCTCGACCATGAGTGCCCGGTAGATGGGGTACATGCGCGCTTTGCGCGACTTGGGGGCATGCTTGGGAAAGATCATGGGGATGACATCGTGGATCGTCACCACGCTCCCGATGCGACCGCGCCGGTTGCGGGGGAAGGCCCTGAGCGGGATCATGTAGTTAGTGGAATGGAACACATCGATTTCCAGGTGCTTCAGAACGCGCGGCGTCCGGATCTGATTCATGGGGGAGAAGAGTCCGTCTTGAAGAAGGACGGTCTCGATCTGGGCAAATCGGTCGAGATCCAGCTCGTTGCGCAATCGTTCCTGCATTTCGGGATGGTCGAAGAGCAGAACGTAGTGGTTCTGGCGATCGATCGCGGCCAGTTCACACACCAAGGCGCGTGTGTAGGCCCCGATACCCGATATCTCGGGGAAGATCCAGCGAGTATCGATGGCGATCTTCATGCGGTTACCTTCTTATAGACGTCCCATGTACGGGCCGCCGTTGTCTCCCATCTGAATCCGGCTGCATGCTGCCGGCGCGCGTCGGCGCCATCCGCCCCGGAGTCGATCTGCTTGATGATGGTTGCGCACCAGGCATCGATGGAGTCGGTGTCGAGCAGCGGGGCCGCGTCGCCGATCACCTCAGGAAGCGATCCACCGCGCGACGACACCACAGGGGTTCCACACGCCATGGCTTCGAGCGGCGGGAGACCGAATCCTTCGTAGAACGATGCCTGGAGCAGGCAGGTGGCGCCGCCATAGATTGCCGGCAGGTCCCCGTCTTCGGCCTCAACCAGTCGGATGCGGTCGACGAGGGATGATGACGCGATGCGCTTCAGGATGGGGTCATGCTTCCAGCCGGGGCGTCCCACCAGGACCAGGTCGCCGTCGAACGCGCTGAGGTTCTCGAACACGTCGACAAGAAACGGGATGTTCTTTCTCGGCTCAATGGTGCCGACGGCAAGAAGATAGGGGCGGTCCAGCGCGTATTTTCTGCGAATGGCGTTTACACGCTCCTCGGGTTGTGGCGCGAACGAGTCATCCACCCCGAGATGGGTAGGGAATATGCGGTCCGAGGGCACATCCAGCAGTTCTTCGACCTCGTGTGCGCTGAACTCCGACACCGTGATGATGGCATCGGCCCGACGCACGGTGTCCTTGATCTTGGCGGTCAGGTAGCGCAGGTTGGCGTCCTCGGTGAACTCGGGGAAGCGGATGAAGCTGACGTCATGGATGGTCACCACGGTCTTTCCGCTCCGGAGTGGCGGGAGGATGAAGTTAGGAAAGTGGTAGAGGTCGCTGATACCTGCCATGGCATCGAAAGGCGGCCAGTTCAGGTGTTTCCAGCACGCTTGGGCAATACGGCCGGGGAGAAGCCGGTTTGCCTTGAATTCGGCGTTGGGGACGGGAAACGAGGATCCCTGTCGCTTGAAATCGAAGTAGAACAACTCCAGTTCATGGCACCCGACCGTTGCACCGAGATGCTCCGCAAGCTGGCGGGTGTAGCGACCAACCCCGGCCCGTTGCGTTACGGCAGACTGGACATCCAGACAAACTCTCATGCAGGCGAAGCGTACGGGCTTCGCCGTTCCTAGGCAAGGGTGGATATCCCGCCCGCCCAGTGGCGCCTTTCGTCGACCTCCCCAATCATTAGCGACTTCGGCTCGCCGGGACGGCTCGCCCTACCTAGACGTCGTCCGAAAAGGTATCTGCGCTCTTTGGAATCTCAATATCCAACAGCCAACACTCAAATCCAATTTACAAGGGGGGGAACTTCTGCCGGACTTCACGCTACCTTCCGCGGTTTCCGTCGGTATCGACCGAAGTCTTACCTTGGATATTGGAGATTCCTTGTTGGATATTGGATATTCTCTCCGTCATTCGCCCTTTCTGATGTCCCAAACCTTTTCGGACAGGGTCTACCTAACCCATTCTGTTGCAGGTAGGGCGAGCTGTCCTCAGCGAGCCGCTCTCACCTGTATGGTGAATGAATCCCAGAGTCGCTAAGGATCAGGGGCTGACCTCCTTTTGCCCTCTATTCTGTGACTCCTGTATTGACGCGGGTCTGGGGGTACGGGTATCGTTTGGCGCTTGATTGGTATCCAAGGAGTGAACTGAACCGATATGCCTAAACCGAAGACCAAGCAGAAGACGGAGAAAAAGGCCGGAAAAGGGGCGCCGAAGGCTTCGAAGACCACGAAGGCGAAGGATGCCGAGAAGTCCGATGGTGCTGACGTTAAGCCCGTCGAAGGCGCACCGGAACAAGGCGCACCGGAACAGGCCGAGGCCGATCGTGATCGCCTGGTGCGTCTCCAGGCCGATTTCGAGAATTTCAAGAAGCGCACGATTCGTGAGCGAAACGAGACCTATCGCCGCGCCAACGAAGATATCATGGAAGAACTGCTGCCGGTCCTCGATCACATGGAACTGGCCATGAACGCGGCGGCGCAGCATAGCGCGGACGAGGGCATTGTCGAAGGCTTCCGGCTGGTCTCCGAGCAACTCCGCGCGGCGCTCGGGAAGTTCGGGTTGAGGCCGATCGACGCCACGGACACCGAATTCGACCATAACCTTCACGAGGCGATTTCCCATCTGCCGTCCCCGGATGTGGCGGAGAACCATGTCATCGCAATGACGCGACGCGGCTACAAGCTGGGCGACTACCTGCTGCGTGCCGCGCAGGTGGTCGTGTCGAGCGGAGACCCGTCGGCGCCGACCGAAGCAGACACGGTGGCCGACGAAGATGACGAGAAGGAACCCGAGGCCTGACTGTGGCAAAGACCGATTACTACGAACAGCTTGGCGTGAGTCGATCGGCATCGGCTGACGAAATCAAGAAGGCTTATCGCAAGCTGGCGATGAAGTATCACCCGGACAAGAACCAGGGCGATACGGCCGCCGAGGCCAAGTTTAAGGAGATATCCGAAGCGTACGAGGTCTTGAGTGATCCCGGCAAGCGACAGCGCTACGACCAGTTTGGTCACGAAGGCATGAAGTCGACCTTCGGCCCCGGTGGCTTCGATTTCTCGCGCGACTTCACGCATGCCGCCGACCTTCAGGACATTCTGGGCAGTCTCTTTGGCGGTGGTGGCGGGATGTTCGACGATTTCTTTGGCGGCGGCAGCAGTCGACGCCGGTCGCGCACCGGTCCGCAGCGCGGGGCGGATCTGCGTTTCAACCTTGAGATAGATCTCGAGGAGGCGGCTTTCGGGTCCGAGCGCGAAGTGAGTCTTCCCATCTCCGAGGAATGTGGTGACTGCAAAGGCTCTGGCATGGCCAAGGGCGCGAAGCCGGAGACATGCCGGCAGTGTGGTGGCCGCGGCAGCGTGGTTTCCGGAGGCGGTTTTTTCCAGGTTCGTCAGACGTGTCCGATTTGCGGTGGTGTCGGAACGATGGTGACTAACCCGTGCGGGTCGTGTCAGGGCACGGGGCGGACCAAGGTGAAACGGCGCCTCACGCTGAAGATCCCGAGAGGCGTGGACAGCGGATCGCGCCTTCGCCTCTCCGGCAAAGGCGAGGGAGGTGTACGCGGCGGCCCGGCTGGCGACCTTTATGTGGTGATGCATGTTCGGCAGCACGAGCTGTTCGAGCGCCGCGAAAACGATCTCTACTGCGAGATTCCGATCCCTCAGCATCTGGCCGCCCTGGGTGGTGAGCTGCAGGTACCGACTATCGACGGTTACGCGAAGCTGAAGCTCTCGCCGGGTACGGAGAATGGCAAGGTCTACCGGCTCCGTGGCCGCGGGATGCCTGATGTGGACGGCTATGGCCGCGGGGCGATGCACGTGCGTGTCGTCATGGAGACACCCGTAAAACTCAGCTCGGCCCAGAAGAAACTTTTCAAGGAGTTGGGCGAGCAGGACGCCGAGAAGAACTACCCGCTCGCCAAGCACATACGCGAGCTGGCTGAAGCGTTCTACGAGCGCAAAGAGGCCATCGCAAAGAAGTAGTCGCAGTTCAGAAGACAGAATTCGAAATTCGGTGTTGGGTGAGGTCGTCACATGCATCGCTGTTATCTTGCACCTGATCGCTGGCAGGATGGTGTTCTGGTGCCCGGTAAGGACGAAGCTCACCACCTGCGCGATGTCCTGCGCGTGGGTGTGGGCGACACGATCTCCCTTTTCGACGGTGCCGGTCGGCGTGTGGAGGCGCGTGTTGTCTCGCTGACATCGAAAGAGGTGGATCTTGAGCCGGTGGGACCGGTCGAGACCGTTCCGCGCGCCACCCCCTCAATCTCCCTGTTGCAGGCGATCCCGAAAGGATCGCGGATGGACACGATTGTGGAAAAGGGCACCGAGTTGGGGATGGACCGTTTGGTACCGGTTACGACCGACCGCACAATTGCCAGGCTTGATGCGGAAAAGCGCCGCAAGCGGCATGATCGGTGGGAGCGGGTAGCACACGGAGCGGCACGGCAGTGCGGCGTCTGCTGGGTCCCCGAAATTTCTGCGGTCCGGTCTTTCGCAGACGCGCTCTCTTCGCGGCCGGAAGGCGATATCCTGCTGGTAGGTGCCCTAAGCGGCGCAGTGCGCCCAATGGCCATGGTGGTGGACGAACTCGCCGCGAACCGGCCGCCCTCGGTCTCGCTGCTCATCGGCCCCGAAGGCGACCTCACGCCGACCGAGCTGGATGCCGCCTATGCCGCGGGTGCAATTGGGGTGAACATGGGCCCGCTCGTACTCCGGACGGACACCGCTGCGCTCTTCGGACTGAGCGTCCTGACCAGTCGGCTGCGCTAGCGCTTGGGCGGAACTAGGCCGGGAATGGCCATGACGCTGTTGCGGCGGGCCTGGACATCCCTGCGGATGGCGTTGAAGCGACCGTCTTTGTTGATGATCTGTTGTGCTTCCCGGCCGCCCTTTGCCATGGCTATCTCAAGCGATCTTATGGCACCGGCTCTATTGCCCGAGCTGATCTGCATAACGGCCATGTCGATCCGTGCCTTCCAGTCGTTGGGCGCTATTTCGAGATACTTTGCAAGCACTTTCATGGTCTTGGCCGGCTGTTGGGCCGCGGAGTATGCGCGGGCTATAGCAAGATAGACGTTCGCCGGGGTGCCGGGAGGCATCTCGTCGGCGCACCGGTCGAGCTGGGCTATCATCTCCTGTGTGAAGCCGCCCTGTTGGTAAAGCTGCGCAACCTGGAAGCGGTACTGCGCAGGCAATCCCTTGTTCCCTGCAATGGAATTGAGCATCTGTCTGGAGTTGCTGCGAAGTCCGGCCTTCAGGTAGAGCTGTGCCAGCTCCATGGCTTTGGGGAAGTCGAGCTGATTCTTGGGCATGAGTGCCTGGAGATCCAGTATCCGCTTGTTCATCGCTGCGAGCGAGTCCAGGTGAGCAAGGAAGCCGTGGGTCCTCTGGTGGAGCGGGTCTCGCTCCTGGAAATCGTGGACAATGGCGCGGGCATCGTCAATCCGCCGCTGGCGTAGTAGCACCTCTTGTGTCAGGCGGAAGTTGGCTTCCGGGCTGAGCGGGTATAGCGTGCGCGCCTGGTGGAATGCCAACTCGGCATCGGCGAACTTGCCGCGATTGGCGTAGAGTCCGGCGATGGCACTGCGCAGCTTGGAGAATGACTTGCGCGCGACGATGTCGCGGATGAACTTCTGGTCCCTGTGCAGCCGGCGCGTGTACCAGTCCCAGAAGTCCTGGTCGTCACGGATGGTGTTCGCGTCGAGCGGGGTCCTCTCGGCGTTGATCTTCATGATTAGGCCGTGGGGCGAAAGATAGGGGTACATCCACTGGATGACATAGCTCTCTTCAACATAGAAGTCGTGGCGATAGTTGTTATGCTCGAAGATCATCTGGGCCAGAATGCCGTTGATCTCCATCACGCCGAGCGCACCACTGACCTGGACACGCCCGTTCTCGATCTTCAAGTCGGCGTTCCTGCGGCGCTTGCCTGTCTTTACCTCCTCTACGTAACGCTGGAACGAACGTGCGCTGTCCGGTTCGGCAGGGATCCATATCTGGTCGCCGTAGAGGTCGCGCGTCACACTCATGAAGGTGTTGTCGGCGAGGGCGTTTTGCGTGATGAGGTACACGTCCTCGCGCACACGAGCCGAGTAGATCATGTAGGTGGGAACAAACCGCCCGGGGTCGGTGCCACCGAAGAAAATGGCGTTCTGCGTCATCTCGGGAGGGAAGGTTGGATTGGGGAGCGGTTCCTCGGACGGGTCAAGTTCTTCGCTGATGGCTTCAGCTCCCCGCAATTGGTAGTTACCGAACTGCCACCCGAAATCGTGACCGTTCTGCTCGGCGCCGCCGTAGTGGCGGGAGAGACGGTCGTCGTTCCAGTTGCGCCATACGGGAGTGGCTACGAGCCCGAGCATGACGCAGGCACTGGTGATGCTCAGGGCTTTGTTACGCGGGGAGAGGCCGTCCACGATGGCGAGGAGGAAGATCACGCCATAACCGATCCAGAAACTGAACAGGGCATGGGACGAAATGAACTTCACGCGCTGGATGAACGTATCCTGGATGTCCATCTTGAGATTGGCCAGTGCAATCAGGCCGATGCTGAGGGTGACGAAGGCAATCTGTGTGGCGGTAATCCACTTCTGAGATTCCCGGTCGATGACGATATCGAACGAGCGGTGTCGTGACAGCCAGTACGTGAATGCGACAGCCGAGACCAGGAGGAGTGTGAGAAAGGAGGTGTAGCCAAGCTGCTTGAAGATGGGGTCGGAGAATGCCCATGTTACCGCCGCTTTGCCGGCCCTCACCGGGGCCATCGTGATCCGGAGGTTGTTATAGACGAGGGCGCCATACGCCGCGGCAATGCCCACTAAGACAAGGACGGTCAGCAGGCGTTCCCATACACGCGCGCTTCGTGATGCCAGGTGGTTCTCGATGACATGGCGCAGATTACCGACAATCATAACGAGGGCACCGAACGTCAGCATGACCAGGATCAGGAAGGCCGGCATCTTGTAGAGCGCAACGCCAAAGAGCTTAACGGTCTCACCGAGCGTGGTGTGCAGCAGAAACGCAACGGCCAGCAGGATGGCGCCGATCTCCATGCAACGGATACGCCGTCCAGCCACGGTGAAGCGGTAGGTGATGAATGGCAGGAACCCTATCAGGGCAATCGTGAATTGGTAGTTGAGCGTCAAGTCGCCAAGGTAGACTCCAAGCTGGCGAAGAAACCGCAGAGAGAGGGGGTCGGAAGGCGTGATTTTCTCGTATTGACCTCGCTTGACGGCATGCAGAAAGCCTGCCCAGGTCCGCGGATAGGCCCAGTTCATGGGGGGGTTGCGCAGATCGGAGACGATCGGCATGAAGATGTAGAAGCCGACACCCACTTGGGCAAGGAAGACCGTGATGGCAACGGGTTTGCCTCGTGGCAAAAGGAAATATGCCGCAGCCAGTATGGCGAAGTTGAGGACGATGCCGATCACAATAACCGGATCGGTGGGATACGTCGGCGCGTCCAGGTGTCCTGCCTTCACCAGTTGCATGAGGCCAACGATCAACACAATGAATGCGCCGCCTACGATGACGAAGTCTCTGAAGAGGTCGAAGTCCTTCAGCATGATAATGATGACCAGGGCCAGGGCGGCAAGAAGGAGCACCTGGTAGTTCGTCAGCCCGAGGCCGAAGAGGAAGCCGGTGGCATAGAGCAGTTTGTTGCTGGGACGGTAGGTCCATACGTAGATGAGGGCCAGGACCAGTACGAGGAAGAATGCATTGAGCGAGTAGACCTCGACGATGACTGCCTGAGACCACATGACGGGTGTAAAGGCAAAGAGAAGGCTTCCCGTGACGCCGCCAACCCATGAGATCAGGCGAAGGGACGAGTCGCTGACGCTATGCGAAACCTGACGCGAGTTCGATAGAATATCCGATCCCGACCGGCAGATCAGCAGGGCCGTTATACCCGAGGCCAGAGCGCCGAAAACGGCGGACATCAGGCCCACCGACCACGCCGGGTTCGGCTGGCCGCGGAAAGGAACGAAGGCGAATACCTTCGTGAAGAGCCAGCAAATCATGGTCCAAATCGGGTAGCCGGGAGGATGGGGGACGCCCAAGGCGTCTGCCGCAACGGCGAGCTCGCCGGAGTCCTCCAGGCTAACCGTTGGGGCCAGGGTGTAGAGATAGACCGCAAAAGAGGCAATACAGGCAGTCCAGAAAGCACTCCAGTCGAGGCGCCGGAAGAATGTGGTCTCCTGCTGTGTCTCCAAGAAAACGGCTCCGTTTACGATGTTGTGGTCACAAAACTCAAAGTATGCCGAAAGGCTGCGTATAGTGTCAACGACTCAGCCGTTCCTCAGCGCGCTATCGGAGGAGGCAGATGGCGGTCACGGTGAGGGCGTAGAGGACGATGTTGACCAGGATGGGGATATCGGTCAGGAGAATCCTTTCCGGACGACCTCCCTCGCTATGCCGGTAGACGAGGTCCATATAGCGGAAGATCCCGAAGATGACGAAGGGAATCGTGAAGCCGAGGGCTGCGGTGCCGAACTTCGCCTCCGTATCGGGCCACAGTGTGTAGAGAGCGTAGCACACGATGGTCGCCGCAGCGATGACGGCGATAAGCAGGTCCAGCAGGCGGGCGTCGTAGTGCATGAGGTTCTGCCGATGCGCCTCCGGTTCGTCGACGCCGGAGAGCAGCTTCTCGTGTCGCCGCTTGCAGAGCGCCAGAAACATGGCGAGCAGGAACGTGCAGAGCAGCAACCATGGCGAGATCGTGACATCGTCGAGAACCACGGCCCCCGCGATCGCACGCAACACGAAGCCCGCGGCAATGATCATGGTGTCAAGGAGTGCAATCTGTTTGAGCAGCATCGTATACGCGAGCTGCATCAATATGTATCCACAGAGCACGATCGTAAAAGGCGCAGAGAGGAAATGCGCACATAGCAGGCCTCCGACCAAGAGGATGCCCCCGAGGGCAAGGGCAGCCGGGGGCGAAATCCTGCCCGATGCAATAGGGCGTGTCCGCTTGACGGGGTGATGCTGGTCAGAATCGCGATCACGCAGGTCGTTGAGAACATAGACTCCGCTGGACACGACGCAGAACAGCCCAATTGCCACGGCAACACGGTCCAGTTCGGCAAGTGTCAATGGAGCGACACGCATACGATCCCAGTAGGCGAAAAAGTAGGCCGCACCTACCAACGCGTTCTTGGTCCATTGCTGGGGACGGAGGGCGCGAAACAGGTCCAGCAGGGGCGACGTTCGAGATGGGTCCGCGTTGATCATGATTCGGGTGTGGCACAGGGCCGCCGCCGGAAGCCGTACCGGAAAGCCAGTTTCCAAACCAGCCAGAGCGCTTCCCTGAAGATCACTGAGCTCATCTTGGAGTAGCCGGAGCGACGGTCGACAAACGTGATCGGCACCTCGGCAATCCGAAAGCCTTTCAACCAGGCCGTATGGCTCATCTCCACTTGGAACGAGTAGCCGTTCGAGATGATCAGGTCGAGGTCGATTGCCGCCAACACGCGACGCCGGTAACACTTGAATCCGCCGGTGGGGTCGGTGGTCGGCATGCCGGTGATGAGCCGCACATAGAGGGCGGCGCCCTTGCTGAGCATCAGGCGTCTGAGCGGCCAGTTGGTGATGCGGATGCCGTCGACATAGCGCGAACCAAGAACCAAGTCGGCATCTTCGGCGGCCTTCAGGAAGTGGGGTATTTCCTTGGGGTCGTGCGAGAAATCGGCATCCATCTCGAAGATGAACTCGTACTCACGCTGTAAGGCCCACTTGAAGCCTGTGATGTAAGCACGCCCCAGGCCGGCTTTCCCGGTCTTGTGGATCACGTGGATGCGCTCGTCTTCCTTGCACAACACATCGATCGCTCTGCCGGTGCCATCGGGCGAGTTGTCGTCCACGAACAGGATGTCGGCGTCCGGCTCGACGCCAAACACGGCCGCCGCAATAGGGCGAACGTTGTCACGCTCGTCGTACGTCGGAATGATGATCAAGGTCGAGTTCATGGTTACTTGCCACGACGGTGAAGCGGGACGTATTCCCTGCCGGGATCGCCCACGTAGAGCGCACGCGGCCGGAAGATCCGGTTGTTCTTCATGTATTCATGCACACGCGCGGTCCAGCCTGCTACACGGCTTACGGCGAAGACCGGGGTGAACATATCGCGATGAATGCCCATCGACTTGTAGACAATTCCGGAGTAGAAATCGACGTTTGGGAAGATCGCCTTGTCCTTGCCCAGTGTCTCAACGACACGCTTCTCCAGTTTGCGGGCGATGCGGAGCAGCACTGCAGAGTCCTTGTCATGCTTGGCAACGTGCGAGGCAAGCGGGCCGAGGATACGCGCTCGGGGATCGTACGTCTTATAGACACGGTGGCCCATGCCCATGATCTTCTGTTTGCGGCGCATGGCTTTCTCGAACCACTCGTCCACGTTGTCCGGGTGGCCGATTTTCTCGAGCATCTTGAGCACGGCTTCGTTGGCTCCGCCGTGCAGCGAGCCGCTGAGAGCGGCGATGCCCGAACCGACCGAGTAGTAGAGGTCAGACAACGTGGATGCAACAACCATTGATGCAAATGTACTGGCGTTCATGCCGTGGTCGGCGTGGAGGATCAGGGAGATATCCATAATCCGCTCCTGCTCCGGGGTGGGGCGCTCGCCGGTCAACATGTAGAGAAAATTCGCCGCGTGTCCGAGTTCGGGGTCCGGCTCGAGCGGCAACCTGTGTTGTCGTACGCGCGCCACGGCGGCCGTGATAGTGGACAGCCCCGAGATCAGGTGGATGCATGCGTTGAGCCCTGCGGCGTCCTGGGCGGTCGAGGGGACGTCGCGTGGGCGGTCGACCTTCTTCTTGCCCTTGATTTCATAGATCGCCTTTTCTTCGCCCATGGGCGTGGTTTCCATCGGGATCGAGTCTTCGTCGGCTGCGATGGCTTCCACGGAGTCCGGTCGAGCGGCTTCACTGTCCTGCCATGTCAGCCGCTGGCGCATCAGGTTGGTTCCGAGACGCAGGCATGCCATGGGGTGCATCTGTTCCACCGGGAAGCCCATCAGCATGCGCAGTGTATGTGGCAGGGGGCGCGCGGCCACCAGCTTGGCCTTGAACGACTCAAGCTGTTTCTTCGTGGGCAGGCGCCCATACAGCAGGAGATAGCTCACCTCTTCGTACGTCGAGTGAGCGCAGAGATCGAAGATGTCGTAGCCGCAGTAACTGAGCTCGCCCTTGGAGCCGTTGACGAATCCGAGCTTGGTTTCGCAGGCGATGGCGCCTTCGAGACCAGGGCCCACCGTGCAGTCGAGCGGCCAGTTCACGCGGCCGGTCGGAACCTGGTCCGGGATGTTGCGTGTGTCATGGCGCGCCTTGCGGGTAGCTCTTTCAACGATCTCGGTTATCGTGTTGGTCCTACTTGTCATCTATCGTATCTCCCCCAAAATAAAGACGCTAGCATGCCGACAGGGGCTCTGCAACCCCGATGAAGGGAAAACGCGATGGCGCTATTCGTTCGAATCGGAGCCTATATCGAGCCCCTTCACCCGACCTCCGTGGCCAGCGACGTAGATCATGTAGACTACCCCGCCGACGAGACTCCAGAAGAGGACGGAGGCATACACCAGCAGGGAGAGCGGTACGGCGCGTGTCTCGGGTACACCCAGCACGCCGAGAAGAAACTTGGCAGCAGCCTCCCGGGTTCCAAGCCCGCCGGGCGTTGCCGGTACGGCGGCAACCGCGTTGATGACCGGAAAGACGGTGAGGTAGCCTCGGAAGTTCAGTGCGATATCGAGGCCACGGCCCAGGTAGTAGGCGCAGCCCACAAGCACGACATGGTTTACCAACGACAGGACCAGCGTCTTGGCCAGGAGCGCGGGTTGCTTCATGATTCCACGTGCGGTGCTGTAGGCCCTGGTGACGATCTTTCCCAGGGCGGTCCGCTCCTCAAACCGTTTGAAGAAAGCCCAGCGCTCCATCCAGTTGTGGCCAAATGTGACAACAAGGAACCCAATCAGCCCTGCCAGGATGCAGCCGAAGAACACCAGTGATAGGCGTGTGGCTTCATGCTCCAGGAAGAACGGCAGCCGGATCAGCATGATGGTGACCGTAAGAATGACCAGCGCACCCAAGCCGATCAAGCGGTCCAGGGCAACGGTCGAGACCGCCTCTGTCTTGTGCCCCGGTATTTCGCGTGTGACGAACCAGGCCTTGACCAGATCGCCGCCGGTTGCGCCGAAGAGAAAGGAGTTGAAGAAGTGGCCGACGAAGTAGAGCTGTATCGCGCGCAGGAAGGGGAGGTGCAAGCCGCGGGCATCCAGCAGCAGTTTCCAGCGGATAGTGCATAGCAGTAAACACACGAAGAAGCTGCCAACACCGAGGACGAGCATGGGCCACTGGCGCGCGCCGGCGCGGAGCGCTTCGAGCATGTCGGCTCTGTTGTCCATCCTGGCAAAGATGAAGACGATCAGACCGATGCCGATCAAAAGCTGGATCAATGAGACGATCTTCTTTTTCATATCAAGCGGCTACGTGGTGGTCTTGTTCAGCATGTCGTTGAGTGTCTGCTCGAACGCAATGGTCGGCGTCCATCCCGTCTCGGCAACGAGGCGGGTTGTATCCAGGTGGGGAGACCAATCGGTGGGACGCATCAGCGCCGGGTCGGGCTCTAGATCTGGGGATATGCCAGCCAGGCGACACAGCGTGTTAAGCATATCTCCGATCTGTACCATGTTGTCCGAGGCGATATTGTAGGCGACGCCCGGCTGTCCCTGCTCGATCAGGAGCCGATAGGCGCGTACGACGTCGCGCACATCCATGAAGTCGCGCTCGCTCTCCAGGTTTCCAACTCTGATCCGGGGCTCCGAGCGTCCCGCGGCGATATCACGGACCTGGCTGGCGAAGGCTCCGACGACAAAGCGGGGAAGCTGACCGGGACCAGTGTGGTTGTTGGGGCGGGCCACCATGGCATGGGTGCCGTGGTGGGCCGCACAGGCGAGGGTGGCGATATCGGCAGCCGCCTTGGATACTGCGTACATGCTGACAGGGCGCAACGGGGCGGCTTCCGAGAGGGGGGCATCACGAGGTCCGACACCGTAAACATGTGCCGTGGATACGGTCAGAAGACGGGTAGCGGGTGCGTGTTCGCGAATGGCGTGAAGCAGGTTTGCGGTGCCCCGAACGTTGACTGACAGCATCAGGTCGGGGTTGGATGCGCCATCGGGGACGGATGTGATGCCCGCCATATGAATGCACGCGTCGGGTTGCGTGCTGCCGATAAGCTCATCGAGAGCGCCCGTGTCGCGGATGTCGACCGACTCGCACCTGGTGGCGCCGGGGATCGGGTCGTCCATAGCCAAGTCCGTGGCTACACACTCATGGCCGTGAGCTCCAAGCTCATTGATGAGGTGGGGGCCTGCGAATCCCGCCGCCCCGGTGATCAGTACCTTCATATGGTAGCGGCTTCCCTTTCTTCGTGAGTCCACGCTTGAGCCACAGTGCGCAGCCCTTCTTTGATCTCCTGTGCCGGCGTTCCCGGCGCCGGCTCAAAGGCTAGTACCATATCAGAGCGGACGAATGGCTTGAAAGCCGTAAAGTCCATGGTGCCGAGAGGCGGCATCACGTGGTCGGCCCCTGTTGCCGAGACGTCATGAATATGCATGCCCGCCAGTCGCGTTCCGTACTTCTCCAGCCAGCGCGTGGCGTTGGAGAACCCGAGGATCTCGCGCAGGCGCCCATGTCCCGTATCGTGCCAGGCACACAGGTGGGGCGAGTCGAATTCGTCCAGTAGAGCAACCAGTTCGGATTCGTTGGGGACGGTTTCCCATGAGGGTAGGTTCTCGATGGCGAGGCGAACCTTGTGCTTGGCGAGGAAGGGCAGCAGCTCTGTCAGGCAGCCCTTGATGCGGTCGAGACAGGGCGGGGCAAGCTTCTCGCGTTTCATCAGAAGCTTGGTCCGCAGCCTTTCATAGCGCTTGGAGAATTGTTTGCCATCGGCAAACATGCCCAGGAGTGAAGTCGAGATGTGGCGCATCGAGATGCGGCCGGCGTGAATGACGACGACATCGGCGCCCATTTCGGCGGCGAACTGGATTGTGTTGCTGATGTGCAGAACCGCGCTGTCGCGTGTGCGCTGTTCGCGTGCGCTCATCAGGAACAGTTCGGGGTGGCCGTAGGGGGCACCGACCGGGGTGGGGCAATAGTTGTGGACACTCTGGACCTTGACCGCGCCCGCTTCGACCCGGCGACGCAGGCCCGGTACCAGGTCGACGCGCAGATCGTACCCAAGCTCCAGGTGATCGATTCCCAGCGCGAGGACATCGTCAACCATGGCCTCGCCGCTATCGTGCCAGCCGGCGTTCCAGTGGGTGGAAAGTGCGAACGTCATGCTATTCTATAAGAAGGCTCCCCGACAGATGCTGCCGGGGAGCCGTCAGAAGTCGTTCAGAAAGACCGTTTAGTATTGTGCGGCCCGGGAACGGGCGCGTGCGGACTTCTTGCGTTTCTTCTCGCTAGGTTTCTCGAAGTAGCGATTCGCGCGAAGCTGTTTCATGGTGCCTTCTTTGTCCATGATCTTCTTGAGCCGCTTCAGCGCCTTCTCGACGGGTTCACCCCGCTTGACTTTTACTTGCATTGCCATAGCTGTTTAGTATCACGCTCCCTTCCAGACCAGAGCCGGCGGTTGCTGTCAAAAAAGGCCCTTCGGTCAAAAACGGGCGGTATGATGACCCTGTTGCAGCGAAAGGTCAATAGAGAAGGACGAACAATCTGTTCCGCTCGGCTGCTCTCACGCTCTTCCCACCGAGTGGTAGGTGAATCCTTTCGCATCCATGGTCTTGGCATCGAAGATGTTGCGGCCGTCCACGACAATGGGACATTGCATCGCGTCCTTGAGAGCGGCCAGGTCGATCTCACGGATTTCCGGCCAATCGGTGAGGATCAGGAGCGCGTCTGCATCCTTGGCACATGCGAGCAGGTCGTCGTTGTATTCGAGTCCGGGGAACTGCTCGTCGAACTTCTCGCGGGCAATGGGGTCCCACAGGCAGAGCGACGCCTTCTGTTCCTGTAGCTCGGGGATGAAGTAGAGTGAGGGCGACTCGCGGATATCGTCCGTCCCGGGCTTGAAAGCAAGGCCGAACACGGCAATACGCTTGTTCTGCAGGACCCACATCTCCTGTTTGAGCTTGCGCATGACGTGCTCGCGCTGCTGCTTGTTGATGCATTGGACTTCCTTGAGCAGGTCGAGACTATAGCCCACCTCGTCGCCCATGCGCACGAAGGCATCGACGTCCTTGGGGAAACAGGAGCCGCCATAACCCACGCCCGCCTTCAGAAAGTGTTCGCCGATGCGCTCGTCGAGTCCCATGCCGTGTGCCACCTGTGTAATGTCCGCGCCGGTCAGCTCGCAGATGCGGCTCACCGCGTTAATGAACGAGATCTTCATGGCGAGGAAGGAGTTCGAAGCGTGTTTCGTCAACTCGGCACTGGCGATATCCATCTGTAGGTACTCGCAGCTACTCTTCTCGACGATCGGGGCGTAAATCTCGCGCAGGATATCGCCTGCGCGATCGCTCTCGACGCCTACGACGACGCGATCGGGCTTGAATGCGTCTCTGATGGCGGTGCCCTCGCGCAGAAACTCGGGGTTGGAGGCGATGTCGAACGGGACGTCTGACTTCAGGTACTTGTTCATCGTCCGCGTGAGCTGTTCGTTGGTGTTGACGATGACCGTGCTCTTTTCGACGAGGAGCCTGTAGGAGGTCATGTGCTCGGCCACTTCGCGCCCGACGCTCTCGACGTAGGACATGTTGGCCTCGCCCTGGTAGCCCGGGGGGGTGCCGACGGCGATGAAAATAACTTCTGCGAAGTCGGTGCCTTCCGCCACTGACGTGGAGAACTTCAGGCGCCCGGCCTCGACGTTTGCAAGGACCATCTCCTCAAGACCGTCTTCGTAAATCGGCATGATGCCGTTGTTGAGCTTCTCGATCTTGGATGCGTCGTTGTCGACACAAAGGACGTCATGTCCAATCTCGGCGAACGTGGTTCCCGTTACAAGGCCGACGTAGCCTGTTCCAACAATAGTAATCTTCATGATGTGCCTATTCTTTCTTGGTGTCAGTGAACGGCCCACTCGGAGAGCGGGCCCTACACAATCCAGGGCGGGGTAGGGGCCGCTCTCCGAGCGGCCCGCAACAAAATCAATCCTCCCCCTCCAGATCATGCTTCCCCAGCACGAGAATGGCGCGCAGCAGATCGATCAGGAGGTGATAGAGCGCAAACAGAATGTAGCTGAAGAACGGTAGCAGGACGCACCACGCGATGAGGCGCAGGGCGGAGACGGCTGCAGCCGGGTCACCAGTGCGCATCATGCCGAATGTGGCGGCGATGAGGGCGATGGAGCCGAGGATGGCACCGATGCCAAAGGCCATCGGGACCAGTCGTACGACGGTCTTAACGCCCAACGACAGAATGCCGATGGCTTCTTCCCCCGCGCCTACCTCGCCACCGACCTCGATGTTAACCATCCCTGGGTTCAGGGCAATGTAGGCGATCGCATCACAGAGCGCCCAGAGGGCGAGGCCAATGAAAAAGTGTCCCCATCCGCCTACAAACCAGTTGTAGAAGAAAAGGCAGATGCCGAGCACCTCGACCAGCAAGGCCAGGCAGTCCATGAATGCGTCCGATCCAAGACGGCTTGGCGAGTTCGCGAGCAGGCGATCGCCGGCGTCCATAAAGCGGCTTGCGGTGTACTGCAGAATCACGAGCAACAGGGCAATACCGATGCCACCCGGGAACAGGCGCCAGTTATCCATCTTGAACGCGGCTGTCAAACCGAGGATGACACACGCAATCTCCGCCACGATCAGGCCGAGATGGCCGTACTTCACAAGCGATGTCGCGATGCGGTCGAACAGGCTGACCGGAAACGTGCGACGTGCCCAGTCGATGACGTCGTCGAGTAGATCGACGGCAGCCAGCGGATTGCAGCGATCCGATGCAAAGTAGTCGCCCACCCGGCCGCAGGCGGCAATGGCCTTCTTCGCCGTCGAGTCCTGCGGTTCCTTTTCTTCTGTCGCAGGGGTAGGCGCACTGTCCACGTCCGCCGCCTCCTCAGGTTCCTCGACAACCGTGGCTTCCTCTTCGGTGGGCTCGACAGGTTTTGCTTGCTCTTCCATGATAACTTCCTCCTGCTTCAAAAGACGCGGAAAGATTAGGCATCGGCGGGCAAATATGCAAGGTGAGAGTCTTGGATCGGCTCGCTCGGAGAGCTCGCCCTACCTCGCCCCTTTTGATAGACAGACCAACGGCAAGGTAGGGCAAGCTGTCCCCAGCGAGCCGTAACCCTCATGGGTCGATATTCTCCAGTTCGAGCGTGTCGAAGTTGATACGACGATAGTAGCAGTTGCGCGGCTCGCCGTTCCTGTTGCCAGTGTGACAGATGCCCCCGGCGCGAGGACGCACGGTATAGAGCAGGGAGTTCTGCTCGCAGTTCACGAACGCTTCGATCAGGTCATACGTCTGACCCGAGGTCGCCCCTTTTTCCCATAGCTCGTTCCGCGACGTGCTCCAAAGCACGAGGGAGCGCTTGGCGATCGATGCTTCGAACGCCAGTTCGTTCGTGTAGGCGACGAGGATGACCTCCTTTGTATCGGCGTGCTGCACTGCCACCGGAATCACATCGGGACAGTTCTCCGACACTTTGGCCAACTTTGCAAAATCCAGCGTCAGCACGTTACCTTCTTCAAGTTCCTTCATACTTCTCTTTCTTTGCGTTCTCTGTGTTCTTTCGCGGCTAATATTTCCTAATCACACTACGCACCACGCCGGCGATTTCGAGCGAATTCTGCGGGCGGATCGGTTTGTAGTTCGCGTTGGCCGGGTCCAGGCGGATGCCCTGACGGTCCTTTACGAAGTACTTCATCGTCCACTCGCCGTCCACCTGCGCGATCACGATGCTGTTCTTGCGCGGTGAGGCGTCCTTTTCGACGAGCACCATGTCGCCGGGATGGATGCCGGCATCGATCATGGAGTCGCCGGTCACGCGAAGCATGAAGGTGGACTCGGGTTTCTCGACGAGAAACTCGTCCAGCGTAATGGTGTCGAGCAGTTCCTCCTCCGCGGGGGAGGGGAACCCGGCCTGGACGGTGCCGAGGAGCCGGATGTTGCCGACGAGCTTGTCCGTGAAGGCGATCTTACGGCCGGTCTTTGTGATATAGCCCAGTTCGTCGAGCTTGAGCAGCAAGCTGTGCACCGCCTGCTTTGAGCGGTACCCGAACAACTTAAGCATCTCGTTGTACCCCGGCATCCGCTTTTCACGGATGACGAATGCTCGCAAGCAGGCGACTTTGGTTGAAATGTCTGTTTTGCGTGGCATGGTGAGAATATGGTGGCAGAACTATAGTTTGTCTTCAAGAGAAATGCGGGCCGGACGGGCTGTTGCTCAAAAAGGAGATCCCTCGACTTCGCTTGGGATGACAGTTCCGGAATCACCAGGTTTCCCCATGAACTGTCATCCTGAGCGAAGCCGAAGGATCTCGCCGAAGGCGTTCCCGCTTCTCGAAGCATCTCCTCTGGGCAACTCTGATGGTTTGGTCAACAGCCCCTAGAGGTCGAAAATCGCCTCGATATCCTCCCAGGACATGCTCTTGATGGCCTGTTCGTCGGACTCGACGGTGGCGTCGATGATGGCGCGCTTCTGCTGCTGGAGGGCGAGGACTTTCTCCTCGACGGTGTCTTCGGTGATGAGCTTGACGCTATAGACGGTGCGCTTCTGTCCGATGCGGTGGGCACGGTCGGTGGCCTGGTTCTCGACGGCGGGGTTCCACCACGGGTCGAAGTGGATCACCATGTCGGCGCCGGTCAGGTTGAGGCCGGTGCCACCGGCCTTCAGGCTGATCAGGAAGATGGGGATGCCACGGTTGGTGTTGAAACGCTGCACCTCTTCCATGCGGTCCTTGGTCGAACCGTCGAGATAGCAGTATTCTATGTGACGTTCCTCGAGCGCGTTCCGGATGATGTGCAGCATCGAAACAAACTGGCTGAAGATCAGAACGCGATGCCCGCCGTCGAGCGCCTCGTCGAGGAGTTCAAAGCATTGCTCGAGCTTGGAGGACGGCTGGTCGGGTTTCACGCCATCGAGCTTGAGTAGGTCGAGGTGACAACAAGTTTGGCGCAAACGCATGAGGAGCGTCAGGATCTCCATACGGCTTTGGTTGAAGCCCTTCTTCTTGACCATGGATGCGATCTTACGGCGCGAGGTATCGAGGAGTTCTCTGTAGACCGCGGACTGGTCGGGCGAAAGTTGACAGGTCGAAACGCGCTCGATCTTAGGTGGCAGATCGTTCGCCACGTCGGTCTTCAGTCGGCGCATCAGGAAAGGCTGCAGCTTGCGGCGCAGACGAGTTTGGGCCGCCTCCGCCTCCAGGCCGCCCCTCCCAATGGGTTGTTCATAGATGTGTCTGAAGGCGTCGTGAGCGCCCAGGTAGCCCGGAATCAGGAAATCCATGATCGACCAGAGATCGGACACGCTGTTCTCCATTGGCGTGCCGGTGAGAACGATGCGGTGGCGGGCCTTCAGCCGCTTGGCCGCAATGGCGTTCTGCGTGGCCCGGTTCTTGATGTGTTGGGCTTCGTCCAGGATCACGGCCGAGAACTCGTGGTCACCGTAGTAATCCAAATCACGACGCAGGAGGGCATACGAGGTAATGGCGAGGTCGGCATCGCCAAGTTCGTCCCACAGATCGTGTCGGTCCTTACCGCTTATGGTCAGGACGGAGAGGTCGGGCGTGAACTTGCGTGCCTCGGCGGCCCAATTGCCGACCAGGCTGGTGGGGCAGACCACGAGGGCGGGCTTGCCCTGCGACTCGGGGTCGGTGCGGTTGAGCTGAAGCCAGGTAAGCGTCTGGAGTGTCTTGCCGAGACCCATCTCGTCGGCCAATAGCGCGCCGAAACCGTTCTCCTCCATGAAACGCATCCAACTGACGCCGGTCTTCTGATAGGGGCGCAGTATCTCGTCCAGCTCCGGGTCCAGCGGGATCGGTTCCATCTTGGAGTTGCGGTTGGCCTTGGCGGCTTTCTGGCGCCATCTCTGCTCGGCCTCGACGTCCACGCCGTCGAGCGCATCGAGCGAAGACTGTACGAACGGCGCGTAGACGTCGCTGACGCGAAAGCTGCCGGGCTGGTCGGCAGCCATACCGCCGCAGTCCTCGAAGACGCCGGTCATGGAGTCGACGGCGTCGCCGTCAATCAGGAGGTAGCGCCCGTTACTCTCCAGGAACGATTCGCCCTTGCGCAATGCACGCTGGATGTCTACGGCCGATATGCTGGCGCCTTGCATGTCCTCGAAGTCGAAGCTGACGTTGAACCAGCCGGCCGCCTCGTTGGGCTGGATGTGGGCCACCGGGGCGATGAAGTCCATGTCGTCGAGAAACGATGTGACGCGTCCCTCGATATCAACCTTCCAGCCGCGGCGCCGCAGCGCCGGCATGTGCCCCCCCAGGAAGTTCATCACCTCGCGCTTGCTGACAATGTGCGTGAGGTCGTCGCCCACGACGCCAACGAACCCGGTGGAGCGGAGCTGTTCCATCGCCAGTTTCTCGCGTGGGCGATTACGCACCTCGTAGCGCATCAGGTCATCCGGATCGGGCAGGGCAAACGCCGTACGGGCATCCGGCTTGTCGGCGACAAACTCCAATCCATCGTAGACGGCGTAGAGCGTTGCGGAGAGCGAGGCAGGGGACCCGCGTACCAGAAGGCGGAAAGACGGTGACCCGGGATCGACTGTGAACAGGTCGAGCGACAGATCGGACTCTACGACGGTATGCTCGCAGATCGAGGGCAACTCATCGCGGAGGAATCGCAGGACATCGGTGCGTGGCACAATGACCGGTTCATGGTAGATGCCGTGGTAGGGCGCGGGAAGGACGTCATCCAGCGGCCAGAAGTGGCCGCCGCCATGGACCCAGCCCTCACGGCCGTGGACGGCATAGACAGGAAACTCACCGGGTTGGACGAACGGCAGCTCGGTGTGCGTCATCAGGATCAGCTCGCCATTCTCGCGGTCCAGATCCATGCGCAGGTGCATCTTCATGGGGGTTTCGCCGACCTGAATGCCTCTGTCTCCGTTGCAGTGGAGAAGGCGGCCCTTGTGGAGGCGCACCACGTTCACGAAGTCGGCCATCTTGAGTTCCATGTTGTGCCTGGCGGGGCCTTCGGCAATGTCCTCCATGACGAAGAGCAGGTTCTCATCGCGCTTGCTGAAGGCAAAAGCTGTCTCGATGTTTACCTCGTCGACAGGAACGACCTTGCGACGTACAACCAGGTCGCAGGCTATATTCACACTGCCGCGGGGAAGGGTTTCGGCCCAGTCCTTCGCGAGCGTGACGCGAAAGCCGGCCGGTGTTGCGCCGGGAGTATCCGGCGCGACCCTCTTGATGTAGTCGTCCTCGTCGACGTTAGACAGCCGTTGGGCCTGGCGCATTTCGGCTAGGTACTTGGCCTCGCGGAGGGGATCGGTGGCCCGCTTGATCAGCATCAAGGCCACGGCAATCACGTGCGTACAGATAAGGCCGCGCTCCTGGTTGGTGTAGCAGGGGCACTCGTTCTGGACCAGTCCGCCGCCGAGGATCTTGAGCGATGTCGTAAGTTCGCGGTTGCTGGCCAGCACGCTTCCGCGGATGTAGGGCTGCTCGAATTCGGCCTTGAGCACATTGCCGCTTTCAAGGCTGCGCTCGGCATCGCGCACCACGTCAGCACCGGCCCAGTCAATGAGCATCTTGCGTGTAAAAGGCAATTTCATCTATCCGGCGTTTATATCATAGTAGACAAAGGAAAGGGAAGCCCCGAGCGCGTTGGGATTACTTTTCTGGAGCGGCCGGTACAGCTCGCAATCGTAATCCTACGCGTAATCGTAATCGATTAGGATTGCGACCAGGACCGCGAGCATGAGCATCTCTTGGGTTCTTTCGTGGTCAACCATTCTCTTAATGTGGATTGAATCGACTGAGCGGCTGGGGTAGCCTAGTACAAAGAAGGGGAAAAGCGGTGGAATACGAGATTCTCACCTATGGCAACAAGCTTCTGCGCTGCAAGTCGACTCCCGTGGAGGAAGTGACGGACGAGATTCGTGTGTTGGCGCAAGATATGCTGAAGACAATGTATGCGTCGGACGGGCTGGGGCTGGCCGCCGAGCAGGTGGGCCGGGATGAAGCGATTTGCGTCATAGATATTCCTCCCATGCGCGACGAAGAGACAGGCACGCCGATGCGCGAGAACCCGGATGTCCGCATGCCGTTGGTATTGGTGAACCCACGCATTATCGAACGCGACGGCGAACAGGTAGGCTCTGAAGGTTGTCTCAGTTTTCCCGGCATCTTTGTCAGCGTGAAGCGTGCCGAGGCCGTGACGGTAGAGTTTCTCGACATGGAGAACGAACCGCGGAGCGTACACGCTACCGGGTTATTGGCGCGCGCGATCCAGCACGAGCTGGATCACCTGGACGGGGTCCTGCTGGTCGACCGCATGTCGCCCGTTCAAAAAGTTGCGGTGGCAGGCAAACTCAAGAAGCTTCGCAAGCAGCGATGATCGGGCTGTTATTGGGCGCTCGAGTCCATGCGCGCAATGAACTCATCCGCGAATGCCTGGTAGGCCTTGGCGCCGCGCGAGTGCTTGTCGTACTCGATGATGGCCTGGCCGTAGCTGGGGGCTTCGCTCAGTCGGACGTTGCGGGGAATAGTGGTCTGGTAGACCGCGTCCCCGAAATGCTTGCGCACTTCCTCGACGACCTCGCCTGAAAGGCGTGTGCGGCCGTCAGACATGGTCATGAGGATGCCTTCGATGTCGAGGCGTGAATTGGCGCCGCTATCGCGCAGCTGTTCCACGAGCCGGGTCATGACACTGAGCCCTTCAAGCGCGTAGTACTCGCACTGCATCGGGATCAACACCCCGTGTGCCGCCGTGAGTGCGTTCATCGTGAGAATGCCGAGGGCGGGAGGGCAGTCGAGCAGTACGAGATGATAGCGTCCCGCCATGATCATGGGCTCCAACGCCCGGGCGAGGCAGTGAAGGTAGTTGCTCTGGCGCGCGACGTCGACTTCCGATCCGGCCAAGTCCAGTTCGGACGGAATGATGTCGAGTCCCGGTACCATCGTGGGCTGCAAGAGGTCGAGTGTGCTGCCCTCTCCCAGGAGGGCGCGGTAGAGACTGGCTCCCTCCTGCATAGGCAATCCGAGTCCGCTCGTTGCATTGGCCTGGGGGTCGAGATCGATCAGGAGAACCTGCCGTCCACGCTCCGCGAGGCAGGCAGCGAGGTTAACGGTCGTCGTGGTCTTTCCGACTCCGCCCTTCTGGTTGGCGACAGCCACGACACGTGTAGTGATCAAGTCGTTATCCTGTAATGGTGCTCCACTCATGATCGCCCGAATCTCATCCCTACAGCCTATAGCCTACAGCCTACTGGCTGTCTTCACCTATCATACCGGTTTCCCGTGCGTAAGCGAAGATACCGCCGGCGCTGACCACGGGGGCGACATCGCCAATGGGTTTCAGGTCGTAGCCAGTGCCATCGGCAGCCGTCAACGTTCCCGCGCCGATATCGAGTGTGGCGCTGTCGCCGGTCTTGAATACGTCAGCCAGGCGCACCTGCGACTCCATGGGGTAGAGCTCGCCGGTTGCCACGGCGTTACGGAAGAAGATACGCGCGTAGGATTCGGCCACCACGGCTTTCACGCCGGACGCCCCGAGTGAGATCGGTGCATGCTCGCGCGACGAGCCACAGCCGAAGTTGCGGCCCGCGATCACGATGGGGAAGGCGGTCTCCATCTGGCCCTCTTCGACGAACCGGGGGTAGTCCTCGGGCAATCCGATCAGAGCATAGGATCCGAGCTTTTTATACTCTTCCGGGATTGTCGGCACGAGGTTCAGGTATTGGGCCGGTATGATCTGGTCAGTGTCGATGTTGTCGCCAACAACGTAAACCTTTCCGGTGATGACTGGGGGTGCGTCACTCATTGCGTCTACTCCTTACAGAAATTCTCTCGGGTCGGCAATGTGGCCCGCCACGGCCGAGGCGGCGGCAGTATAGGGCGAGGCCAGGTAGATCTGTGCCTGCTTCGATCCCATCCGCCCGATGAAGTTGCGGTTGGTGGTGCTGATCACCACCTCGTCCGTGTTGGCGCGACCGAACGTATCGAGCGGTCCGCCCAGGCACGCGGCACAGGAGGGCGGGGCGATGTCGAGGCAGCCGGCGTCGGCGAAGATTTCGACCAGGGACTGTCCGTCGATCTGTTCGCTCATCAGACCTTCGGCCACTTCCTGCGTAGCGGGCACCAGGAAGGTGTCGATGCTTACCTGGCGTCCCTTCATGATCCGGGCGGCCATGATGAAGTCGGATATCTTGCCGCCGGTACACGAGCCGATGTAGGCGCGCGTCAGCTTGACGTCGGCCCGCTGAGCTGCCGCAGCATACTTATCCGGCAGGCTGGGCTCGGCCACACACGGCACGAGCTCGCCCAGGTCATAGGTGCGGTGTTCTTTGACGGCCGAATCGGGGTCGCTGTAGACGGGTGTGAACGGCTTGTCTGTCCGCGCCTTCACGTACTCCATCGTCTTGTCGTCCGGCGCGATGATGCCGTTCTTGCCGCCGGCCTCGATGGCCATGTTGCAGATGGTCATGCGGTCTTCGATCGTCAGGTTTGCGATGCCGTCACCGTCGAACTCCATGGCACAATAGGTCGCTCCGTCCACGCCGATATCGCCAATGGCGCGCAGGATGATGTCCTTGGCGGTTACGCCATCCTTCAAGCGTCCGTTCAGCGTGAAACGCAGGGTCTCGGGAACCTTGACCAGCAACTTGCCCGTACCCATCACGAACCCGGCATCCGTGTTGCCGATACCGGTGGCAAACGCACCCAGCGCTCCGTGTGTACAGGTGTGCGAGTCGGTTCCGAAGATGACCTCGCCGGGACGGACATGACCTTCCTGCGGCAGGGCAACATGGCAGACGCCCTTGTAGTTGGCCGTGCCCGGATCGTAGAAGTAGGGCAGGTCCTGTTCCTGCACAAACTCGCGCAGGATATCGATGTTGCGGTGCGCCTTGAGGTCCTTGGTGAAGATGTAGTGGTCGGGAATGATGACCACGCCCTCGCGCGACCAGACCTTGGCGTCGTCGCCAAACTCGCGCTTGAACACACCGATCGTGCCCGGTCCGCACACGTCATGTGTCAGCAGGATATCGGTGTTCACCCAGATGTTGTCGCCCGGCTTTACCTCGTCACGCCCTGCGGCGCGGGCGAGGATCCTCTCGGTAATGGTCATGCCCATCGTAACGGCTCCGTGTCACTTTCCCCGAACCAGGGAGAAAAAGCGGTCTTCATACTCTTCAAACAGGTTGTAGCGTTGCAGCGTCTGCGCGAGCGCCTCGATAAGGGACGAGTCCTTGGCTGCGGCCGTGAACGCGGCTTCGATCTCGGTGCGTACGCCGCGTGGGACGCCGCCGTCGTCTTCGAACATTCGCCGCCGTTGTAGATCGCGGATGTTGGAGGAGGCCGATTGGCGTATCACCTCCCAGAACAGTTTTACCAGGCAGACGTCCCATGGGTCGTCGACGCCCTGCACGACGGCGGTCAGCCGATCGCCGCCAGCCTCCACCTCGCCCTTGATGCGCTCCACGACGTTCTGAATGTTGTCCGTGATGACGTGTTCGCTGAATGCTTCCTGCTTGAGTGTGTAACCGTATTGCAGGATGCGGATATCGCGTTCGTGCTGCTTCAGCCAGTTCACGTACTGCTCGGCCTGTTCGCCGAACCCCTCCAGAACTGTCTCGGAGTACGCTTCAGGCGTGATGATGTGAGGCTGGTGCGCCTGGATCCTTCCTTCGCGCACGCGTATCTGGCTCACCGTGTCCATCATCTCGCTGATAAGCCGGTAATTCAGCACCGTAGACCCGAAGGTCTCCAGGTGCCGCCCGGGCATCAGGACGATGTCGGTGTTGTTCACCGCATACCAGAAATCAAATGACTGTTTTTCGTCCACTGAACTCTTCTTTCTTGTTTAAACCCAAATACTATCACGAGGCTTGTCGGGACCTACAGCCCAAAAGCTAGTCTGTGGTCAATTCGATGGTCACCGGACCATCGTTGACGATCTCGACCTGCATCGTGGCGCCGAACTGACCGGTCTGGACGCGGTCGGACCCCAGTTCGGAGCGTAGCGCTTCGACGTAGATCTCGTATAGCGATTTCGCCAGCTCGGGTGCTCCGGCACGGATGAAGCTGGGACGGTTGCCTTTGCGTGTGTCCGCGTAGAGCGTGAACTGCGACACGACGAGAATCTCTCCATGTACATCCTGGACCGCCCGATTCATCCTTCCCGTGTCGTCCGCGAAGATACGCAGGTTGACCGTCTTGTTGGCCAGAGCGCGCGCGGCTTCTTCCGTGTCCCCCTCGCGTACGCCGAGCAGGATGACGTATCCCCGGCCGATCGACCCCAGCGTCTCGCCGTGAACGGTTACGCTTCCTCGTGCGGCTCTCTGAATGATTGCTTTCATGGTGGAAACGGGCATCATAGGGCTTCGCGGTTCAGGGTTCAAGGTTCAGGGTTCAAGGTTTGGAGCCACGCGATGCAAGAGCATGGTGCTGTTCTGCTGTTGGGACCGACGGGGGCGGGGAAGTCGCCATTGGGCGACTTTCTGGCCGAGAATGGTCTGGATGGACACCGTTGTATGCACTTCGACTTCGGCGCGCAGCTTCGGCGGGTGGCGGCACACGGGATGGCAGGCCCTACGGCCGA
>CAYFPQ010000014.1:0-54809 GCA_964345005.1 uncultured Victivallales bacterium | reverse complement strand
AAGCGCAAAGAACATGGTTGCGCCCGGCTCTCTCAACGCTAGCCAAAGGTATTTGAAATTCGGTTCGATGTGAAGCAGCGTTAATGGATGTCTCAACGATCCCGGGTGATGCAAAGCAGCGCGATTAGACAAGTCCGTACCTCTCATTGATCCGCGACGTTCTTACCAGCCTTAAGGCAACGATCGTGACAACGATCACTCCTGTTGCCGCCAGCACGGCGGTGACCGCGGTATGGATCGGCTGCTGGCCATTGAAGAGCGGCGACCAGCGTGAATACCGTATCCACGGCCATCGGTAGAGAACTCTGTGCATGACAGGATGGTAATAATCGTACAGCCGCCCGGAATGCAGCATGCCCACCACGCCAAACCAGATGCCCGTGGCGGCGGTAAGTGCCGCCAGCAGGCGAAACCACGTCGTGCGAACCGCTCCTATGATCGCGCTGCAGGGCGCTGCAAATAGCGCCACGACAGGAACCCAGTAACGTAGGGGAGGACAGAGCCCTCCTCGCCAGTCCGGGAAGATGCCCACAGCCGCCCAATGCACAAGAATCATTCCGGTCATCCACAACCCAAGTCGATGACGGATACGTATGAGCTCCGCCACACCTGACACGAAGAGCACAGCCAGGGGAATGTAGGCGAAGAGACCGCTGTCCCTGTCAAACCACAGCCCGGGCCACCCCCTTGCGAGCCCGGCTGCCACAGACAGCTCCGGATGCACAGACACCGGCAGGGGGACCCCATAGAGCAGGTAGTGATAGAAACTGACTGCGGCAAATGAAGCCGCCAAGGGTGCCGCCATGCAGAGCCACTGCGAGCGACGGTTCATGCCCCTGTTCGCATTCAGCTCTGTCACGGCACAGACAACCAACACCGCCGCATGTAGCCAGAACTTTGTGTGCAGCCAGAGAAGCAGAGACAGCACCAGCCCAAGCGAGAACAAGGCCATCGTACAAGACTTCTTCTGCTGCAGGCGCGATTGCGCGCGGGAGATGAGCCAGAAACTTGCTGCTATACAGAGTCCGGCAGGAAGGTCCGTGTATATCTGGTTTGTGTAGTAAAGCAGCGGCCCCGAGAGCGGGATTGCCACCCCAACCAACAGCGATGCGAACCAGTTATGCGTAACCCTCAACGCCATCCAGACACAGAGACACGCCAACAGCGCCGCGAGCATCTGAAGCCATATCACCACTGTGAATCGAACCCGTTTCCCCCAATGCCAACCGATGCGATAAGCGGGGGTAATGAGCGCCGGCAAACCTACGGGGCATATCGAATATGCGCGTCGTGCCCAGTACTCATCCGAGCCATTCTTGACATGCCCACGTGCAAACTTAAGCCAGTAAGATTTGCGCTTTGTGTAGCCGCTTATCTTCTTGTGCGAGAATGCCTCCCAATCCCGATCCTTCTTGTTGTTGTGTAGATCCACATCCGTATCAAAGGCCATACTGTGGGCCAGCAACAGGTAGTGCGGCTCATCTCCCGTCAAGTGGTAGAAACGGTCATTCGAAGTCGGATCATGAGTGATTCCCGGGCCGCGCAAGCAGAAGTAGATAACAAGAAACAGCAGGTAGAGCGCGCACCAGGATGCAACACCACGCCACCCGCGAAGATCATAACGGTTCTCCATATCCACGCTGCGCTCCAAAGGCTCCATTAGGGCTGACTCACAACAACACTGCCGTCGATGTCAGCAAGCATATCGGCGAATGCCAGGGCGATCTCCCAGTTCCCGATCTCATTGGGGTGCAGACCATCCCACTGCAAGAGGTCGTCCGCCTCCATGACAAAAGGATCCTCGTCGTTATCGAAACCGTCGAAGATGACCTCCAGGTCCACAACCAGAACATCTTCTTCTGCCGCCATCGCACGGATGAAGTGACTGACAGATTTGACGGCTTCGTCGAACACACCGCGCGCACGCGCCATGGGTGTCAACGTACACACGATCGGAATGGTCTTCGCCGCCTTGGATGCATGCACAATGGCCCGGAGATCCTCGGCAATTCTATCGGCACGCCTGGAATGAATAACATCATTGGCGCCATATAGGACGAAAAGATAGCCGGGCCTGTAGCGTGCAAGCACCTCGTTCACGCGATCAGCTCCCTCGAACGCACGTTCGCCACTGATTCCTTCGTTTACGATCGCCAAGGGAACCAGGCTCCCTAGCATCTCGGGGTACGGGGTTACGTCAATGCCATAGGTAATGCTATCACCCATGATCACAACAAGCGCTCGGTTATTGTCACCAAAATCATGAGCATCGGCAATGGAGATTACAGGCGATCCGTCATCGTCGCATCCGGCGAGCAGGACAACGGACAACAGAAGGAGCACCACTGCTATGAACCGTCTCATCTCCGTGGTTTCCTGTGGTATCCCATTCTGGCTCAGCTGCGGGCCGTGACCTGCGACTACAGCACCTCCCCCCGGCCTCATCGGTAATACACTCCAGTATTCACGTGGCAGCAGACACCGTCAACCACCGATATGACCTATGCCCTACACTCCATGCTTGGTAATGAGTTGACTCGGTAGAGCCGAAATCGGGGCGGAAGATACGTGGATTTTACCGGGTTGCGCGCAGTCGGTAGAAGCGGTTCCTGGCAACATCGCTGCAGGGATCGTCCCATGAGTTGGTTGTTGGCGTGGGGGGATAGCAATGTAACAGCATGACCATGCCGATGTGTTGAGGAGGTTGGTGGTGTATTCCAAGCGATGCGGACCGTCCAGACGCCGGGAACGGGCTCCCTAACCCTCAAGAACTCAGAGCGCCCATACTCGCTCAGGTCTATGTGCGGGTCGACCTGTGCAGCAGCATGATCTAGGACAGTTCCGTCCGGCATAACCAGCTCAAGACTTCCTTAATGCGTACGAATCTGACCCGGCCCTCACGGGGAGTCAGTCCTCGGCAGAATACGATAACGCCGCCGGTGCCGTCTTCCTCTCCGTGGGTGATCGATTACAGGCTAGAGCAAGATTCGAAACGGCTCTGAGCAAGGACCCCAAACTACGCAGTGCCAAGCGCAATCTTGAGAGCCTATCTAGACCCCATCCGAAAAGGGTTTCGGATGGGGGTGTTCAGAGTTCGGAGTTCAGAGTTCAGGCGCGGTTCGGGCCGTGAGGTGCGGCTGTCGCGGCATTTCCGCGGGCAAAGGGCCTTGGTCGGGCCATCTTTCGCCGGACGTTGACACACCTGTTCTGTGATCGCCGTCTTCATGGTCATGTCGGCGGCATCTACGCCGCCGGTTCAAGTTCCTCTCGTTGTCGCTGCCTGAGCAAGATGCTTCGGCAGCAGTTAGAGGCCAACACCTTCTCAAGCAGTTCGACCCGCACCGCATCAATGCCACGGCCGTTGCCCGAAACCATGCGGCACGAACCGCAGCCAGAATGGCGGCACAGGGAGCGGCGAAAAGCGCAGCCACCGGAATCCAGTATCGCAGCGGCGGACATAACCCCCCTCGCCAGTCCGGGAAGATGCCCACCAGAGCCCAGTGCATCAGGACCATGCCTGACATCCACAACCCGAGACGATAACGCGTCCGCACAAGCTGCACCACGCCGGCGATAGACAGTGTGGCCAGCGGAAGATAGGCAAACAGGCCAAGGCCGCTGCAAGCATCTGGATCCACACCACGACCACAAACCTGACGCGCAACCCCCAATGCCAGCCGACACGATATGCAGGCGCAATCAGGGCCGGCAATCCTGTTCATCCTGTCACAGAAAGCTTTCGGGTCTGCCCTTGTAGCCACTCATTCGCCTGTTGCCAGGATTCTGTCTATCTCACGCCAAGGTACCACCGCAGCTTCTTTTCTCTTCTGTGATTCCTCTCCGCCATAGACAACAAAACCTCTCTGACTCTTGTCACCGGCCAATGCTTGCCACTTCTTCATGCCGGCAAACCAATCGGACGCTACCGTAGCGCCCGACTTGATCTCGACCGGCAGAAGCTTAGCCCCATGATCGACGATCACGTCGATCTCGATCCCTGCGTTGTTCCGCCAGAAATGCAGATTCGGTGACATCCCTCGATTAAGGCGCAGCTTCAACAACTCCACAACACACCAATTCTCAAACAACGCACCCCGCAACGGGTGTGTTGCCAATTGTTGTTCATTCTCAATTCCCAACAACTGCGCCGCCAACCCGGTATCAACAAAATAGAGCTTTGGCGTCTTCACCAGACGTTTCCGGAAATTCCGGAAATGGGGTTGCAGACGAAACACGAGATAGCTGGTCTCGAGGACGCTCAGCCATGACCGAATCGTGTTGTGGTGAACACCGCAATCGGCCCCCAAGCGGACCGTGTTGAGCAACTGACCGGTATTCGCGGCACACAACCCCATGAAGCGCCTGAACATGTCGATATCCTTCACATTGACCAACTGCCGCACATCGCGCTCCAGATAAGTCGCGATATAGGCATTGTACCAGCGTGAAACCCGAGGCTCCGTGTCGTATATGGCCGGGTACAGTCCTCGAAAAATCAAATTGTCTAGATCTGCCGGTTCACAAGACGCCTTCTGCAGTTCCCTGAGGCAGAATGGAAGCAACTCAAGGATTCCAGCCCGGCCTGCAAGTGACTGCGTAATCGACTCCATGAGCCTGAAATTGCAGGATCCGGTGAGAACGAACTGCCCCATCATCTTGGTCCTGTCCACAATACCTTGGATGTACGAAAGCAACTCCGGAGCGCGGTGGACTTCATCAAGAACAGCGCCCTTGGGAAATTGATTCAAGAAGCGGCGCGGGTCCTCCTTGGCAAAAGCACGTGTATCCGGGTCCTCTAACAGGACATAAGGCTTCCGAGGAAACACCTTCTGCACCAGAGTGGTCTTTCCTGACTGCCTGGGGCCTGTCACGACAACAGCCCGAAACTCGCGCGCCAGTGTCCTCAGTTCTTGTTCTGCAATCCGCTTTATCACGCCTCACCTCCTGTACAATATGATAGTTGCTCTATCAGATTGCACAGATCTCGTTCCGTTGGCAAGCCTATGTTCTCCGGCCCCAACGAAGTGGGTGGCAACGCCATCCCCCCACCTCGTCCACACATCGGAACAAACACCTATTTTCTAGTTTCTAGGTCTGACCCTGTCTCCGGAGCCTCCATCTCAACATTTGCGCTCCACACACAGATGCACTATCCTGCACCCAAGTAACTGGAGAGCACGATGACGCTTTCGAACACCGATTGCCTGGACAGAATTCATATTCGCGATCTGCTGCAGCGGTGCATCATCGGTATCTATGACGAGGAGCGGCGCGAGAAGCAGGACGTGGTGATCAATATCACGCTGCATGCCGACCTTCGCAAGGCAGGGAAGACGGACGATATTGATGACACCGTGGACTACAAGGCCATCAAGAAGAACGTAATCGCGATGGTCGATGGCTCATCGTTCTTGCTTGTGGAACGTCTCGCCGAACGCATCGCCGAAATATGCCTCGGGGATGTACGTGTTCGAATGGCCGATGTGAGGGTGGCCAAGCCCGGTGCCCAAGGAACGGTTTTCGGTACTTCTTCTATTCGGATCTGTTCGAAGCGGCAAGTGACGACAGAAGCTGCGCGGAAGCATCTCTGAATTCATCGCGTACTTCCACGGACTCGGGCAAACGTACATCCGCGATGGCTTTTCGTACGTTCTCCTCGGTCAATCCGGCGCGTTCGATAATGAATTGTGCATCGGAAAAATCCAAGGGGTCGTTCCGCATGAGCTTACTGAGCAGCAAGTCGAGGTCTCCAAGCCTGAAGAGATCCAGATGCAGCCAGTCGCCCACCAAGGCAACCCGGTGTTCTCGCCAAGTCGGACGCAGGGCAACCTGGTCTTCGGTGAAGAAGTGGCTCACATACAGACCATCCCCAGCCAATTCGGCATTCGTCTTGTCCACGGCCTCCCAGAAGTCGGTTGTTTCACTCAGTTCCTCCGCCTGACCGATCCACATCACGGCATCAACATCAAGACTCAAGGCGTATTGCGCCGGAGCATCTTCATAACCGAGGAACAGCGCCGCACGCCCGTAAAGAGTCAGTTCTACACGGCTTGTGAGCGCTGAATCCAACGTCGCCAGTATCCGTTGGGGATGCGTCATGCCACCAGCCTCCATGACACGGCGTTGCACCGCCCCTTCTCCATAAGAGGCTCTGCCAAGCGAGTCCAGTGCAAGAGCGGCTCTCGAACTCCGTAATCGAGAAAGGCATCTTGAATCTGCCTCCACAACGTATGGTTCGGGTTCACCTTGAGCGCCTGCCTGGAGAGTTCGGCAAGAACGGGCTCGACCCTTTCGCGTCTTGCGACCAGAAGCAAAGCTTCCGCGTCCACGGCGTTTCGCGAGATGAACTGCGCGGCCAGTCTCAGCATCTGCGGCCGATCGAGACACTGGAGCCCGCAAATCGATACCACCAGCTCCTCGCAGGACAGTGCATCAAGTGGCGGAGCATGGAAAGCCGATACCGATTCATGTGGCAGCATGACCACTTGCGCTCCTCTCGCATTGGCCACAGCCACGAGCCAATCTTCGATCTCCTCCGCGCAGGCGCACGGAAAGCGTTGCCGTAGAGCCGCGACCTTCATTCGAAGCGGCGAAACATGAACCGTCTTGCCCAGCCGTGAAGCCAACGTTGCCCGTTCGTGTTGCACGCTTAAGAAGCTAACAATCACGCCATGCACTGGCCAGCCGAATGTTCAGGACCATGCGGTCGCCGACGATGCCCGTCACCGAAACGAACTGGCCGATCATTTCCCATAGGACCGGGCCTTCATGCACGTTGTCCGGCACGAAGATGTAGGAGGAATCAAGGTCTGAACGCATGCCAGGCATTCATCAGTGCTTCGACCAGATTGCGGGAACGATTGAATCCCCGCGCTTCAATCAGGCGTACGCAGGCACAGGCGGCTTCCAGATCGGATTCCTGTGCCACCGTCATTAGCTGTTGAAGATCGGCGGCATCCTGAGGGCGTGTTCGATCATCGCGTGCCAGTACCTTGAGCGCTATGAGATGGTGTAACCTTGCCACTGGAATCGTGCAATCGGGAATCACCTGCAATCGTTCTGCTTCCTCACATACTTCCACTTCGATACCTGACGAAGCAAAGAGAAGATCCAGCATGAGGCCCTGTGGCGGGTCCCCGGATGGAACCAGACGTGCCGTGGCGAGTCGGTCGACCTCTTCCTGCTCTACAATGGCCTGCACGCGCAATCCCACCGACTCGAGATCGCGAACCAAATGCTCGGCCTCTGAATCGGTTGCAACAGCCAATGCAAGGTCGATGTCGCGCGTAAAGCGCGGCTCTGTCCGCGCGGATACGGCCAAGCCTCCGACCAGTGCCCAAGATCGATTCTGCTTATCGAACAACGCTGATACCTGCCTGAGAAGCGTCTCGATGGTCGTCATGGATTCCGGCTCCGCACACGGACAGATCCCGACGTATCACCGGGAATGGGATCGCTCGTGCGATACAGCCATGCGTTCAGTTCGGTATCGATCTGTTCTTCCGTGTTGCCAGGACGGCGCCGCCTGATGTTCTGCCGCATCAGCGCAATGCCGCTGTCCATCAGCATGATGGTCGTCGCCATATTGGCCCGCGCTTCTTGCTCGGTCTTCATGCCCCAACTATAATGGGCGCGGCAGATGTACTCAAGCATGAGGATTCTCGGCCGGCGCATAGAGCGTTTGCGTTGAAATGCCCTATGGACTACCTTGTGCGGGAAGAACTGGAGGGCGCTCAGGTGGAACCGGCTTCAGAGTCACTGGATAAGATTCACATTCGCGACCTGTTGCAGCGGTGCATCATCGGTATCTATGATGAGGAGCGGCGAGAGAAGCAGGACGTGGTGATCAATATCACGCTGCATGCCGACCTTCGCAAGGCAGGGAAGACGGACGATATTGATGACACCGTGGACTACAAGGCCATCAAGAAGAACGTAATCGCGATGGTCGATGGCTCATCGTTCTTGCTTGTGGAACGTCTCGCCGAACGCATCGCGAAAATATGTCTGGATGATTCGAGGGTCCGGGAAGCACGCGTCCGCGTCGCCAAGCCCGGCGCCCTCCGTTTTGCACGCACCGTTGAAGTCGACATCACACGAACCCAAGAGGACATGCAAGAATGAACGAAGCACGCGTTGCCGAACTGGTTAAAGAACTGTTGGTCGAAATCGGGGAAGATCCCGATCGAGAGGGACTGCTCAAAACACCCGATCGCGTGGCCCGCGCCTGGGCACACTTGTCCGAAGGCTACCGCATGGACCTCGATGAGGTGATCAACAATGCCGTGTTCGAGGCCCAGGCGAACAACATGATCATCGCGCGCGATATCGAGGTATATAGCATGTGCGAGCACCACATGCTTCCATTCTTCGGACGCTGTCATATCGGTTACATCGCCGAGGACAAGGTGTTGGGAGTGAGCAAGCTCGCGCGCATCGCAGACGTCTTTGCCAAGCGGGTCCAGCTCCAGGAACGCCTGACCGAGCAGATTGCCCGTGCTATACTGGACACCGTCGGCGCTGAGGGCGTCGGCGTCGTCATGGAATGCCAGCACCTCTGCATGATGATGCGCGGTGTGGGAAAACAGAACTCCGTGATGACGACCTCAACCGTCCTCGGCAGCTTCCACGACGATCCCTCCACACGGGCAGAGTTCCTGCGGCTGATTGGGAAGTACTAGAGAGGCCCAAGGCCGTTGAATGCGGCTCGCTCGGAGAGCTCGCCCTACCTGGTCAAGGGCGCATCCTAACTGTGGGCGAGCTGTCCCCAGCGAGCCGTGAGGGCTACGCATTCCCCAAGCTCAGATCCCCATGAATCTTGAATGAGTGGCCGTCGCGGCTGACCTTCAGCTCACGGTTTGGGAAAGTCTTGGGCAGTTCTGCCGCCAACTCGGTTGCTACACGCTGCTCGATTTTCTCTCGCATCGCGGCATCGACATTTTCGAGCGTGGCCATCTGGACGCTGACCACGTAGCCGGCGCCATGCTCGGACCCAAACCCGCCAGAGAAGGAGGCCCCGATGTTGAACAGGCCGTCGTGGGCGGGGTTCGCGGTGGCTCCTTCACTCGGACGGGCGGGATGCAACGGGTAACGATCGCCGTACTCGGCTTCAAGTCGCGCGTCAATCCGGCGGAAGACCTTCTTGAGCTTCCGCTCCCACTGTAGTGCCTTCGGGTGTCGCATGAGAGTAGAGTTGTGAGTTCTGAGTTGTGAGTTCTCTCAGCATGGCGCTCAGCTGAGTATTCCTCTTTACTTCGTAGTTCGGCTGTTCGATTGCTCGACTGTTTGTTGGAGGTACTCCAAAAGCGCTCCGCGCATGTCGTCGCGTTGCAGGGCAAAGGTGATGTTGGTCTTGATGAAGTCGAGCTTGTTGCCAATGTCGTGACGGCGACCTTCGAAGCGCACGCCGTAAGCGGCCCGCCTTGTTACCTGCAAACGCAGCGCATCGGTTAGCTGAATCTCGTCGTTCTTGCCTCGTTTCGTATTTTCGATGCACTCGAAGATGTCGGCTGTCAGCACGTACCGTCCTGCTATCGCCAGGTTGGATGGCGCTTCTTCGACGCTGGGCTTCTCGATGAAGTCCTTCACGAGATAGACGTTATCGACAATGCACGAACCGTCCATAATGCCGTAGCGGGTGACCTTGCTGTGCTCCACCTCTTCCAGCGCCACAACGGACTCCTGGTAGCGCTCGAACACATCCAACAGTTGACGCGTAACGGGTGAAGGGGATTGAACAAGCGTGTCACCGAGCAATACGGCGAAAGGCTCGCGGCCGACGTGATGGCGCGCGCAGTAGACGGCGTCCCCCAACCCCTTCAGTTCCTTCTGCCACACGAAGTGGACATCCGCCAGGTTCGAGATGCGCCGGATGGTTTCCAGCTCTGCTTCCTTGTTCTTCTCCTGCAGTTCCGACTCCAGCTCGAAGTTGCGGTCAAAGTGCTCCTCGATTGCGCGCTTGCCCTTCCCGATGACCATCAGGATGTCTGTGATGCCCGAGGCCACCGCCTCCTCCACCACGTACTGGATGGCCGGGGTATCGACAATCGGAAGCATCTCCTTCGGCTGCGACTTGGAGGCGGGTAGAAAACGCGTGCCGAATCCTGCCGCCGGTATAACCGCTTTCTTAACCTTCATCGAGACCTCCCGCCGCCACTGTGATCTCCGGCTTCAGCACCTTGATGCCCATTGGGCTCAACACCTCGCAGAGCTTGCCATACATGTTCTCGCCCTCGTAGGTACCGACAATCGCACCGCCCGAGCCGGTGAACTTAGCGCTCGCGCCAACTGACCGCGCGGCATCAACCATACGCTGGTTTCCGTCGGAAATGCGGCAGAGCGAGGCGCGCCGGTCGAAGTTGGCATTGAGCAGCGGGCCCATCGCTTCACCCTCCCCCGCCATGAGCATCTCGCGCACCTGCTCGGTCAGGTCCGCCCAGAAATTGATCGCATTGACGACCGTCTCGTCACCACCGTTGAACCGCCCCTTTATGTCGTTGTGGAATATCTCCGACCCCTCCGAAAGATCTGATCGATAGGCTACATAGAGTGGTGGCAAGAGCGCGGGGTCCATTGCCTCATACTTGCCGTAGCCCTGGCGCTCCATCAGTTCCTGATCGAAATCCATGTAGACCAGCCCGCGGTACACCTGCGCGACCCGATCCTGCAGTCCCGCCGAGATGCCGAGTTCCTCTGTTTCCACCGCCAGAATCAGGTTGGCTTCGATCGGTCGCGGAATCGTTACCTCAAAGAACGCTCTCAGGGCCCGCATGCACGCGCCTATGATCGCGGAGGATCCGGCCAGCCCCACCAAGTGCGGGATATTCGAGTGGTAGCGGATCGTGAAGTTCTTCTCGGGCAGCTCGATGCCGGCGTCCCGGCAGTAGTCACTGAATCGTTTGATCGTCGCCTTGAGGAGTCGGATCCCGCCATAATAACCAAAGAGGCTCACGTCCTCAGCCAAGTGGGACATGCTCTTGAACACAGAGTGGTCGCGGGTGTTCGGCAGGATTTCGATCTCCGGCGACTCGTAGAGCACGACTTCAGCATGGAAGTTACGGAAGCTGAACGCGATCGTCTTGCCAAAGTACCCATCGGACGGGTTCCCGACCAACCCACCCCGCGGATAAGCTTTTCTGCGAATAATCATTGGGCATTGCCTTCGTTAGAGGGGCAAATATAAGCACAGACATGCTATCGGAGTCACGTTAATAGGACTCGGCTTGCGGCTCGCTGGGGACAGCTCGCCCTGCCCAAGGGCGCATCTTCACCCTGTGCGAGGTGGGGCGAGCTGTCCCAGCGAGCCGCGGTTACTTCATCGCCCGAAACCAGCCCAATGCAGGCTCAATCGCGGCCTCGATACCTGACTCGTGGCCAAGCCCGTTCAGCGTAATGAGCTGAACGTCCGGGGCGCCTCGTTGGGTGAACGTGTCGAGTGCAGTGACCGCGTTGATGTAGGGTACCGTTGTGTCGGCACTACCATGGAAGAGGCGTAGCGGCGCCCGCGGCGTCCAATCCAGCAACGAGTTCTCGGCAATCGCCCCACGCACCTCCGGCTCATCGCCGCGCAAATAACGGCCGACAAAACCGGGATCCAGCATTTGTCCAACGGTCGGGGCAAGTTGCGCTTCAATGGTGGAAAAAGAGCGCGTCCCGTCGAACAGCCAGGTCACCCGCGCATCGTAGGGCGTGCGGAATATCTCGCTGAGTCGCCCCCAACCGTACACGTGATTGTATGACGTCACAAAGAGGGCCGCCAGCACGACGTCGTCATCGTTTGGGTTGGCCAGCATGATGTCCACGATACCGGTCAGATCGTAGGCGCCCGACAGCGACGCTACCGCGGCGAGAGTCAGCCCCACGTTGGCCCCCTCCTCGATCGCCCGCTGCGCCGCGAGCGTCACGTAGCCGCCCTGCGAGTAGCCCACCAGGAAGAGCTGTCCGTCCAGCTCGATGTCGCGCTGCTCGCAGAAACGCCGGCCCGCACGAATGGCGTCCAACACGGTCCCGGCCGATGTGTCGGCATGCAGGTAAGGGTGCGGGTCCGTTGACGACCCGTAACCGATGTAATCCGGCGAGCAGGCCACGTATCCTTCCGCGGCCAGCATCAACGCATCGGCGCCGTAGATCAGCGGTGTAGTCGACGCCACATTGTGCCGCAGTGTCTGTGTGCCATGCTGTGCACAGGCAAACGGCACCGCCGGAGCCCCAATGGGCACGAACATAGCCCCGGACACTTCCACGATGTCACCGTCGGGATTGCGCGTCGTGTATTCGATTCGGTAGACCCCTACCGAGTAATTGAGTTCAAGGTTGAGTTGTACCCCCGCAATCGCCAGAAGCTGCGGTATCGTGCCGGGCGACACGTCACCGAGGTGTTCTACGCTGACCAGCTTGCCCGAAGATCGGCCGTCGTTGTCGTCGCTATCGCACCCGATCAGCGGAAGCAACAACACAATGCAAAGTAGCAGACGCAGCCAGCGTGTCATTCGGTATCCTGTGCGGGCTTAGACTCAGTGTTCGACTGGGGGGCTGTCGGGTAAGGCATGTTGTCGACCACCGTGACGGTGGTCTCCCACGTCTCGGCCCAGCGCGCGGATGCGCCCGTGCGCCACGCTTCCGCACTGTCCGTGCCAAGCCCTTTGCCCGCAGCATCGCCAACGCCACTCACGGCCGTGGCCGCCGTATTCGTGACCGTGCTGACAGCGTCCTTGACGGAGCCCACCGTGGTGTCTTTCAAGGCCGACCCCACCTCTTTGATATCGCCCTTGGCCACACCCTTCACCATCTTGAAGAGCCCGCCGCCGACGTTGCCGACGAGCTTCCCGGCCCCTTTGCCCACAGCAAGCGCCGATTCCGCGGCTGTCCCAACCACCTCCACGCCGGCCTCGCCAACGTTGCCGGCCATCGCGGTAACCTGTCCGGCCAAGCGCGCGGCGAGCAGCTTGGTAAGGTCCGCCATGATGCTGTCTAATCCGCCGCCCGTCGGCAGCGGCAACCGAGTGCTCTTGTTTACTAGAACGGCCTCGATGTCCTGAATACCTTCCGCCATTGAGATGTCCGCCTCCACGTCGAGGCAACTCCCGCCAAGCACAGCAGCTATGCTGGTGCCGATGCCCGCGGGCAACACAGGATCGATCACATCCAGATCCAGACCGGCCAAACGCACGCCGGCATTGACGGCGGGGGTGTTCGTGCTCAAGACACCAAGCCGTGCAATGGTGCCAAGGTGCGCGTCGGCCGCTTTGCCCTGCGTGATCTTACTGGTCAACTTGACACGCCCGGGCAAGATCCGCGCCGGCTTGGCGGATGTATCGAAGAGAATGTCTGTGACAGACAGCACCAGCTCACTCACGCCAACGTCAAGCGGCTCCTTGTCGTCGAACGACGAATCGACGTAGCGCACCTTCAGGTTCTCGATCAGGAGACTGTCCAGCGCCACGGCGGGCGGCTCGCCGGCCGGCGCCTTCTCTTCCTCGGGCTCCTTCTCTTTGGGCTCGGGAGGCGTCTTCGCCAGCTTCTCGACGTTCATCACCCCGTCAGCATTCTTGATGATGTTGGCGGACAGGTCTTGGACAACGATGTCGCTAACCACGATAGGCTGTTTCATGAGTGAGCCAACATCGATCTTCACGTGCGCATGCGGCAGCTCCAACAACGGATCGCCTTCGAAGCCCTCCGGCTGGCCCACCGTCAGACCCTCGATCTCGACGTAGCCCCGGAACAGGTTGAGGTCGACGTCCTTCAGCGACACCTCGGCATTCACGAAGTCGCCCGCCTTGGCGTTGACCACCTTCACCGCCACGTTCGGACCGATGATAAGGACCACGGCCACCAGAATCACAACCACCAGGACTATCCAGCCCAGCACCCTCCCTATAACCTGCAGGATCTTCTTCATCGTCGTTTCTCCACCTACTGATTCACTCGCAGTATGTCCCGAGTATACGCCTGCCGCGGGGTGGCCACAAGCAGAGGAATTCGCCTGCATACTTCACGAGTGCGAGAAGCAGCAGGAATGACGAATGACGAAGTACCCAGACACCCAAGGTGTTCCGCCTCCTGTCTCCTGCTCACACCAGAATGGGGTCGAGGAGACCATCATTACTTGAAGCTCAGGGAATAGGCAATGGAACTTGCGCTCCCGATGCGTATCGGGCCAGAATGCGGAGTATAAACTAGATGAATCTTGATTCTTCGAGTTTGGCCTTGTTAGGATCTAGGCCCTGCTCCGCGCGAGGCTGGCTGGCGTCCATCTGTGGGTCTGCAAGGACGGGAATATGAAACCAGTCTACTCTGAAGAGGAGGCAGGACGAGACTTCCACGTCTCGCTGCCCGATCACGATTATTACGAGGATGAGGTGGAGTGCCGGACCGGGTGCCCCACCCGTACCGATGCGCGTGGCTATCTGATCGAAACCGCGAAGGGCAACTACCGCGAGGCCTACGCGATCTCGCGCGCCACCAATCCGTTTGCTTCCATCTGCGGCGTCGTCTGCGGTGCGCCGTGCGAGACCGCCTGCCGCCGCGGTGACGTGGACCAACCACTCGCGATCCGCAACATCAAGGGCTTCCTCACGCAACGTCACGGCCCGGAGACCGGCGACCTCAAGACACCCCTCTCCTACTCCTCCGCGCGCGGCACAACCGAGCCCGCACCCAACGGCAAGACCGTAGCGGTCATCGGTGCCGGCTGCGCCGGTATGACCTGTGCGCACGACCTGGCACGCATGGGATACAAGGTCACGGTCTTCGAGCGTCACCCGGTACTCGGCGGCCAGCTCGTGCAGGGCGTGCCGATCAACCGTCTCAACCGTGAAGTGGTCCAGGCGGAGTGCGACTCGATCCTGGCCCTCGGCCTCATCGAGGTGAAGACCGGTGTTGATGTTGGCAAGGACATCACGCTGCAGGAACTCAAAGAGCAGTTCGACGCCGTCTTCATCGGTGTGGGCCTGATGGCGGGCAAGCGGCTCCCGTTCGACAACACCGACCACCAGGACGTGGTAACCGCGATGGAGTTTCTGCTCGACTTCAATCTCTACAAGCCGTGGGACCTGTCCGGCAAGAGGGTGCTGATCTATGGTGGCGGTGACACCGCAATGGACGCCGCCCGCTCCGCCGTGCGCTGCGGAGCCGAGCGGGTCGACTTGGCCTGTATGGAAGCGCTCTGGAGCCGCAACCTGCGCGGGCGGCGCGGCGACGAACAGGTCTGTACCGAAGACGAGCTGGTTGGCGCGCTGGAAGAAGGCGTGATCCTGAACGGCAGCTCCCTGCCCGAAGAGATCGTGGTCGAAGATGGCGTCCTGCGCGGTCTCAAGATGAAGAAAGTCAACGGCGCACCGCACCTCGTGTTCACGAAGAAGGGCGGGCGACTCGACCCGGAGATCATCGAGGACGAGTTCCGCTTCATCGAGTGCGACATGATGATTTGGGCCGTGCGACAGGAGACCGATTTTGACGAGTCAATCAAAGCCTTGGGTCTCGCGACGACGGAACGCGGTGCCCTCGAGTGCGATCCGGAAACGCTTAGGACCTCCGTCGACGGCATCTTCGCCGGTGGCGACATCCAGAACGGCGGTATGCTTTTTATCCACGCCGTGGCCGAAGGAAGCAAGGCGGCGCTGGCCATCGACGCCTACTTGAGCAGCAAGCCGCTCCAGAAGCCTTACCGCGAAATCGAGTGGCGCGACGAAGATGTCTACGACCGTGACTCGCCGTACCTCGACGAGGAATGGAAGAACCGCGAGGAGGATGCCTACGATCCCGCCGATCCGCGCGCGCTGCAGGTGATCCAGGAATACAGCGAGTGCGAGGCCAAGGCGCAAGCGGGACGCTGCCTGGAGTGCCATGTCCACCCCACGTTCGACTCCAATCTCTGCATTCTGTGTGGCGGCTGTGTGGATGTCTGCCCCTCCTATTGCCTGCGCATGGTCGATGCAGGCCGTGTGGACGGCGACGACAACGTGGTGGCCGCGCTGAAGACCGAATACGGCGAGAAGGAAGCTTTCGAAGATGCCGGTTCGGTGATGCTGTTTGATCCGCTTAAGTGTGTGCGCTGCGTAATGTGTGCCCAGAATTGCCCGACCGGTGCCTGCAGAATGTCCGTCAACACGTTCAATGACACGTATGTGGAGGTGAAGCCGTGCTCCACATGATCCTGCTTTTCGGATCGCTGGCCCTGGGAGGACTCTTCCTCTGGCTCTATATCTGGGCCGTACGCGGCGGACAATTCAAGGACCCCGAAGAGGCGAAGTATCTGATGTTCAGGGAAGACGACGCAGATGAGCACATACACCACGCGCCGCCCGAAGGAGAGACCGATGGAAGACGAACTGAAGAAACGCCAGACTGACGAGGCCGAGAAGACCAGCCGGCGCGAGTTCATGGTGCGTAGCGTGGGTCTGGGGTGTGCCGGACTGGCTGGAGTGGCCGGGCTGGCCGGTATAGCGAAGTTCATGTTGCCAACCGTAACGTACCTCACGCCCAAGAAGTTCCTGGTCAAGGTATCCGACCTGCCGACGCCGGGTAACGAGCTAATCTACCCGGAGCAGCGCGTCATCGTGTTGCGACGCGACGATGGCAAGGTGGCGGCAATCTCCCTCATCTGCACGCACCTGGGCTGCACGGTCTACCGCGTTGCCACGGGCTACCAGTGCCCCTGTCACGGATCGCAATACGACAACGAGGCCGAGGTGGTAGCGGGACCCGCACCTGAAGGGCTGGCATGGCTACCGGTAAAGGCCATGCCTGGTGGACAGGTGGAGATAGACTCCGGCACACGCGTTGAAAAGAACAGCTTCTACTCGGTGGCATAGAAAGGAATGGCGATGGCGATTGAGGTAAAGCAGCTTATGGAAAAGCTCGTCCCGGAAAAGGTCCGGGAACTGGGCCGCGTCTACCTGAAGACATTCTTCCGGCACAACTTTGACCAGACGGGTCTGACCAAGTCCAAAATCATGTTCGGCAACTTTCTGCTGCACATCCAGCCGGTCAAGGTACACCGGCATAGCCTGCAATTCCCCACAACACTGGGACTCGGACTGATCGCATTCTACCTCTTCCTGATCCTGGTGGTGAGCGGCATCCTGCTGATGTTCCACTACGTACCCTCCGACGCCATCGGGCCCGATGGCTACCCCGTCGCTTACCAGCGTATGCTCAACCTGCGCAGCAACATCTTCTGGGGCGGGTTCCTGCGCAACCTGCACCGCTGGTCGGCGCACGCAATGGTCGCGGCTGTCTGGTTGCACATGCTCCGTGTCTTCTTTACAGGCGCCTACTCACGGCCACGCGAGTTCAACTGGCTGATCGGGTGCGTGCTCGGTCTCCTCACGGTTTTCATGTCCTATACCGGCTATCTGCTGCCGTGGGATCAGCTCGCCTACTGGGGCGTAAAGGTTGGTACCGAGATTGCCCGCATCGCGCCGGGCGGCGCCATAATCCGACAGTTCCTGCTCGGTGACTCGGACGTCGGCAGCGAAGCGCTGCTCCGCTTCTACGTGCTGCACGTGGCGGTGCTGCCCTCTATTATGGGGCTCCTGATCGGGCTTCACTTCTGGCGCATCCGCAAGGATGGCGGCTTGGCCCACCCGGAAAAGCTGGACGAGGACAAGCTGATCCCGGTCGATGAATGTGGCACAGTGAAGAATGCCTCGGCATTTCACTCGACCCGCTCCTACAAGCTCGTCGAGGTGGTAAAGGGCAAGGAGCCCAAGGTCGACGAACCGGTCGATCAGATGGTCTTTGCCTGGCCCAAGCTGATCGTACGCGAAGTCGTGCTCTTCATGCTCGTGCTGGCTGCCGTGTCACTCGTGGCGGTCTGGTTCGACGCGCCGCTCGAAGGACCCGCCAACCCGGCCGAACCGGAGAACCCGGCCAAGGCGCCGTGGTACTTCGTGGGGCTGCAGGAGCTGACCAGCTACCACGGCTTCATCGGTGGCGTGGCCATCCCGGGAGCGTTGGTGCTGCTGGCGATGATTGTGCCCTACGTCGAGATCGCTTTCGAAGTGCTCATGAACAAGAAGATCCGGGGTTCAGGCGTCTGGTTCTCACGCTATCGCTGGCCGCAGAACCTGGTCTGCATCTCCGTCACGCTTCTGATGCTCTATCTCATTATTATAGGGTCGCTCTTCAGAGGTCCCAACTGGGACTTCATGATGCCCTGGGAAGTGCTGAGCCACGGGGGAGGACACTAGCGTGATCAAAGACTACAAACTCCTGGCTGCTGCATCCCTTCTTGCCCTGGTGGCTGTCATCCTGGCGATCGGCAAGGCGTTACGGACCGAGTTCTCTAAGCACCAGCGCCAATACGCGAGGATGTGCGAGGTGGACAATTACGAGATCGGCATCAAGCAACTCAACGTCGATGTCGGCGGGAAGACTTTGATCGACCGCTGTACAACCTGCCATGTGGGATACGCCAATCCCGATGCCGCCGACTTCGAGCAGCCCCTCACCACCCACCCGCCGATTGCACCCGGCACAGCCGCAGATCCCCATGACCTGGGCAAGATTGGCTGTGTGGTCTGCCACGACGGCAACGGGCGAGCTACGACGATGGAAGATGCGCACGGGCACTTCCATATGTGGCCGGCGCCGCTTCTGACCGGTTCGGAGGTTCAAGCCAACTGCATCCGCTGCCACGACACCAACGCTGAGCCGCTGGCCGGGGCACCGGAGCTCAATCGGGGCCGCCAGCTCTATGTCGAGAAAGTCTGCTGGTCATGCCATACCATCGATGGCGTGTCAGACGGGAAGATTGGACCCGACCTGACCGATGCCGGAGCTCGTTTCAGCATGGATTACCTGCGTGAATCAATCGTGCACCCGGAGGCCAACATCGCCAGTTCCAAGATGCCCAAGTTCGACTGGGTGGAGGACGACTCCATTGTAACGCCGCTGACGATCTACCTGAAGAGCCAGCGCAAGACCCGCCTCAAAGAGTATGCGCTTGCGCCTATAGGCACCAAGGTGCCCACGGTCACCTATGAGGATCTCCAGACCGCCACGGCTAACGCCGGCCGCAAGGTCTTTCACGCTATCCAAGACAGCAACAACCCGCGTCATGGCGGCTGCATCAACTGCCATACGATTCGTGAATCCGACGGGCAGCTCCGGGGCGGGCACGTCGGTCCCGAGCTTACCTATGTCGGCCGCGCCCGTTCAGAGACATATATCAGAGAACACATTCGTAACTCGCGCGATCACGCGCCCGACTCGGTTATGCCGATCTTCTACAACCTGACCGACACCGAGGTCGACAGCCTGTTGCTCTACCTCAAATCACTTGACTACGTCGACACGGGCGCGGAATCGGGAGCGCGCATCTATACGACCTACTGCGCAAGCTGCCACGGCATGGATATGAGGGGACGTGGCGATAACTACCGCCTGCTGGACCCCTACCCCCGCAACCTGGCCCGACCGCAATTTGTGGAGAGCTACAAGGATCGCTTCCCCAACTCGATCGCGAAGGGCATCGAGGGCACCGCCATGCCACCGTGGGAGAAAGTGCTGTCGGACGATCAGATCCAAACCGTTGTGGAATTCATCGTGCAGCGTAGCCGCATGAAGAACCCGGACCGCAAGTTCGTGCGAATCGATGCCCCGCTCCCAAAGGTTGGCGACACGGACCGGCTCACGGAAAAGGAAATTGTTGAGGTCGACGCGACGCGTGGCGAAACCGCCTTCCTGGCACACTGCACAGGCTGCCACGGCAAGCTGGCCAATGGTAAAGGGCCGAATGCCTACACCATGGGCAACGTCTACCCGCGCAACCTGCTGAACGACAGGTTCATGAAACGCGACGACCTGACGGACGATCGCCTCTACGACTCCATCATTCTCGGCGTTCCCGGCACGCCCATGCCGTCGCACAGTCACCTGGGCGACCAGACCATTCTGGATCTTATTGCTTATATCAGGACATTAACGAAGTAACGGACGGGATTGAATCCTATGAACGAAACGCAACCAAGAGAGCACCGGGCGGCATACCTGTTCATGGTATCAGCCTGTATCTACCTGCTACTGGGAATGGGTCTCGGCGTATTTGTCGCCCTGAAATTCCTCTTCCCCGAGCTTGGGGACCATCCGCTCTTCTCGTTCGGTCGCATCCGGCAGGCCCACACGAATGTGATCCTGTTCACTTTCCTGCTGCAAGCCGATATCGGAATGATCCTCTACTTCATTCCGCGCCTGCTTCACACCAAGCTCTTCTCGGAGAGGCTGGGATACGCCACATGGGCCGCTTTCAACATCGGCGCCGTGGGCGGGGTCGTCCGTATCCTGCTCGGAATCAACCAGGGCATCGAGTACGCCGAGATCGCGCCACCGTTTAACTACCTGGTCGTGCTGGCGTGGGTACTCTTGCTGGTCAATGTCATGGGGACGATCCTGCAGCGCAAGGTACGCTGCTTCTACGTGTCGGTCTGGTACATCGTCGGAACACTGCTGTGGACGGCCGTCGTCTACATCACCGGCAGCATTCTCACGCAGTTCACGGCCGGACTGAACCAGGCCAACCTGACCTGGTTCTACGTCCACAACGCGGTGGGCCTGGTATTCACGCCGTGCGGTCTTGCCGCAGCCTACTACCTTATCCCGAAGGTACTCAACACCCCGCTCTACTCACATAAGTTGAGCCTGATCGGGTTCTGGGTCATTGCGTTCACCTACTGCTGGACCGGCGCACATCACATGATTCACGGCCCCAACAGCTACTGGCTGGAGACGGTCGCCATTCTCTTTTCGTGGAGCCTGATCATACCGGTGCTCGCCGTCGTGACCAACTTCCTCGGAACCTTCGCCACCGCCCCGCGCGCCACGCGCTTCAAATCGGCCGAAGCCAAATTGCTTTTCACGGGTACGATCTACTATCTGGCCACCTGTCTCCAAGGGCCGTTCCACTCGATGCGTTCGGTGAATGCCGTGGTCAGCAAGACCGATTGGATTATCGCGCACGCGCACATGGCTGTGCTCGGCTGCTTCGCGCTCTACGCCATGGCGGGCTGCTACTACTTCATCCCGCGCATTGTGAAGCGTCCGCTCTACTCGCAACGCCTTGCCAACACGCACTTCTGGCTCACCTTCATCGGCGTGCTGCTGTTCATCATGCCTATGTTCGTGAGCGGCCCGCTCCAGGGACTGGCGTGGATGAAGATCGAGCGTACGTTCCTGGAGATCCTCGCCGAACAGCGCGTCTTCTGGGTGATCCGCATGCTATCCGGCCTGCTCATCCTCTTCGCGCAAGCACTCTTCTTCTACAATCTGTGGGAGACGGTATTCGGTAAGAGCTATTTCCTGAACCCCACACAAGAGAAGGTGGCCTGACATGCAACTGCTCACCGAAAGAAACATTGCCATTCTCGCCGTAGGGGCCTTCGGCATTTTCTCCGTTGGCGTATTTTGCACCACGGTCCTTCCGAAGTTCGTGGACCACGAACTGATGGACCCCAAGCCAAACATGCGCCCCTATACCGAACAGGAAGAGCGCGGCCGCCGGGTCTACCTGGCCGAGGGTTGTGTCTACTGCCACACCCAGCAGATCCGTCACATGAAGTCGGACCAGAAACGCTACGGCTGGCGCCTGGTCGATGCCCCCCCCTCGAAGGGATGGGAGTACGCGTACGATAAGCCCCATTTCATAGGTACCCGCCGCACAGGCCCGGACCTCGCGCGCGTAGGCGGAAAGTACTCGTCCGAATGGCATTGGTCGCACTTCAAGAACCCGCGCGACCTGGGCGAGAAGTTGCAGACCGCGGAGGAGGCCAAGCTGCAGAAGGCTTCGATCATGCCGTCGTTCGACTATCTGACCGACCAACAGATCGAGGACCTGACCGCCTTCATCCAGACCCTCGGCCGCAACCAGAACTGGCGCAAAGACAAGGATGGCAGATTGCTGAACGACTACGAGGAGTAGCGCGTTCTCACAGAGAGGCTAGCCATGAAAGACAAAGACTACGACATCGAGGAGACCAACCTGGTTGACCAGGCCGAACACGGTGTCAGCAAACTGATACTACTGGTAGCGGGACTGCTGGTCCTTATCTGTATCATCTACTTCTTCACGCATCTGACGCGACCGGTATAAGTCGATGCCAACACCCGCTGCCATCATTGCGGCCCTGGTTACCGGAGTCGGGCTGGGTTGGATTTCGATCCCCCACTGCTTCGGGATGTGCGGTGCACTGCATCTCACCGTCAGCTGCATCCACTCCGAGCGCCCGATTCGCTCGCTCTCCCTTTTCAACCTGGGACGAATCGTCGGCTACACGATCCTCGGCGGCATTGCCGGCGGTGCCGGGTTCCTGGTCAACAAGGCCGGCGTGAGCTGCTGCGGCAACGCCACCTCGCCGCCTATCTTCTCCACACTGATCCCCGCCATCATGTTCCTCGCGCTCGGGATCGGCGCGGTACGTAAACGCGGGGTTTCCGGAGCCGTCACACCCCTGCTCAAAAAGCTGCTCGGGAAGGTCGGTCTCTTCACCAGCGGCTGCGCCGCCTCGCTCCTCCCGTGCGGCGTACTCTACGCCGCGCTGGCCGCCGCCATCGGTACGGGCGAAGTCATCACGGGCGGGGTGCTGCTTTTCGTCTACTGCCTGACCATCACTCTCGTCATGCAGCTCGTCCTCATCGCCGGCCACGGAATTCACCACAGCATCAAAGGACACATAGAAAAGGCCCTTCCCTACATTTTCTTCGGGTTGGCCCTCCTCTATTTTGCGATCTTCTCTGTGAAGCTGTAGGGTGTGTCAGCCCACGGCAGCATTACCAGCCATCAGCAGCGTGGTTGAAGGACCTGCGGAATGCTCTAGCAGGTTGCTCGTCAACGTCAGGTAACGAGGGGACGGGCTCTTCTTCCTGCCCCGATACAAGCTTTATCTCGGCATTGACCGCCGCGGCCGCCGCGGCCATCAGGCCCTGTTTGGTCAGTTGACTTTGCATCGCAGTCAATTCCAGAACATACGCCTCTCTTAGCGAAGTGATGGCTTGAGGTCGCGATGAATAACGCGCTGGTCGTGAGCAAACTCGACCGCACGGCAGAGCTTAATGAGCAAGTCAACGGCTTCATGAACGCTCAGCACGCCGTCTTGCTGGACAACATCGTGCAGGGCGACCGATGGCCCGGGCAGACCGTCCACCGAGGGAACGTTCGGGCCCGGCACATACTCCATGGCTATGTAGGGACCTTCCTTCACTTCGCTGCGGCTTCAAGCGGTATGGTGCGACGGCTTGTTGGCCATCTCATCGCCGAGAAGCGGTTTCCGCTTGGGAACACGGTCGAGGACCTTCTTGAAGGCTCCCTTGCGGGCGTGTTGCGCCCGGTTGGCGATATAGTCCTCCGTCGTGAGTGCGGAGATCTTCTCCGACACTGCAGAGGTGATGAACAGGTTGATGGACACCCCATCCTGTTTCGCAATCTCTCTGATGTGGCGATGAACAGAATCGGGTAGTCGTAGGTTCAATGCGCTCATTTCAATTCTCCTAACAACTGTGCTGGTGTGACTATTCTAACTCCGAATGATGAAGCGTGTAAGAAGTCCTTTACGTTGTGCGTCACGATGTCTGCCCCATTGGCTGCGACAGCCAGTTCCAGAACATGGTCATCTTTCGGATCGGAAAGATGCGGGCGCCAGAGGAAATGAATTTTCCGGGATTCGCCACGCACGCAGAAGCCGTCCAGGACGTCGTTGACTGCGCGACCCGACAGACCGAGCATCCTCTGATTGCGCTTCAACACCTCTTCATACTCGAACAAGAGTGCCGTCGACAGGAGAGGTATCACACGGCCACGCTCTATCAGTCGCAGAAGCTGGTACGATGCGCCAGAGACGGAGTAGAGCCCAGCGTGCAAGACGTTCGTGTCGATGACAGCTCTGTATTTCTTCATGTCGCTACGGTACTATATTCAGCACCACGCCGCAAGATCCTTCTCATGGCCAACCGTCATGCTCATGGTTTTGCTGAAAGCGCGCTATCAGCAAATATTGTGCAGAAATCTGTGCTACGCTATCAGCGATTCCAACGTGGTGTTCGCCAGTCCCTCAGGATGCCTTCTTGAGCTCTTCTCGGACGACTTTGCGGAGGAGCTTCTCGAGGGATGCATCCTGATGCTCGGTGTATGCCCTGAGGGCATCATTGAGCATCGTTTGGTAGTTCCCACCACCTTGGGCTTCTGCCTTGGACTTGAACCACTCGACAAGATTACGATCTAGCCGGATCGTGATTCGCGTCTTGTTTCCCGATGGGGGCACGACCGCTCCGCGGCGTGCCTTGCTGAAGTCATAATTCGCTTTCATACTGTCGTACCTCAGACCGCACGGCTTTACGTGCCGAGATGATGCGGATGTTGTCACCTCGCCACGTGTACACAACGACAAGAACGCGGCCGAACACATCCATCCCGATCGTCACGTGGCGTTCCTCGCCACTGACGAGCTGATCGAGAGTGAGGGCATTCGGATCCTCAAACACGCCAAAGGTGTCTGCAAAAAGACACGCCGTGTATGTTGAGTCATTGCTGTGTGCAGATCGACGACGATCGGGACGACGATCGGAACGATGATCGGGACAAAGATGGCGCAGTCTTTCGAAAGCAGTCTCATTCACGTGAGACGCCGGTCTCATCTAGAGTAAGGCGCGACAACTCAACGGTGCGCGGTAACTGGCACCCGCTGTTTGACACATACGGTGTGGATATCGTTCTACAGGAACGCGATCAGACAGACCGCATCAGCTCGGCACTCCAGACCTCACGGGTTTCGCCCTCAGCCTCCAGCAGCAGCTCTCCGCTGTCGCCGTAGCCACGCAGGACGCCGGTGAGAGGGCCGCTTTCGGTGTGGAGTTCCACGGTGCGATTCATCCAAATCGCGTGGGCCAGCCAGTCTGACCGGATGGCGGCAAAGCCACCTTCGCCCCACTGGGTCAGCCGGAGTTCCAGTAGCGGCAGCAAGCAGTCGAGCACGGTGGTGATTTCGTAGGTCTTGCCCGTCAGAATCTGCATCGACGTGGCGGGACGGTCGATTGCCGCCGCTTCCGTCACGCTCATGTTTACGTTCAGGCCAACTCCCACGACGAGGCCCACAGCTCGTCTTGCGTCGTCCGTAGCCGTCTCGGCCAACAGGCCACAGATCTTCTTCATGTCGACGAGAACGTCATTCGGCCATTTTGTGGCGGCCTCAATCCCATATCCCTTGAGCAGATCCACGACGCTTAGCGCCACCGCCATCGGGAGGGAGACCATGCGCTCCGGCGGTTCGACCCGCCACAGGAAGGAAAACGTCAAATCGAGAGCGGCTCCGCTTTGCCAGACACGTTGTTGTCGGCCGCGGCCTGCGGTCTGGTGGCGGGCGGCAAGGACATGCCCGGCTGTCACGCCCTGGCCTTCACTTACGCGTCGCAGCAACTCGCTGTTCGTTGACGGTAGACTGTCACACCACGCCACCGAGCCAAGCAGCAACGGCTCGCCGGGACGGCTCGCCCTACCTGTACCATTCTGCTGTGTGGGGGTAGGGCGAGCTGTCCCCAGCGAGCCGCTCTGCCCCGCATACAGCGCTTGTTCTTGATCCCTTGAGCTCACGGCGACTACAATGCCCCCTTTCCGCAAGTTGGCTCAAGAAAGGAAATGATCATGGCAGGAATCTTCAAGGCTTACGATATCCGTGGTGTGTATGGCGATACCCTCGATGAGGATATCATGTTCAAGATTGGTCGGGCGTTTGTGACGCTGCTGAAATGCAAAACCGTCACCGTCGGTCGCGATATGCGCCCCCACTCGACTCCGCTTTTCGACGCTTTTTCCAAGGGCGCAACCATGCAGGGAGCTGACGTGATTGACCTCGGGCTCGCCTCGACCCCGATGGCATATTTCGGATGCGGCAGTCTCGGCTCCGATGCAGGCGTCATGATCACGGCTTCCCACAATCCGGGCGAATGGAACGGCATCAAGATGACCCGCGCTGACGCAGTACCGATCAGCGGCGCAACCGGAATTATGGATATCGAGCGAATCTGCAACGACGAGTCGTTCGATCCTCCCGCCGAAACACCGGGCACCATCAGCCAACACACCATTATGGACGAGTACATCGCGCACATTCAGAAACACGCCGAGTTTCCGCGCCCTGTCAAAATTGCGGCAGATATGGCGAATTCGATGGGCGCTGTCGAGGCACGCGTGTTCGACGGTATCATGGAGGTGGATCCGCTCTTCGAAGAGCTGGACGGCACCTTCCCCAACCACGAAGCTAATCCTCTCAAACTCGACACACTCGAGGCGTTACAGGCGAAGATCCGCCAGGGACAGTACGATTTTGGCGTGGCGTTCGATGGCGATGCCGACCGTGCCGGATTCGTCGACGAGAACGGTACCGTGGTCCCCATGGACATGATCACCGCCCTGATTGCGGAGGACATGCTGGCGCACGAGAAGGGGAACATCTACTACGACCTGCGCAGTAGCTGGTCGGTTAAGGAAGTCATCGAGGAGAACGGCGGCACGCCGTTGATGAGCCGTGTGGGACACGCCTTCATCAAGCAGCAGATGCGCGACGCCAACGCCAGTTTCGCCGGCGAACTGTCGGGGCACTACTACTTCCGCGACAACTACTTCACCGAGAGCTCAAGCCTGGCCGTGATCTGCGTGGCGAACATCGTGAGCCGCTCCGATAAGACGCTCTCCGAACTGGTGAAGCCGATCCAGCGCTATTTCGCCAGCGGCGAGATCAACTCCGGAGTCGCCGATCCCGATGCGGTGATCGCCCGCCTGCGTGAAGACTACTCGGACGGCGAGTTGATCGAGCTCGATGGCGTCAGCTTCGAATACGATGACTGGTGGTTCAACGTACGCATGTCCAACACCGAGCCGCTCATCCGCCTCAACCTCGAGGCCAAGACGACCGAGATGATGGAAGCCAAACGCGACGAGGTGCTGGCGAAGATCCGGGCGTAGTCCGTTAGAACCACGAATGGACACTGATGGACGTGAATAAGGAGAAGCCCGCCGGTATCCCGGCGGGCTTTCCAATTCATTCGTGCCAATTCGTGTCTATTCGTGGTTCTTCCCGTTAGCTGACCGTCCGCTTGCCGGCTTTGCGATCGTTGTACTGCTGCTCGATCCACTTGTACGTGTGCTCGAGACCCTCGCGGAAAGGCAAGTGCGGCTCCCAGCCGAGAACCTCCTTGATGAATGTATTGTCGCTGTTGCGTCCGGCGACACCTCGTGGGGCATCGAGATTGTGCGTACGTTCCAACTTCACACCACCGATCTCCTCCGCCATCGTGACGAGGTCGTTGATCGCGATGAGCTCGCTTGAACCGAGGTTTATCGGAGTTGCGATAAGGTCGTCGCAGTGCATGATCATGTCGATTCCTTCGACGCACTCGGCGATATACATGAAGCTGCGCGTCTGAAGCCCATCGCCCCAGATGTCGATGGTCAGGTTGCCGGTATCCTTGGCCTCGATCACCTTGCGGCACAATGCAGCGGGTGCCTTCTCGCGCCCACCATCCCATGTCCCATGAGGACCAAAGACATTATGAAAACGCGCAATCGCCGTCTTCATTCCGCGCTCGGCCCAATACTCCTGACAGAACATCTCGGAAATAAGCTTCTCCCACCCATAGCCGCGCTCACTCATGGCCGGGTAGGCATCCGACTCCTTGAGGGCACGAACGTTCGGATCCTTCTGAAGATCCGTGTTGTAGGCACAGGCCGAGGAGGAATAGAAGTAGCGATCGGCACCGGCGTTATAGGCCGCTTCGATCATGTGCGTATTGATCAGGATGCTCCGCAGGCACTCGACACGGAATCGTTCTATGAAGCCCATTCCGCCCATGTCGGCCGCGAGATTGTACACTTCGATCGCACCCTCGCAGGCACGAACACAGTTTTCCTCCCTGCTCAGGTCCATGCAGAGGCTCTCGACGCCGGGAACAACCTGGTACCACTCGTAGAGTGGCTTCTTGTCTATCGCACGAATACGCGTGAAGCCCTGCTCCGAGAAATAGCGGGCCAGCGACCCTCCGATAAACCCACCGCCGCCGCCGATAACGATCAGGTCATCCTTGTTGCGTAAATCCGTTGCCCGTTTGTTCTCAGCCATGGTTCCACTCCCTCTCGCTTTCAAACACGCCCACACAAATGAAAAGAGTACTTTTTTTATCCTGAAACCACTGAGCGACGCAATCAGATAGATGAATGCGTGATTGTTATACCCGCATGAAAATGGTACTAACCCCGGCTCATTTCTGGGAGAGATGCCGCTTGGCTACGCACACGACAGACAAACTACGCAATATCGCGATCATTGCGCATGTCGATCACGGCAAGACGACGCTTGTCGATGAGCTGTTCCGGCAGAGCGGGATGTTCCGGGACAACCAAGTGGTTGAAGAGCGGTTGATGGACTCGATGGATCTCGAGCGCGAGCGCGGGATCACGATCTCGTCCAAGAACGGTGCGTTCGAGTACAAAAGCCACCGCGTCAACATCATCGACACACCGGGACATGCCGATTTTGGCGGCCAGGTGGAGCGCGTGCTGCAGATGGCCGACGGCGCACTACTACTCGTGGACGCGGCTGAAGGGCCGATGCCACAGACCTACTTCGTGCTCAAGAAGGCCCTCGCGCTGGAGTTGCCGATCATTGTCGTGATCAACAAGATCGACAAACCGGCGGCGCGGCCGGAGTGGGCGGTCGATCAGGTGTTCGACCTGTTTGTACAGCTCGATGCCCCGCACGACATTCTTGATTTCCATGCTGTCTTTGCCTCCGCCAAGGAAGGCACGGCCAGCCTGGATGCCCACGCCACGTGCAAGGACATGGTGCCCTTGCTGGATGCTATCCTCGAACACATCCCCTGCCCCGCCGGCGATCGGGACGGACCTCTGCAGATGCAGGTCATGTCGATCGACTATTCTCCGTATCTCGGCCGCCTTGGCATCGGCAAGATCACCTCCGGCACAATGCACATCAACACCAACGCCGTCGTGACGACGCCGAACGGCAAATGCGATCCCTCGCGCATCACGAAGATCTATCGGTTCGAGGAAAACAAGAAAGTCGAAGTGAAGGAGGCCGTGCTTGGCGAGATCGTGGCCGTGGCCGGTATGGACAGCGTGACGGTCGGCGACACATACACTGACCCGGAAGAGCCGATTCCACTGCCCGGTTTCGAGGTCGATCCACCGACACTTTCCATGACGTTTCTACCGAACAATTCGCCATTCGCCGGTACGGAAGGTGAGTTCGTGACGTCGACTCACCTGGGGGAACGGCTCAAGCGCGAAACGCTTTCGGATGTGGCCTTACACGTCGAGGATCTGACCGACGGTACCGGATATCGAGTCTCGGGTCGTGGTGAGTTACACATTTCGATCCTGATCGAACGCATGCGCCGCGAGGGGTACGAGTTCCAGGTGGGTTGCCCCGAAGTGATCATGCGCACCGAGAACGGTCGACGTCTCGAGCCCTATGAGGATGTCACTATCGATGTCGCCGACGACTACATGGGCACGGTCATCGAGAAGCTCGGACAGCGCAAGGGCCGCATGATCGAGATGCACCAGGACAACGGCATGGCGCGCCTGCGTTACCGTGTCCCCACACGCGGCCTGCTCGGATACAAATCGGAATTCATGAGCGATACACGTGGAATGGGGGTGCTGACGTACATGTTTGCCGACTACGAGGAGTACGCCGGCGACATGCGCGGACGGCGTAACGGCGTTCTCGTGGTCATGGATACAGCCACCACCGTGGCTTATGCGCTCTTCAACCTTCAAAACCGGGGCAAGCTGTTCCTAGGTCCGGGCGAGAAGGTGTATCGTGGCCAGGTTATCGGCGAACACTGCCGGGACAACGATCTGACCGTAAACCCTGCCAAGGGCAAGCAGCTCACAAACATTCGTGCGGCCGGCTCGGACGAGAATGTCATCCTCACCCCGCCCACTCGCATGAGTCTCGAGGAGTGCATCACCTACATCAACGCGGACGAGTTGGTGGAGTTCACCCCAAAGAGCATCCGCATGCGCAAGAACGCGCCCGACAAATCACAGCGCGGCACGAGTAACGGCTAATACGACTGGCTTGCATGACATCCTCTCTTCGCCGGTAGCACTTGCCTGAACCGGTCAGCGAGTATACTTTTCTGTCAACAGGTAGAGGAGCTTCGATATTGGGACCCATTTCAGAATCTATGATCTGAACACCGAGACCGGTGCCTACCACGTGATTCGTAAAGGAAGCCTGGACCAGCCCGGAAGGATGCAACTGTGCGTATTGGCATAATGAGCGATTCACACGGTAAGGTCCGCAAGTTGCAGACTGCGCTGGACGTACTGTCCTCTCTGGGTGTGGAAGCGATGGTACACTGTGGCGATACCTGCTCGATTCGGAGTCTTAGTTCACTGGCGCTGACGGGCACCCCCACCTGGCTCGTCGCGGGGAATATGGACCGAGATCTCCTGCATGAGTTGGAGGTCATGTCCCAGGGGACATCCATCAATTACTGGTACAGTTCCATCGAGGTCCCGATCGAGAATGACGAGTTTCTTGTTGCCACACACGGCGACAACGAGGGGCTGCTCGAAGAGCTGATCCGAAAACAGCGCTTTCCCTATGTGTGTCACGGGCATACGCATCGCGCGCGTGATGTGCGCGTTGGCGATACTCGCGTGATCTGTCCCGGAGCCATCGCTGGTCCACGTTATCCGTCGGTTGCCACGGTGGCTATTCTCGACACCGTTACCGATCAGTTGGACTTCTACGACATCGCACGCCCGGATCGACCGATTTCTATCTCAGAGTCAGGCGGCTGAACACACTGGCTACATCAAGACTCGCGCTCCAGAACGTGCCGGAGTGCCATGCGAGCCAGCTCTCGGGGTCGGTCAACGCCTCAACCTTCATGCTGACACTCTAAACCGGAAAGACGAGAAGACAATCCCGAATTCCAGACTACCAGCGGTCCTTCATCGCGCGTACCGCGGCAAGGACATCGGCGGCACTATGACCGGGAAGCCCCGCGGCCTCAGCCACGGCTTCGGTGTCGCAACGTAGAAAGGGGTTGGTACGTTTCTCCTCCGCAATGGTGGAAGGCATAGCCGATCCCGGGTCTGCGCGGTATTGATCGAGGCGGTCGCGTACGACAGCGTTATCCGGCTCCAGGTGGGCCGCGAACTCGAGGTTCTCGAGCGTGTAGTCGTGACCACCGTAGACACGCGTCTCGTCGGGCAGATCCCGCAGTCGTGAAAGCGAGGCCCACATTCGGTCCGCATCACAACCAAACATTCGTCCGCATCCACATGCAAAAAGAACGTCTCCGGTGAACACCGCTTGCGCTTCCGGCAGATAGTAAGCCGTGTCGTGGGTTGTGTGTCCCGGTATCGCGAGCGCACTGATGGAGTAGCCGGCAAAGTCGATCACGTCGCCATGCATTGCGGTGTGATCCAGATCCAGGGACCCTCCCGCCGGACCTACCACGTCGCGGGTTGCTCGTCGTAACGCTGCAACACCCCCGATGTGGTCACCGTGATAATGCGTCAACAGAATCAGCTCCAGCGTCAACCCGGCTTCTTCGAGGTACGACGCTACCGGGTCTGCCACGCCGGGATCCACCACCGCGGCGCGTCCCGCAACAGAAAGTACGTATACGAAGTTCTCGCCGATTCGAAGTGTCTCGATCTGCATGGAGCCATCTTACGGGGTTCACGGTTCGGGGTTCAAGGTTCAGATGGGGTCCGGATAACCCATACGCGCTCGACACCTCGCCCCTTGCACACTAGGTTTCCTGTGACTCGTTGTTTGAATCCAGAAGGGGGCAGACCGATGGAGTGCAAGAAGGAAGTCAATCTCAAGAACTGTAACTGCAGCTATGGCGGCTGCTCAAAGAAGGGCGCCTGTTGCGACTGCCTGCGCTATCATCTCGGCATGAGGCAGCTACCGGCCTGCTGTTTTCCGGACAACGTTGAGAAGACGTATGACCGTAGCTTCGGTCGATTTGCCGAGCTGGTACAGAGTGGCGCGGTATAGGACAGAGCGATGGTACATCAAGACGGCATCACACTGGACAGTCCTCCTCGCGGCAAACGACGGTTGACGTAATCGCGCGTCCTTACTACTATGTAAGGAGACTACGGGAAGTAAAGAGGTGCAACCATGGTTACTGCAACACTGACAACAAAAGGGCAGATAACGATACCCAAATCAGTGCGCGATTCGCTGCATCTACATTCTGGGGACAAGATTGCGTTTGTGCTGCATGGCGACTCGGAAGCCGTCCTCAAACCCATAACAAAATCCGTTGACGATGTGTTCGGTACGCTTCACGCTCCGTCGCAACCGCGGCGCACCGTGGCAGAAATGAATGCAGCTGTGACCCAGAGATTGCGGAGTCGCAAACAGTGACCGCCGCGGACACGAATGTGATTATCCGCTTCCTTGTCCGAGACGACGAAAGACAGGCAAAGCTTGTCTATCGTCGCCTGAAGCGGGCCGAGGCAGATCGCACACAGGTTTTCATCTCTTTAGCCGTCGTCTTGGAAACGATCTGGGTTCTTGAGAGTGCATACGACAAGTCGCGCGCTGAGATACTCGGTGCGATCACCAATATGCGGCAGATGCCGGTATTCCGTTTCGAGAAAGACGAGGTCATTGAGCGATTGGTGAACGACGGCCGGCGGTTCAGCAAGGTAGACCTGTCGGATATCTTGATCGCCTGTTCAGCCCAGTCGTGTGGTTGTGACAAGGGCGACACTTTCGACAAAGGTGCAGCCACGCTGCCGTTCTTTGCCCTCCTGTGATGAAGGCATCGCGCAAAATGGTTTTTGGCCGCTATGACTATGCGGCATTCCTGACCTTCTTCACTTACGCATCAGGGTCGGTCGTCATTCCGGTGGCGCTGGTAATGCTGGCGCGGGATCTTGGGTTCTCCCTCGAAGCCGGGGGCATGAGCGCAGGTGGTGCGCTGCATTTCGGGCGTACCATCGCCATGGTGGGTTCGCTGTTGCTGAGCGGGTTCGCGGCTGGTCACTGGGGCACGCGCCGCTCTCTCGCGTTCGCAGCCCTGTTGATGGGATTAGGCATGCTGCTCTGCGCCGTGGCCCCGGTCTATGCTGTGCTGCTCGCGGCTCTCTTTCTTGCCGGCTGCGGCGAGGGCTCTGTCGAGGGATTGGGGACACCATTTGTGCGGGACCTCCACGAAGGCGATGAGCCGGGACGCTATATCAACTTTACTCACGGTTTCTGGTCGGTCGGCGTCCTGGTCACGGTTCTGATATCCGGTGCCCTCCTAACCCAGTGTTCAGAGCTATGCAACCGACCGTCTACCCGGAGAAAACTCGACCGTATTGCTGGTTCTTCTCTCCTGCGCCGGCGTGCCGGGATGCGGCGTGCTTACCTATCTCATGGGTGTCATCGGCAATCGCAGTGGCGACCTTACCTCGGCATTCTACCTCGTGCCGATATGTTACGCGATCCTCGGCGCCCTCATCGCCATCGACTGGCTCGTCCTCACCCCTCGGGCAGCTCATACGCCTCCCCCTTGAGGAAGCCGCGGGTCAGTTTGACGACTACCCCGGAGAGGACCACGAGGGCGATCAGGTTTGGGAGGGCCATGAGGCCGTTGAGCGTGTCGGAGACTTTCCAGATCACATCAAGCTGACCGGTCGCACCGAGCATAATGAATGGCAACCATGCGACACGGTAGATCTGCCGCACAATCTTGCCGTGCCCGATCATATAGGCCGCACACGTCTCACCATAGAAGCACCAGGCCAGGATTGTGTCGTAGGCGGTCAGGACCATGCAGAGCGTTACGATGATACTCCCGGCTCGACTGCCGAACTGCTGAGAGAAGGCGTGGATCGTTAGACCGGCGCCGTTCTCGCCGCTCGTCCAGGCACCGGTCAGCAGAATGACCAGAGCAGTCAAACTACACATAACCAGTGTGTCGAAGAACACCTCGAACACGCCCCACAGTCCCTGGCGTGCCGGATGATCTGTCGCCGCGGTAGCATGCGCCATCGGTGCGCTGCCCATGCCGGCTTCGTTGCTGAATACGCCGCGTGCGATTCCAAACCGGATCGCCATCATCACGCCCACGCCGGCGAACCCGCCGGTCGCAGCAGTCGGAGTGAAAGCATGCTTGAAGACAAGAGCTACGGCTGCTGGGACCGCCGCGGCATTCATTGCTATAACAGCGAGGGCGGCGAGGATATATATTACCGTCATGAACGGCACGCAAACCATCGCCACGTGGGCGATGCGTTTGATGCCACCAATGGTCACCAGGCCTACAGCCACAACCAGAACCAGGCCCGTCACCCACGTCGGCACACTTGCCGTCTCGGCCATGCCGGTCGCCACGGCCTGTGCCTGGGTCATATTGCCGATGCCAAAGGCCGCCAGTGCACCGAAGAGACTGAAGATGATGGCAAGCCACTTCCACTTCGGCCCCAGCCCGCGTTCGATGTACATCATAGCGCCGCCCAGCATTGGGCCGTTTGGCTCACGCTTGCGGTAGTGCACACCCAACAGTACCTCGGCATACTTGGTTGCCATGCCGACAATGCCGGACACCAGCATCCAGAACAGCGCGCCCGGTCCGCCAGCCGCAATCGCGGTCGCAACACCGGCGATATTCCCAACTCCTACGGTACCGCCCATGGCCACCGTCAGTGCTTGGAAGGGCGAAACATCTCCCTCGCCCCGCTTCCGTTCGCCCTTCCGGAACAGGCTGCCCATGGTCTCGCGCCACATCAGGCCGAACCGGGAGAACTGGATGAACTTGGTACGGAGCGAAATGAGCACCCCCACCCCGACTAGCAACAGGAGCATGGGCGGACCCCATACCAGGTCATTCACGGCCGTATTGAGGTCCATGAGCATCTCTCTCATCATCTCACTCCGTTATCTGCTTCAAGTTGTGCGCGAACGTCCTGATGATGCTGCCCGTGCCGCTCAACCGGCGATCCACTGTTGGATCGCCCATAGTACGACGAGCAACACCACAAAGTACAGAACCAGCACAAGCTGGTAGCGTGGCCAGCGCCGTTTGTACTCAAAGAACGTGCTCGCGTCGCGGTGCCAGACCAACACCTCGACGCCCGGCCTCACGCCTCCCGGCGCGAGCACACTAACCGCGTAGCCGACCCCGCCGGTGATGAAGCAGCCAATCACATTCCACCAGAGCCACGAAACGCCCGGCGCATACTTCCACAGCAGAAGATTCACCACGAATCCGGCTATGATGCCAACCGAAACCCCCAGGTCATTCGTCCGCCGCGTGAGTGTGGCCAGCAGGAAGGTCGCGAGAATGGGACCGTTGATTAGCGACCCGATCTTGTTGATGGATTCTATGATTGTGTCCGAGATCGATCCAACGAAGAAGGAAAACGCCACACACAGCACCCCCCAGAACACAGTTGCCAGGCGCGACCAGAGCAGCGATGCGGATGCGGACAGCTTCTGCCTCACAAAGAACCGTTCCACGACGTCGCGCATGGTCGTCGCGGAAAGCGAGTTAATCGTGGAGTCGAGCGACGACATGGCCGCAGCGAAGAGGGCGACAATGATCAGCCCGATCACACCGTGCGGCAGGAACGCGAGACAGAAAGCCGGTACGGCGAGGTTGTAGTTGGTCGCACCGGTATCGGGATCGGCGATGGCCTGTAGAAACTCGGGGTGGAGCGCAACATAGGCGGCGATCGCGACGCCCACCAGGCAATACGTAATCACCAGAGGAAAGCGCAAGAGCCCATTCAGAAAGAGCGACATGTTGGTGTCGTCCACGCTACGGGCGGAGAGCTCCCGCTGCACCTGCGTCTGATCGCAGCCGTAGTAACTCATATAGAGAAAGAAGCCCCCGAGCAGCATCGGCCAGAAGGCGAAGGTCTTACCGTCACCCAGCCCGTGCCCACTGAAATCAAGCGTGCGGGCCTGTGCGGCGGGGAAAGCCGACCACATGGCCGACCATCCCCCCACCAGGTTCAGCGCATACACGAGACAGACGGCGATACCAGCATAGAGCACCACCATCTGGATGACGTCGGAGTAGACCACGGCACGAATGCCGCCAAGTAAATCGTAGAGCACCGTGATTGCACCCAGACAGAGCACGGCCGCCCAGAACGGAATGCCCACGAGCTTCTGGATCACCAGTGAAATGCCATAGACGGTAACCCCGGTCGAGAAAGCCCGCAGGAACTGAAACAACACCGAGAGTAGCGTGCGACTTACAACGCCGAATCGGTGCTCGAGATACTCATAGACCGACACCACGTTGCGGCGCCGGAAGAACGGTAACAGGAAGAGCATGATGCCCACCATGGCGAGCGGGACGGCCAATTCGTACTGCAGCCACAGCAGGCCACCCGAGGCGATCACGAACGCCGGCGCGCCCAGCAGGCTGTTCGTCGAGCACTGGGTTGCCATGGTGGAGATACCGATCGTCCAGAAATGCATCCGGTTGCCACCGAGATAGTAGTCGCGCTCGTGCTTCTGCGAACGCCCGACCAAGGCCGAGAGAAACACCATACCGACCATGTAGAAGGCGACAATGATCCAGTCGAGGTGGTTCATGCGAACGATAGTAGCGAGCAAGCGGGAGAGTGAAAAGGTGAGAAACGGCTTTCTACTTCTCAAGTGGCTCGCTATGCTCCGAGCCAAAGGAGGGACAACTCATGGGCAAAGATGGGACCTTTGTTGACAAGCTCGCAGCGGCCGCGGAAAAGGGTATTCGTACCGTTGATCTCCAGTTCGTCGATATCTTCGGCAATATCAAGTTCAAGACCGTTTCGTTTGACGAATTCGTGCACGAGAAAGAGTACCTGAAGGGGTACGGCGTGGACGGTTCTTCTATCGACGGATACGGCGTGCCGGTTGAAGAATCGGATCTTCTTATCATGCCGGATCCCAATACTTTCGGCGCTGTCCCCTGGGCGCCCGATGTGTCACGCGTGATCTGCGATATCCACACGCCCTCCCCTGAAGGCAACCCGGTCCCGTTCGAGGGCGATTCCCGTTCCGCGCTCAGGCTCATGCTCGACCGGATTCCGGAAGCCCTGCGCGGACAGTACGGCGTTCCTGAAGGAGACGTCTCATTTCAGTATCACGTGGCGCCCGAGCTTGAGTTCTTCGTGCTGGATGGAGACCACGGACATATCGACAGTCTGGGCTATTTCGACGCCCCCACTGCATCGATGCGGAGGTTCCTGACCGAGGTCATGGAAGCAATGAACCAGATGGGGATCAAATACGAGGTCTACCACCACGAAGTGGCACCCTCGCAGTTTGAGTTCGATTTCCGCTATGGTGAAGCACTCGAGATTGCCGACGCGGCGATCACCCTTAAGGATATCATCCGCAACTACGCGAGCCACAACGACATGGTTGCTACCTTCATGCCCAAGCCCTTCTTCGGTATGAACGGGAGCGGGATGCATTGCCACCTCAACCTCTCGATGTACGAAAGCCAAGGCGGTAAGAAACCGACAAAGACCAACCTGTTCTACGATCCCGAGAAGGATGACCTGTCCGACCTGTCGCTCTGGTTCATAGGGGGGCTAATCGAACACGCGCCCGCCATCACAGCCATCACCAACCCCATCTGCAACAGCTACAAGCGCCTTGTACCGGGCTGGGAAGCCCCGGTGAACATCGCGTGGGGACGGAAGAATCGTACCGCCCTGATCCGCGTGCCACACGGAGATCCGCGTGCCACACGCGCCGAATATCGCTCGCCGGACCCAAGCTGCAATCCCTATCTCGTGTTTGCGGTAACACTTGCCGCCGGATTGGATGGCATTAAGCGCCAGCTCGACCCCGGCAAGGCAACCGAACGCGATCTCTTCCATGACGCCGGTGACATCGCCACGCTACCGGGATCCCTCGAAGAGGCGCTCGATCACCTCGAGCAGGACACGGTTCTCCAGGACGCCCTGGGTAAGCATATCTACAGCAACTTCCTATCGTCAAAACGTGAGGAGTGTCAGCAATACCGCGCCCGCCCGAGTAACATCGACTTCGAGATGTACCTCGACGCTTGAGGCGCTGTACCGCCGGGAAGCAATTCCCCCTTGCTTTCCGGTGTGCTGGCGATACCGTTGAGCGACGTGTCATCCCCTTATTACACCTATAAACAGTACCTGATCGATACGTACGGCCACCGGGTCTATCGCGTGCCGATCGATCTCGGCTGGGGATGCCCCAACCGCGACGACGACGGAGCAGGCGGGTGTACGTTCTGTCCCGGCGACGGCGCACGCGGAATGCAGATCACCGGGAAAATTGATATCGATGCCCAAGTGAAGGCCGGTGTCGACTTCGCACGCGAGCGGTATGGGGTCGAGTACTTCATGGCCTACATCCAAGCCTACACCGGCACACATGCCGGCTTAGGCGAACAGGAAGTGCAGTACCGGCGCGTGCTGGCCAGCTATCCCTTTGAATCATTCAGCATCGGGACGCGCCCGGACTGTTTGCCGGAATCAACATTGGACCTGCTGAGCGAGTTCAAACAGGAGGTCGACGTGATCGTGGAGCTGGGCGTGCAGACGATTCACGACGCCACGCTCGACCGCATCCGGCGCGATCATCACTGGGCCGAGAGCCGTGCTGCCATCGACGCACTCACCTCACGCGGTATTCGTATAATCGCCCACGTCATTCTCGGCCTGCCCGGCGAGACTCCCGAGCATTATGCCCAGACCGCTGACGCGCTGGCACAGCTCCCGTTAGACGGCGTGAAGATCCACAACCTTCACATCATCCACGACACGGCCCTCGCGAAGGAGTATCGGGTAGCGCCGTTCCCGTTGATGGACGAGGACGACTACGCCGAGGAACTGATCGGGTTCATCCAACACCTCCCCCCGCACATGGCCATCCTGCGCATCAACACCGACACCCCGGCAGAAGACCTTATTGCTCCCCACTGGCGCCTGAAGAAGGGCTCCTTCATCCATATGGTAGAGCAGCGCATGCAAACCACCAACCGCCGCCAGGGCGATCTCTTCACAGCGTAGGCTACGGGCTTGTTTCATGCCGTAGGGCACGTGTAGAGTGTCACCTATGAACTATGCAGCAGAACTGAAGGTGGCCATTGAGCTGGCACAGCAAGCAGGGGAGATCCAGCTTGCCGCACAGCAGGGAACGCTCGATATAGAACGGAAGGCGGACGACTCACCCGTTACCGCTGTGGACCGTGCCTGCGAAGACCTTATTCTGAAGGGGCTGCGCGATGCCTTCCCCGGCGATGGCTTTCTGGGTGAGGAGACCGGAACGCACGACGGAACAAGCGGTCGCACTTGGATCGTCGATCCGCTCGACGGAACACGTCCCTTCATTCGCGGCATCCCCACGTATGCATGTCTCATCGCGCTCGAAGTAGAGGGAGAGCCGGTCGTGGGTGTCATGCATTTTCCCGGCCTGGGAGAAACCTACGGTGCGTCTCGCGGTGGTGGTGCGTTCCTGAACGACCAACCTATTCACGTCTCCGACACCCGCCAACTGGATCGGGCCATGGGCAGCGGGCTCGGGCAGGTGGAGCGGAAGGACGAGCCCATCGGCAAACAGCTTCTTGTCGCCATGAGCGAATGGAATTACGCCTACGGCTTCATGGATAACTACAGTTATGGCTGTGTAGCAGCAGGACGTATTGACCTCTGTGTGAACCTGCTCGACAAAGCCTGGGACTGTGCCGCCGCTGCCTGCATTGTCGTTGAGGCCGGGGGCACTTACAGTGACATCGAGGGAAACCGCACCGTCCACAACGGCTCGATCATCCTATCCAACGGCTTCCTGCACGACGTCATTCTAGAACGCATGCGCGCCGATCAGCACCTGCAGACTTATCCCCATCCCGGCCAATACCCTTTTCAGGAAGCTTCCGATAGCTCAGAATCCGCACAAACGATCCGATAGCAATCAGGAAAATGATGGCTTGAAAATAGACCACAGGGGTGTCCTGCGAAAGAAAGAGCGCACAGATGCCAGCAAAGACGATGGCTACAACGGTCCAAGACAAGCGCAACCGGCCAAAGAATCTGCCGCGTTCTTCGGGTGCCACAATCGGGCTCAATAGTGCAAACCAACCGGAGAGCAGCAAGAGGCCGTAGCGGAATATCCTGGCCCGGTCAACGACGCGTAGCATGATCGGCGTCAATTCGACAGATTGCGAATGACCTGGAGTTGAGCGACGAGGTCGACCGTTTCCTGCTTCCAAAACGCGTCGCTGCCCCACTGCGGATTGTCATGACGAAACTTGTAGTCGTCGACTTGATGAGCGCACCATGCCAGATAGTAGATCATGCGCATGACGCGTAGCGGTTCAACGAGACACAGCGAGGTGTCGTCAAATTCGCAGAACTGCTCATAACCGCGCAGGAGCAGATCAATCTCGAAGCGGCACTCCTCTACCGTACCGGGAAGAAGGAGCCACAGATCCTGTACAGGTGGGCCGACCATCATGTCATCAAAGTCGATCATCATGAGACCTTCACCCGGGCGCGTCAGGATATTGCCGCCATGACAGTCGCCATGTATACGAATGAACGCCGCGTCGTCAAAGCACCCACAGATCTCATCAAGTATGGTGTCGGCCACATCCTCGAACGCCGCCCGGTGGGCCAGAGCGACGATGTCGTTATCGACAAGGTAGTCGATGTGAGAAGCGGTCGATTCTTCCGGATGTAAGTTCGTGCGGTGCACCGCATCTTGTCGCTGGCCGGCCACATGAAGACGTCCAAGCAAGCGTCCCACGCGCAGCCAGTCGGTGCGCGACCGCAATTCAAACTGACGTCCCATACGTTTGGCAAACACCGCAAAGCATATACCGTCCACTTCGTGCAGCGTGTCCCCCGAGGGCAATTCCATAGGTGGTACAACCGGGATCTCGTCAGCGGCGCAATCGAGCGTGAAGGCGTGTTCCTCCTCGATCGCCTCGCGTGACCACCGGCCCGGCCGGTAGAACTTGGCGATGAGACGCTCGCCTTCCATCGTCTGGACCTCGTAGACCCGGTTGATATAGCTCGGCAAAGGCGTGGCCAATCCGCTCATGCGACAGCCCAGCGCATCCTCGACAGCATCGAGCATGACATCCGGCAACAAATGCGCAAAATCAGGCGTCGTTTCCACAGAAGGCGTATATTGATCGTCTAGCCCCAACTATGCAAGGGCATTGGCAGGCAACCAGATGCGGATGAGCACAGGTGTTTGCCGAAGCCTGGCAGATCGAACGCTTCCTCATCAACCGAGAGCGGAGGCGGGGGTGCGCCCCCGCAGGCCTATTATCGCGAAGCAATACTCCAGCCAAGGGGGCTCTACCAAGAGCGGAGGAACAGGGGTATCCTCTGAGGCCTAGCAGGCCAAGCGCAGCGAGGCAATGCTCCAGCCCAGAGGATACCCCTGTTCCGGAGCGGTAAGCCAACGGTCGGGATCGAACCGACGACCTGCTCATTACGAGTGAGTCCAGGACACACAGTCGACCGACATACTGGGTGATCGTTCCACGCCATGACACGGGCAGCGTCAAGAATAGCGTATCGAGTCTTGCATCATCGAATCCCTCACCAAGATAGCGTCCTGTTGCAAGCACCACACGAGCTTCGTCCTCTGGAACGGTGGCAAGCTGGGTCATTGCAGCATCCAGCTTCTTCTTGCCCATGCCCCCCTTCAGAACGATCAAGTGCTGAACGACAGGTGACAGCGCTTCGGCCAGGAGTTCCAGGTGCTCACGGCGTTCAGTCAGGACTACCGGCTTGCGTCCTTCACGCACTGACTCGGTAACGTCTGCAACAATCTGCTGATTGCGGGCCTCATCAACCATCAACGCCTGGTATAGCTTGTGAAACTGAATGCCTGCGTTCTCTTCCTCGGGCTCATGTGAATGAAAGGAGGTAGGCGCATGGCCTGAGCCTTGTAGAACTCTGGATTCTGAAAGGCTGCCAAGCGTAATAGGCGGTTCCTTAGCGATGGTGAGACATCCGTCTTGGGGATGTAGATCTCGTTACCGAGAACCATTTCCATCTTCTTCGGGAGGGCCCCATGCACCTCTGGGGGAGCGCGTCGACGTGATGGCCGTGCAAGCCACGACGATTCGCTATCCTCGTCGTCGAATACCAGTCGTACGCCCACGACATTACCGCTACGTTCTGCACCACCGACAATTGTGTCTAACCGATTCTTGCTGAGTTTCGCCACTCCTGACAGAAAGGCCCACTGGTCCCGCCACGGAGTGAGACTATTATCCAGAAAGACGGTATTGTCGTTGGCCCTTGGTTGCTTCTGCAGTGGCAGAGCGATCAGGTTCCCCAGTCCGCCTCTTGGCAAGGTATCCTGGTTGGGGAAGAACCGGTCGTAGGAGTCCAAGCCGACATCAGGACGACAGTCCATGGTTACGGTGAGAATGTGTGCGCCCAACTTCCGGGCAAGAACGGCAGGAATGGCTTCTTCGAAGAAGGTCCAGACATGCGCACCATTCCCGGAACGCGACACATATGCTTGCGATTTATAACCATTATCGTTATAAGTCGAGTATGAAAGTGCAGAAAGGATTGGATTTCGTGCGCGCCATCCTCGGGAGCGGGCGATTCAGCTTCACGCTCAAGGAGGCGGCGGAGGCTACGGGACTTGGTGGTCAGGCGCTGAATATGATGCTCCAGCGTCTGAAGCGAGATGGGTGGGTGCTTCCCTTCTCAAAAGGGTTCTACCTTGCTCTCGACGTACAACATCAGGCATCAGGAATGCTAGATCCTGTTTGGTTCATCGATGACTGGGCGAAGTTCCTTGGCGCGCAGTACTACGTCTGTGGGTTGAGCGCCGCGGCCATGCACGGAGCTGCTCACCAACGACCGGCCGTCTTTCAAGTCATGATGAATCGGAGTGTGCGCTCAGTGAAGTGTGGTAGCGTGAAGGTGCAGGTGTGCTCCAAGAAGGACATTGCAGGCGACTTGATAGAGCAACGGAAATCATCTGCCGGTTACTACTGTATCAGTAGTGCTGAGATGACGGCCTACGATGTGGTGGCCTTTGAGCGGTGTTGTGCCTCGACCGATCTGGCTGCGACGGTCTTTGCGGAGCTGGGCGAAACGATCGACCCTGACAGATTGGCCAGCCTGCCGGAGTATGGCTGCAGCATTGCCGTACTACAACGGGTCGGGTGGCTTCTTGACCGGTGTGGATGGAACAACAAGACGGATCAGCTTCATGCCACGCTGCATTCCCATCGTAGAGCGTGGCGTTCGCTAGACAGCCGCCTGCCATCCAACGGACCGAAGAGCAACCGATGGAAGATCATCGAGAACACCGACGTACATCCGGATACTGAATCATGATACCAAACGCGTACCTCATTGAATGGCGAAACCATGTTCCGTGGAAGACCATGGATATGGTCGAGCAGGATCTACTTATCTCGCGGGCGATTGTTGACATCTTCTCACATGCAGAGCTGGAGACGAAGCTGGCATTCCGGGGTGGTACTGCGCTGCACAAGCTCTTCCTGGGAGCACCACGGCGCTACTCCGAGGACATCGATCTGGTTCAGGTCAGTGCGGGGCCGATCGGGCCAATCTTCGATGCCCTCCGCGAGGTGCTCGGCCCATGGCTGGGAAAACCGTCCCGCGACATGGGGCCGGGCGTCGCAGCCCTGACATACCGTGTACCGGCCGAAAGCGATCCTGAACGGAATTTACGTCTGAAGGTCGAGATCAACACACGCGAGCACTTCGCCGTCCAAGGATTCCAGAACTTGCCCTACTCCGTATCCTGCCGTTGGCATGAGGCCGAATGCGAGGTCACAACCTACTCTCGAGCCGAAATCATGGGTACGAAGATGCGTGCGCTCTATCAACGGCGCAAGGGCCGAGACCTATTCGATCTCTGGCTTGGTTTGGCGGAAGGACTGGGAGAGCCAGCGTCCATCGTCGATATCTTCCGTCAGTACATGAAGCACGAGGAACACTCCGTATCACAGACCGAGTACCAGGCGAACCTGGATGCAAAGCTGGCTAATCCCAGCTTTGTCGGTGATGTTCAGCCGCTCGTGTCCGCGGACCTCGACTACAATATCGAGACCGCCGCCCAGCTCGTTCGCGAGGAACTGATTGAGAAGCTGTAGACCTTCTCATTTCCAGTGAGCTGCTTGTTACTGGTGGCAACAGTGGTGGACACCGTGCAAAACCGGCGGTATGGAAACACAGGCACTTCCGAGCATCGTCGGCGTAAGGCGTGTAGCGTAAACACTATAGAATTGGAGCCAACGGTCGGGATCGAACCGACGACCTGCTCATTACGAGGGAATAGGAAAGCCAATAATCACGGTATTCAGCAGCAAATCTTTACACGTAGGACACTATGAGAACACAGGACGGGCACAGTAGCGGGCACACTTGCAGAGGCAACTCAACTGCTGTCACCTGCGCCGCCCGGGAGCGAACTCGGGACACTGGCGGGGACATTATTCGGGCTGGCAAGCCAAAGAAGCTGGCGCGGGGGGGACCACTACTGGGGTATCGCTGGCATATCGGGGATATTCGTCAGGCAGTCCACCAATGGCAGATTGATGTAGTAGTTACTTCGCCCCGCCCGGTGCTTGCTGACGAACCCTTTCTCAGCAAGGGAGTCAAGGTAGGTCGTTGCTGTCGGTCGGGAAACACCAAGGTCTTCCTGGACGTAGGCGATTCGAGTGTAGGGATGCCTGAAGAGGTTGTTGAGCAGATCCTGGCTATAGATCTTCGGGAGCTCGCTACGCATGCGATGCTTCACGCTCATCATCAGCTCTCTGATCCCTTCAATAATGCTTAGAGTATGCATGGAGGTGACCGCGATGGCCTCCAGCATATAGAGCACCCACTCCTCCCATCTTTCTTCGTCTCGAACCAACTGGAGCAAGTCATAGTACTGGTTCTTGTTCTGCACGATATACCGGCTCATGTAGAGAATAGGAAGATCAAGCAAGCGCTGCTCCACCAAGTATAGAACGTTCAGAATTCGCCCCGTTCGACCATTCCCATCGTAGAAGGGATGGATGCTCTCGAACTGAAGGTGTATCAGCGCCAGCTTGATGAGCGGATCAAGGCTACAGAGTAAATCGTCGTTGATGAACTTCTCCAAGTCAGACATTAGCGGCTCAATCTCTGCAAGACTCTGTGGAGGCGTGTACACGACCTCGCCCGTCGCTGAGTTTCTGAGGGCCGTCCCTGGAAGTCTCCGGAAGCCCGCTGAGCTTTCCTCAAGAATCTCCTGTATTCTCAGAATCAAAGAGGTCGACAGCACGCCTCCTTGACGCAGATGGTTGAAGCCTTCCTGCAGGGCCTGCGCGTACCGAGCCACCTCTTTTGCGGAAGGATCTGAGGACTCCTCTCCAAGCTGCGCTTTGAACAGTTCGTCGTGCGTTGTGACAACATTCTCGATCTCGGAGCTGGCCCGAGCTTCCTGTAAGCCGAGCGTGTTGATGAGTATCGACTCGTTCGGAATGGTCGACGCCGCTCCTTTGAGCTCGGCAAGATGGCGGTGCGCAATCGCCAACCGTCTCAGAATCGGCCGGGTCTCCAAGTCGACTTCAGGCGGTAACGGACTGAGTATCATGATCTGCCTCTACATGTAGAAAACTGAGAGAAACTCTACTCTTGCGCCTGAACATGTAAAGAAAATTGCAATTCTTTTACACGTTCGTCTGCATATGTAAAACGGATGCACACTTGCTTTGCAGGCGCCTTCTGACAGAAACCGGGAAAGAACTGCCATGCACCGTGCCTGTTATGACTTCATCCGTGCGGAATCGTCCGCAAGACACAAAGGCATAAGTGAGCAGCAGAAGGCCTTGAGCGAGAAGCTGCCACCGGCACTCGCCGTCAGAATTGGCGCTCTGAGCAAACGTTCGGGATCCTACCAACAGGATTCCGTGATACAAGTTCTGCGCCAATAGTGGCCGGAGCTACAGGTTCTCGCGGGCCGAAAAATGGAGCACCTGCGCCAGCGGAGCCTCCGTCGCCTCATGGCTGCCGGTCACGTCAACTACCTCTACCCGGATAACCCAACCTGATCAGAAGTATAAGGCTCTGGGTGAGAACTGAGAGGAGATGACACTTCGTCGACAACTTAGACCGGCAACACTATGTGAATCAGTCCAAACTGCGCACGGTTGACGAAGTTATCCGGTTTCTCCAACGCGTCAGTGCTGATTGAAGGGCTTCATTGGAGCCAACGGTCGGGATCGAACCGACGACCTGCTCATTACGAGTGAGCTGCTCTACCAACTGAGCTACGTTGGCCCATTGAAAAAGGACTCGCGAAGTGTACGTGGATTGGCGTCTAAGTCAAGCGCGCGTCTTGAACCATTCCATGACACTTTTCGCAGTCTGAAAACCGTCATTGATGGCACTGACGACCAGGCTGGCGCCGTGAGTCATGTCGCCAGCAACAAAAACGCCAGCATGGCTGGTCTTGTGATCGCCATCACGCTGAACGTTGCTGCGCGGATCGAGTTTCAACTCCATGTCGTCGATGAGTTTGCTCGTGGCGGGCCCGGTAAAGCCCATGGAGAACAGCACGAGGTCGGCGCGCAGGAGGAAGTCGGAGCCCTTCACCTTCCGGGGTGCGGGACGGCCGCCATCCGCGGCCGTTTCCCATTCCACCTCGCAACATTTCAACTTGCTCACGCGACCCTGGGTACCCACGAACTCCTCGGTCTGCACCGCCCAGCGCCGCTCGCAGCCTTCCTTGTGGCTGCTGGAGTCGCGCCGACTGGCCGGCCAGAGCGGCCAAGGTGTTTCAGTCGGCCGATCTGACGGCGGCTCCGGCAGAATCTCGAGCTGCGTTACGCTTACCGCGCCCTGACGATTAGACGTGCCGACACAGTCGGAGCCGGTGTCACCGCCGCCGATCACCACGACATGCTTGTCGCGGGCCGTGATATCATCGTTCTTGATCTCCTCGCCGCTGATGCGCCGGTTCTGCTGCACCAGGAAGTCCATGGCAAAGTGAATCCCTCCCAGGTCACGCCCTGGAATTGGCAGATCGCGCGGCTTTTCGGCTCCCGCGGCCAGGACGACAGCATCGAACCGGTCGAGCAGGTACTTCGACGAGAGGTCAAGGCCAACGTCCACACCCGTTTCGAAGACCACGCCTTCTTCTGTCATCAAATCGATGCGGCGTTCGACAACCCACTTTTCCAGTTTGAAGTCGGGAATACCGTAGCGAAGCAGACCGCCCGGGTACTGGTTCTTCTCGAAGACGACGACGTTGTAGCCCTGTCGGTTGAGCACGTCCGCCGCGGCCAGGCCGGCCGGACCAGAACCGACTACGGCAATACGCGCATCGTAGTGGCGCGATGGCGGCGCCGCTTTCAGCAGTCCGCGCCGAAATGCGTTCTCCACAATCGACACTTCGATCTGCCGGATCGCAACCGCCTCCTTGTTGATGGCCAATGTACACGACGTCTCACAGGGAGCGGGACAGATCCGTCCGGTGAACTCCGGAAAGGGATTCGTCAACAGGAGCATGTCCAGTGCATCCTGCCAGCGCTCCCGGTAAACCAGGTCGTTGAACTCGGGAATCACGTTCGCGAGGGGGCAGCCGGTGCTGCAGCAGAACGGGATACCGCAGTCCATGCACCGCGTGGCCTGCTCGACAAGCTGCGTGCGGCTGAGCTGCCGCTCCACCGCCCGATAGTCCTTAACGCGCTCTTCCACAGGCCGATACCCGGGATCACGCCTTTCTATCTCCATGAATCCGCGTTCCTTGCCCATCACATAAATACCTTTTCTTCGCGTTCGGTGGCTTCATCGTCCTGGCTCATCTGGCCCAGCACACGCCGGTATTCCATCGGGAAGACCTTTACGAACTGGCGCTTGTAGTGGTCCCATCCGTCGAGGATCTTCGTCCCGAGCGTGCTGCCGGTATATGAAACATGGTTTTCGATCATGCCCTTCAGTTCGGCGAGATCCTCGTCGGAATCGACCCGCTCAAGGTCGATCATCTCGAGGTTACAGTTGTTGTCGAACATACCGTCTTCATCGAGCACATAAGCGATGCCGCCGCTCATACCGGCGCCGAAGTTGACGCCGGTGGGCCCGAGAATCACTACCCGCCCCCCGGTCATGTACTCGCAGGCATGGTCCCCCACCCCTTCGACCACAGCATAGGCGCCACTGTTACGGATGCAGAATCGTTCACCGGCCTGACCGTTGATGTAGACCTCACCGCCTGTGGCCCCGTAGAGCAGCACGTTCCCGGCAATGATATTCTCCGATGGCTCGAACGTGGCGTCGGGAGAGGGTTTCACGATGATTCGCGCGCCTGAGAGTCCTTTGCCGAGATAGTCATTGGCCTCGCCCTCCATGATCAGCGTCATGCCCTTCGAGCAGAAAGCCCCGAAGCTCTGCCCGGCTGCGCCCTTGAATTCGAGCGTAATCGTGTCGTCCGGTAGCCCGTCGTCACCATAGCGTTTCGCAATTTTACCGGAAATGATGGTGCCAACCGTACGGTTGACATTACGGATGGGCAGCTTGATGTGAGCCGGCATCTTGTCTTCCAGCGCGCCCTTAAGCCGCGGCAGCAGCTCCATATCGAGCGCCCCTTCTACACCATGATCCTGCTTGATCGTGCAGAGCATTTCGCGACGCTCGGCCTCGGGCTGGTGCAGGATACGCGAGTAATCGACGCCACGCGCCTTCCAGAAATCTATGGCGTGGTTCATCTCGAGACAGTCCGAACGCCCGATCATCTCGTCAATCGAGCGGAACCCGAGCTCGGCCATGGTCTCGCGGGCCGACTCGGCCAGCATGCGCATGTACGTTACGACGTGTTCCGGTTTGCCCGTGTAAAGCTTGCGCAGCTCGGGGTCCTGTGTGGCGACGCCGACGGGGCAGGTGTTACTATGGCACTTGCGCATCATGATGCAGCCGCATACCACCAGCGAACTCGTGGCAAAGCCGTATTCCTCGGCACCGAGCATAGCGGCGATGACTATGTCGCGACCGGTACGCATCTGACCGTCGGTTTGCAGCCTCACGCGACTGCGCAGTCCGTTCAGCACGAGGGTCTGCTGCGTCTCGGCGAGGCCCAGCTCCCACGGCATGCCGGCATGCTTGATGGAAGAAAGCGGCGAGGCGCCGGTCCCACCGTCGTAGCCGCTGATCAGAATCATGTCCGCGTGCGCTTTCGCCACACCGGCGGCAATCGTCCCGACACCCACCTCAGACACCAGCTTCACCGACACCCGTGAGTCAAGGTTACTGCATTTCAGGTCGTAGATGAGCTGGGCGATGTCCTCGATCGAGTAAATGTCATGGTGCGGCGGTGGCGAGATGAGTGTCACACCGGGTGTCGAATGGCGGGTCCGCGCGATCTCCGCGTTGACCTTGTGTCCCGGAAGCTGTCCGCCCTCGCCGGGCTTGGCGCCCTGGGCAATCTTGATCTGCAACTCCTGTGCGTTGGCGAGATAGTTAGCCGTCACGCCGAATCGCCCGCTTGCGATCTGCTTAACCGCACTGCTGCGACTGTCACCGTTGGGGAGCGGCTCATAGCGCGCGGGGTCTTCGCCCCCCTCACCGCTGTTACTCTTTCCCCCGATCCGGTTCATGGCAATGGCCAGCGTCTCGTGGGCCTCGCGACTGATGGATCCGAACGACATGGCGCCGGTCACAAACCGTTTCATAATCTCGGAGGCCGGCTCCACCTCCTCAAGCGGGATCGGGTTCCCTGGCTTGAACTTCAGGAGACCACGCAATGTGATTTGCGCCTGTTCCTGGTCATTGATGAGGCGGGAGTACTCCTTGAAATAGTCGTAGTTCTCTTCGCCCGTCGCGCGCTGCAGCAACGAAATGGCATCCGGCGACCAGAGATGACGCTCACCGCCATTGCGGAACTTGTACATCCCACCGGCAGGCAAGAGCCTGTTGTCATAGATGGCTTCCGGGTAGGCCGCCGTGTGACGCGCATGGGCCTCCTTGGCTATTTCGTCGAGCCCTATGCCCTCGATACGCGATGCGGTGCCGGGGAAGTACTTGTTCACGACTCGTGAATTGAGCCCCACTGCCTCGAACACCTGGGCGCTACGATAGCTGCGGAGGGTCGAGATACCCATCTTCGACATGACTTTGAGCAGCCCCGTGCAGATGGCATGGACGTAGTTCTCCATCGCCTTGGGAACCGGGATGGTTTTCTCCAACTCGTCCTGCAAGGCCAGGTCCGCCACGATTTCGAGCGCCAGATAGGGGTTGATCGCCGACGCGCCGTACCCGAGTAGCACGGCCATGTGCATCACTTCGCGGGCTTCGCCCGTCTCAAGAATCAGGCTTGTGCTCGTGCGCGCACCAATCTGCACCAAGTGCTGGTTCACCGCCGACACGGCAAGCAGCGCAGGGATGGGGATCATCTCTTCCGGCAGATCACGGTCGCTCAGCACGATGAAACGAACGCCGTTGCTGAGAATGGCTTTCTCGGCGCGCTCACACATATGCGCCAGTGCCGCTTCGAGGTCGCTGCCACTACCGCCTGCGGCAAACGCCATAGGGATCGTCATCGTGTCGAAGTCGGGGATATTCAGCGACCGGATCCGGGACAGATCTTCGTCCGAGAGGATCGGATGGCGCAACTTAACGAGCCGGGCATGCCGCGGCGTTTCGGTCAGAATCTGTTCGGTCGTTCCCATGAACGTCGTCAGCGACATCACCAGCTCTTCACGGATCGAGTCGATTGCCGGATTGGTGATCTGGGCGAACATCTGTTTGAAGTACCAGTAGAGAAGCTGCGGTTTCTCCGACAGTACGGCGAGTGGCTGATCGGAACCCATCGATCCGACCGGTTCCTTGCCCTTCTCCGCCATGGGGCCGATGATGACGCTACGGTCTTCGCGCGTGTAGCCGAAACGGCGCTCGCGCTGCAGGAGCGTCTCGCGCTCCGGCTCGATGGCATTCATCGCATTGAAGAAGCCGTGGATCAGGATGTGGTTTTCTTCCACCCAGCGGCGATACGGTTGACGCCGCGCCAACTGGGTCTTGATTTCCGCATCCTTCATGATCTGGCCGCGTTCGAGGTCGATCATGATCATTCGACCGGGCCGGAGCGCACCGCGCTCCTTGATCTCGGAGGCAGGAATGTCGAGCACGCCCGCCTCGGAGGCGAATACGATGAATCCATCCGTGGTCAGCGTGTAGCGCGCGGGACGCAGCCCATTGCGGTCCAGCAGCGCACCAACGAAACGGCCATCCGTGAACGCCAGGGCAGCAGGACCATCCCACGGCTCCATCACACCAGCGTGATACTCGAAAAACCCGCGCATGTTCGGTCCCATCGGGTACTTCGCGCCCCACGCCTGGGGTACAAGCATCAGGACCGAGTGATCGATCGATCGGCCCGCCTGCGAAAGCAGCTCGAGCGTGTTGTCGAGCGCGGCAGAGTCGCTCCCGCCGGGCTGAATAACCGGAATCAACTTCTTGATATCGTCCCCAAATGCCTCGGACGTCATGTTGCGCTCGCGCGAGCGCATGCCGTTGAGATTGCCGCGCAGCGTATTGATTTCGCCGTTATGTGCCAGCGTCCGGAACGGCTGCGCCAGCGGCCACGACGGAAATGTGTTTGTGCTGTAGCGCTGGTGCACGACCGCCACCGCCGATTCGAGGTCCTTGTCGGCCAGGTCCAGAAAATAGCCCGGCACCTGTGTTGCCATCATCAAACCCTTGTAAACGATGGTGCGACAGGAGAAGCTCGGGATATAGAATGCCGTTTCGTCAGGATGCGTCTCGGCGACGCGTTTTTCGATCACGCGGCGAACCACGTAGAGCTTGCGCTCAAGCACCTCGCCGGAAAGATCACCGCTCCCGATGAAGCACTGCATGACGGCTGGCTCTTCCTGCCGTGCCTGTTCGCCCAGCACACTGCTATCCACCGGCACATCACGCCACGCCAGGAAGCTGAGGCCCTCCTCTTCAACGACCGCTTCGACGATGCGGCAGCAGGCTACGCGCGCCTTGTCGTTGCGCGGGAGGAAGAACATGCCAACACCGTAGGCCCCGACAGGCGGCAAATTCTTCATGAACTCCGGCGCGATGCGGCGGAAGAACTTGTCCGGAACCTGAAAGAGTAGGCCCGCACCATCGCCCGTGTTGGTGTCGGCTCCTGTTGCCCCGCGATGAAGGAGATTCTTGAGCACCTCAATGCCACGCTCGATGATCGCGTGGGAAGGCTCACCGTTCACGTTGGCAAGAAAACCTACACCACAGGCGTCGTGTTCGTATTCCGGAGAGTAGAGTCCCTGTGGACTCGCGAATCGTCCCCACCTCTGGTGTACCTGGCCACTTTCCTCATCCATCTTTCCAGACCCCCGCCTGTTGTTTCGACGGCAGGACCCGCCGCCCTATTACGGGCGGCGGGTCCTACGCGGTTTAAACCCCTTTTTTGTCAGGCTTCTACTGAAGCACAAACAGCATTTCCGCGTAGGAAGGCAGCGGCCATGCGTCGTACGGCACCAAGCCTTCCAGTTCATCCGCCGCGGCACGTAGATCACCCATGACAGTGATCGCCTTCGCGGCATCTTCCTCCACGGCTTCAAGTTCTGCGATGCTCTTGCAGAGCTTATCGGTTTCGGCGCATACGGCTGTCAGCGTGCTCTTCGCCGCCTCGGCAGACGCCCCGGCTGCGGTAACCTTCTCGACCGTCTCGGCAAGCTCAGCCTGGTAGCCAAGCGCGGCCGGCGCGATCATGGTCTTTGCGATCGTCAGGGCACAACTCGCCTCGATACCGATCATCGTTTCGTAGGTCTCATGGTAGACCTCGTAGCGCGACTCGAGCTCGCGAGCACTCAGAACGCCGTGCTTCTCGAACAACTTGACGGCTTTCTCACTCTTCATCACTTCGAGTGCGGCCGGCGTGTTGCGCAGGTTGGGCAGCCCACGCTTCTCGGCTTCGGTATGCCACTCCTCGGTGTAGTTATCCCCGTTGAAGAGCACGCGCTTATGCGTCTTGATGATGTCGGCGAGCACGCCCTGGAGCAATTCGTTGAAGTCACCGTCGCCGGCCTCCAACTTCTCACAAATGAAATCGAGTGCGTCGGCCACGATCGTGTTCATCACGATGTTGGCGCCTGCACAACTCTGGCTCGATCCCACGGCGCGGAACTCAAACTTGTTGCCTGTGAAGGCAAACGGAGACGTACGGTTACGGTCCGTCGCGTCACGCGGCAGATCCGGCAGATGGCTGACGCCGATCTCGATCTTGCCGCCATTTTTCGAGCTCTTCGCTCCACCGGCCTCGATCTGGTCGATCACGTCTGCAAGCTGTTCGCCCAGGAAGATCGATATGATCGCCGGCGGGGCCTCGTTGGCGCCCAGACGGTGGTCGTTGCCCGCGCCCTGTACGGCCGAACGTAGCAGGTCCGCGTTTTCATCCACCGCCTTGATCAACGCGCAGATCATGGTGAGGAACTTGGCGTTCTCGTGCGGGTTGTCGCCCGGGGTCAGCCAGTTCTTACCATCCGGACCGGCAACCGCCCAGTTGTTGTGCTTACCGGAACCGTTAACGCCGGCAAACGGCTTCTCGTGCAGCAGGCAGGCAAAACCATGCCGATCGGCCACGTCACGAAGCACTTCCATCATAATCATGTTGTGGTCGACCGCCAGGTTCAGTTCCTCGAACATCGGGGCGAGCTCGAACTGAGCCGGCGACACCTCGTTATGGCGGGTGCGGGCCGGGACCCCCAGGCGCCACAGCTCCGAGTCGACATCGGTCATGTACTCGATCACGCGACGTTTGATGGCGCCGAAGTAGTGGTCATCCATCTGCTGATGCTTGGCCGGCTCACGCCCGAAAAGCGTGCGGCCAGTCTGGATCAGGTCCAACCGATCCAGGTAGAAATCCTTATCGATCAGGAAATACTCCTGCTCGGAACCGAGCGTCGCGTACGCGCGACCGTTGCCCTCGATACCGAAGAGCTTGCCGAGACGGCAAACCTGTGTCGAGAGCACGGCCATTGAACGGAGGAGCGGCGTTTTCTTGTCGAGCGCTTCCCCATGATAACCACAGAAGATCGTCGGAATACAGAGCGTGGCTCCGTTGTCCGTCTCCTTAATGAAGGCAGGACTGCTGGGGTCCCAACCGGTGTAGCCGCGAGCCTCGAACGTTGCGCGCAGGCCACCCGACGGAAAACTGGAGGCATCCGGCTCGCCCTGGATCAGCTCCTTACCCGAGAATTGACAGATCGCCCCACCCTCACGGTCGGGCATCACGAACGAATCGTGTTTCTCGGCTGTGGCGCCAGTCAGCGGCTGGAACCAATGCGTATAGTGAGTTGCGCCCTTTTCCAAAGCCCAAGTCTTCATCGCATCCGCCACCTCGTCCGAGATTGACGGATCGAGGGTCGCGCCTTCGCAGATTGTTTTTGTCAGCGACGCGTAAGCCGTCTCCGACAAATAGCTGCGCATCGTCTTGATGCTGAATACGTTCTCTCCATAGAAGTCTAACACACTCATTGTATCTCATCTCCTTGTCTTGAAGCTCTTATCCCCCGCTACTGCCGTGTATGCGCCCGAACAGGCAGCAGTAGACACTTCGACTTACCGCGGCTTGTCGCAATCTGCGTGCCAATAGGTAATCTCTATTATAAGTCACATATTACAAGGTGCTTACGACAAGACATGGATGCACCCCTCATACCCAATAATGTAACAATATTGTATTATATGGATACCTGTCAACTACAAATATGTATTTTCTAAACACCGAACTAAAGAGCCAAGCCACAACGGATGTTAACGCCAGAGGTCTTAGCAAACCGCCACCCTTGGGTTTCTGCGGTCGTGAGTTTATTGT
>CAYFPQ010000013.1:34273-58508 GCA_964345005.1 uncultured Victivallales bacterium | reverse complement strand
GAACGCCGGGTTCTCCAAGCGCATGGGCAACGACCTGGCCGAGGCGTTCATGCGGGGCGACACGTCGCTGGACACCAGCACCCGGCGCAATCGACTGCTGCGCAAGCGGGACGGGATCCTGAAGCAGCTGCGCGCGCGCGCCAACCGGCTGCAGAACCAGTACGGCAAGAAGTTCACCCGCAAGGTGTTCGCCAAGATGTACTCGACCATCCCGGAGAAGTACCGCCACGACCCGCAGCTGATGTGGTTCTACGCCACCATCCTCGATCTCAACTTCGGGGAGAACTTGGCGGACAGCCACGACACCGGCGGCGTTCTCGGCGCGGAGGCGATCACCGGGCGCAAGGTGTGGAGCCCGGGCGGAAAATCGCCCGTGCTCGTTCCGCAGCTCCCCGAAGACGGCGGGTTCTCGTTGCTCACGGGCAGCACCAGCGTTGCGGACCTCGTCACCGACAACACCGGCACCATCACGTTCCGGGTCAACACGCTGTTTGGCGGCGCGAGCGCGACGCACGAACACCGCAAGATCCGGGTCACGCACGATTCGACCGGCGCGTCCGAGGTGGTGGACGTCGAGTGGGACGGTACGCACCTGACTGGCACGACGGAGGGCACCCTGGGGCAGGCGTCCGGCAGCGCGAGCACCACGCCGGGCGACTACACCCTGGACATCGCCGACCTGACGCCGGTGGTCTTGTCCAACCCGAAGAACTTCGTGCTGGTCATGGGCGACACGGTCGAGGCGTACCGCAAGTGGGAGCAGGAGCACCGCCGGTGGCGGATCGACGTGTACTACCACGCCGACTTCCTGCTGTTCGACGGCGATGCGGCCGTCATCCACGACGGTGTCGCCCCCGACTGGGGCGCGTTCGACTTCTAGCGCAGGAGGGCCCGCGCGATGGGCAAGCTGATCAAGGCAACGCTGCAGGCCGCTTCGCGCGGCAACCTCCGCCGGGGACAGTTCGTCACGTTCTCGGAGGACGACCCGCGTGCGCGCCAGTACAAGGACGATCCGGCCTGGGCGTTGACCGAGATCCGCACCAACCCCGTCCCGGACGAGACGCCCGAGGATCGGGAGGTGGAAATGCGCACGCGCGAGGTGCTGAACACCCTGCGCGACCTGGCCGACAAGCACAGCCAGGCCACCAAGTCCGTGCGCAAGCGGATGGGCGAGAAGCTGGGCACGTCGGCGGTGGGCAACGTCGTGTACAAGCTCCTGCAGCAGTCCATGATCACCCGCGGCGGGCTGGTGATCATGGCGCGCGACGAGTACCAAACCCAACTGGACGTCGCGGCCGATCTGGCTGCATCCGATCAGCAGGCGGCCATCGACGCGGAGACGGCCGAGGCGCAGGCCGAGATCGCAGCACTGCGCGCAGAGGCACAGGCCGAGATCGACAAAGCGCGGGAGATTGTGGCCGACGCCACCCGCGAGGCCGCGGAGATTCGCGCGGCCGCGGAGATTCGCGCGGCCGCAAACAAGGCCGCCGCATCGACACCGGAACCGGAACCGGAACCGGAGCCAGGGCCGCAGCCCGCGCGCGGCGGTCCCAGCGTCGACGACGAGGGCGACGACCCGGCGGACCCCGTCCAGGACGAGACCCCGGAAGCGGACGACGAGGACGACGACATGGACGCCGTGGCAGCAGCGTCCGAAGCGGCGCGCGCGGCGCCGTCTGAACCCACCACGAACGAACCGGCCGCGAAACCGCAGCCGGTGAAGCTCGAGGAGGGGCCGCGCGGACAGTTGCTGGACATGCTGGCGGAGTCGATCGAAGACGATCGCCGGCATACGAAGGCAGAGCTGGCGGCGGCTGCGGTCGCGGCCGGCATCAACGTACCGAACAGCCTGCAGCGCAAGCCGAAAAGTGAGATGGTGAAGCGTCTGCAGGAGCTGGCCACCAGCTGATCACGAACCGGAGAACGCTATGGACTTGGACAACGGACTGGACACCCTGGATGCAGGTCAGGCGCGCGGTGATCGCGGCTTGTCCGGCTGCTTTGTCTCGAAGCCGCATTCGGCGATCGGTGCATCGACCCTCTACATCCTGCTGCTCGCAGGGACCGCGCAGATGGACCACCACGTGGACGTCATCCCGGCCACGCAGCTGCAAGCCACTGGCACCCTGACCGACCTGTCGGAGATCTGGTCTACCGCCGTCGTGTACTACCTCCCGCGCACCAACCGGTGGTACACCACGGTGGTCAGCGGCAGCGAAGTGCTCACCGCGTCCGGCTCGCCGGCGAAGGCCACCGACGCCGAGATCGAGGCCGCACTGCCCGAGGGCGCGCAGTACCTTCGCGCGGGCAGCGTCCGGTTCAAGCGGGTGAGCTCCGCGGTGACGATCGAGGAGATCGACCACCACGGGCGCGCGTTCGGTGTCGACCCGGCCGAAAAGGACCCGGCCACGAAGTACGCGGCCGGCGCCCCGGGCGTGTACCGCCCGTGGGGCTCGCTCGTGTTCAGCATGCCGGCGGCGGCGCTCGCCGACGGTGACGTGATCACCGATCGGCCGCTCCCCAACATCGACGGCAAGGTGGTAGCGGGCCGCATCATCTGCACGCAGCCGATCACCACAGCCGCCAAGACGTGCACGCTGACCGTCGAGATCAACGCTACGGCGATCGACAGCATGACGGACGTGTACGCGGGCACGAAGGCGCAGGGCGCCATCGACGCCATGGCCGCGCCGACCGACAACAACACGTTCGCGCCAGGCGACAACATCACGATCGTGGGCGCGTCCACCACGCCCTTCGTCGAAGGGCACATCCAGATCGAGATCGACATTGAGGAGCGGATCCCGCTCCAGGGGTAGGAGTCACCGATGGCGCTCGCGACCGTTGAGCCGTGGGCGCACTTCGGGGCCACCGAAGGCGCCGCCCTATCCGCCCTGCGCGCGCGGATGGGGGCCACCTACGCCAGCAGCCCGGTCGACGACGACCTGAAGACGGGCCTGGCGAACGCCGTAGCACGCGTGAACAAGGCCACCGGGCGGTTCTTCGTGAAGCGCACCGGGTCGCTGTCGGTGGATGGGCACGGTACCGACACGCTGGTGTTGCCGCACGCGGTGGTGTCAAGTGACCAGGGCGGCAACGGGATCACGCAGATCCTGATCGAACAGGACACCACCGCGGTGGACAGCGGCACGTACGACGTGATCGAGGGCGCAGAGGAGGGACCCGAAGACCCGCGCGATCGGCCGCGCGTGATCTTCCGGCATGGCGACTCGCTGCCGGGCACGGCGCCAACACGCACGCGCGGCTCGTGGCCCGCCGGGCGGCGCAACATCCACGTAACGGGCGACTTTGGATACCTGGACGAGGCGGGCAACACACCCGAGCTCGTGCTGGAACTGCTGGCCCGCCTGGTGATCCGGCAGCTCGTGGCACTGGACGACGAGGAGGGGCAGGCATCGGCGCTGTATGGCTTCCTCACCAGCGACAGCGTGCAGGGGCGCACCTGGACGCTGGACCCGCGCGCCGTGGGCACCGGCATGACCGGCGACCGCCAGATCGACAGCCTGATCACCGCGTTTCGCCGACCGCCGCGCGTTAGAGTAGCGAACGGGAAGCGCCGACGACGGCGCCGCGGGACCCGATCAGCGAGGTGATCATGTGGACGTTGACTGCGAAGCCGGGAGCGCCGGCGGTGTTCGTGCGGTGTGGGCCGGGCGCGGAAACGGTGCAGACGGGCCCTGGGCGCGTCGTGGTGCTCACGGATGACCAGTGCGCGCACGTGAAGGCGTCGCTGGCGGCCGAGCGCCTGACGGACCTATTTCGGCTCGAAAAGCAGGTGAAGCGCGACGGACGGAAGGACCCGACGCCGAAGGCACCCGCGAAGCCGCGCAAGCGACGCAGCAAGTAGGTGCGCGCGACGCTGCACAACCCCGAACAGATCACCGTGCAGCCCATTGACCGGGCCGCGACGAAGACGGACGTGCACGCGCAAGAGCCGAAGGTGATCATCGGCCGCAAGGACACGATCACCATCCTGGCGCAGGTCGACGAGCTGTCGGCCGGGAAGCGCCGGCCCGGCCCCTTCGGTGGGCAGACGGACGACGTGGCACAGATCACGGTCAAGCGTCGCGACATCGAGTCGGCCGGATGGTCGCCCGCGTCGGGTGACCGGATCACGCAGGTGGCGAAGAAAAACGGATCGGCGCCGACGACCGTCAACTGGTACGTCAAGGAGGTGCACCGCACGGGGAAGCTGGCGCGGTCCGGGCGCGGGCAGCTCGTCGTGATGATGATCGGGGAGCGCCAGACCCGCATTCGCGCCGAAGACCTGTAGCCATGGGCGCGAACGTCAAGCTGGTAGGCAAGTGGCGGGACCTGCTGAACGCCACCGATCCGGCGGACTTCGAGCGCCGGATCGTCAACGAGGTGGCCCGGGCGCACAAGCGGATGGGGCGGCGGTTCGTCAAGGACGCGCGCGCGGCGATCCGGGCGGGCGCGTACGCGCGAAACTCACCGATCACGGTGCTGCTGAAGGGCTCGAGTCGGCCCCTGGTGGCCGGCGGCACCCTGTTCCAGGGCATCACATGGGACCTGCCCGACCCGTACCTGCTGCGCGTGGGGGTGCTCCGCACAAAGGCCGAAGACAAGACGATCAACATCGCAGCCACACTGCACGATGGCGCAACGATCGACACCCGGCGTCACCCACAAGTGCGACGGAAGCTGTGGGCGATGGTCCGTGATGCGGTGGGCAACATCGACAACCTGCGCGGACGCCGAACGACGGCGGCGCGGAATGCCGCGAAGCAGTTGGGGCTCGCGATGATGGCGCCGGACAAGAAGCGGCGACAGCTTCGGTACCTGTACGCCACAGGAAAGCTGAAGCGCCGCACCCCACCGAGCAGCGGAGCCGGTATCATTGTGATCCCGCCGCGCCCGTTCCTGCTGACGCCGCTGCAGGCGCCGGGGTTCGTCGAGTTCGTGCGCAGCGAGTACGAACAAGCCGTGAAGCGCGCACTGTTCCCCGGAGGCACGAGTGGCTGAACGACTGCAGGACCTGGTGCTGGTGGTGGACGTGTCGCCGGACACGTACGACCGGCGCGCACCTGCAGCTCCACCACGCGCACCCGACGACGACGCCGTGAAGTGGGAGAGCTCGGCGCAGAGCCCGTACCGCGACCGGTACGATCACCCCTGGTCGTTTCGGTTCGCGCTGCCCGCCACCAACAGCCGGTACGTGCTCGACGCCGACGCTGGCGGCGACCGCACCGTGGAGACGCCCCGGGTGACCGCGTCGGCGGTGCGCGCGTGGCGTGCCATCGAGCCGCTGACCGTCGAGCCGACCGGCACCACCGTCACGTACCGGATCCTGGACGTGACGGCCGACGACGATCTGTACTGGGACGGCGCCGCGTGGAGCACCGCCGGCGCCGGCGACTGGACGACCGAGGCGGACCTGGTGGCGAACTTTTCGGCACTGCCGGACACCATCCGGTCGATCTCGCTGGTGGTGCGTCTGGGAACCACGAACGCGAAGGTGACGCCGCAGTTTCTGGGGTTCGTGGTCGCGTATGGCGTGCGTGCGGGCGACGACGGCGACGACGCGCTGCTGCGCACGTTTGTGCCGGAGCTCAAGACGGCGTTGCGGTTCCCGCTGCTCGTGCAGACCGACACCGGGTCGGGCCTGTCGTCGCTGCGGCTGGTCGGCGGCGACTCCGAGCACGAGTACCAGGTGCAGTCCGTGCTTGCGGCGTACAACGTGACCGACGACCCGAACCTGCAGACCGAACTGCCCGGCACCTGGGACGGCGCGACCTGGACACCCACCACACCGCTGCCGGCGAGCAAGACGCTGGAGCTGCAGGTGGAGGTGGCGCCCGATATCGTCGTGTCGCGACACCAGGACGTCGAGCTGCTGGCGAGACTGCCGGCGGTGCACATCCGACCGGTGGCAGGCGGGGGCGACCTGGTGAACGCCGACCTGGTCGGGGTGCGCGATCGGCACGTGACGCCGCCAACCGAGCAGGCCATGGGCGCCAGGTCGGGCGTGCGCACAGAGCTGCGCGTGCGGCTGATCGGCGAGCTCGAGAGTGGCGTGGTGCGACGCCTGGCGCGAGAGCTGCGCCAGTGGTTCGGCCGGAGCCGGCAGCGGCTGCTGATCAGCCCGGAGACGGCGCAGCCGGTAAGCGCGACGCTGGTGGAGCCAGCACGGGAAAGCGACGCTGCGCTATCCTCTGGCATGGCCGAAGCCGTGGCCGCTGTGCGGCTGACGCACGGGGCGGTCGCAGACCGAACCCTGACGGAGTACAAACTGGTGAAGACTGGCGGCGTAACGACCGTCGTGGAGGGTAGATGACCATCACACGCGTTTTCGGCGTCCGCAACGCCGCCGGTTCTCGGGTAGAGGAGCGACGCCAGCCTGCACGGCTCGTCCCGGGCGAGATCGGCACGATCGCACTCGCAGGGATCTTCCCTTCTGGCCCCGTGGGTGAGGCGCAAAGCTGCGACAACGAACGGTACCGGCGGATCTACGGCGCACGCGCGAACCGCGTGCAGTCGCACTACTCCGCCCTGTCCACCGAACATGTGTACGACCAGTCCAACGGGCGCGCCACCGTGATCGCGTCGCGGATCACGGATGGGTCGGAGGTGCAGGCGCAGGCGGTGGTGCTCGACCGCAACGTGTGGCGCTCGGTGCTCGAACGCGCGGACCAGTCGGACCCACAAAAGACCGTCGGCACCATCAAGGCGCACAACGGCGGCAAGTGGGGCGGCAGCTCGCGCCGTGCCGGAGGCAACATCACGCTGTCCACGGCCATCGTGGGGCTGACGGTCGACCTGGGGATCACCACCCTGACCGACCGGTGGGTGGGCGCAACGCTCACGTTCCCCAACGACGACGCGTCGTACAGCGGCAAGATCACCGCGAACACCGCCGCCGGCGTGTTCACGGTGGCCGGACCGTTCCCGGACTCCATCCTGAACGGCACCAATGGCCTGTTCCTGCTCGTGCTCGGCGACCGAAACGAGTTGTTCGAGGTGGACGAGAACGTGCAGGTGCTGATCGGAGACGATCCGGCGACCCCCACCACGTTCACGCTCGACGTGTACCGCGATGCGCGCCACGTGAAGCAGTGGCCAGCGCTGCGCGTGGACCCGTCGGACCCCGAGCGCTGGGACGCCGTGCTGAACGACGAGGACGCGGACAACTGGGAGCTCGCGATCACCGACAGCTACGCAGGCGACCCGGCCAGCGCGTTGTCGCTGCCGGCGAACTGGGCGGGCATTCCGCAGCCGCAGGGCACCACTGGCGGCAAGCTGTACCTGCAGGTCACGAAGTGGACGCGCACCAGCGCGGGAGGCGGGACCGCGTACCTGGACACGGTCAACGACCTGACCATGGGCGCCACGCAGATCGAGTGCACGATCACCTGCACGTTCACGGCGCCCACCACGTTCAACGCATCGGTGACGTCGCCGCTGCTCAATGACTCGATCTCGCTCGCGACGGGTGTGGCGCTGGGCGCGGCGATCACCAGCCCGATCTCGTGGTTCCCGAACTTCACCCTGCGCGCGGGCGGATCGGCGATGGCGTCGGGCGACACCCTGGTGATCACCATCCGCGCGCTGCCGGAGAACCTGCAGGACTACGGCGCGATGTTCTACCCGGCTGCGGGACCGTCCGAAGGTGACGTGAACACGCGGTACCGGATCATCGCCAACGGGCCGGACTGGGTGCAGTTCGCCAACGGGATCGACTCGTCCACGTTCACAACGCCGCCGGCCGTCGCCTCGCACGAGGGCACTGTGGCGGAGACGTACGACCTGTCGTCGGGCACCAACACCGTGATCTTCACGGTGAACGGAGACGGCGCACACACGCTCACGTCGTCGTTGTCTGGGGCTGCCACCACGGCGACGGCGCTGGTGGACGACCTGAACGCGCAGGAGCTCGCCCGGGTGTCGGCGGTGGCGGCCGATAAGCTCGTGGAGTTCTACGTGGCGGACTCCGACAAGGTCGGGATCCGGCTTCTTCAGGACTGGGGCGGCGACGCGTCGCTGGTGATCGGCGCCGGCGGGCTGAACGCGCGGCTGGGCTTCACCGCTGCCACCTACACCGGCACCGACGCGAAGATCGCCCGGATCTCGTGGCGGCAGGCGCTCGTCGGCGGGTACGACGGGTCCGCCGGTGTCGGATCGACGCACTACCGCGCCGCCTGGGACACCGACACCAGCCCGTTCAACGAGTTCCTGGACGAGAACACCGGCGCCATGCTGTGCGCCATGCCGGGCACGACCGACAAGGACGCGCAGCAGGACATGATGCGGTGGGCGTTCACCAACAACTGCGCGGCGTTCCCGATGGTCCCGAGCAACATCACCACCGAAGCCGGCGCGATCGCGTGGTACGAGGCCAACCTGGCGATCGGCGACGCGCAGGGGTACGCGCCGATGTTCTGGCCGGCGCACGGGTCGGTGTTCTACGCGGGCAAGCTCGTCACGGGACACCCGATCATCGGCGCGATACTCGGCGAAATGGCCCGGATCGCGGTCGAAGCCGAGGGCTACCACGAGGCGTCCGCGGGCACGAAAACCAGCCTGTCGACCATCGTCAAGGGGCTGATCACCGGGAAGCGCAAGCTGGACAACGAGGTGCTGAACGGGCGCGGGTTCACCGAGGTGCGCCGGCGCGGTGCGCAGATCATGCTGTGGGGCAACCGGATCCCCACCAGCACCGGGTACGACTGGCGCACCAGCCGCCTGACGCTGTCGCAGATCGGGCGCACCCTGCTGACGAACACCACGCAGCTGGTGTTCGAGCGGGTCACCGACCCCAACCTGGCAAAGGCCGCATCGCTCGTGCGGCAGCTCGCGCGCACGTGGTTCGACACCGGGTGGTTCGATGATTCGGACGGCCCGGCGTTCGAGGACCAGGTGCAGGTCGTTGCGAACAGCACCAACAACCCGGCGAGCTCGCGCGCCGCGGGGCAGATGCGTGTCGACATTTCGGTGCGCCCCGCCGGCGTGGCGGAGCGCGTCACGTTCGGCATCACCGAACGTCAGATCACGGAGGGCTAACGCCCCGGGAGTAGCCAATGCAGGGAGTCGTAGAAGAAGGCGCTGCTATCACCAGCGCCGCAGTGGTCGACATCGAAGGCCTTCCGCGGACGTACTGGAAGTCGTTCGGCGAGCTCGCGCGCGAAGTCGTGCGCGCTACGATGGGGGACATGCGGCACCAATCCACCGGCCAGGTCAAGACCGACGGCACGGTGGACGCCGAAATGTACATCCACCACACGGGTGAGCTGGCGGCCTTGCTCGAGTGGCAGAACCAGAGCGACAACGGCGCGCCGGGGTACAAGCGCCTGGCGCTCGTGAACCTGCAGGGCGCCGACGGCAAGCTGGTGGCCACCATCGAAATGCGCGGCGTGTGGATTGCGGGCGGCACGCTGCCGGCGCTCGACGCGTTCGAGGACGGCAAGCCCATCATGTACAAGGTCAAGCTGTCGTACGACGGCTGGAACATCCTGCCGGCGTAACAAGACTCGAGGTGCGACGGATCGCGCGATCCGTCGCCCACGCCGGCGGCGGACGCGTCGCGCAGGACCTCGCACGACGCGTCGAGAACCCCCGTTCTCGGCGGGCCAGAGCGTACCGGCCGGATGTGCGACCAGGTCGCACATCCGCCACCGGCGTCGACGGGCGACGCGTAGCACCGCCGCGGTGCTGCTGATAGATTCATTCCGCCGGGCGACACCATGACCGCGCGCCGGGCGGGAGGGTCAAATGCTGAAGAACGTGGAACCGCTGGAAGGCGGGCAGATCATGCTGTCGCACTACGCCGAAGGGCAGGGGGAGGACACGCCGGCACGCGAGCTCGAGACCCCGCTGCGGGTGATCTCGCTGCGCGACATCCTGGACGACGGCGTACTGCCGAGCAGTAAGGCCACGTTCGAGTTCCTGCGCGTGAACATGGGCCTACTGGAGGACATGGGCGCGCTTATGACGGACCCGCCGAAGGCTTTGCGGAGCCGGCCAGGCGAGCTGCCGCTGCACTGGATTGCGCGGGGCCTGAAGACGTTCCGGGGCGCGGAGGTCGAACAGACGAAGAAGGGGCGCGCGGAGACGGTGCTAGCGCTCGGCAAGCTGCCCGTGGGCGACGTCCTGTGCTTGCTGTTCGGGTTCCACGCGCAGGCGTCCCGGCGCGGGTTGCGCATCCACGGCCCCGGGGAGTGTGAGGCGGCCGGGTGCTCGGCGGACATCCACGAGGTGCGCGCGGACGTAGGCACCATGCGCGTGAACGTGCCACCGACGGACGAGCCACTGCACGCCCGGGTCGGACTGTGGGACGGCGTGGAGCTCGGCGGCCGTCACGCCACCACGTTGATCGTCGGCTGCCCGGAGTGGCGCCGCGCGATCGGCGACCTGACTGCGCAGGAGTGGCGGTCCGGCGGCGGCGCCACACGGATGCTGCACGCGGGCATCGTTGGCACCGACACCGACGCCGGCATGATCACGTACGACCAGTGCCGCGCCGGGATGACTCCGGACGACGCCGAACCGACGTTCGCGGCCCTGGAGCTCGTGACGGCGACGCCGGAGTGCGAGGTGCGCGCCGCGTGTCCGGAGTGCGGGCACGAGCACGTGATCCCGATCAACTGGCGGTCTCCGGGTTTTTTCGATCGACGAACCCGGGGATAGATCCCGCGCAGGGTCGAGAGGTGGCGTACCTGCTCATGCGCCACATGCCCGGGTTCGGCGGCATGTCAGAATACCGGCGGCTGTCGCCCGACACCGCCGAGTACTTCCTGGACAGGATACGATCGGACCTCGACGACGCGATCGCCGCGATGGAGGGGTGACCAGTGGCCGGACTGTTGAAGAAATGGGGCTTCGGCGCCGAACTGATCTTCGACAGCGGCCGCGCCGTCGTACAGATGGGGCTCGCGAACAAGAAAGTGCGCGCGCTGATGGGCGACTTTCGCCGCGGGGCGCAGCACGCCCGCAACTTCGGGGTCGCGATCGGAACGATCGCCGCGGCGGGTGGGGTGCTCGGCGCCGCGTTTGGCGCTGCCACCGCCCGCGGGTCGGAACTCGCGGCGACCCTTGAGCAGCAGCAACTGACGATGCGCGTCCTGCTCGGCTCGCAGGAGCGCGCGGCGGACCTCATGGGCCGGATACGAAAGACGGCGGCCGAGACCCCATTTCAGGCGTCGGACCTGATCGAGGGCAGCAAGCGCCTGCTGCGACTCACCGGCGACAACGTCGACCGGAACATGGAGCTGCTGGGCGTGATGCAGACCATGACCGCCCTGAACCCCACCAAGTCGATCATCGACAGCGTGGAGGCGCTGCTGGACGCGACGAGCGGCGGCGGATTCGAGCGCATGAAGGAATTCGGTTTCGCGTTCAAGGCGGAGGACTTCAAAAAGGCAGGACGGCCGGGTGGAGAGGCGTGGGGCGACGCGGTGGTGGAGGCGCTGCAGGAGCGCCTGACAAAGCTCACCAAGGGCGAGGACCTGGTGGGGGCTCTGTCGCGCACGTTCAGCGGCCGTATGAGCACGCTACGGGACGCGCTGGACAACGTGATGTTGGGGTTGGGGCAGACGGTGAACGAGCGCCTGGGGCCACGCCTGTCGGGCATCACGGACGTGATCAACGGGCTGGCCGGACCCATTCAGGCCTCGTTCGGTCGCGTGCTGGGGTTCGTCGATCGGCTTGCGTCGAGGTTCGCGCCAGTGATCGCGCGCATACGCGAGTTCTTCAGCGGCGTGGACGAGGGCACCCGGGACATGGTCCTGGACCTGGTGATCGGCGCGTCGATGGTCGGCGGCGTCGTCGCGTCCGTCGGCGCGGCGGTCGGCGCGGTCGTCGTTGTCGTCGGTGCCGTCGTCGCCGCAGGGTCGGCGCTGGCCGGGATGGGTTCGGCGATCGCGGGCATGGCGGCCACGCTTGGACTGTCGGCAAGTGCGGCTGCCAACTGGGGCGCGGTGCTCGCCGGCGTGTTCGCCATCGTCGGCAAGGACCGCTCGATCGAGTTCATGCGGCAGACGTTCACGCAGCTGTGGACCATCGGCACCGGCATACTCACCGGCCTTGCGGCGGCGGCGTCCGGGTTCGCCAGCGGGTTCATCGCGGGGTTTTCGCCGATCGTCGACGTCGTCATGGTGGAGCTGCGACCGGCGCTGCTGGAGCTGTTCAGCGCGGTGAACAAGGTGCTGGGCGAGTTCGCGACCACCGGGGCGACGGCCACCGACGTGCGCAGCGGGTTCCAGGTGATCGGCTCGTGGGTGGGGTGGTTCGCGCAGGGCATTCTGCGCCCGACGATCCGCCTGGTGGGCCTGTTCATCGAAGGCGCAGCGGCGATGTTGCGGGTGCTTCGGCCGGTGGCAGCCGGCATCCGCCGCACCGGCGTCGCGATCGCAGGCCTGGCCACGGGCACGCTCACCGCCAAAGAGGCGTTCGGCCTGCTGGCGATCACCGTGGCGCAGGGCGTGATCTCCATCATCGAGGCGGTGAGCACCACGATCTTCAGCTTCATTCAGAAGCTGCTGCGCAACTTCGCAGACGTCGCGTCGGCGCTTGGGTTCGCTGGGATCGCAGATACGCTCGGCGCCGGCGTCGAGTCTGTCGGGTCGGCGCGGTTCGCGCTGCGATCGCAGTTCGGGGCGCAGATCGAGCAGCTGAACGCGGCCGGCTCCAGGATCGAGCAAGCGCGCGCGCGAAGGGCAGCCCCGACCGTGAACGTGGAAAGCCCGGCGGTGGAGCTCAACGCACAGATCGAGAGCACGTTGTGCCTGCCGGACGGCCGAGTGGTGGCGCAGGCTGTGGGTGAAACCCAGATCCGGGACGGCGAGCGCGGCGCGGGCAAGCCGCTGCCACCGAGCCAGCGCGGTAGAGTGTTGCGACAGGGCGGCGTCGTGACGGCGCTGAAGCCCGCGGAGGTGTTCTAGTGGGCCATGTGCCGCTCGTACCGTGGTCCATCGTGTCGGTAGACCCTGCCGTGCGCCTGACCTATGCGGGACGCAGCCCGCTGCTGAACGTACGACGCCGCAAGCGCCCCAACGTCACACACGCCGCGACGCCCGGCACGTCGCGACCAGCGGCGCAGTGGGTGCACGCGGGGCCCGAGGTGGTGGCGTTCACCGTGGAGGTGGCCGGCGAGAACATGACCCACGACCTGGCGCCGGAGCTGAACGCGCTGCGTGCGCTGACGGCCATCGATCCGCAGGTGGGCCGGGGCCCGCGCGTCGTGTGGACGTGGGGGCGAGACACCATCACGGGGTTCGTCACCGCCGCCGACGAGAACATAGCCAGCAAGTGGGTCACGGGTCTGGCCCGGGCCGTGGTGTTTGAGCTCGAGATCACGGAGGCACCCGACCTGGTGGAGAGCGCGCCGACGGGCGAGACGCTGTACACACGCGTCGCAGACGGCGACACGTTCGAGGGTTTGGGGTTCCGCCACACCGGCGACCCGTTGCGCGGCGAGCTGATCCGGCGAGGCAACCCAGCGCTAGCGCAGCGCGAGCTCGCAGCCGGCGACCGGGTGCGCATCCTGGAAGCCGATCACCCCGACATGCGCAAGCGCGTAGCGGCCGCCAGCGTGCCCCTGGCGGCCGCGGGCGCCGCAGCCGAGATCGAGGCCCTGGCGGAGTCGCGCGGCACCGTGAACCGTGCGTGGGCGCTGCTGCCCGGCGTCGACCTGGTCGTGTAGCATGCGCGAGGTCTGGGCACCGATCTGGGACCTGCGCGTGAACGGCGAGCGACTGCCGGACACGCACCGCGGGCTGATCACGAAGGTCAGCGCCGCGGGCACGGTCGACCAGGCGGACGAGCTGAAGATCGAGGCGGACGCGGTGGACCCGACGACGCGCGCCTGGCGGTTCGTGGAGGACAACGTGCTGGCCGCCGGGAACCACGTGGTGCTCGCCACCGGGTGGCACCCGGATCTCGTGACGCTGCAGCGGTTCCAGGTGGTGCGCCATCAAACGATGTTCGGCGACGGGACACCGCGCGTGATGGTCGCAGCGTACAGCGCAGAGCACCGCCTGGCCGAGTACACGCAGGCGCGACAGTTCGCTGCGGGCCGGTCCGATGCGGAGATCGCGCGCGTCATCGCGGACGAGCACGGCCTGCACTGGACGCAGGACACCATCCCGGACCTGCCCACGAACCGGCGTGCGGTGGTGTCGAAGAAGGGCGACAGCGACCTGAAGCTGCTGCAGTCGCTCGCCTACCGGCAGGGCTTCGGCCCGCCGTGGGTGCAGTACGACGCGGACCTGGAGCGCGACGTGCTGTACTTCCGGGCCACAGACCCGGGTCAGCAACGGCTGCCGCGCCGCACGTTCACGTACGACCCGCAGCGCTCCGACGTCGGAAAGCTCGCCGGCGACCTGATGGAGTTCGCGCCGACACTGAACCTGGCGGGCGTGCCGACGGCGGTGCGCGTCACCGGGTGGGATCCCGCGTCGCAGCAGGTGATCACCGTGACGATGTCGATCACACCGGGCACGGACGACAACGTGATCTTCAGGGGATCAGGTGAACGGATCACCGGCCTGGAGTCGGGCGCGCAGCTGCGCGTACAGGCACTGCAGGACGCGAACGACACGAACAACACGAAGGCGCTGGCCGACATCCCGGTGCACACGATCGACACCACAGAGTCTGCGCGATCGTACGCAGAGCGCTGGTTGCGGCTTCGCTCACAGGCGTTCATGACGGCGCGCGCGAAGCTCCGCGGCACACCCGGGCTGTGGGTCGGTCAGATTCACGACATCGATGGCGTGCCGGACCTGTACGCTGGGCCGTGGGAAGTGGTGGGCGTACAGCACACCATCGACGGGTCGGGCTACCACACGACGGCGCAGCTCGACCGGGTGTTGACCGAGCCCGCCGAACCGACGGAGAGCTGACCATGCCGGCGTACTTCAGCGCCATCGTGCGCGACAACAACGACGAGACGAAGCGGTGCCGGCTGTCGCTCGAGATCCCCGGACTTACGGGCGCCGACGTGACGCACCCGGAGTGGGTGCCCGCGCGCCTCCCGGGCGGCACAGGCCCCGACGGCGTCGGTTTTGTGTGGGTGCCGCCGGTCGGTTCCATTGTGTACGTCGAGGTAGACGACGGCGACACGCTGCGGTGGTTTGGTGGCGAGCTCGGCGACCAGGCCGGCGTCGTCGGGTTTCTGGACGACTACTACCCGGACGCGGCGGGGTTCACGTCGACGAACGGCAAGGTGCAGGTCGTCGCCGACAACAACCAGGGCCTGCTCCTCGCGGCCGGCGGTGACTCGCTGGACGCACGGGTGACGGCGACCGGCGACATGCACCTGACCGCGGGCACCACCACCAACGCCAGCAACGTGCACCTGACAGCATTCGGCGACGTCCGGATCGGCGCCGGCGATGACGTCGTGCTGACGCCCGGCGCGGGCGACGAGTGCAAGCTGGGGGGCGCGGGCGCGTCGAACCCGTACCTGCTGTCCACGCAGTTCTTCATCGACCTGGGCAACGTGATGACGGATCTGGTCGCGATCGCGGCGGCGGCCGGGGTGACGCCGACGCCGGGGATCACCGCCATGCAGACCGCGATCACCGCCGGGGCGTACAAGTCCACCACCGTGAAGGGGCTGTAATGCGACGTTCGATCCGATGGCCCCCGCAGCTCGCCGGCGGCCGCGTGCAGATGACCACCGACCCGGAAACGGCGACCGACAACCTATCGTTGCGCCAGGTGATCGCGATCATGCTGCAGCCGGGGGACTCGACGAACCCGTGGAACGACGTGGACGACCTGGGCGTGGATGATGCGACGTTCGAGCGCACGTCGCGCGCGCGCCTGGCGCACACGGAGGCGCAGGCGCGGCGGCAGTTCGCCCGACTCGAGCGCGAGTCGCGCGCGCGGCTGATCGGCCTGGGCGTGGAGGCGAGCGGCGCCGACGTGTTGATCCTGGTGCACTATGAGGACCTGGAGACCGGCGCGCGCCAACAGCTGGAGGTCCGGATCGATGGCTGACACACCACCCGATTTTCGATGGGCGGAGCTGTATTACCCCGGGATCCGCGCTGCGCTCCTGCAGCACAAGGCGACCGCCTGGCCCGAGCACACCGAGACGAACCCGCACGATCCGGTGATTCAGCTGCTGAACATGTACGCCATGGTGGGGCACCAGGGCGCCGTACGGCTGGACCACGCCGCCGTCGAACAGTACCTGTCCACGCTGAAGCTGCGGCCGTCGATGGTCGCGATCGCCAGGCTGGTCGGGTACGAGCTCGCGCCGGCGACGCCGGCGGAGGTGGACCTGGTGGTGGACCTCACGGCTGCGCAGGTATCTGGCGCCACGGTCCTGCGCGGCCGGTCCATGTTCGGCACCGAGGGCACCGCGTCCGATGCGCCGATCGTGTTCGAGTACGACGAATCCGACGACGTCGAGCTGACACAGGACACGGGCGAGTGGTCGGTATTCCAGGACGACGGCGGGACCGTCACCCAGCTGTCGTTCCCGGTGGGGTCGGCGGCGTGGGCGGGCGCGCCGGTGGCGGGCGACGCCATGTACTTCGTGCACCCCGATCTCCAGTACGACGGGCTGCGGGCGGAGCTCGGCGCTGTCGCGGCCGATATGGTCCTTCGCTGGGAGTATTACGACGACCTGCGCGAGGTGCAGCCCGACACCGTGACCGATCTCGGCGGCACGATCCGGTTCGAAGTCGACACACTGGTGGGCGCGTCCGACAGCACCGGGCTGCCGGTGAAGGTGACGTGTCTGCGCACCGGGCAGTCGGAGACCGTGAACACCACGTACAGCTCCGGAAACCGGATCACCACGGCGGCGACCCTGGGACAGGTCACGGTGAGCACGAGCCCGGCCGACTACCTGGTGCAGACGGACTGGCCGGAGCTGCCCGGCGTGAGCACGGGCAAGGACGCGGCCCTGCAGAACAGCAATTCTGACCTGTCGTGGACGCTGCCGCAGACGGCGGACAGGCGGTGGGCGAAGTCCACCACGACGGTCACCGCGACGGCGGTGGACACCACCGGGTACACGGTGCGGGCCCGCGTGATCTCGGTCGGCACACCGACGGCGCCGGAATTCGACGACGTCACCCAGCCGTCGGGCGTGACCTGGTCGCTGCTGGTGGAGCTGCGGCAGGGCGAGACGGTGGTGGACAAAGTGGGCACGACCGACAGCGGCAGTGCGGGGCAGTCCTTCACACTGACGCGCACGCCGTTCATGACGCTGACCGGCGTCACGGTCGGGTCGGACACCTGGATCCGGGTGGACGACCTGCTGGCCAGCACGTCGTTCGATCGGCACTTCACGCTGCGCGAGCAGCCGTCGGGCGACTGGGTGATCACGTTCGGCGACGGCACGCGAGGCAAGATCCCGGGCGCCAGCCTGCAGGTCACAGCGACCTACCGGATCGGCGGCGACAGAACCGGCAACGTGGGCGCGTCGGCGATCGCCCGCGATCGCAGCGGGAACACCACGCTGCGGAACCCGCGGAACCCGCGCGCCGCAGACGGGTGGGTGGTCCAGGAGGCCAGCACGCCGGCGGACCTCGAGCGCGCGCGCGATGCGATTCCGGCGTCGCTGCGCACCGGCGAACGCGTGGTGACACCGGAGGACGCCGAAACGCACGCCGTGGCGTGGCGCAACACCGACGGCGACCAGGTCGCCGCGCGCGCGCTTGGCATTGAGGAGGGCGACGGGTACAAGACCGTGCGCCTGGTGTGCGTCGGCCCGGGCGGGATCGCGCCGACAACGGCGGACCTGACCGAGCTCGGCGAGGAGTTCAACGGCGAAACCGTCGGGCTTCAGCGCGTGGGCGGGGTGGCCCTGCACAACCACCGCGTGAACCCCAAGGCGTTCACGCCGCTGACGATCAACGTGACCGCGACGGTGTCGGTGCGCTCGAAGTACGCAGCCGGCGCGAAGGCCAGGATCGAGGCAGCACTGCGCGCGGTGCTGCACCCGCTGGCGCTGGAGCTGGTGCTGGACGCGAACGGCCGATGGGTCGACGGGACGGACTACCAGTGGCAGTTCGGCGGCGAGGTGAGCCTGGCGGCGCTCGGAGCGCGGATCATCACCGCGCAAGCCGGGGTGACTGACCACACCATCACCACGCCGGCGTCCGACACCGCCCTGGGAACAGAGGAGCTGCCGGTGGCAGGCACCATCGCGATCACCATCGTGGAGGTGAGCACGTGACCGTCGAGGACCGCCGGGACACGATGCTGGACCTGCTGATCGCCGGCGTCCGTGAGGAGCCCGGGGCGGAGAAGTTCCTGCACGCGGTGACCGAGCCGGCGGCCCGGGTCGAGGAATACTTGGCGCTGCGGCGCGGCAAGCTGTCGGACCTGCTGGACCCGTCGCTGGTGCCCGACGAGCAGGTGGTGCACCTGGCGCACCTGGTGGGATGGGGGCCGGAGTACCCGCCGGGCGCCACGCTCGACACCGAGTCGCGCAGGCGGATCGCGAGCTCGGCGGTGCGGATGTGGCGAGACAAGGGCACGCAGCCGACCCTGCGCGCCGCGATCGTCGCCATGACCGGCCGGCGCACGATTTTCGAGGACTGGTTTCAGCGGCGAATCCTGGGCGGAACGAGCTGGGGCGAGTTCACGGCGGAGCCGGAGCCGGGCAGCGCGATCTCGGCGTACCCGTACAGCAACGCCGGCAGCGTGACCGACCTGTGGCTGATGGACCCAAGCGACGAGCTGGACCTAGACAAGGTGGCGCGGGTGGTGCGCCCGTTCTTGCCGTCAGGCGAGCGTGTGAACATGCGCAGGGCGCTGCACCTGGACGACCTGCTACACGACACCGAGGCGTGGACCGTCGGCAGCTCCGGCAACGGTGGGTACGCCCCGGCGGCGAAGTACATCCTGTCGCAGAACGGCCGTGAGTACATCGCCGACGGCTGGGGCACGCAGGGCACATGGTCGGGCACGCACGTGCGCGCACGCGCTGCCATCAATGGCCGGTTCGAGCTGTATACGTACCTGCAGGCCGACAACCTGGACGACGGGTACCTGATCCGCGTCCGACCGGCGAGCGCCACGGTGGAGCTCCACCGACGGGTCGCCACCGTGGACACGCTGCTGGACAGCGTGAGCGGCGTTCGCCTGCAGCAGAACGGCACGCCGTACGACTTCCGGATCAGCGCGTGGAACACCACCACGAGCACCGACCTGACCGTGTGGGTGTCGGGGATCCGGGTGCTCCAGCACTCGGACACCCACGCGTCGCGGCACACCGCGGGCGGTATGGGCTGGCGCGCGTTTCCGGTGCCTACCGCCTTCACGCGCCTGTACGGCGCCATCACCATCGAACACAGCACGCCGGTTACCAGGATCGGACTGGCGACGTAGGAAGGCAGCATGAGCACCGGCGACCGCATCGTGGAGTTCGCACCAGCCCGCATCTGGGGCGCGCTGGACCTGGAAACGTTCTGGCTCGACGTCGTGATGAACCGACACAAGCTGTCGGCGCGCGACACGTGGGGCGACACCGCCGGCGGCGAGGGGGGCGTGTTCACCGCGGCGCCGACGATCACCGAGAGCAGCGACGAGCTGTCGTTGTCCGCGGACTTCGTGGGGTACACCCCGGACGGGTACAGGCTCGACGTCGAGAGCACGGACACGTGGTGGCAGGGCGTGCCGTTCCAGAACACCGGTGGAACCACGTACACGCTCGGCGCCCGACGCACGACCCGCAAGAACGGCACCACCGAGGCCGGCGACGGCGGCCCGATCTGGTACACCGTCGAGGACGTGGTGGGGCGCCCCATCGAAGCCGTGAGCGCCGCCGACGAGGGCAGCGGCACGCGATTGATCGTGACGGGCAACCTGTGGGCGGGCGAGAAGTGGCCAGACACAGCCGACACGCGCGAGGTGGACGTCTGGTACGAGGACGCGGACGGGCACCCGGTCACGAACAGCAGCGAGGCCACGGCGTTCGGCGCGACACTGACGCGCAGCGCTGGCGGCGGCGGTGAGCCGGCCAGCGGCGAGTTCTATATTGACATCGCGCACCGGTTCGGCCTGGCATCGACGGACACGGCGAACCCGACCCGATACAAGATCGTGCTGAAGGGCCCAACCCCAGCGGACCCGACGAACGCCGCCACCAGCGACTTCACCGACTACCACACGAATCTCGGTACGATGCTGAACGGGACGCACACAAACACCAGCGTGGTGGTGCTGACGTCGATCGGGCAGTTTGAGTCGGCGTTTCAGGTGGAGCACAACCCCACCACCGGCGTGCATACCGATATCACCGCGCAGTCGGCGGCCATCACATCCAGCGCCAGCGGGAACGACAACACCGCGCTGCTGAAGCTCGAGCGCAACGGCGGCACCGACAAGGTGTACGTCATCCCGGGTGGCACCGGCGCCGGAGAGGGCGGCGAGCTCCGCTTTCCGAACGTCGACGACGCCAGCGACAACACGGCCAAGATCCGCGCCGACACCGCGTCGGGCGACTCCATCCTGGAGATCGTCAACGGTGGCGCCGGTGACGCGTGCATCATCGTCCACGACGGAATCCTGCGCACCAACCTGGTGGACGACTGGGCGCTGGAGTGCAACGACGCGAGCCTGCAGACGCTGTACGTGCGAAACACGGGCTCTGGGCTCGCGAACATCGACGTGGCTGGCCGCGCGTACGTGGACGGCCTGTCAGTCAAGCGCGACGCGACAAGCAATTACAGCATCGCGTACGAGGACAGCGGCGGGTACCCGACGTTCAAGTACGACATTTCGCCGTACAACGGCGGGTGGACCGTCACATACAAGCTGTCGGGCACCAGTACCGGGAACGTGTCACCCACCACGGGAGTGGACAGCGACGGCAAGTATATGCAGTGCGACACGGCCGACGAGGACCTGATCCTGCGCCTGCCGATCCCGCACTTTGGCTGGGGGTACGACGACACAAACACCCCGGCCAGTAAGGTCGTGTACGCCGAAATGGAGATCAAGTATTTCCGGTCGACGTCCAGCACCCTGTCGGTCGAGCTCCGCACCGCCGCGAAGGGGTCAGCCGCCGGCCATACCGCACACCTGTCACCGTCGACATCCACCGCGGGATCAGTGCAGACGACCAGCGACACGTCGGCCGCGTTCCATGGTGACACGAATCACGGCTGGGTGGAGATTCACATTCGGGGCGACACCCTTGCAGCCAACTGCCGCCTGTACGACGTGCATCTGTGGCTGGAGAAGCGCGCGGTGGAGTGACCGGCACTTGACGTCGGAGCCAATGTGGTGCAGGTTGTCCGATGCGGGCGCACCACCACGGCCCGCGGGAGGTGTTCATGCGATGGATGATGTTGGCCGTTCTGATGGCGGCGGGGTGCGAGGACCAGGCGCGAACGAGCGCGGGAACGTACAACGGGTGCGCTGTAGCCGACGGCCAGGTGCACTGCTGGGGCATGTGGCAGAACGGGCTGCTGGGCGCGCAGCCGTCGCTCGTCGACGCCAGTGGCGTCTCCGTCGGGCAGTCGTCGGCGTGCGCGCTGCACGATGATGGCCGGCTGACGTGCTGGGGCGAGCCAGAGGTGGAGCACGCCCCGCCGGGCGACTACCACCGTGTATGCGTGGCGGACGGGTGGGCGTGCGCGTCGGATCAGGCGGGCCGAGCGACGTGCTGGGGCGATCGAGCGCCACAGCCGCCGGACGGGCTGCGCGTTGCCGACCTGGCGTGCGGGTACCACCACGCCTGCGCCGTTGACCTGGACGGCACGGTGGCGTGCTGGGGAGACGACGCCGCGACCGGGCGGGTGGACGACGTGCCCGCCGGGACGTTCGACCAGGTCGACGCTGGCGCCATGCACACCTGCGCGAGCTCGGCGAGGGTCGGCACGGTCTGTTGGGGGCTGGACACGTCGGGGCAGGTGACGACGCAGCCGGAGTGGCCGCGAGTCATCGCCGGCGACCACCAGACATGCGGCACAACGACCGACGGCGAGCTGATCGACTGCGTCGGCGCAATCGGGCCCGACGTGCCACCGTACGGCGACACGGCCGACGAGTGGACGCTGGGCTGGAAATACGGCTGCGCACGGACGGGCCGCGATCTCGAGTGCTGGGGCGACAACACGTTCGCGCAGTCGACGCCGGCGGCGCTGTGAGCGCATGGACGGAGCGGCAACGGTGGGCTGTGTATGCCGCAATCACGGCGGCGCTCGCCACCAATCACCCAGACCGACTGCGCGTCGCGCGTGCCCTTGAGCGGCTGGTCAGGCCGGATCCGTCGCGCCCACCAGGTGGCGACACGTGCGCGCAAACGCCGTCGGGGTGATACGTTCGGGGTGGCACTGACGCCGCGGCAAGAGAGCACCACCGATGGCCGTACCCGCACCTGCGTGGCTTGTGCCACCCGTTCACCGGCACCTGACGCCGAACCGGTACCACGACGGGTACCGCCCCGAATACCGCAAGCCGGTCGGCTGTGTCGTTGTGCACTACACGGTCGGGTACAGCGCCGAAGCCACGGTCAGGCGCATGTGCCAGTCGGGCACGCCGGCATCTGCACACTTCGTCGTCGCCCGCGACGGCCGGGTGCTGCAGATGGCGCCGCTGCACGATCGCACCTGGCACGCCGGCGGACGCACGAGCCGGTGGCGCGGGCAGCAGCTCAATGGCCGGTCCATCGGGATCGAGCTGGCGAACCTTGGACTGCTGTACGAGGTGGACGGGCAGCTGGTGGACTACTGGGACCGCCGGTACACCGGTCCGGTCCACCGGGACATGTCGCAGCCGGTCGAGGGTCTGGAGCTAATGGAGCGGCTGCGCGCCGGCACGCACACCGGTCGCGGAGCGGTCCAGGTTGCCGCGGGCGACGTGGTGCGGACGACGTGGGCCGCGTTCCCGTCCGAGCAGCTGGCCGCCACCGAGTGGCTGATCCGACAGCTGGGGTGGGCGTTCCCCGCCCTGCAGGACGATGACGATCCGGAGTGGCCGCGCGTAGTCGGTCACGACGAAGTCGACCCGACACGCAAGATCGACCCCGGCGCGGCGTTCCCGATGGACGCGGCCCGCCGGTGGGTGGGGGCACCGTGAAGCAATCCAGGACGTACACGATCGCGATCACCGCGCTGACGATCGAGGCGCTGATCATCATCGTCGCCGCGCTGGTCATGTTCCTGGCGCCGGACCTGTTCGTGGTGTGGGCGGATCTCGCCAGCACCATCGCGCTGTCCGTCGCAGGCCTGGGCGGCGCCGGCTCCGGATCGATGGCGCTGCGCGACTACGGTTCGGGCGGGCTGACGTCCAGCCAGTCCGGCGACGTCATCGCGCCCCGTGGCCTGCAGCCGCCAGCGGACGACGCGCCGTGAGCACCTGGTCACGGTGGGTAATGGCGGGCGTGGCAGCGCTGTCCGTGGCGCTGTTCGCGTGGGCCGCCGCTGTCATGCGCGCGACGACGCCAGCACCAGCGCGACCGCTGCCCCGCGTCGACCAGACGGCCGAGCGGCGGCGACGAACCGATGCGGACACCGAGCGCCAGGACGCACACGACCAGGTCGCCGACGCCGTCACGAACGACGATCCGAACGACGCCGTGGACGAGCTGCTGGCCCTGCGTCGACGCCGGGGCGCGCGATGAAGCTGCGGCTGCTGGCGATGCTGATGCTGGCCGGGTGCCCGCGCACCGTGCCACCACCACTGTTCGGCGACGACCTGCCGCCGGCGACACCGCCAGAGCTGCCGGAGCTGCCGCAGCTGCGCGACTCGTGCCCCGACGCGGGGTACCGCATCGGAGCACGCGCGCCGCACCTGGACGACGACGACCGGGTGACGTGCGCCGGCCTGGTGCTCGGCGTCAACGAGGTGGCCCGACTGGAGCACGACGCGTCTGTGGACCTGCCCTGGTACCGCTCGCAGCTCGCCGCGTGCACGGAGTACCGCGCGCTGGACCGGTCGACAGCCAACACCGCCGTGGAGAGCCTGCGCGGCGAGCTGTGGGAGACGCAGCGACAGCTGCGGACGGTGCGCCGGGCGCTGCCATGGGTGGCGGTGGGCGCCGCGGTCGTGGGGGCTGGATTCGCGGTGGGAATCCTCGCCGCGCAACAACAGGTAGCGGAGTGATCATGTCCGACGAGAAAGCACCGTTCTGGGAAAACGCGACGCTCCGGCTGATCGCCGTGCTGCTGCTGGGCTTGTCGGCCGGCGGGGGCACCGCGACCGCGATCACCACCGGCGGTGGACCGGCTCGTGTCTTCGTTCATGCCGAAGGTCGTGATGCGTATGTCGCCGCGATTGCTTTCCTGCA
>CAYFPQ010000013.1:0-34263 GCA_964345005.1 uncultured Victivallales bacterium | reverse complement strand
ACGGCCACGCAGCAGCTCGAGATCGGCCAGCTGTTGGACAGCCACACCCGCACCCCGCACCCCGACGCGGTGTCGCGGTCCGAGCTCGAAGAAGTACGCGACGACCTGCGACAGCTGCTCGTGATCACCCGGCGGATCTGCAGAGAAACGATCGAGGACGATCCGACGGTGTGCGATCGGCTTTAGGGCGGAAATTTTCGCACCACACCCCGCCGGCCGGGTGAACCGGAACGGTTGACCGCTGGTGCACACGCGGATAAGTTGACCGAGGGCGAGCACGGCTTGCCCGGGAGGGATCACCCATGACAGCGACACTGACGGCCGCGCACGGCGTGTGCGGCACGTTCTACAAGACTGCCGGCCGCAACGTGCTGGTGCAACACCAGGGGCCGAGCTCGATCAGCGGCAAGTTCACCGTGTGCAAGGGGGGCAAGGGGGGCGACTCGTTCAGCGTTGGCGCCGGGTATCAACTCGTGGAGTGCGAGCAGCCGGCGCCGTGGCCAGACTGGGCCATCCCGGCCGCGGGCGACAGCGGGGAGCCGGAGCTGGAGCCGGACGCCGCACCGGAGCCGGTGCGGGTGGAGACCGAGCACGGGTCGGCGTTTTGGCAGGCGGCGAGCAAGTCGTACTCGGCGGACCGCATCGACGGCGGCAAGATCCGCGAGCCGTTCCTGTACGGCGCGGACCTGTGGGTGCAGACGGGCACCGAGCTGGGCCCCGACGGCGGCAAGGCCACGGCGCAGCTGCTGGTGCCCGCCGACAAGTGGACGAGCGGCACGATCTCGTACGCGGACGCACACGCGGAGGTGACGGCGGGCGTGCGCGAGCGCTGGGACTTCTACACCGGGATCGCGGTGGCTTGGAAGCGAAAGCAGTACGTCATCGGTGCGGACCGGATGGAGATCCGGTGGCCCGCGCCGGGCAAGGCGTCGCCTACGCCGGCGGTGGACGGGTTCGAGTTCGGTCCTTTCAAGGTGGCGGGGTACAGCCGCGACCAGTTCAACCGCATGACGGAGGCGACCAAGCGCCAGATCGTCGAGGACGAGATCCCCGCCAGCGCGTCGTCGGTCGGACCGTCCGGCACGCTGACCGTGCTGCACGACCGGCTGCCGGACGGGCACCCGCTGCACGAGACGCCCGACGAGCCGGCGGTGGACGCCATGGCGGTGTTCGGTGACGCCACGAACACCGCGGACCGGATCGAGGTGGTGAAGGCGATCACCGACCTGGACGTGCTGCGGTCGCTGCGCGGCGCCACCGTACAGTCGCGGGTGGCGCAAGAGATCGCCCGGTGCCTGACTGCCGCCGATGTCGCGGCGAAACGGGCGTCGGACCTCGCATCCGCCCCGCCGGCGAGCGAGGAAGCCGCCAGGTGCGCCAAAGACGTGATCAAGGCCTCGACGTCGGCATCGGCAAAGCCGATCGCGGTCGCCATCTTGGCGGACTCTGTGGAGCTCGCACGATCGACGCTGGAGCTGACCGCCTACCGCGAATCGGCGAAGGACCTGGCGGTAGGCGTGGCGGGTGCAGAGCGGGTGTGGACCTCGCGCCGCTACCCGATCTCCACCGACGACGCGCCTGGCGAGGTGTCCGAGACCGCCGACGTCCTTCTGGATGCGCGCGGCGCCTACCTCACCGGGTACCCGGAGCTGCTGCACGCCGTTGTTGGCGGGTCCACGCGGCAGGTCAAGGAAGGCCTGCGCGGGTTCCCGCTGCGGTGCCGGGCCCTGGGCATGACCACCGCCGGCGAGATCGCGCAGGCGTACCAGGACGCGATCGACATGGAGCTGACGGCGCCGAAGCCGCGCAAGCGCGTGGTGGAGGACATCCGGCGCGCCGCAGACAAGTACATCCGGTCGGTTCAGCTGGACGGTGTGCGCATGGTGGAGGACCGCGACAACGGCCTGGCCGACATCCTGCACACCGACCTGTGGGACGACGTGGAGGCGCAGGCGGACGCGTCGCTACCCACCAGCCCCACGGACGCGCTGGCCGAGCTCGAACCGAAGATCCCGCCCGCGTTTCATGCCGCCCTGCGCCAGGTGAGGCGCGCGGCGCAGCGTGGCGCTGCCGTAATGTCCGAGTTCGTGCGGTCGCTGCCGCCGGCATACCGCGGTTTTGCCAATGAGGCGATGGCCGCCTATGCCGAGGTCGAGGGGCTGGAGTTCGAAGTTCAGCCAGTAGCGGACACGGACACCGATACGGACACCGACACCGACGCCGCCAGCGTGCTGGACGACACCGACGAGCGCGCGGACACGGACACCGATACCGGCGTGGCGCTGCCCGAGCTCCACCAGCTGCCGCCGGAGCAGCAGGTGGCGCAGGTGTCCACAGCTCGCGCCATCGAGCTGTGCAAGGGGTGCGGATGGTCGCCGGCGAACGTGGCCGTGGCGATCGCGAACGAGGCGAAGCGGCCGGACGGGCCGCGCGATGTGGTGATCGAGGCCCTGACGGACATCCGGCAGGGGCTGGAGCCGAACGTGCCCGACGGCGTGGTCAAAGAGTGTATCGACAAGGTGGTGAAGAAGGCGGCGGACCCGGACGATGGCCCACTGCCCGGGCAGGTGCGCCTGCCGCCGCCGGTGGCGGATGGTGGCACGCACGGCGACGAGGACCGGACCACGATCGACTTCGCGATCAGCCTGCTGCCCGAAGAAGTGCGCGACGAAGCACGCATGGCGTACCGCATGGGCGGCCGTGCGAGGCTGATCGAGTTCCTGGATGTGACGGCGTACCGCGAGGTGGCCGAGGCGCACCTGGACCGCCTGAACGGCGTGCCGCTGCAGCGAGTGGTGATCGCGGCCCGCCCTGGCGGGCACTCCGACATCTTCGTGAGGCCCGAAGACGGAGGCGAGCCGCAACACGTTGGCACCACCGAGCACCCGACGCTCCACGCGCTCGTCGTGCGCATCATGGGTGGGCAACTGAAGCAGCTGCGCGAGGAGAACGCGAAGCTGAAAGAGGAGGCGCGGCTGCTGGTGGAACGCGTGCCGCAGACGCCCACCAACACCATGCAGGCGCTCGCGTCCGATCTGGCCACGTTCCGCGCCAGCGGGTTGCGGGTCGACCTGCGGATCACGTCTGACGATCTCGACCGGGAGCACAAATGAGCAGCATCACGAAACCGACCCGCGGGGTGCAGCACGCCATCGCGGCGATCCTGCGCAAGTGGGTCGCCGCGGACGGGCGGCGCTGGAACGCGCTGGCGCGCGCGTCCGGCCGCGCGCACCAGCACTGGATTCGCAAGCTGGACACCGAAGCGAGCGAGCCCCGCAAGCTCGACCTGCGAGACGTCGACGAGCTGCTGACGGTGCTGGGCAAGTCGCCGGAAGACCTGCTGCGCGCGGCCCGGCTGTGGCTCGCAGATCACCGTGCGGAGGTCAAGACGAACGACAGCTGACACCTGTCGCGCACGACGTCGCGCGACGGGTGAGCCAGAATGGTGCTACATTCACATAGGCGGCCACCACCACCACCGGGCCGCGGGAGGATCACATGGACCGAAAGAGAGCGCCTGCGCCGGAACAGCGCGGGCCGATGCCAACCAAGGAGCGGCGGCGCAGCTCGTTCGACGACATCGACCTGCAGCCGACGCAGATCGTGCGCGTGGAACCGAAGCGCCTGGGCCTGCCCATGCGCGGCGTCGACAACGCCGACGCCGCAGTGGACGCCCTGGAGCACGTGGCCAGGTACGCGCACGTGCTGCACCCGATCACGCCGCTGCAGTTCTTGCCGCCGAACTACGTGGTGGTGTTCCACTGCGTCGCGTTCGAGTTCCCCGCCGACCACGGGTCGAACGGGGTCTGGTACAAGCTGAAAGGCGGCAAGAACCTGCCGGACCGGTGGGCGCTGCACAAGCCCGCGATCGACCAGCTGGCGGCCGCCGCCGGCGTCAACACGGTGTGGACGCGCGTTGAGCGAGCCGATCGGCACTGCTGGCACGCCAGGGCGAAGGTCAAGCGCCGGACGCTGGACGGCTCGTGGCACGACGCGGAGCGGGGGCGGGCGTTCGACCTGCGCAAGGGCGAGCCGTTGGCCGAGTCGATGACGCCAAAGCAGCTGGAGATCGCCCGGCAGTTCGGGGACGCGCACGCGGAGTCGCGCGCGTTCAACCGGGCGACCCGCGCCGTGCTCGGGATCAAGCCGGGGTACACTCGCCACGAATGCGCGCGCCCGTTCGTGTGCCCGCGGTTGGTGTGGGTGCCGCCAGCGGACGATCCGGAGGCCCGGCGCCTGCAGGCGGCGGTGGAGCTCGGCGTGGTGGACGTGCTGTACGGCCGTCGAGACGCGCCGCAACGGGGCGCGGCGCCGACACCCGCGCCCCGACCGTCTAGCGCGCCACAGAGCAGGGCACCGGAGCCGCTGCCGCCCGACGTCGACTATGACGAGGGGTGGAGGGAGAACATGGACGACTCGTGGAGGCACTGACCATGCGTGTTCTGCACCTGACGGACCTGCACATCACTGACGGGCCGTACCTGGACGACCAGCGCCAGGTCGTACACCGGATCCGGCAGCTCGTGCGAGACGCGGAGCCGGACCTGGCGCTGCTGACGGGCGACCTGACCGGGCACGAAGCCCCGCACCGGAGCACGCCGGCGGAGCGTGTGTTGCTCCACGAGCTCGTCGACGAACTGGCGGCGACCTGCCCGGTGGTGGTGGTGCAAGGCAACCACGACGACGAGACCGACCTGCGCGGGCTGTCGCTCATTGGCGGCGCGGACCCAGTGCCGGGAGCTCCAGGGGCGAAGTGGCCGGTGCGTGTGTTCACGCGCGCCGAGACCATCGAGGTGGAGACACGGGCGGGCCCGTGCTGCGTGGCGGCCATGCCGTACCCGTCTCGCGCGTGGCTGCTCGCCGAGGGGCTGGCGCCAGGGCAGGACGCGCACAGCGCAGCCTGCGACCGCATGGCGGCCCTACTGCGTTCGTTCCTGTCAGCCGTCATCCGAGGCAAGGCGCGGCGCCCGGACGTGCCGTGGGTGGTCGCGGCACACGTTCACGTCGCTGGTGGACGTGCAGCGGGTGGCGAGGTTCTACGCGATCGGGAGATCGAGATCAGCGCCGCCGATCTCGAGGACCTGCCCGCGGACTACCTGGCCCTTGGACACCTGCACGTGCGACAGGCGGCGACACCGCGAGCGTGGTACGCGGGTTCGCCCTGGCCCACGAAGTTCAGCGAGAAGGACACCAAAGGCGTGCAGGTGGTCGACATCGGCTTGCCCGTGCTGCCCTGGCCAAAGCAGCACCGTGTCCATGGCGTGCTCCGGATCGGGACCGCCACGCACGCCATGGGGCAGGCGCTGCACGCGATCACGATCCGGTGGGCGGACACCGGCGCGCGTCGCCGGGTGACGCTCGAATACCGCCGGGCGGACGCCGGCGGCGAGCCGGGGTGGACGCAGGAGCCCACCAGCGAGGAGCTGGCGGCGGTGGACGGCGCGGTGGTCCGCATGCGCCTGGTGGTTCCGTCGCAGCACCTGGCGGGGTGCCCATGGCCCGAGGCGCAGGCGGCCGTACGGCAGCTGCACCCGCACCACCTGGTCGTTGCGCGGACCGTGGTAGAGCCACGCCAGCGCGAGGTCCGGGCGCCGGAGATCGCCACCGCCGACAGCGTGGAGGACAAGGTGCGGGCGTACTGGTCGACCCTGCGGACGCCACCGACCGACGCCGAGCGAGAGCAGGCGATGGGGTGCCTGGCCGCGCTCCAGGACACCGACGACGAAACGCTGGCGGCGCTGGGGGTGTGATGGCGGAGCAGCTGCAGGTCGGCGCGCTTTGTAGGCTGCGCTCCGGAGGACCGATCATGACGGTGAGCGCCGTTAGCGTCGTCGACGGCGAGCGCCAGGCGACATGCAAGTGGTTCATGGACAACGGCGTGCACACCGACACGTTCCACGAGGACATGGTGGAGCCAGCGACACCGCGCAAACCGGCGGGGTTCGGACGCTCGTCGTGAGACTGTGCGCGTGGTGCGACGGGCCGATCCCGCCGGAGGCCCGCCGCGACGCCAAGTTCTGCTCGAAGTCACACCGGCAGGCCAAATGGAGGTTTGAACGGCGAGTGGCCGTCGCGCGCGACGCCGACGAGGTCAAGCGGATCGCGTTCGCCGACCCGCCGTATCCGGGCCTGGCCTGGTACTACCGGGACCACAAGGACTACGGCGGCGAGGTGGACCATCTGGATTTACTGTCGCGCCTGCAGCTTTTCGACGGCTGGGCGCTGGCCACGAACGAGCCCGCACTGCCGTCGCTGCTCGAGCTTTGTAGACAGCTCGGCATCACGTGCCGGGTGGCGGCATGGGTGCGCGGTGCGCGCGGTAACCGTTCATCCGGACCGCTGCAGTCGTGGGAGCCGGTGCTGTACGTGTCGGCGCGGTCGACGGTAGACGACAGCTGGCCGTCCGACTCGCTGGTGCATGGGGTCCGGCCGCGCACCACGGACCCGGGAAACGTGATCGGCGCGAAGCCGTCGGCGTACTCGTCGTGGGTGTTCCAGCTGCTCGGCGCGCGCCGTGGTGACGAGTTCACGGACCTGTTTCCCGGCTCCGGCGGGGTGAGCCGGGCGTGGCGAGCGTTCGCGGATCCGTCGCGCGTCGCCGGCGTGGACGGGTGAAAAATATTCCGGAATTATTCCGGCCCCAGCGTGCACCGTTTCGGGTGAGCCAAAGTGGTTGACCGGCACATGGTGCCGGGGTAGCCTGAATCCAGGGCGGAGCACCACCAACACGCTGCCCACGGAGGATCGAATGGACCACGAAACGGCCCGCGCTCGCCTGCGCGCGGCGGCAAAACGAGTGCTGGTCGCCGCTGACTACTGGGAGTCGGATCCGGAGGACGGCGCCGCGGAGGACGACCTGGTGACGGCGGTTCGCGCGTGGCGCAAGGCTCGTGCTGCGTTCGACAAGACGAAGGACGACGCATGAAGCCGATCAGCGTGGAGCTGGAGAACGTGGGCCGGTTCGAGCACCTGCACCTGCCCATGGACGGGCTGGATGGCCTGATCGCCGTGACAGGCACGAACGGCGCCGGCAAGACCACGGCGGTGGAGGCCATGCTACCTGCGGCGCTGTGGGGCGTGTTTCCGTCGTACGGGCCGTTTGCGCACATGGTGACGCAAGGCGCGCGACTGGGGCGCCTGACGACGATCCTGGAGCACCAGGGCGCAAGGTACCGGATCACCCATGAGGCGCGGAGAACCAGCACCGGCCGACTGTCCACACCGGCGTCCGTGATCGCGGAGCTGCAGGGCGGCGGGTGGGTGCCGCTGTCCGACGGGCGCGTGGGGCCGTACCGCGAGGTGGTGGAACGGTTGTTTCCCAGCCGATCCCTGGTGGAGGCGTCCGTGTTCAGCGCAAGCCGCGGCAGCCTGTCGTTCGCGGAGCTGAAGACGGCGGCGCGTCGCGACCTGTTCGCCGAGCTGCTGGGGCTGGGTGAGCTGCAGGCGCTCGCGGATCGAGCGGCGGGCCACCTGGCGCGCTGCGACGCCGAGCTGGCACCGCTCGACAAGCGCGCGGGGGAGGTGGCCGGGTTGGTGGCGCGCGCGACGGAGCTGGCCGAGGCGATAGCGGTCGCCGAGGACCGGGCGACGCAGACGGCGACGGAGCACGCAGCCGCGCGCGAGGCGCAGAACGCGGCCGCCGGCGCCGCCGGCGAGGCACGAGCGGCCGCACAGGCGGAGAGAGATCGGGTGGACCGCGCACGGCAGGAGCTGGCCGAAGTCGGCCCGGAGGTGGCGCGTTTGCAGGCGGAGCTCGCCGCACCGGCGGTCGGGGCGGTGGACGTGGACATGGACGCGCTGCAGGCGCGCGCGGACGAGCACAGGAAGGTGGACGCGAAGCACCAGGCGGCCGCCGCGGACCGGGCAGCGGCGGAAAACGTGCTGCGTACGGGTCGAGCGTCGAACGCTCGCACCGAGGCGGCCGCACGCCGTACCGAAGGTGAGATCCGCCGCTGCAACCAGGCGCTGCAGGGTGAGCCCGGAGCGCTGCGCAAGCGCGTCGCCGAGCTGGAGCTGGTGAAGGAGCCAGCACCGGCACCGGGCGGCCCGACCTGGCGGATGGACCACCGCCGCGCGCAACAGGACGTTGACCGACTGACGACGGAGATCGACCTGGCCGAGCGCAGGGCGCAGCGGCTGGACGCGGTGCCGTGCGGCGGGGGAGTGCTGAACCGCGGCGGGCGGAGCGACTGGGACCCGGTGGACTGCAGCGCGTGCGAGCCCCTGGCGGACGCGACGGCGGCCCGGGCGGCGCTGCCACAGCTGCGCAAGGACCTGGACGAAGCGACGGACCGCCTGGTGCAGACCACGGCGATAGTCGCCGAGCACGAAGCGGTGCGCGCCGCTCGCGACGAGTACACGGCTGCGAGGGCCGAGCTGTCGCAGCTCCGCGCCACGCTGGAGGTGCACGGCAGGGCGTCAGCGGACCTCGAAAGGGCCACCGGTGAGCTCGCCGAGCTTCAAGCGGACATCGAGGCATGGAAGGCGACGGAGGCGGAGATCATCCGGCGCGGCACCGAGCTGCGCGACGAAATGGCGGGACTTGCGGCGCAACTGCACGCGCTCCAGGGGGCGGACGACGACCTGCGCGCCGCGCAGCGACAGCTTCAGCAGGAGTCGGCGCGACTCCGCAACCGGGTGGCGACCGAACAGGCGCTGCAGGCCGCCAGAGAGCGCCAGCAGGAGCTCCGGCGGGTGTCGCTGGACGCGGACATCCTGGACCGGCACGGCACGGCGGAGGCGGCATCACAGGCCGCGTACGAGGCGCTGCGAGTCGCACAGGCGGCGGACAACGAGGCCCGGTCGCAGCTGGCGCAGCTGCGCGGCGCGCTGGCGGAGCTGGGCGACGTGGCGGCGGACGCGGCGGAGCTCGAGACCGTGCGGCGGGACCGCGCGCAGGAGCGGGCCGGTTGGCGCCTGCTGGCGCAAGCGTTGGGCCGGGACGGTGTGCAGGCGCTGGAGATCGACGCGGCCGGGCCGGACGTGTCGGCGCTCGTGACCGACCTGCTGTCGGCGAGCTTCGGGCCACGCTTCAGCGTGGAGCTGCGCACGACGCGTCCGACAGCGCGAGGCAACGGGCTGCGCGAGGTGTTCGACCTGGTCGTGAATGACCAGCGCGGCACCCGGCCGTTCGAGCTCGTCAGCGAAGGCGAGCGCGTGCTGCTCGGCGAGGCGCTGAAGCTGGCGATCGCGGTGTACAACGCGCAGCGGCACGGCCAGCGGTGGCGCACGCTGTGGAGGGACGAGTGCGACGGGCGCCTGGCACCCGACGTCGCGCCGATGTACCCGCGCATGCTCCGCGAGGCGATGCGCCTGGGCGGGTTCGACCGCGTGATCTACGTCACCCATCGCCCGACCTGCTGGGAGCAAGCCGACGTACACCTGCACTTCGACGGCGGGTCGGTGGAGGTGACATGCGCCTGAAAAAGGGTGAGCCGGGGGGTGCACCACCACCGCCCCGGCTCGTTTTTTGGGAGGATCACGCGAACGCGAACCATGGGCAGGGATCTACCGCCCATCCCCAGAGTAGCCCGCGAGACAAGCGCCTGTCGAACTTGACGGATGCACCGCGATGGTGCCACCGTCGCGGGCAGGGGGTCACGGGTGGGTGAGTCAGGGCACGGACCGTTCACGTGGGTGAAGATGGTGCGAGGGGTGCCGATCGCGTCCACGCCGAAGCTGGTGCTGTTCGTGTTGGCGACGTACGCCGACCAGTGGGGCACGGCGTACCCGGGCCAGACCGGGGGCCTGGCGGCGGGCACGGGGCTGCGGGAGCGCGCGATCCGGGACGCGCTGAAGTACCTGCGCGACGCGGGACTGGTGCATCGGCGGCCGGAGCGGTCGGAGCACGGCACGGACGTGTACGTGCTGTGCGAACAGTCGCTGCGGCATCACACACCGCCGTCGGAGCTGGAGCGCCTGCCGCCCGACCGGCACCGCTTGCCGGTCGGCACGACATGCCGACACGACCGGATCATCGTGCCGGAACTGCCGGTATGGCGTGCCGCCAAAGGATCCAGGAAAGAGACCAGCCAGGTGTCCAGTACCCCCAAGCCCCCAAAGGGGGGTACACACAAGCTGTTGAAGGAAGCGCTGGAGCGTGTGTTTGCACAGGAGCTCGCGCAGTGGCGAGCGGTGCAACCAATGCTCGACGAGCGGGATCAGTACGCGGTGTGCATCCTGTGCGACACCGCGCACCCGATCGCGGACACCGCGGACCTGGCCCGGACCCCGTGCTGCGACACGGGCGCGGTACGAACGCGGGCGTGGTTTCCCGACTGGCTCGACCGGCTGGAGCGGTCCGACCGAGACACGATCCGGTCACTGTGCACGCACCTGCGCAAGGTCGTTGCAGTGCGGATCCGGACAGCAACGGTCGCGGATCTGGCACGCGAGATCGTGCTGCAGCATCGGAGGACGGAACGATGACGGTGCGGCGACTGAAGCGGTACGCCGCGGCACGGCGGTACGTGCGTCCCAAGGTGGACGGGTCGGGGCTGTCGGTGCTGCCGCTGTGGCCAGGCCTCGACGGGGTGGAGTGCGTGGCCGCGGCTAGCGGGTGGCCGTCCTGGCGGCTCTGCGAGCTCGTGGACGACGACCTGCTGCCCGCCGGTCAGCTCGTGACCGCGGAGATCGCCCCGGTCGACCTGGAGCGAGAGCAGCGGTTCCTGCAGGCCACGGGGCGCGGTATGGTCGAGGCTCTGGCGATCGCTCAAGGCGCCGGCGGCGTACAACCCGCTGGGCGCGCTGGACACGGATCCGCGACTGGCGATTGCCGTGATGCGCCGGATCCGGGACCGACTGGGCGCGGCGGACCTGTCGAAGCACTCGACCATCGGCGAGTTCCACGCCGGCGGCGGCGCGTGGGTCATGGCGATCGGGGCGCTGCAGGCGCGGATGCGCCGCGACGCGATCGCCGCAAGGGACCGGATCGCGCAGTTGGACCGGATCCGGCGCGGCCGCCCGGACCGCAAGGCAACCGACGACGAGAAAGCCGAGCGCCGAGCGTGTGGGCGCCTGGTGCAGCAGGGCTGGCCGAAGGGCATGGCGATGGACCTGGACCCGCTGGCACCGGGGCTGGGCGAGGCGCGGCGCCTGGCGGAGCGGTACCCGGGCGACTGGACCGTGATCGCGTGCGCGCCAAGTGTGGACCCCGTGTGGTGCGGGTTTCTGACCACGGTGGTGCCCCGGGTCCAGGTCGTCGTCGGCAACCCGCCGTACAGCGTGACCGAGCCGCTGTACACCCCGGACGGGCAGCGCCTGCTGTATCCGCCGGGCCATCGGAAGGCAGGGCAGCCACGGTCACGCAAGCACGTGGTAGCGGAGCTGCACGCCCGGCGGGCGCTCGAGATCAGCACCAGGCACGTGTTTCTGCTGCTGCCCCTGCCGTTCCTGTGCGGCCAGGAGCGCCATCGAGACGGCGCCGCACCGCACGACGCGGATCAAGCCTTCTGGAACGAGTGGAGGCACACACTGCGCGGGCTGTGGCCCCTGATCACCCGGCCGTCGTTCGGGGAGTACGCCGGCGACAACACCAGCACGTCAGGGCGCAAGGGCACGAGCTCGCAGGACTACGCGATATTCTGGTGGGACAAGTCGCGCCGGACCGCGTACGGCGGCTGGAATCAGGAGATCGTGCCGCTCGACTGGGAGCACGAAGGGAGGATCGATGCGACGCAGACGTAAGTCGAAGACGAAGCACGACCGCGGGCGGCTGCGCACCGCCATGCGCGAGCTCGCCGGCGCCGACGGACGAGACGATCACCGCGGAGGCGCGGACCCGTTCTGCGCGGCGTTCGAGCAGGGGCCGTTTCAGTCGTTGCCGGTGCCCGAGGTGCCGCCCGGGGTGCTGACCATCCTGCGCCGGGTGCACGGGTCGGTCGACCCCGCGGTGCTGGAGACGTACGAGCGTGCCCGGCTGTTCGCCGGGTACGAGGGGCCGGAGCTCACCGACCGGTTGCGCACGCAGCAGTGGCTGTCGGACCCGCACCACCTGCGACAGGCCGACGACGCGAAGGCACCGAAGACGGCGCCGATGCGACACGCGCCGGCGGACGATGACGACGCGTACGACGAGCTGGACCTGGGCGACTGACCGGCACGCCGTGCCGGTCCACCTTGACGGGTGAGCCAAATCGGTGCATGTTGTTGTAGTCCGGGCACACCACAACCAGCCCGGCGGGAGGTCCAGTTGGGCACGAAGAAACAGACGTACAGCGTGACGTTGTCAGACGGCACCGTCGAGACCCGCACCACCAACCGCATGTACACCGACGTGGTAGCGGTGATCGTGCGCGAGGACCCGATCGAGGCGCTGGAGAGCCGGATCGCCCGGCTCGTGGATGAGGGCGCGGACACGGAAGTGGAGCGGCACAGGGCCGAGCGCGCGCGGTCCAGGGCGATGCAGGCGGCGAAGGGGCGCCGGCGACTTGAGGACGCCTGGCACAACTGCCCCGCCGAGCAGCTGGCGATGGCGCGCCGGCGCCTGAAGTGCGAGCAGGCCAGGCGGACCGAAACGCACGCCTGGTGCTGGTGTGGTTCGCTGCAGCTCGCGTGCAAGAAGGCCGGCGAGCTGCGCAAGCGCCTGGCCCGCGCCGCCATGGACACGTACTGCGACGTGCGCGTGGTGCCGGTGCCGGAGCCGCACAAGGGTGCGGCGGGGCGGGTGGTCCGATGAGCACGCCCATTCACGGAATCCGAACGAGCCAGGGAAAGCGACCAGCGGCCGCTCGCAGCAAGAGCGCGATCACCACGGTTACCCCGCTCGCACTCGGCGGTGGGCCAGGCCTGGCCCGGATCTGCCTTGCGCGCGAGGACGGCGTGCTGGTGTGGGTCGACGTCCCGGCCAACTGCCTGCCCGAGCTGATCAAGCAGCTGCAGATCGCGTCGTCGTACGTCACCGACGCGGCGCAACCATGACCCCGTGGAGCGAGGCGAAGGTGCGCCGCAGCGAGGCAGAGGCGCGCCGGCTGTACGCGAAGGCGATCACTCTGGAGCGGAGCGCGGACGACGCGGAGCGAAAGGGACAGCGCGCACGGGCGCGTCGGATGCGGACGCAGGTCCGCAAGCTGCGCCGACTGGCAGGCAAGTACGTGCCGCCGGCGTCGTGGCGACAGGGGGCACCATGATCACCGTCGACCTGTTCGCCGGCGGCGGTGGCGCGTCGCTGGGTCTCGAGTTCGCGACCGGTCGGCCGGTGCACCTGGCCGTGAACCACTGCCAGGCCGCGATCGCCATGCACGCGCGGAACCACCCGAGCACGGTGCACATGTGCGAGTCCATCCACACCGTGAACCCCGTGCAGGCGTGCGCGGGGAACCGGCCGGACGTGATGTGGGCTAGCCCCGACTGCAAGCACTTCAGCCGGGCGAAGGGCGGCAAGCCCTTGAACCGCGAGATCAGAGCGCTGGCGTGGGTGGTGTGCGAGTGGGCCGAGGCGGTGCTGCCTCGGGTGATCTGCATGGAGAACGTGCGCGAGTTCGAGACGTGGGGCCCGCTGGACGCCAATGGCCGCATCATCGAGCCCCGCAAGGGGGAGACGTTCCGCGAGTTCGTGCAGCGACTGCGACGGCTCGGGTACGTCGTGGAGTGGCGACTGCTGAAGGCGCACGAGTACGGCGCGCCGACGACCCGCGAGCGCCTGGTGCTGGTCGCACGGCGTGACGGCCTGCCGATTCGGTGGCCGACGCCAACGCACGGCCCGGGCCTGCTGCCGTACCGCACCGCCGCCGAGTGCATCGACTGGTCGATCCCGTCGTTGTCCATCTTCGCGACTCGCGACCAGGCGAAGGCCTGGCGACGCGCCGTCGGCGCCGACGGCACACCGAAGCGGCCGCTGGCGGACAACACCATGGCCCGCATCGCGGCGGGCGTCCGCAAGTACGTGATCGACAACCCGTCGCCGTTCATCGTGCCGATGCGCGGCACGTCGCCGTCGCACCGGTCGGTCCACAGCATCGACGCGCCACTGTCCACGATCAGCGCGCAGGGCAACCACCACGCGCTCGTGGTGCCGCACCTGGTCAACACCCGCAACGGCGAGCGCAGGGGCCAGGAGCCGCGCACCAGGGACATCCTGCGGCCGCTCGGGACGGTCACCGCACAAGGAAGCCAGGGCGCGCTCGCCATGGCCTGGATGGTGAAGCACTACGGCGGCGTGGTGGGTCACGGGCTGCGACGCCCGATCGGCACCGTGACGGCGGTCGACCACCACGCGGTCGGCGTGGCCGAGCTCCGCAAGGGCGTGCAGCCGGACGGTCGCCGCGTGGCGGCGTTCCTGCAGACGTACAACGGCTGCAGCATCGGCGGCGACATGCGTGCGCCCATGGGTACGGTGACGGCCAACGACCGGTTCGGGCTGGTCACTGTCGAGCTCGGCGGCGAGCCGTGGACCATCGTCGACGTAACGATGCGAATGCTGCAGCCGCGCGAGCTCGCCCGCGCGCAGGGGTTCCCGGACACCTACGAGCTGACGGGGACGAAGCGCGAGCAGGTGGCGCGCATCGGGAACAGCGTGTGTCCGCCGCTGGCGGAGGCGGTGGTGCGGGCGCAGCTCGGCGCCGGGACGGCTGGCCGCATGACCTTGACCGGTGAGCCAGGACGGTGCATGTTGAGGCTGGCGCCACACCACGAACCCGGCGCCAGGGAGACCCGATGCACGACGACGAGAACACCAGGACCGCCAAAAGCCCTGTTCTTCCGCGAGACGCTGACGGCGATCGCGCTGCTGTTGGGCCTGGCCGCGTGCTTCGCGGCGAACGCCTGCCTGGACACCTACGTGGTCTCGACGATGCAGGGGGCACCCTGATGGTCAGCTGGACCGCGGCGCAGCTCCAGGAGCGCCCCGCGCCCCGCCACGCGCACCCCGACGCGTGCGCGGCGATGCACATGACGGTGCGAGCGTTGGGCCGGATCAACAGCGACACGATGGAGGGGCTGCTGGACGCCGAACGCGACCTGGCGGCGGCCGCCGAAATGCTGGAGCGCGCCCGGCGTCGGGTGGCGCGGGCCATCGACGCTCGAAACGCCGCGCAGCTGAAGCTCGTCGAGGACCCGTGAGGCTCACCCGCCAACGCGGGAGCAAGCGGCTGCAGGCTCGAGGTTCAGGCGGCCGGTATGTTCGCCCGGACATTGCGGTGCAGTGTGGGCGCTGTAACTCCGTGCGTTGGCCGGTGGTCATAGGGCGCAACCCGTCGCCAGGTGTGCCAGATCTGGGGTGGTGGACGCCACCCTGCCGATGCGAGGGCGTACAGCCGTGGCATCACCTGTACGACCAGGGTGCGACGTTGAGCGACGATCGGGTGTTCCGATACCGGCTGTGGCGCCGATGGCGCGCAGGTGGGACGGTGTTGTTCGTCGGCATCAACCCGAGCACCGCCGACGAGACGGAGCCAGACCCGACCGTGCGTCGGTGTGTTGGGTTCGCCGAGAGTTGGGGCTACGGCGCGATCATGATGGGCAACCTGTACGCGATTCGGGACCGCGACCCGCGGATCCTGCAGCTGGATGACCTGTACGCACGCGGCGTCGACAACGACCGACACCTGACCGCGATGGCGGAGGCCTGCGACCTGGTGGTGGCGGCATGGGGTGCCGGTCGGTGCGAGCCGGTGCGACGCAGGGAGGTAATTGCGCTGCTCCGACGGGCGAAACCAGTGCACGCGCTCGGCTTAACGAAGGACGGTCACCCACGGCACCCACTGTTCATGCCGTCGTGGACCACGCCGATCCCGATGCCGGAGCCTTGACGGCTCAACCACGCCGGTGCAGTGTAGTGGCGAGGATCAGCCGATGCGCACCGATACCCACCACATCCAGCCGCCCGCGCCGCAGTTCGTACGTTTCAGTGTGTGCACGAACTGCGACAAGCCGATTCACACGGTGCCGAGCATCGGCCGTCGGGCGCGGTGGTGGCACAACGACAGCAACGACATGCGCTGCGACGCGCCAATGGGCGGGTTCGCGACGACGCGCTGGCGTTTGAGCGGTGGGCATGCGCGCCGGACCGGCACCCGCGCGCATACGCGTCAGCGTCGTTCGTTCAGAGCGTGGCGGGCTGTCCCGATCCTGCGGACTTCACCGTGTCCGAAGTGATCGCCGAGTGGGACCTTGTGCACTTGGACGTGTTCCGGGCGTGGGCGCAGGGCCACGAGCCGCGCACGCTGGCGCTGGCAACGCGCGCGCAGATGGTCGAACTGGCGCGGACGCCTACCGGCTATCGCCCGTTTGTGGTGCTCCATTGAGGCCTGGTGCGACGCTCGACGAGGACATGCTGCACGAGCCGCCGGGCGTTGCCGAGGTCCGGTGCCGGATCCGTGCGTCGCAGGCCGTTCACCGGCTCGACGCGGCCGCTGCGGCCGCGTGGGACCTGGCCGCGGACAGCTGGCGCGACCTGGACCACTGCGCCTCGGAAACCGACGCGATGGCACGGGTGAACGACACCGCGCGGCGCGCGGTCGAGTGCGCGGAGCTCCTGGCGGACCCGCGAGCGTGCATCGGCAACAGCCGGAGCGACATCCTGGTGGCGATTCAGGCGGCGAGCATCGCGCACGCGCAGGTCGCCCTGTGGAGCGGCCGCGACCCACGGCACGCGACGACGAGCGCGCACGCGCTGCTGCGCATCGACTGACGCAGCGAGCGCTTGTGGCGACCTGACGCGCTACACTGCGGCAGGAGGGTCCGCACATGGCCACGACGATCACGACCGTTCACCTGGGCGACGGTGACTACGAAACGACATTCGATCAGGACTCTGTGGCGGCCGGCTCCGAGGCGGTCATGGACCTGAAGGGGGCCGCGAACGCTGGCGGCATCCAGGAACACGATCGCGAGCCGCTGAAACGGAAGTCGCACAAGATCACGGTGCACACGTTCATCGCGAACAAGTCGTCGGGCACGGCGCTGACGATCGCACCGGTGCTCGGCAATGCGTCGAACCCGTCGGGCAAGACGCTGATCGGTGAAGCCGACGCCAATGCGCAGGCGTCCATCGGTGGGCCGGTCGTCGGTCGCCTCGACAAGGACATGAAGCTGTGGGTGCGGTGGAACCCCGCATCCGCGGCCGACAACGTCGTGGACGGCGTGCTGCGGTGGAGTGCGGGGTGGCCGAAATGACCGCCATTCCAGCCGCACCGAAGCACCCCAAGCGCGCCGGCACGGGCGCCGCAGCGCCGTCGGTCACCGATTACGGTGAGTGGATCTGGCTCGACATCGGCAACGCGTCGGCGAGCGGTGATCCGGACTCCATCATCACGTCGGCGACGTACGATGAGGCCACCGGCGAGACCACGATCGTGCTCGCGAAGGCGAGCCTGCAGGACCCGGCGTGGTGGGCGTTCGAGCCCGTGGACGCGGACGGGAACCCGGTGGACCTGACGAAGTTCGGGATATCCGTGAGCATCCTGTGGGAGACGCAGCCGTCCGCCGGCGGCAACACCGGGATCTTCGTCGGCATGACCGAGGGCGACGCGCTGACCAACTGGGTGAGCTTCGGCGGCGTGTGGGACACCGCAGCGAAGGGTCCGGACCTGATGTACTACGCGACGGGCGTGTGGAGCCCGTCAGCGGCGAGCACCGCGGACGCGGACGGCACGCTGCACCTGAACCTGCCGCCGGCGTACTACGACGCCGCGTCGAACCGGTACGAGCCGATGGGCGGCGGGCACGCGTTCTGGATGCGCAACCCGTCGGGCGACTTCGAAGTGGACAAAGTCCAGTACAACACGTCGTCGAACAAAACCCTGGGCACCGACCCGGACAACATCCGCATGGTGCTGATCGTGACCGCCGGCGCCATCGAGACGATCGTGCCCCGGATCCGCTACCGCGTGTACCCCCTGATCGAGGAGCTGTCATGAGGTGCGCCACGCTGTTCACCACCGACCGCGAGCGACCGGACCCCTACGACGCGAAAGCGCATACGCTGTACGGGGCGAAGCTGGCACGAGACACGCAGGTGCACGTCGCGCGCGGGTTCGGGTTGCTGTTGGGGCCGGGCAGCCTGTTCAGGTGGTGTCCGGGCGGCGACGTGGTGTGCTCCGTGCAGGGGGACACCACCGACGAGTGCGTCAAGCTGGCGTCGTCGATCTCGGGTGTCGACTGTGAGACGCTGCGCACCGGCGGTGCACAGTGAGGTGCGCGCTAATAACGGGCGAACAAACCCGTGTACGGACAGGTGCGCGGGTGCACGAGTGAGACCAGCATGCGACACAAGCACCCGCGATGTACGATGTACCTGCGCATGGCGATGGTGTACGTGGTGTTCTTCATGGCCGTGGCGGCGGTGGTTGCGCTGACCGTTTGGGAGGTGATCCGGTGACGGGGCACGAGCTGCTAGAACTGGCGGACCAGGTGGTGCGTGGCGAGCGGGCGTGCATGCGCCTCACCACGACCGCGGACCGACAGCCGTTGCCCGGGTACCGCGGCGAGCTCCTGTGCGTGGGCGCGCACGGGGCGGTGTTCCAATACAGCCGCGCGCAGTGCCGACGCATCGCCAGGCAGCTGCGACTCGAGCTCGCACACGAAACGATGGACGATCCGGACGTGGCAGCGGACGACGGCGCGACGGTCTGACACGGTGTACGCTGGACGCAGCCGCGTCGACGGCAACCGAGAGACCCAAGATGATCCGCATGTCCGAGCTCCACGAGCCGGAGCCGGAGCCCGCACGCACCGAGACGGTCGAGGTGGACCCGACGACCCCCGCGCAGTACGCGCTCCTGCTCGCTACCGCCACCGACTCCGAGCCCGCCATGTGGCCCGGGCCGCTCACGGACGGCGGCCGGTACACCTGGCCGGTGGCCCACGATCACGATCCCTTTCGGGGTCGTTCGCGGCGCTCCTGCTGACGACGGCGCCCGGGCTTCGGCCTGGGCGCCTCCCCGGCGGTGTTAGCCCGTGACGCAACAAAGGCGCAGCGCCTGGCCCTGCGCGAACTGTGGCGGCAGTGGTGGCATGCGAAGCACGCGGGCAACACGATCGCCGAGCACCAGGCGGCACTCGCCAGCGAGGCGGGGATCTACGCACTGATCGCGATGGTGACGCCGGGCGAGCTCGCGGAGTACGCCGAGGAAACCACGGCGCTGGTGCTCCTGGAGCTGGAGCTGGACCAGCAGTGCAAGCTGTGCGGGCGCGCGCCGCGCCCGGGGGCGCGTGCGGCTACTGTGGCGCCGTCGAGACGCCGCGTCGCAGACCTCGAGGTGCGACGGCTGCGTGATCCGTCGCCTGTCCCTCGAGGTCACGTTTCGGGATGTGCAACCTGGTCGCACATACGCTACGGTGATCACGGCGCCACACCACGAAACCCGGCGCCTGGGAGGGACCATGGCGATTGCCGTACCCGATGAACACGCGAGAGCGCAGGCGGCCGTTGCGCACCTGGGCCGATTCTTGGACGCGGTCAGTGAGACGCCGGAGCTGATGCTGGACCTGCTGCGCGTCGCGACCGCCGTGCAGACGGACCGCAACCTGGTCGCCGCACAGGTCGGGCGAGACCGAGAGCGAGCGATGTGGGGCCGCGCCGGCGCCGTAGCGATGCGCAGCCGCCTGACCCATACCGAAGCGTACGCGCGCGAGGTGGAGCGGTGGCGCGACGAGGAGCGAGCGAAGGCGGTGGCGTGGGCATTCCACGTCGCCCGTCAGCACCCAGACCTCGACGACCCCGGCGCCGAGTGGCTTGCACCGGTGCCGGACGCCGGCGTGGTGCTCGTCCGCGTGAGTCGACACGCCATCGATCCGGACGAGACCGCCCTTGACGACATCGCACACCTGTGCGGCTGCGTGGGATGGGACTACCCGGGCCAGCTGGTCAGGGATGTGCACGCCGTGACCAGCACGCTGTTCGCAATCCCGACCGAGCTGTGGCCGGACGGGGCGCCGCAGTACCTGGTGACGGCCGCCCACGAAGGCGTTCCGGACCTGACCGGCGCGCTGAAGATGCCGCCGGCACAACGCCCTGCCGAAACGGCGTGGGCGCAGCACGTAGCGAACTGCAAGCCCTGCCGGGCTAACGACGCGTGCGGCAAGGAGGGCGAACTGCGGGATGCCGCGCGGGCGGAGGCGGGGACAACGCCGGACGCTACTGCAGCGCTTCGCGCGGCGCTGATCGAGGTGCAGCACGCGGTGGCCGATCATCGCCGCGCGCGGCTGGCCCGCCCAACCCTACAGGGGTTGGACTGGTCGGGCGTCATCGTCCGAGCGAAACAGCTGCAGGACCAGGCGGCGACGCTCCGGGCCAGGATCGCCGAGCTCCGGGACGGCGGCCCCACCGAACACCCGTTCGTGGCCTTCGTGCGGAGCACCATCGGCGCGGAGCTGCGGCGTGCGTGCGGGTACTTCGGCGACGAAACGATCGCGGATACGTTCGACGCATCGATCCCCGAGTGGCTGATAGGGACCCTGGTGGTTCACACCGTGCGGTTCAGCTGGTTTACACCCGACGGTGAGCTGGAGTTCGGCGCCATGTACGACCTGGAGGTGCCGTTTAGCGCGCGTCGGATCGACGTCAACACCGAGGTGGGCCGGTACATCCCCGACGGGAAGGTGCCGCGGGAGCCTGGCTATACGCTGCGCGTGACTGCGTACGTGGGTGAGCCGCCGAGCGCCGACAGGAACGTGGCCGTGGGTGGCGCGGTCACCGACCTGGAGGTGGCGATCAGCGTGGATGCATCGTTCCCAGATCGCCGGTCGTGGATGTGGCCGCCGAGGTCCGCCGCCGGCCCGGCGAAGTGGCACGCACAGCGCGCGCAGGGCCGTCGACAACGACCGACCGATGACGCCGGGGGTGACGCATGAAGCCCGTTTTCCAAACGCGGTACGGCACGCCGAAGGGCAACTGCATGGAGGCCTGCGTGGCGTCCATTCTGGGCCTCGAGCTGACCGACGTGCCCGACCTGTATTCGGTCTGGGTTGACGGCGACACGAACGAGGAGAACGAAACCCGCCGATCGGCTTTGCTGCGTAGCTGGTTGTTGTCGATCGGGGCGGGGCTGACTTCGTTCGATCGAGACGCGCTTGTGGAATGCAAAGTCCGGCTGCCGATCGGCACGTACCTGATCGGCGGCGGAAAGCCGCACGCAGCGGACCTGGCCACGCTCGACGAGCCACCGCACGAAGGCGCGGGCCACGCCTGCGTGTACAGGCTCGAACCCCACGAGGAGGGCATGGCCGCGTACCTCGTCCACGACCCACACGAGGGCTGGGGCGGCCTAGAACAGGTCGACGAGTTCGTGCTGGTGCACCCGCTCGACATGGCCACCTTCGCGCAGGGCGCCGTCGCTCGTGCTGCGACGGACCGCAAGGCCCTGGGCGCGGGCGGCTGGAAAACGTACCCGCCGGAGGCGCTGGGCATCGAACCGCCGCCGGGCTGCACGCTGGTGCACCGCAGCGACGTCGCGCTGGTGTACAACTGCTGGCGCCCGGGCGGCGTTACCCACCTGATCGTGCAGCGCCTGGACGGCAAGCCCGCCACGTGGGCGCAGCTGCAGTACATGAAGGATTCGCTGGGGTACTCGAAGAACGAGGCGATCGAGCTGTACCCAGCGTGCGACGAGGTGGTGGAGGACATGGCGCGCCACCTGTGGGTGCTGTCGGAGGCGGACCGGTTCAGCCATGGCCTGGACGCGCGCAGGAGAGACGGCGCGGCGGCCGCGATGGCAGGCCTGGCGGAGACCAGGGTGCACACGCCGAGCAACCGGGAGGGCACATGAGGACCGCGATCGTGGTGCTGTTCCTCGCCGTGATCATGGCGAGGCGCTGGCGTGAGGAGCGACGAAAACCAGGTGCGTGCGACTGCCGCACGCACCACAGCTGCGGCCGTTGGGGCTGCTGGCCGGAGTGACCTATGGTCAACATCATCGTAGAAGGCCCGCGAGGGTCGGGCACAAGCACCATCGCTGGCGCCATCGCCGAGGGGCTGCGGGACGAATACCAGATCGTGCTCGCACCCGATGCGGCGCAGCCGGCCATACTGTCGGACGTGCGAACCATCCGAGTGACCACGCGCAGCCACGACGGCGGGCGCGTTTCGGTGGACGGCCAGCCGTGCCAGCCAATAGGCGCGGCGGACTTCCGCGGCCCCACCGTGTCGCTGGGTACGGTCTGGTTTGGTCTCGTGTTCGACCCCCGCGACCTGTGGGTGGGCGCGTATGTCGACACGCGGCGGCGGCGGCTGTACGTGCTGCCGCTGCCGACGGTCGGCCTGGTGTTCGGGTGGGAGCGGTGAACTACTGGTGCGCGGACATGACGACGGACGCCGGGCTGTGCTGCGTCGTGGCCGCCCGGAACCCCAAGCACGCCGCGCTCCACGCGTACCGGGTGCTGGAGATCGGTGGCCGCATTGACGCCCGGGCGACCGTCGAGGTGTGGAACGAAGCGGCCGGGCCGCTGTCCATCACCGAGCGGTTCGAGTTCGGCGACGACGGAAGGATTGCGAACGAGGGCCGGGGCGGGACAGTGGCGGATGCCGCTGATCACTGGGGTGTGCTGACACCAGGGGTTCAGACCAGCGCGGCACCGTGCGTGCCGCTTCGGCGTGTGCGTTCGTGCATGACCCACGCGGCGAACGCGCTGCGAGCGCTGGAGCGAGCGCTGGAGCTGGACGCGGAGTACGGGATCGGGCTGGACCGTCCGGAGCTGGAGCACGCCCGGTCAGCGCTTGCCCACGAAGTGGGTACACTGTCCAAGGAGGTCCAGGCGAGGGCATGCCCGCAACGAGCACGGAGAACATGACCACGAAGCCCACCAAAGGACGCCGCAAGACCCGGGCGGGTAGCACCCGGGGACGCGGCGCGCAGGCCGAGCAGCGCCGGCAGTGGGTGCGGGCGTGCCTGATCGAGGGCTGGTCGGAGCACCGGATCGTGCGAGAGCTCGTGGCGGGCCGGGCGCGATGCGAGGAGACCGGCGACATGTTCCAGTGCTCCAGGTCGACCGCGTACAAGGACCTGAAGTACTGGGGCGAGTTCTACCGCGACCTGCACAGCGACCCGGACGTGATGGAGCGCGCCGCGGGTGCCATTCTGGAGCGGATACAGGCCGTGTACCGGGGCGCGATGGCGGCGGGCAAGTTCCACGCGGCCCTTCGCGCGTGCGAGAAAGAAATGCTGTTCCGAGGCATGCAGCACCAGCGGTGGGACACGCGCAAGCGCGAGGACATGCGCGAGGAGCGAGGCCTGGAGCCGCCGATGGAGCGCGCGGCGAAGCGCCTGCAGGAAATGGACGACGACCAGCTGCTGACCCACCGGGACGAGCTGCTGGAGCGCGCCCGTAGGCGAGGCCTGCGAGTCGTACAGGACGGCTGACGTGCTGGCGCGCACGCTGACCGACGAGGAGCGCGAGCAGGCCCGCACCGAGGCGCTGGAGCTGGAAGCGGCCGAGCTCGCGGACATCCGCGCCGGCGATGTGCAGGCGTGGCTGTACCGGTACCTGCCGCACATCTTCAAGAAGGCGCCCGGGAAGTTCCACCTGCAGATGTACGAGGAGCTGCGATGCATGGTGCAGCAGCTCCCGATCCGGCAGGACGAGAACGCGGAGCCGGAGCTGTTCGACACGGTAGCGCATGCGTGGCCGCGCGGTTTCGGCAAGTCGTCGACGCTGTGCACTGGGTTCATCCTCTACTGCATTTACGAGTGGCGGAACCTGCCGCATTTCCAGGGGCAGCCGCCGTTTGTGCTCCTGGTCAGCGACAGCGCGGACCAGGCGCGGGATCGGTGCCTCGACATCCGGAACGAGATCGAGGAGAACCTGCTGCTGCACCAGGACTACGGCGACCTGGCGCCGACGGCGCGCGATCGCCTGGGGCTGGTGGACCCCGAGACGGGCATGGTGCGCGGCCGGGTGAAGTGGACGGAACTGGACTTCACCACCCGCACCGGCTGCCGGGTGCGGGGGTCCGGGTCTGGTGGCCGACTGCGCGGCATGCTGCGCCGTGGCCGGCGCCCGTCGCTGATCGTCGTCGATGACCTCGAGAACGACAAGCACGTGGAGACGAAGGGGCAGCGCACCAAGCTGCGCGACTGGCTGACAAAGGCCCTGATCCCATGCGGAATCGAGGGCGAGGTGATCACCGTCGTGATCGGCACCATCATGCACGCGGACTCGCTGCTGTCGCGGCTGCTGTCGCCGGAGCATTTCCCGGGGTGGCTTAAACGCCGGTTCGCTGCGTGCTACGCCGAGGACGGCACGCCGTCGATGCCGCAGCCCGTGGGGGCGGCGGTGCGCGCGCTGTGGCCGGAGGGCTGGTCGCTGGAGCGGCTGCTGCGCCGACTGCGCAAGATCAGCACCGTCGCGTTCACGCAGGAGTACCTGAACATCGCGGTGGACCCGGAGTCGTCGCCGTTCGCCATGCGCATGCTCATGCGGGCGGTAGAGCTCGGCAGCGGGATCCCGTTCCTGCGTCGACCGGCGCCGCGGGTACCCATCGACGAGCTGACCAGCACATGGGACGTGAACGAGCTGCGGCAGCGGTACGGCGACGCGGCGTATCAGGTGCAGGTCACCGCGTGGGACCTGGCGCTGGTCGACGACGCCAAGAAGGCGCGCGAAAAAGATAGCGACTACACCGTGGGCCTGACCGCGCTGCTGGACCTGAACGAGCGCGTACAGGTGCGCCGGATCTACCGCAAGCGGGGCATGTCGCCGGGGGAGCTGAAGAACCGGGTGGAGCGCGAGCAGGACGTGCTGCAGAGCGACTACGTGGCAGTGGAGAACAACCAGGCGCAGCGGCTTGTCGAGATCGAGCTGCGCGGCCGCGGGTTGCCGATCATCGGGCACACCACCGACCGCAAGAAACACGACGTGTACGAGGGCGTTCCGGGGATGGTGCTGCTGTTCGAGACCGACCGGATGATGCTGTGCGCGCGCACGCCACCGGAGCGAGAGCGCATTGCTACACTGGTAGCGGAGCTGCACGGCCTAGGCCAAGAGGCGCACGACGACATGGCGATGGCTCTGTGGATCGCGATCAGCGTGATCCGTCGGTGGCAACGCCGGCGCGATAAGCTGCGCAGGAGACGGATCGGCGCGCGGCCGGAAATGGAGTGAGCGATGGCGAGATTCGGGCGGGACGGAAACGGCAACCTGTTCGAGATCGGGTCAGGCGCGGTGGTGGCGCAGGACCGGTCGCCGCGCTCGCGCTCCAGGTCAGGCCGCGAGCCGCGGATCCGCGGCCGCCGACCGCGCGACGGAGAGCCGCACGACTGGAGCGCCATCAACCGCGTGCGCAAGGCCGCCGGGATCGACGGGTCGGGCGAGGTGGTGATCCCCGACACGCCCGGCGCATGGGCCAGGCCGCCAGGGTCGAAGGGGTCGAAGCTGCCCCAGGTGGCCGCGAGCCGACAGCTACTCACGGACGCCGACGAGTGGGTGGACCTACAGCAGGCCGGCGCCGTTGTCGATCCGCCGGTGGACCCGAACCTGCTGCTGGCAGCGTATCTGGAGTCGTCGATCCTGCCGCCGTGCATCACCGCCATGGCGGTGAACGTGACCGGATTCGGGTGGGACCTGGTGCCGAAGTGGGCGACCCGCGACGAGCAGGGGAACAAGCTGGACGCGCCCGGAGACGCGGACGAGCAGCGCGACCGACTGGAGCTCTGGATGCAGGCGCTGAACCTCGTGTCGGGCGTCGAGGGAATGACCGAACAGGCCGACGACGACCGACACACCATCGGGAACGCGTACCTGGAGCTGCTGCGCGACACCACCGGGGTGCCGGTCTCGCTGGAGAACGTGCCCGGGTCGTCGATGCGCATCGGGCACGCGTCGGCGCCGATTCAGGTGGACATCCAGGTGGCGCACCCGCGCACGCGCGAGGTGGTCACGGTGCGGCGGTACATGCGCTTCAGGCCGTACGTGCAGCGCGTCGGTCAACGCACGGTGTGGTTCAAGGCGTACGGCGATCCCCGCCACATGAACCGCGCCACCGGAGAGCTGCGAAACGAGCCGTGGGGCAAGGACGAGAGCGGCAACAGCCTGGAAGCGACCGAGATCGTGCACATCGCCAACCCGGGCCCGCATCACTCGCCGTACGGCCTGCCCGTGTGGTTCGGCGCCATGGAGTGGGTGCGCACGTCGCGCGGCGTGGCCGAGCTGCTGGCGACCTGGCTGGCGGACGCGCCGATCGGCACCAAGGTGGCATTCCTCGCAGGCGGCACCTGGCGGCCGAACCAGCAAGACGAGCTAGAGGACGCGATCGAGGACCGCACGAAAGGCATCGAGAACGCGTTTTCCGTGGTGCTCGTCGAGGCGACCGTGGACAGCGGCGGAGACCTCGACGAGGGCGGCACGACGTCGGCGAAACTCATTTTCGAGGACCTGGCGTCCGAGCCACCGAAGGGCGTGGGTAACGGCGACATGGTGGAGCTCGCCGACGACCAGGTCATGCGCACATTCCGACTGCCGCCGATTTACGTGGGGCGTTCAAGCGACTACAACCGCGCCACCAGCAAAGAGGCGCGCGCAGTCACAGAGGAACAGGTCATGGAGCCCGATCGGCGCCCGTGGCATCACCTGTTCAACCGGCGCCTGCTGCCGGAGCTGGGGATCACGTGGTGGCAGATGCGCTACCGCGGCGCGTCGACGACTGACGACGGCGACACGGCGAAGTCGGTGGCGGGCATCGTGCAGGGCGGCGGCGCGTCGCCAAACCAGCTGATCATGCTGCTGAACAAGATCACCGGGCAGACGCAGGAAACGCACACGGAGGCGTGGGGAGACCGGCCGCTGTCGATGACTATGGCGCTGATCGCCGCGGGCAAGGACCCCAACGCCGAGCTGTCGGAGCTGGCGCAGCCGTCGCCCGTCGACGGCGCCGACGAGACGTCGGACACGGAGAGCGACGCGGCGCCAGCGGGCGACTCGCGAGCGGCGGAGGTGAAGGCGGTAGCGCTCAACGGCGCGCAGCTAAAGGAAGCACGCGAGATCGCGCTGTCGGTGGCGCGCGGCGAGCTGCCCGCCGCCAGCGGGATCGCCATGCTCGAGTCGCTGCTGCGACTGCAGCCCGCGGAGGCAAGCGCCATTCTGTCCAGCATCGATGCCGGCGCGCTGGAGCCCGACGACGAGGACGACGAGCTGGACCAGTCGGAGCTCGCCGCGAAGTCGTACACCGCGGTGATCGTGACGAAGCGGTCGGCGGCGCTGCGACGCCGAGAGGTCAGCGTGCCACCGGACCTGTTTGCCGTGGCGCAGCGGCTGCACGATCTCCAAACGGCCACGAAGGCGGCCCTAGACGCCGCGGACGAGCGTGTGGTGGCCGATGCCGCGGCTGACGCCGGGATGTTCGTGTGAGCCACACCCCGGGAAGCGTCGCGCTTCGCCGGCGAGGACGCGTCGCGCAGGACCTCGTGAGACGGCACGCCTTGTGCCTCCACGCGCACGCGGTGCACGACACGGTGCTGGCACAGCAGGTCGGCAACGGACGACCCCGGGAGACCGCAGCCACGGTCGCGCGCAAGGTGGCGGCGAAGCACCAGCTGCGGGTCGTGATGGACGACGCGCACCGGATCCGGACGCGCAGCCTGGCGGTGAAGGCGAACCCGCCCACGTACCAGGCGGCGGTCGCCGACATCGCGCAGCTGCTGCGCGCAGCGTGGGGCGACCGGGCGACGCCGCTGGTGGAACAGACCATTGCAGCGCTCGCCGCGATCGCCGAGCAGGGCGGACGCAAGCGAGACCGAGAACGCGCGGCCGCCCGCGAGCTCGGCGCGCTGAAGGCGGTGCTGGCAAAGGAGGGGCGCAAGGGCCTGTCGCAGGCCGAGTCGGATCGACTCGCGTCCGTGATGGCGGCGGCGTACTCGCTGGGACAGCGGGAGGTCACCAGGCCGCTCGGGTGGCAGGTGTCGTTCGACCTGCCCGACCAGGACACGCTCCACGCCCTGCACGGTTCGGGGCTGTACTGGATAGGCGAACACTACGGCGACCACCTGGACACGAAGCGGCTGTTGGCGGAGGTGCAGGCGTCGGTCACCGCGGGCGAGGGGCGTAAGGCCGCCGGGGAGCGGCTGCGCCAGGCGTTCCAGGGGCAGATCAACCGGTCGGACGTGTACTGGGAAGGCCTGGCGGCCACGATCTCGACGCGCGCACGCTCGTTCGGTGCGCTGTCCGGTATGCAGGCCGTGGGCGTCGTGACGTACGAGTACGTCAACCCGATGGACGAGCGCACGAGCGCCGTGTGCGAGGCGCTGGACGGCACGGTGTTCACCGTCAAGGCGTCCGCCGAGCTCCGGGATCGGCTGATCGCGGAGGCGGACACGCCGGAGAAGTGGGTGGAGCTCGCAGCCTGGCCGAAGGTGGCGGACCTCTACGACGCACAGGGCGAGCGCCTGTCGGCGGCGGAGCTGCAGGCGAAGGGGATTGCGTGGCCGCCGTTGCACTTTCACTGCCGCAGCTCGATCGACGCGGTGGACTTCGGCGAGCTCACCGCGGTGGACCTGCACCCGATCGGCAACCCGGATCCGGAGCCGCGGGCGGTGAAGCCGCCACCGAAGCCGGCGACGACACCAGCACCGGAGACCGCGTGGAGCCGAGCGCGTGCGGAGTGGTCGGCATCCGAGGACGCACTGCGCGACGCGAAGCTGTCCCTGGACGGGTGGGGGATCAGTGACGACCTGCACGACGAAATGACGCAGGTCAGCATCATGAAGCGGCCACGAGGGCGGTACAGCACGGCGCAGGAGTTCGGCGCGTTCGAGGTTGGACACACGTCGCTGCAGCACCGCCCGAAGCGCGGACCCCGCCGGTACTGGCGCCGAGTGCTGGGCGAAATGGAGCGATCGCGCGACCCGGACGTGAAGGCGGTGGCGGACCGGCTGCGCGGGGAGCTCGCGCTGCATGACCGCTACGAGAGTGCGTACTACCTCGCAATGCGCACCGCGCCGCCAGAGGTGCAGCAGGCCGAAAGCGAGCGACAGTCGCGCCGCCTGCTCGACGCGGTGAACTGGACGAAGCGCGGCAAACACAAGATGACGAAGGCCGAGCGCGAGGAGGTGGAGGCGATCGCGACCGAGGCGATGCGGATGTACTCGCCGAACCAGCTGGACATGCTGTGGCGCGACGGCGAGCGCCTGAAGCACCAGCGACCCGACCGGCGCGGGCGGTCTCGAGCGTTCGCCACACCGACCGACGGCGAAAACGGCGGCGGGTCGGCGCACATGGACATGGCCCGGTTCCGCGCGCACAGTATGCAGACCCGCTACCAGGCGCCGGCGACGCTGAACCACGAGCTGGCGCACCGGTTCGACGCCATCATGTCGGCCGATGGCGACACCGGAACACCGTGGGAGGACCGGCCGGGGCTGCCGCATGGTGCGGTGATGTGGAACAACACGTACCGCCAGCCGTTCGACGCGCAGCGCGCTGGTGGCGTTCTGCCGCTGCCGTACGAGCCGTCCGGGCGGTCGAAGTGGTACCACGCCGGCGGATGGGTAGACCCGTACGAGGCGCGGATCTACAGCGGGCGCGTGACGCCCGGGCGGCAGTACATCGAGGACGACAACGGGTCGCGGACCGGGCCGATCGAGTACATCGCGATGGCAGCGACCTACCACACGCGCGCCACCATGGCGATGACGCGCGAGATCGCCAGCCGCAAACCCGGCACACCGGTCAGCTCGGCGCTGTTTCGCCTGGTGGACCACGACCGAGACGGACAGTGGTTCCGCGCCGTGCGCATGTACGGCACCGGGTACCGCGACGGGTTCGAGGACCTGCACGGGCAGCCGGGCCTGCGCGCGATGCAGCGCCTGTTCGACGGGCCGAACGCACCCAAGTTCGTCAGCGACGGCGACGTGTGGGCTACCGCGCACGTGCTTGGCGAGCTGTTCGGGCTGGAACCGGACGAGCTGCTGGAGCCCGACGGGCTGCTGGGCAAGCACATGGTGGGGAACTACTGGCCGGGCCGCATTCCACGGCGATTCCGGTTCAAGGACGACGACACCCACGAGAAACGCCTGGCAAAAGCGCAGATGATGGTCGGAACCCTGCACAACAGCGGAGACAAGCATGCGGATCCCGGTACGTGAATACGGTCCCAAAGCGCAGGCGCGCGCGGGCGTGGTGGTGTGGGACGGGCCAGGCAAGGCGCCCACGATCGAGCGCGGCACGTTGCTGCCCGACGTCGCCGGCGAGCTCCTGGCGCACCTGACCCGGTCGCAGCGCGTCCACGTGCCGGAGGGCACCGAGATCGACGACGGAACCGATCAGATCGGGGCGCCGACGGCCACCATCGACCGGTTTCTGTACGCCGTGAGTTCGATCGGAAAGCTGGGCCTGCTGCCGGAGTGGAGCGAGTCCGAAGGCGTGCCGCTGGCATGAGCTGGAGCGGTGCGGTACAACACAGGTGAGGATCGCACCACGATGAAGCACGACACCGCACAGCAGGTGCTGCCCGGCATATCGGCGCCACCAGACCGCGTCGCGCCGGCGATCGAGGCAGGAGCGGAGGATCTGCACGACGACCACGAGGGCGCGCGGCTGCGCGATTCCGCGGCACGGTCCTATCGGATGCGGTTTCAGCGCTTCGGGGTCCAGGTGGGCGACGAGCGGGGGTTGCGGCTGGAGAAAGTGCTGCGGTCCATCATGGTGCAGCTCGGCGCGACGTTTGTGCGCGGCGACGTACCGGACGGGTACAATCGACCACCGACCGGCTGGCGCGATGATCTGTGCCGGCGGCTGGGCGCCGAGCTCGTGGAGTCGATCCGAGAGTGGGGCGAGCAGGCGGTGCCGTGGCTTCGCGAGCAAGGAGGGGTAGACCGATGGTTTTACGCGCACAGACGGCACCATGACCAGGGACAATGATGGGGTGTTCTGGGTGGCGTTTCTGGTGGCCACCGAAGCCGGCAACGTGCTGGCGAAGGTGCCGCTTGCGCAGCTTCAGACCTTCGTGGACGCGTGCGACGTCCGGCAACGGCTGCACGGGCTTTGAACGCCGGTGACGCATGGCAGCCGAGCACGCCGCCGGCACGGCTGACCGCGATGCCGCTGGGGAAGCAGCAGTGGCTGCGGTACCTGCGCGCGCAGGGCTACACCGACACGGAGTCGCAGGCGCTGATGGACGGCGCCGGGCGGCTGCACCCCGGGCTTCGGCGTGAGGTTCCGCGACGGCTGCAGATCACCATCGGAAACCGGCACGAGCGGGTGGCGGGGATCGTCGTCGACTACCTGGCGGCACGCCCGCCGGCCACGATCCTGACGTTGTCGGAGCGGCCGCCGGCGTTTTTGTCGGCGCGTGACATGGGCGCCCGGCTGCGGCCGGTGTTCGAGTCGGGCGAGCTCGGCGAGTTGTACGCCGACGTGCTGACCGGCGCGCGCTGGGAACTGACGCAGTACACCAGCCCGCAGACCGCGGCGGTGCTCGTGGCCGCCACGCTGTACCGACACGTGCGGGTCGCGGCGCCGGGGGCCAGACCGGTCGTCATGGGCGGGCAGCTGCAGGTCGCCTGGCCGCGCCTTTCGGGCTGGCGGCGGATCCCGCCGGCGCAGCGCCACGAGCGCGTCGTGGCGGAGCTCGCACAGCAGGCGCCGGCGGACGCGTGGCTGCACAACGAGGCGATGGTATCCGGCGTGCGGTACCGGAGCCGGCCGATCCGCGGCATGAGCGCCACCCTGCGGCTGCAGCTGTCGGGCACGCTCGGCTATCGATCTCGAGGACGCCGGAGCAAGACCTGGCCACGCGCCGCGCTCCCCGACTTCCGGCGGGACCGCGCCGCGCGACCGATGCTCGAACGGGTGGCCGGCGTGCCGGTGGGGGTGCTACGCGCCGCGGTGGACCGCGCGCAGCTCGCGCCGGAGGTGGCGGCAGGCCTGGTGGCGGAGCTCGTCACACGACAGGAGCTGCTGCGCGCACAGCTGGTGTGATCGGCGGCGATGCGGTACACCCTGTGCACGAGGGATCGCATGGTAGCCACCACGCATTGCGGCGTACACTCACGAGTCGTACGCGTCCGGAAGTCGACCGGGCGGGGCATGCAGGAGGGCCTGCTGTACGTCGAGGCGTATCTGCCGCTCGACACGCAGGCGTTCGCCGAGTTCTCGCACCTGGTGGCGAAGGTGGGCGCCGAACAGGCGGCGGCCGATAATCCGGAGCTCGCGAAAAAGGCACTGACGCCGATCGACTCGCACGGCGAGGCGATGCTGCAGGAGGACCTGATACAGCTCGCGCACGCGTTCCTCGTCGAGTCGCGCAAGATGGACGTGCAGCACGACGAGGACGCGCGGGACGCGCTGGACATCGTGCAGTCGTTCGTGAACACCGAGGAGATCGCGAGCCCGCACTACTGGCCGGGCGCGTGGGTGGTGGTCGTGCGTGTGAAGAAGGGCACGCCGGAATGGGACGCGGTAGAATCCGGAGAACTGGACGCCGTGAGCTTCGCAGCGCGCGTACACAAGATCGCGGTCACCGCCGCACCAACGGGAGCGTGAATGGACCCCAAGAGCTTCGGCAAGCTGCCCCGCGACCCCAACGGGTTGCCCGTCGTCAAGCTGATGACCGACCCGAGCATGGGTGAGGACGGCGAGGAAGGGTACCTGTCCCTGGTCGACAAGGGCGCGAACCTGCGCACGGTGCGCGTGGCGAAGGCCGAAACGGATGCGCCGTGGTGGCAACGGCTGTTCAATCCCACCACGTGGTTCCGCGTCGCGAAGGGCGACGACGCGGGGGCGCCGGACTTCGACGCCGCTATCGCTGCGCAGGACCTGCGCAGTGGCATGTGGACGGCCACGGACACGCTCGTGAACGTCGTGCACCAGATCATGGCCGACGACGAGATCACCGACAAAGCGGCCGCGGTGAAGACGTCGCTGGGACAGTTCAATGCGCGCGTCGTCGAGCTCGTGGACGGGGTCACCACCGCCATGAAGGCGGACGACGCAACGGCCCTGCGCGACGCGATGCGCGTGCACTGGCCTGCGCACCAGAATCCCGACGCAGTACGCGCGCCGCATTTTCGGGATACAGTGGACACCGACCCGTACAGCGAAGTGGCGCGCAAGTCTGCAGCCCAACCTTCGGAGGATACCGCGATGACACCGGAACAGCTTCAGGCGATCGCCCTGGGCGCGGCCAGCACGGCAATGCAGGTTGCGAAGCAGGCCAACCCGATGATCGGCGACACGGACCTGCGCGCCATCGGCCACGCGGCCATGATGGACGTGTACAAGGCCGCGGTGGGCGGACCTGCGCAACCGCAGCTCCCCACCAACCATGTCCAGCAGCAGCTCGCGCAGCTCGGCAGCGTGAACGGCGCACCCAGCGACGCGTCGGGGCTTTTCGGCCGCGCGGTGCGCGGGCTCGGCAAGCTCGTGCGTAAGTCGCTTACCGACGACTCGACCACCGAGGTGAACCTGGACGAGCCGGGCACCCTCGCGAAGGTGCTGGGCGAGCTCGTGGCCAAGATCGACAAGATCGAGCTCGCGATCGAGGGGCACGGCGAGGGCGACGCCCGCAAGTTCGGAGTCAACGACGTGGTGCAGAAGCACCACGACTGGTTGTCGCGGATCGACACGCAGGTGCGCACCCTCGCTGGCGCGCCGGCCCGGCCGCCCGCGTCCGTGCCCGAGGGCAGCCAGCCGGCCGGCCCGGCCACCACCGTGCGCAAGGGCGTCGGCGACGGAGGGGATCCCTACGCGGGCTCCGCGCTCGACTACAGCGATCTCATCAACCCGCCCCAGGCGGCCGCCGCCACTGGCGGCGAGCTCCAGGGCATCGAGTAGCCGCCCACAACCCCTTTGAATTGGCGCACGGCGCCGGAGGAACGAACCGATGCCTTTGACGAATCAAGAGCTGGCACAGCAGGCCATGCGGGCGCTCGACGCCTGGGGCATCCCTGCTGAAGGGCGCGGCGCCGGAGCCAACGGCGGCGGCACCATCAACCTGGCACCCGCGGGCCACAACCAGGATCAGCGGTACCAGGTGCGCAAGGCGCTTACCCCGCAGACCATGACGACCACCAGCATGCAGGACCCCGGCGGGGAGTTCATGCAGCGTCGGCGCGCCGAACGGCTGGTCGATCAGACGGTCGGGCAGTCGCAGTGGCTTCCCAAGGTGTCGCTGTTCCTCCGGAGCGGCAACCAGGGCTCGATCCCGCTCATGTCGATCAACGACGTGGTGACCGAGGGCGTGGACGAGAACGCCGGCAAGACCGTGGCGACGCACCCCGACATGTCGAACCTGACGTACAACCTGGGCCTGTTCCAGTCCACGTGGTTCCTCACGCTCGACGCGGTGCGCGAGGCGGCGCTTTCCGGCGACCCCAACCTTAACGGGACGCTGAACGCCGG
>CAYFPQ010000012.1:54512-61274 GCA_964345005.1 uncultured Victivallales bacterium | reverse complement strand
TTCCCTCCAAAACCACTACCAATCTGCCCTTTCATCACTCATGCGTCAGCACTGAGTTCCCGGACCAGCGGTTCTCATTTTGACATGCTTGCCTTGATGTCATTCCGAGCAAAGCGAGGAATCTCCAGTGTTCTTACGGATTTTGAGATCCCTCGCTTCTCTCGGGATGACAGCATCGATTTTGAACACGCCATAATGAGAATCGCTGGTTCCCGGAGACCGGATGAATTTTGCGAGTGGCGCATTTCCTGTGCGCGATACCCCCATCATAATCGTAATCTTGCTCTTAGTCGTAATCGATTATGGCATGATTACGATTAAGAGCGTTCTGTTCTACACTCCAATCCTCCCCCACGCCGCAACGCGGCGTCAAAGGCAAACGACAAGATTGAAGGAGACACTGCCCGGAGAGCGACGGAGGAACACGGTGGCCACTACTCGGAACCTGGCTTTGAGTAGAACAGTTGACCGACGCGTTCAATGTGCTCTCGCAACTCTCGGTGTTCCAGCTGCGCGAAGATGGAAAGATCGATCGTATAAGGAAGAAGCCGGTTATCCAATGCTTCGGCAATGTCTCGCAAATGGCGCATGGTTAACGTCTTGCCGAACATTGTCAGATCGATATCCGACCCGGGCTTGAAGTTTCCCTTGGCACGGGAACCGTAAAGCAATACGCGTTCGACATCCGGATAACAGGCAAACACCTCCCTGATCTTCCGGATAGTCTCGTCTTTCAGTCCGAATCTCATTCCTGCGGCGCTTCCGCCCCGGCCAACGAGGCGAACTGTGTCGCCATCTTCTCGAAAGCAGGGAAGAACCTGTCGGTAATGTCAGCCGTAATTTGGCTGGCCGTGCTCTCGTTATAGGTATGCGATGTCTGGTTGCGAGCCTTGATCATATCCATCCAAGTCTCGCCGTCCTCGATAAGACCATTCTTAAAAGCCAAGCGCGTTGCATCCCTGGAGCCTATGATTTCTGTGAACCCCTTGTACTCGAGGTAGTCCTTGAGCACACACCAGGCGAGTTCATGCGTAAACTCGAACCCCTGGATCATCCCCTGCGCTTCCAGGTCGGAAAGTGGACGCGTCCTGGACAAAGAGACCGCCGCCACCAAAGTCTGAAATGCCTTCTGAAAATTGTCGAACCGCTGAACCCAGCGTACATCCTTTTCCTTACCAGTACCCCGTGCCATCATCACCCCTCGCTAGTTCTGGATTGAGGATAGACATCTCTAGACACAAAGGCAACCGGCAATGCCGGAGGGCGGAGGTCAGAGGGCGGAGGTCGACGAGAGCGGCAAGATCGAGGAGGAAGCCCATGCGGCGCGTGCCGCACAACGCGAACGCGTCCTGAACTCTGAAATCCGAACTCTGAACTCTCCCATCCGAAACCCTTTTCGGATGGGGTCGAGCTATCCAAAGCCCTGTCGGGACTTCTGGCCGGCCGTGAAGGTCAAGACGGCTTTTCGCGCACAACCGAGTACTTCGGCTCCGACAGGTGACTCGTAAAGACGTAGGACCGCACCTCGCGCACATCCTCCGTCAGATCGCGGATCCGCCCATCCGCACGATCAAAACGCTTGTCGACCTCGTCAAAACGCTTGTCCACCAACTCAAAATGCCGATCCATCTCGTCGAAACGTCCATGTATAAGCTTGATCTCGGCCCTCATCTCTTTCTTGAAATTGCCGAGATCCGTCTTGACCTCGGCAAGCTCCACCTTGATCTCCGCCACCTCGGGCAGAAGACGCTGCTTGAGAACATCAAGGATTTCCTGTTGAAGCGGCACTTTCATCGTCCCTATGCTCCCAAATCGCTCTCCGACTGTCAAACGACAACCGCAAGGAATTTGACATAACAAGGATCCAATAGCATCATGTGCGGCCTGCTCAGAAGCCCATATCGAGCGAGGGAAGGCCTTGTGTCCAGAAAGCAGAAAAGAAGAAATAAGAAGAAGAAACGGCACGCGAAGCCCCACTCCGCGGCATCGTCGGGCGTGTTGTTCGATCAGCTTCTGCGGGATATGCGGGAGATGATCCAACAGCGACGCGTCCGCCGGGCGTTCGCCCTCGCGGGACGCGTCGTCGCACACCCGGACTTCTCCCCGTCACATATCGAGGCCGTTGTCGGCGTCTACGAAAAGCGCTTCTACGAAATGCTGACCGCCGGACATGCGAAAAAAGCCGCCCAGATGATAACGGCGGCTGTCGCGCAACATCCCGCCTGGCGTCCGGCCTTCACCACCGCGACCCTCGCGCACGCCGAGATCGCCGGAGGCGCCCCCGCCCTCCTCCTCTCGTATCCCAACGATGTATCCGCTGCCACCACCATCGACTCACTCCTGCGCGACACGATCCGCGACCTCCGCCCACTTGCCCGTCACCCGGAACTGCCGGACGAGCACCCTCTCAAGGTCGCGGCAGCAGCCGTTATCGATGCATGGGGAGAGATCGAGCAAGACGGCCACCGCGGAACCGCCTATGAACACATGACAGCAACCCTGAATCGCCGCTCCCCATTGATCGCGTGGCGACTGTTCGTACAAGCTCTGGCCGCCTTTTACGAGGGCGATGACGACACCGCCCACCAATGCCTGCAACGTTGCGCGGCCTGCGGTAACGTGCGCCCCATGGCCGCACTCTTGTCCTCCCTGATTGCCGGCACGCCTCCGCAATCCGACACCGGCCGCCGGATTCTGCGCGCCACCGCCGGCCCAAGCCTCGCTGCCAACCTGTGCGTGATCGATCAGTACCTCGACCGGCAGGACTTCTCCGCCGCCGGTACAACCTTGCGCCGCCTGCTGCGCGACCCCGCCCTGCTCAACCGCCCTTCACTGCGCACCGACATCGGCGCCCTTTTCATCACACGAAGTCTTGAAGGCGACAATGAACCATCGTCCTCTATCCTTCGTCCGCTCGACACGGGCACACTTTTGGAAGATGCGTTTCTGCGATCCGACCTCATGGAGGACGAAGACGAGATCGAAGAATGGCGGAACTACCTGAAGCGACATCGCCGCCTCGCGCCCATCGACCGCGCCCTCATCTGCAACCGGATGGCTCACTTGGCCGCGCAATCGGATCCCGTGCATGACTTCGACAAGATGTTCTCCGGCCTCTTTGACGACTTCATGGACGACGGCTCGATGCCGGATGACCCCGTGAATTACCTCAGGGATAGCGTCGCCCACTGCCCGCTCCCCGTGACCTTCCGGTTGTGGCACGACTACATAAGCGCACGAAGCAACCGACAGGCAGCCGAGAAGGTTCTCGAGGAGTGGCATGGCCATTTCCCGGAAGACGAGACCCCTCTGCTGCTCCTCGTCGATTCCTGTCGCGCACGTAACGTCTATCAGAAGGCGATGTCCTTCTTCCGCAAAGTGGATGCCCTGGGCAAGGGCCGGCCCGAAGTGGAAGCCATCCGCCACTACCTGATCGTCGACAACGCATGCCGTCACTTCGCCAAGGGACGCATACCCAAAGCATGCGATCTGCTCGATACCATCCCCGATAGCGCGGAACCTTTCGTGCTGGCGATTCGCGCTACGCTACACTGGATCGCCGCATGGGGTGACCCGGCACGCGAGGGCCACGCCGAACAGGAGATGATCGACCTTCACCAACCGCTCAGCATTCTCTGCCTGCGGCACCTCCTGCCGGAGCGAAAGATCCGCTTCCCCACCACAACGCTGCCATGCCGTCTGCAGGCCCAAACCAAGGACGCCGATCTCGTGGTCAGGAACCTGCACTACCTGGTCACCGTGTCCGACCCGATCTGGCACCCCGCCATCGTCGCATCCGCCCAGCCTCAACTCCCGGACGCCATTCGCCAGACCACCGTCGAGTCCCGTGTGCTGCGGGACTGCCTCACCGGTCTCGTCGATTTCCGGGGCGCGATCCGAGAAGTCTGTCTCGCGCCGCTCTGGGCGCTCACCTCCGTGGGCATCGCCCGCCATGACACACACATTTCGACCTTCCTCTGCTATCGCGCCTTCCTGATTCGCACCGCCGATCGGGCCACCCCGTCGTATGTAGAAGCCGCGGACTCCCTGTACGGCAGACGCATCCTGAAGTGTCTCGCCGCCGCGCACCTTACGGCCTCCGAACACGGGAGCATCGAGGACGTGCGCCTCGTGGATCTGATCGCCGAGAAGATCGGCGATTTGTCCTGTGCCAAGCGCGCCACCTCACTCACCCCGCTCACCATCAACAAGATCGTCAAACAGGAAGCCAAAACGCACCACCCAACAGACCTTCCATACGCCCCCCGTCAACGAAAGAGCAGGAGCAAGTAGATGCCCGATCCCTACATGGTTCTTGGCATTCCCGAAAACGCCGCACCCGAAATAATCCGGCAGGCCTACCTGGAAGGAATCCGCGCATTTCCGCCGGAGCAGGCCCCCCAACGCTTTCGGACCATTGCCGCGGCCTATGAAGAAGTGAAGCATGACATCGATCGCGCCCGGCGCCGTGTCTTCGGCGCGCCGGAGCTGCCGCGGATGCGGCGGCTCGCCGATCTCGTGCCGGCCGAAAACAAAACCAGACAGCGAATCGGCATGGATGCCTGGCTCGACGCCAACACGGAGGCGCCATGATCACGCACCTCCTCGCCCGCTTCGGATCCCTCATCCGCACCGGCTGCGGCCGACTTCATCTCCACGGCCCGGTCCGCCCCTCCTCCCACGACAACGACACCATGGGCGTCTGGCGCGCGGAAGTGCTGGCACGCTTCGACGCCTGGATGCGAACCCTCACCGAAACCGATATCCGCGCCATTGAAGAAGAGGGCGCCGAGACCGATGCAACCCCGGGAATGGCAGCCTTCTACGGAGAGCTCGCAGCGTTGCGCCAGGATATCCGGCTCGAAGCCAAAACCGCGCGTGCCGCCGGACGCTCGCTCGACCAGGTCGCCGCCTTCGTGCAGACCGGCGTCAACGAACACGCCGCGTCCATGGAGCAAACCGCCACAAAGATCCGCGGCGCGCTCCCGGAAGCCCGCCGCGAAGGCGAAGAGACCGTCCTGCGCGAACTGCTCGACGTGCGCGAAAGCCTGGCGAGAAACGTCGAGGCCGCCACCGCCTTGCGGCTTCCCCGCCGCCCCTGGTTGCGCAGACACGCCCAAACACTGGAAACTCTGCAACACGACTACGCCGCCACCCTCGGCAAACTCGATGACGCCCTGCGACGCCTGCAGGTCACGCCACTCGCGGAACCCGGCATGCCCTTCGACCCCGCCGCCATGCGCGCCATCATGACCGTTCAAGGCTCGGGCGCCGCCCCCGGCGCCGTTGTGCGCGTGTTGCGGCAAGGCTATCGACGACAAGACCGAGCCCTGCAAATAGCGGAAGTGGAAGTGGAGAAAGCATCATGAACAACGACATTATCGGCATCGATCTAGGCACCACCAACAGCGAAGTCGCCGTCTGCGTGGATGGCCGCATCGAACTGGTGGAAGAAGACGGCTCCCCCATCATGCCCTCGTATGTGGGCCTCACTCCCGAGGGCGAACTCATGGTCGGCGCCGCCGCGCGCAACCAGTATGTCCTCTACCCCGAACGCTCCGTACGCTCCGTCAAACGCCGGATGGGGTCCGACGAGAAACTCCGCATGGGCGACCGCGACTACCTCCCCCAGGAACTGTCCGCCATGATACTGCGCGCACTCAAGGATCGCGCCGAGCGCAAGCTCGGACACCCCGTCGGCAAAGCCGTCATCACCGTGCCCGCGCAATTCTCCGATGCACAACGCCAGGCCACGCGCGATGCGGGCGCCATCGCCGGACTCGAAGTCGTCCGCATCGTCAACGAACCCACCGCAGCCTGCCTCGCCTACGAGAAGCAGGATGCCGGCGGCGCTCGCCATGTGCTCGCCTTCGACCTCGGCGGCGGCACATTCGACGTATCCGTTGTACGCGTCGAAGGCGACATCGTGGAGGTCATCTCCAGTCACGGCGACAACCGGCTCGGCGGCGACGACATGGATGCAACCATCGTCGAATGGATCCAGGAACAACTCGATGCCGACGGGATACATCCCGACCATCTCGCAGCCAGCGCCCGCTACCGCCTTACACGCAGCGCGGAAACCGCCAAACTGCACCTCTCCGACAACCCGCACGCCACTGTCATCGAAACCAATCTCGAAACCACCGGGCAGGACGATGCCTCCATTAGCACCGAACTTTCGCGACTCGAATTCGAAGATCGCATCCAGCCCCTCATAGACCGAACCATCACCGCCATGCACGAGGCACTCACCGATGCCGACCTCAAGCCCGACCAGATCGACGACATCGTTCTCGTCGGCGGCGCCACGCGCATCCCGTGCATCCAACAGCGCATCGCGAACGAAATGGGCCGACGCCCACGTCACGATGTCCATCCCGATCTCGCCGTCGCCTACGGCGCCGGCGTCATGGCCGCACGCCTCATGGGGAGCGACGATCACCGCATCCTCGTCGATATCACCCCCTATACCTTCGGCACCTCCGCCGTCGGCATGCTCGACGGCGCCATGAGCATCCATCGCTTTGTTCCAGTCATCCAAAGCGGAACCCCATTGCCGATCAGTCGAACCGAAGGCTTCGGGACCATGACCGACGAACAGGAAGAAGTCGAAGTCACCGTATTCCAGGGCGACAACCCCGATGCCCGGCGCAACACGCTGATCGGCCGGTTCAGAGTAACCGGTCTCTCGCCCGTGCCCGCCGGCAACGAGATCGACATCACCATGGGACTCGACCTCGACGGCATCCTGCACGTCAC
>CAYFPQ010000012.1:54286-54502 GCA_964345005.1 uncultured Victivallales bacterium | reverse complement strand
GCAAGAAAGGCATCGACCTGCGCACCGATACCAACGTCACCGCCATCGAGAAAGACACCGGACTGACCAAGGACATCACGATCGAGGACGCGCTGGCTAAGTTGAGCGACGAAGATATCGCCCGCTCACGCGCCGAAATACGCGAACTCTTCGGCGACACCGGGCCTGATACGCCTATCGGCGCCGGCGTCGACAACGATACCGTAGCGGGCGATC
>CAYFPQ010000012.1:22435-54180 GCA_964345005.1 uncultured Victivallales bacterium | reverse complement strand
GGAGACCGCCTGATGCGCTGCCCCGCCTGTCAACGCGCTCTCGATGCCGGCGCCACGCCCTGTCCGCGCTGTGGCGCCGATCTCACCGCATTTCACACGCTCCTGGCAAGCGCCGACCGCCATCGGCGTCAGGGGATACGCTCACTTCAACAACAATCCCCCAACCAGGCCCTTCGCCATTTCCGCGCCGCCTGCCGGATCGCCCCCACCCCCGAAGCCCAACAAGCCCGCGCCGTCGCCGCCATGTGCAGCGGCCGCTTCCACGAGGCGCTCCAAGCCTACTGCACCACCACGAAGCGAGAAAAGAGGATCAAAGTGTAAAAGTAAGTGCAAAAGTACGGCCCCATCAACCGGTCCCCATACTTCTACACCTACTTCTACACTCCAATCCTCCCCCGCCGCGGCCCCCCGCAGCGTCCCCTACTCCTCAACCCCAATCTGTTCCCGAATACTGCTCAACACCTCATCCAGCGACACCTCGTCTGCCGACTCAACTTCCTCGGCCACATGCTTATGATCAGGATGCGATGCGGTGATCGACAACATCGAAGGATAGAACCAGCGGCGACTGATCAAGCGATCTGAAAGCGTCCATGCTTCAGTTCCTCGATCTTCTCACCCAACTCACTGAAGGAAGCCTGGTATGCCTTCCACTCAATCAGATCATCATACTGCTCGAACGACTCCGACTCCGACTCAACACGCGTCTGAAACTGACCCAGATCGCACCCGTACTTTCGCGCCAGGTGTTCAAGCTTGCGTTTCACCCGATAAAACTCCGCCAATACATCAAGCAGCAGGTCACCCACGCTCTGTTTGTCGAATGTCGTCATCACGTACCTCCCAAGACTTCATCATCAGCATACTGCCCCTACAAATCAAAGGCAAACGACAAGCGCTCCCCAAAACTACCCCGTGAACTTTGCCGCGAACTATTCCGATCTCCCTAAACAACTCCGTAAACTTTGCCGTAAACTATTCCGAAGTAGCTGTCGGATATAGTTCTCGGCAAAGTTCTCGGTATAGTTATTCGGAAACCCCGATCCACTGCTCTTCCACCACCGGTCCGGCCCCCTACCCCAAGCGACCCATCCTGCTTAACCATAGCCGGAACATCGGATCTCCCACTCGCCAGGCTGAACCCGCAGACCCGCGTTCGACCAAATCAAGCGCCGTCAGCTTCTTCAGAGCGCCCTGTACCGCGCCCGTGGATCCTAAACCGTGGTCTGCAATATAGGGCGATGCAAACACCGACGCAGTCGGATCCGCCGCCAGGGCGCGCAGTAGTGCGGTCTGACGGGGTGCCAGTCCTTGAAGAATCGCCTCGAAAACCGGACGCTCGCCCGCCAACAGCAGCTCAAACGCTTCGTCCACTTGGGCTACGCTCACACGCGACCCCGCAATCTCGTAAAGATAGAAGCACCATTTCTGCGTATAATAAGGATGCCCGCCGGTCATCTGGAGCACTGGCATGATGGCGGACTCAGCACAGGTCACGCCTTGCGACTCGAAACGATGCTTCAAGAACGGGGCAAACGCATCGTCATCGATCGGCAGAAGTTCGTAGTTCAGTGCGCATTGGTAGAAAGGTCGTTTCCGGTCGTTGAACATGTTCAGCAACACCCGGCGTCGGCTTCCCACAAAGAAGAAGGAGGCCTTCATGCCCTGAACATGCTGTCGCATGACCCCCTCTACCTTGATATCGTCCTTGATATCCGCGATCTCCTGAAATTCATCCCAAGCCACATTGACAAGTGTTGACGCCCCCTCGGCAAACAGGGCTAGAGACCGCAACGTATCATCCAACAGCTCGATTCCCGCAAGAGAACGACCGACCCGCTCGACTGAGACAGATAGGCCACCACTCTCATCCGGCTTCAGTACGGGACGAAAAGACCGCAACAACCCTATGGCCTTCTGAAAGAGGGATTTTCTCTTATGGGTCGCAACATACACGCTCCACGCCAAACGCCGTGCAACCTCATCGACATCCGTGACGCCAAAGAAATCGCAGTACAATGCCAGCGCCTTGTCGGCGACCAACTGATTCTGCACGCGACGGATCAATGAGGTCTTCCCAAACCGCCGCGGCGAATAGAGCAACACAGCCGCATTCGATCGCGCATACGACAACAGATCCCGCTGGGCCTGCTCCCGATTACAGAACGGCGCATCAGGCGACAACTCACGAAAGAAGAAGGGGTTTTCAGATGCTTTCATACAGATGCTATAACACGGCTGCTACATCATAGCAACACATTCTGCAGACCGCGTCTCTTCCCCTCTGCCCAAAGCGGAGGCCAAGGCCAAGTGGGGGCACACAGGCATTCATTCTCAGGCTCCAACTGCCCATTTTAATGCGCAAGAGTAAGTTTGCAAAAGCACGGCTCAACCGCTCACCCCCCATACTTCTACACCCTTGTCCCGGCGTAGCGCAGCGAAGACGGACTTGTCCCGGCGTAGCGCAGCGAAGACGGACTTGTCCCGGCGTAGCGCAGCAGCCTGCCCGTCCTCTGGCGGGAAGACGGATACTTCTACACATTCATCCTCCCCCAGCGGCCGCAGGCCGCTTCTCCCTCTCTACTCCTCCACCCCAATCCACTGCTCCTCAACCACCGGGCCACACCCCTACCCCAAGCGGAGGTCGAGCGAGGGTGGCAGCGCTCCTTAGCGGTTCGGTATTCCGAACCGGTCGGGCGCAGCCGCCCTTGCTCGACCGGAGCATTCTGCATGAACTCCATCGATCCATCAGGACACCGTCCTGATCTTGGAAGCGATGACAGAAAGAACCATCGCAAGATCGCCTCCGGCCGTGTCTGCAACTGGTGCCTCGTTCGGACAAATATGGGCGTGATGGGGATGTGTCGATATCGTCTCCCAATGCGGGGCATTGTCCCATCGACAGATCAGCTCCCCATGTGCATCTTGCCAGTGGTAGGCATACTTGAACATACACTCATCGATGACCGTCTGACGGATGTGAAGAACGCTGCCGTTCTGAAACACAACGCTGGCCTTGAGTCGCAGGTGGGGGCCATCATGGGCGTAGTCATCCACGGACCATGAGTCAACAATATCGCTGTACTGACGCAGGAGGTCAGCCAGCATTGCGGAGCTCCTCGACCCGACACGCCCACCACTCGCGCGAACGGTGGGCATACTCCCAGTCGATCAGATCATCTTCTACCTCGAAATCCTCTTCGCCCTGAATGGCACGCACACGAGCATGGAAAGGCTCGAAGGAATCGCTGTACTTCTTCTCAAAGCGACGACACTCCGCTTCGTAGTGAGACAACTTCGAAAGACTGAGCAAGACGGCATGCTCACGCAGCGCACCCGCCTCCGTCTCACCTGCCCTGGTCAGAATCTCAGCAACAGTCATGATTCATCGCCTCCTCCACATTTCATCCTGACACACGCAGACGCCCTCGACAAGCACTTCACAAACTACCCCGAGAACTTTGCCGTAAACTCCTCCGGTCCCCAAGAACTGTACCGTGAACTTTGCCGTGAACTATTCCGATATAGTTCTCGGCAAAGTTCTCGGTGTAGTTGTTCGGGTTAGCTGTCGGATTAGTTCTCGGCAAAGTTCACGGAATAGTTATTCGGAAACCCCAATCCACTGCTCTTCCACTACCGGCTCGTACCTCATCTCATCCAGCAGCTTCTGCATAAACTCCATCGATCCCCTCACCTCTTCGACACTCTGACTCAGCTTGCCAAGATCCGTCACCTCTCCTCCGACCTCTGACCCCGGGCCTCCGATCTCCGTCATATCCTCACCCATACTTGTCAGCCAGGTGAATCCGTGGCTGTCCGCTAGTTCGGCAACTGTCCGCTTGGTTGTGCTCAGTTCGCTCTGAAGCTCGGCCAACGTCACACCTTCCGGTATGCGGTCAATATCGGCTTTCGCTTCATTCAGCGACTGTTGAATCAGCCGCAGTTGCCGCTTGGCCTCCTCCGTATCGCCTTCCGCGAGCGCCTGCTTGAGCGCTTGGATCCCAGACGCCGCATCACCCGCCTTCGTCTTGGCGCTCGACGCAAACTTCTCAGCCCCCGCCGCTGACGAACCGGCCTGGTCCGCCGAGTTCGACACCTTCGACAGTCGCGAGAAGAGCGTATCTGCATCAACACCATCGGACGACTGCCCAAGCTGCGCTTCAATCCGGTCCACACCGGCAATCGCATCCTGCAGAGCGCTGAGTTTCGCATCAAGACCGGTCAGGTTCACATCATCGACCCCCTGTAGAGAACTACGCAAACCTGAAATCTGCCCTTCAAGCCCGGACAAGTCCGTTCCGCCCAACCCACCAACCTGCGAGAGGATCAAATCCAACGAATCCTGCGCACCAGACAGATCAACGCCCAGCAGGCCTCCCAGGTCGTTGCGCAGATCGTCAATGCCGTCCTGTACCGCCGTGAAGTCGATATTCGTTGACATGCCTGCGACAGCCTGATTAAGCAGTGCTATACTATTGGATATACCGCTGAGATCCGGGATATTGAGATTGGTGATGGCGTATTCCAGTCTCCCGAGCGTATTCGACAGACTATCGATATCCAAAGCCTCCACAGCCACAGTCAATTCGCTGATGCTCTGGGTTACAACACTCAGATCTGGAAGCTTAGTCACTGCATCCGTCAAATCCTGTAAATCGTTCGTCATGCCATTCAGAACATCCGTGAGACCGGTGAGCTGAGTGCTCATGTCAGCCAAGTTCGTGATGGAGTGCTGCATGTTCGTCACGGCACCGTAGACCTCCTCCATTCTGCTGGCCAGATCCGCGGCAGCCGGATCGATGATCTCCACCAGCAACCGGTCGGCCGCGTCCGGATCCTCACACTGAATGACGCAGCTATCATGTGCGAAACCTGTCGGGATAATAACGTTTGCGCGGTAGATTCCCGAGACCGTCCCATAATCCAGCATGTCGTAGTGCATCAGCCACGGGTCGTTGCCTTCGGCGTCATACACATACAACTCCACCACGCTGGCATCGTAATTCTGTGTCCGATACAGGAACGTATTCGTACTTCCACGCACCAACTGCAGCGGTCGTGTCAGGATGCGAGCTCCACCAACTTCCGGATACATCAGTTCAACCAGCGCTTCCGTATTTGTGATCGATGGCCCGAATACATTCACCAGGTTATTGCTGAGGTCTTCGATGCCCGGCAGCACCCCGTCCACCAGCAAGTCCGTATTCGTCCCTACGGCAGCCAGCACATCCAGGAACCCACCGCCCACCTGTGCCGACAGAGCATCGATCTGGTTGCTGACACCCCCAACCAACGTCCCAATCCCCGACACTTCGCCGAGGATATTCGTCGCCGCCGCCTCAATCGCATCGATCACCTGCAATATCTCGTCACTGGCAGGCTGACGAAGCTGGAACGTCAACGCAGACGAATACCATTCGCCCGAGAACTGAATCAGAACCTTCGCCCAGAACACCTCGGTGGCCGAATAGACATTGGTAGTACCGTAGACAGCCAACTCCGTGTCATCAACATCCCACAGACTGAAGAACACGCCATTCATCGGGCTACTGCTGGAGATTGATTCGATCTTGTCGCCGTCGGACTCATATATCTCTACCAGAGAGGCATCCGGTTGCGTTAGCACTTGCCCGCCACGCTCGATCCATGTCGCGATATCGAACGAACGGTTTGCCGAGTCATACGCGAAATTCGCCATGACATCGAAATCCGGATCCTTATCCGTAGGCGTAAGCTCAACGGTAATGGTACGGCTCGGTTCAGAGAGCCAGTCGAACTCAACCTTGCTCGAGAACAGCGCACGCGTCCAGACAGTGTCGAAGTTCCCATACGGATAGTAGTGAATGATGGGCGAAGAAAGCCCTGACTCCGACCAACCCGAACTATCGCTGACCGCCAACTTGTCTAGATCGTCACCGGTCTCGCCGTTCACGACGTTCCATTGAATCGTGTAATAGATAATGCTGAACATGTCGTCCGAGTCATCAAACGGACCTTCAGCATTCGCCGGGAACATGTCCGTGTAGTTGGCGTCTTGGATACGCATCCACACAGTCGCACTCACATCATCCGCCACCAGCCAATCTGACCACTGGCTCAACTGACCGTGTCCCAGCCCTGTTATGGGTCCCGCCGTATTGATTTTCTTCCAGCTATCGACAGGACGGAACCGGTTGGTTGAGTAGTAGATATCAAACTGCGTTGTGTTCCCCGATGTGAACCAGGCAACATCGTAGTTCTTGAGGGCATAGTACTGATTGCCACCGTTGGGCGAGTTCACCACAATATCAGCCACCATGTTGATGTCCTCTGTCGTATCCTGAATAGACGGAATACCCGTGTTAACAACACGGACTTTCGCCGGCCCCAGTTCATCAGGGTTATCCAGCACCCAGTCCAGGAAATACTGGTTGTTCGTAAACAGCGGCACACCCGAGATCACGTTTGACGAGGCGAAATCATCGAACGAGTAACTCGCCTCAAACGTCAACGGCATGGCACCCGCCTTCGTCCAGACAACCTGATAAGTACGTCCGTTCTTCAGAAACGCACCATCTACCGGCTGCAAGACTTCCAGCGTCGGGTCCTGAACAATCTTGAACGGCTCGGAGATGCCAACATAACTGCCGACGACCTCCGACACACGGATGCGCAGATCGGTTCCGACTGCCGACAAAGGAGTAGGCCAGTCGAAGGACGTTCCTGTTACGCTGGGGGTTACGACTTCAACGACGTTGGAGGATGCGTCGATAAGCTCCACTCTGAAATCGGAACTCGTCCCTACCGCAATCCACTCGATATGATTCGTCTCGTTCGCCGCCCAGATGTTCACGCTCGCCGGCTCCGTCACCAGAATACCCGCGACGGTGAACGGATCCGACACGATCGTTGCATCTGTTGACACCGAGTCGACCCAGATCCGTGCATTCGTCGAGGGAACACGATACAGCTCAATCGTCCACGGCAGGCTATTCGGCCCATCAGCAATCGTTGCGCCCACAGCTATGGGGTTGTCCGTATCGAAAGAGGCACCATCGTTAGCCGAGTAGTAGATATTGACCAGGTCACCTGCTCCGGCAGCCAGCACCTCAATCGTCTCCGTTGCGCCCAAGTCCCAACTCGTCCCAACGGTCGGCTGGCTCACGCTCAATCCCTTGAGCGTGAAAGGCAGCGAGCGAGCAGAGAACGACTCAGGGTCGTCGACGACATCCAACCTTAACACCGCGTTCGTTGTCGGAGGCGTTCCAAATGGGATCAGCCAATCTACATCTCCGCTATCCAGAACCACATCGGGAAGTATCGGAGTCGGATCGAACGTGGATCCACCATCCGTCGAAATATACATCCGGGCATCCGCACCCACACCAAACCCAGCGTTCAGCCAACGAATCTCACGTGTTGAGTCAATATTCCACGAGCTACCGGATGTCGGTTCCACAATCCGCACGCCCTGCAGTACGAACTGCTCGGACCAACCGGTGTAGTCACCGAACGGCCCATCGCCAAAGACCTTTATCCGCGCCGTCTCGGACGGATTCAGCGATGTCTCAGGTGTCCAAGGTTTGAAGTTATAGCCTGATACGTGCGTCGTCTCGTTGAAATCCTCGCTATTCTGCAGCGTGAAGAGGGCCGTTTCCGTCACCCCATCCGAATACGACAGATCCACCACATCATTGCCGGGAAGCACACCTGCCGAAAGCCACTGAATCGGATTGGCCGCCAAGCTCCCCATCTTGATAACATCGTCCAGTTCGGGCGATGTCACCTTGATACCGGCGTTCGTGAAGTAGCTGTCCGATTGCCCCGCCACACCAAGCGAAGCGTACGGTTCACTCAGCGCTTCAACACGTGCAAGGGCACGAGCCGTGGGCCTGTCCGGAGTGAACCCATAGTTACCGGAGAACAGACCCACATCCTTGAGATTCGTGAAAGTGTGACCGTTGTCGTACGAGAACATCACCCGCCCCTGCTCGAGACCATTGCCGGCATAGACCCAGTCTATGGTATTCAGTGTACCATACTCCCAACGGGCATCGCCGTTCGGGGCCGTGATACGAATGCCGGAGATCTGGAACACATCGGAATCGGCGAACAGCTCTGTACTCAGCAATGACTGGATCCTGATCTGCGTATCACCCGGCAGGTCTGGCACAACCCAGGGAAACTCGTTCGTAACCCCCGCCGTGTTGTCATTGAACACCGGATCTTCTTCGTTGATGAGAACCCAGTTCGTCCCGCCATCGATCGAGTAAAACAGGTTCACCTCATCGCCCGCACCACCAGCCGTCCATTTGATCAGGTTCGTCGACAGCGTCTGCCACTCGTCACCCGCCACGGGGGCCTTAATGTCAATATCGGAAACCGTGAACACGTCCGATACAGCCCAGATACGCGGCTGGTTCGTTGACACCATGCGGAGCATCGAACTCTGCGACGGGTTATCAGCCACGATAGTCCACGAGTACGTATTGTTGCTGGACACACTGCACGGGATCGTCCCCGGCACAACGGGGTCCCAGTTGGCGCCACCATCCCCGGAGAACTCCAGTGTGACGCCACCGGCGACATCACCTGCCGCCGCCCAAGTCACCGTCTGCTCCGAACCGCGCTTCCACGCCGTTGCATCATTGGGGCTCGTAATCCGGATACCCGCCATCGTGTAAGGGAGATCCGACATGTCGTGAGCCGACATGCTGTTCTCCGGCGTTATCTGTAACCGCGCCGCCGGTGAGATCAGCTCGGGGATGTCCTTGGGTGTAATCCACGCGTACATGTTGTTCGTGCTTCCCGGAGTGGTGGGGACACTCTCGCGGTATTGCCAGCCCGGGTCACTCAGGCTCGTGCCGAGCTGGTCATGGCCGCTAAGGTTGAAGTAGAGGTCCGCAGGCGTACCCAAACCGGGAGGTTCGTGCCAACGAATCACGTTCGTCTCTCCGATGTACCAGACTTCTCCACCGTTCGGCGCAATCAGCCGATACCGGAAAACGAGTTCGAAATCGGTATCCGACATGTCCCAGACCGTTTCGTCAGCATTGTCCGTGATCTTGATACGACACTCATCACGTCCGGCCCCCAGTCCGAAATACGGCGTAAGCCAGGCATAGGACCCATTCGTTCCCGAATGGAACACGTCATCGTCAACTGTGGTCCAGTTCTGCCCACTGTCTTCAGAGAACTCGATGGTCAAGGAGCTACCCACATCACCGTCCGTTTCCCAGGTGATGATGTTCGTAACACCCACAACCCACGCATCGTCGCCCACCTCGTCGCCATTCGGCTCCGTAACAACAATACGCCCCGTCGACGCCTCGATATCCACCTGATCCAACTCGATCTGGTAATCACCCTCCGAGTGCAGAAACGCGCGGAACTTGAACGTGCCGCCTTCCTTCGAGTAGAGCTGGTCGAAAAACGACGGAATATTGCTTGAGATCGTCCCGGCCTCCGACACTTCTCCCGGCCAATCAAGCCCCGTGGAAGCCTCCCAGGCCGACCCGCCCCAGTAATACCAGTTAACGCCATTGTCACCGGAAAGCTGATAGCGAACCCCCGTGTTGGGCCCTGCCAGCCCCAGCGTGTGACCGAAGTCCGTCAATCGACCAGTAAAGTCATACCCAAATCCATCGGCAGGCTCTACCCACGGGTTCACCGTAGAGAAGCTTGTCACATCCGCCTGTACACCGCGCAGCACAACCGGGAAACGGTGATTGTCGTTGTCCATCAACACGCGATACTGGAGAAACTGCTGAACCCCCAGCAGGTCCGCCCCCATCTCAGCGCCCCAGTACTTCCTGAAGAAGGTGTTCGTCGTGCCGTCGGGGCCGATGAAGTCCCCGGTCAGGTTCGCGCTGTCGCCCACTCGAACCTGGAACCGAATATCGCCCGTGCCGGAACGGTAGTGGTCCCTCAATTCCTCATCGATCAGCGCGCGGTTGTGAACAGCGACTTCATCGATCCGTCCCACAAACCCGGCGCCTATCACGAGATCCTCACCAAGAGCATTCGCACCCACACCAATGACCGGCTGCGCCGCCACCAGCGCACCATCGACGTACAGCCGGGCCTTGTAGCCGTCATACGTACCGGCCACATGCGACCAGCGATCCACCTGGAGCGCCAGTGGCGAAACGGCCGCCGTTGCCCCACCCATCTGGAACGTCGGCCGCCCTTCGCCATCGAGCCCAAGCACAAACCCATCCGAGCCATTCGAGCGCTCAACCACACCCCGATTCCGCGGATCATCCGTGTAGACCCACGCCTCCGCCGTCACCGCCGTCACCAACCCCATCCCCCCGGAAACCGTAACGTCATCTGCCCCGGCGAAGTCATAACAATTGCTGAACACACCGGCAGTTCCACGCCCGCCCACACTGACGGTTCCATGGTTTCCGTACGCGCTCTCATCGATGGCGTCGCCACTCGACTCATCCAAATGCCACAGCCCAACCACCGTCGTATCATCGGTCTCGAGCGGTGTACCATGCGGCCCACCAGCGCCCCACGAAATCTGACGCCAGATCGACACACGACCAGCATCAATCGGCTCACCAATGTACTCCGCATCTGCACCAAGCCCGCGTCCTACGCCTGCCAGTGCACCTAACTCCGCATCTGACATCGGCCGCGACAACACTGCTACTTCGTCAATATAGCCAGCATAGTAGATCTCGTTCGTCCCGTACTGGGCAATACGCGGTGTTGTGACACCGAGGATGTCATACGTTTCCCCAATCCAAGAACTTCCCGCACGCATACCATCAATATAGATATGAATAAAGGGATCTCGCCGCACACCCGCGATATGATGCCAGTAACCATCGTTTAGCCCGAGCCCAGCGACCGTAGCCATCTGTGGTGTCTTGCTCTCGTTCTTGATGACAAACGCCGCCGCACCAGGTATTTCTACTCCGCTGCCATCACCGTTGACCTCCAGGGACCAGTAGCTTACACCATCGAAGTTCGAAAGAAGACCAGCCCGCTCCGTGGATTCTGTCTTGAACCATAGGGCGAGGGTGAAATCCTTATCAGCGATTTCATAGAGCGGCTGAAGCGTCACCGCATCTCCATCGCCATCAAAGTAAGCACACCGCGTCCCCACGCGCCCTTGCTCCACCGTCTGAGCATCCCCTTTGGGTTGGCCATGTGGCGGCGGCACGGATCCAGATGAGTCCTTTACCGGCAGCACACCCATCCACTCATCTTCATCCATGTGCCAAAGCCCCTCCCACGTCGCATCACCCGACGGGCGGGCATTGAATGGTCCGATCGACCCCAGATGCTCCTTTGCCATCTCATTGCCATACCAACGGGTAGATTCATCACCGAACGAACCTCCCGCGAAATCATCAGCCGTACTGTCCCATATGTCATAGATAAACCGATAAGTGAGCCTGACAGACTGAACACTGGGCGTTACATTCCCATCACCTGACATATTCAAGCGATACTGAAGATACCGACCGCTCTGCCCTGACAGCGTTTCACCATCCGCACTGTCCAGGCCACCGTCTCTGTCCTCATCCGTCGCCCCACCCGTAAACGGCCCTGTAAAGAGCTTACCCGCCAGCGCCTCGAGCGTGTCAGCCGCACGGACCTCGAAATACAGATCACCACCCGCTTCCTTTAGTGCGTCGAGATAGTGTATGGCTACCTCGCCTGCGGCCAAGGACCTATCAAACATTGCCACATCGTCCAGTTTTCCATGGAAGTAGTCTCCCTGAACCTGCCCCACAACCATGTTCGACACGGTTTGTGCAAAATCCACGACCAATGCCACATGGTTCCACCCCCCCTCAAGCTTAGCGGAACCGTTGTAGCCATTGACATAAATATCAACAGGGTAATCCCAGTTCTCGGCTACTATCCATCCATTGGTCAGAACCACCGTAGCGGGATTCGGATCATCTGAGACAAGCTCCATCAGACCTCCACTAGGGTCATCATAGTCAACCCAGAACTCCAGTGTCTTGAATTGACCAATGATGTCGCCACCGGCTTCTACGAGCGTCACCGACCCATTCTCGCCATTGAAGTAGCAAGCGCCAGTTCCAACTTTCGATGCCCGCGAGAAGTCCAGCGCCGTCTCGGCATAGTTGATATTTGCCCCAGTTGCCTCCGCCCAGGACCCCTCCAACGGCCAGAGCCCAACCAGCCCAACGAGATCATCGGAGAGAGACCGGTTACCCAACACCCAGAAGATACGCGACCATGTAGCGCCCTCTTCACCCGGGCCGGCATCCAAAGGACGAGAGAGGTACGAGCCCGACTGATGGTACGACCCGTTCGGCAACTTCGATAGCCCAAGGAACCCCCCTGTCCTGTTTGCTGGATATGTCACCAGGTCCGCCCCAAAAGAACCGTGCGAGAAATCGTCAAGTGTATCATCAAACACGTCTACATCCGTGCCCTGGAATACGACAGAGTCCAACAGCGGAGTAGACGCCCTCTCAGCGGAGTTTGCCATGAGCACACGATACTGCAGGTATGGTGCTGAAGGGTCGAACCCATGGCCAAACTCCAGAGCGTGCTTGCCACCAGCATAGGCAGAATTCGTTCCTTCAGGCCCCACAAAGTGCGAGACAATGTTCGTGCCACCCCCAGAACGCACCTGTAGCTTCACTCCCAGTCCCATTCTATATAGTTTTTCTATCTCAACTGGTGAAAGCGCCCTCCGGAACAGCATCACTTCGTCGATCTGGATCCGATTCCAGAAATGCTGACTGAAAAACCCTACAATTAACTGATTTGGGTCGTCTACAAGACCATACTGAACCGGCGATGTAACGTTCTCTTGGCGTCCATTCACATAGATGTGCCCGTACCCAACGGAACTGTCGAACGTACCAGCAATGAAGAACCACTTGTCCACTTCCATCGGAGTCGTCGCCCCGCACCCAGGATAGACATACTGATGGGCAGTGGTCTTGATCGATAGCCCTGGCCTATGCGAGTCACGGTCATAGCCGAAATGCGACATCAGCGAGGGATTACCGAAGGTTTCCCCGTAGAACACCTTCGGTTTGACCCAGAATGCGATAGTTACGGCCTCCGCGCGATCAAGCACGCCCGTACCGTGAAGATATGCGTACGGATTACCGGCCCCGAAGTAGATGGAATGCGACCCAAAGACAGCATCTGTTACAAATGAGCCTCCAACATTGCTGCCGTAGCCACCTGTTACAGCATCCAGAATACCATCATCGTTGAAGTGATAGAGCCCTACCAGCCCTTCCGCATCCACGCCCAACTCAATCGTGTTGTTATTTGCAACCGTGTCACTGGACGTCTTGATATTGACAGCCCTCCAAAGGTTGCCTGCCGGGTTTTCGATCACTCGCGACACATACTCAGAGCCGGCCGCATACAAACCGTCCGCCTTCACCAACCCAATCGCCGTGTCCGCCCCGAAATAGAGTGGCGCATCAGGAACAACACCCGTTCTGTAGTTAACTAAGTCACCATGCACAAAAGAGAGATCGCTGAGCTGCAAACCGGCCACACCATTGGCCACTTGTATATCGTTTGAGTCCGATACCGCGTATTGACCGGGGGTTGTGAAAGGCCAACTATGCGACTCCACCGCGAGGACGGGGCAACCAGATAAGGCCACAACACCTAAGACCAACAGCAACACCATCCGCAGACACAATAAACCCTTCATGGCGAACTCCTTGTACTCACTAAGATCATGATACAGCCAGGACCGGGCGCTCGTGTCAGTGATATGTCAAGATTCTGCAAAAAGAAGGCGGCACTCTACATGAGCACCGCCTGCTGAGAGATCAGCCTACTACCAGGCTATTCCATGATACTGCTCACGCGGCAACCCACGTAGCGACGCCACGTGCACGAAGTCTACCACCACTTGATCCGGTTGGATTCTGGAACTGATGGTGTCGAACTCATCGGCTCCGTTCCCTATTACAAGCGCTTTCCCATGGGCAAGGGCGGCGTCGAGATTATCCACCATCAGCGACGCAATGTGGGGGATCTCACGGTCAATGTAGGCCCTGTTGGCGCCGATCAATCGGGCCAGTGCTACATTCTTGTCATAGACCTTCACGTCATAGCCCTTGCCAATCAACGCCTCCACTACTGCAACCAAGGGGCTTTCTCGCAGATCATCTGTGCCGGCCTTGAAGCTGAGCCCCAAGACACTTACTCTGCGCTTGCCCAAAGAACATACCAGATCGATCGCGCGCTGGATCTGAACAACATTGCTTTCCATCACACCGGACAGCAACGGCAGTTTCAATCGATGTTGCTCGGCCTGCCGGAGAAGCGCGCGCAGGTCTTTCGGCAGACACGACCCCCCAAAAGCGAACCCCGGCACCATGTAGGCATCGGAAATGTTGAGCTTGCGGTCTTCACACACTAGCCGCATCGCCTCGAGGGCATCCACACCCAGACTCTGACCTATAATTCCAATCTCATTTGCAAAAGTGAGTTTGAGTGCATGAAAGGCATTGCAAATGTACTTGACCATCTCTGCGGTCTCAAGCGATGTAACACGAAACTCCCCTTCCACCTTCTTGTAGAGCGGCTCAACAGCCCTCGCGTCTACAGCTTGATCGCTCCCCACAAGCGTGTATGGCGGATGGTAGTAGTCCCATACCGATTTGCCCTCGCGGAGGAACTCCGGGTTAAAGCACACGCCGATCTCTTGGCCCACCTGCAAACCCGAGGCCGACTCCAGTACGGGTATCACGGTCGATCGGACTGTACCGGGGATAACGGTGGACCGAACAACAACCAAGTGTCTCTCTTGCTTGGCCCGGATACCCTTGCCTATCGTCTCACAGACCCGCTCAATCGCTGTCATGTCGGGACCGCCGTCAGCACGGCTGGGTGTCCCAACTGAGATCAGAGAGACCTCCGTACTCTTAACCGCCTCCTCTCCGGACAGAGATGCCTGCAAGCGACCGCCCTTCACGTATGTCTCGATGAGCCCATCAATTTTCTCTTCAACAACTGGACTCTGCCCGGCATTGATGAGCCCGACCTTCTCCTGGTTGACATCGACACCTACGACATCATGCCCATCATGCGCAAGACAACCACAGCTGACCGCTCCAACATACCCCAGCCCGAATACACTAATTCTCATAGCCTCTCTTCTACTACCTTTCTGCACGCCTCTGCCATTGCCCTGGCAGCGACCTCCCATGTGTAGTTCTCAACCATGTGTTGCCTGCCGGCCTCACCCAGACGTCTCCTCATTTCAGGATCCCGTAAGAGTGACACTACGTTCCTGGCAAGTGCTTCCGCGGAATCCGCAAGCAAGATGTTCTTGTTGTGAGTAACCGGCAAACCCTCGGCACCCAGACTCGTCGACACGACAGCCTTGCCCATTGCCAGCGCCTCAAAGATCTTGATTCGCGTTCCGCCTCCGATACGAAGCGGCACAACATATACCGCTCCACGGGCCACGTAAGGGCGGATGTCTTCCACTGCCCCGGTTACAGTGACAGACTGACCATCTCTGCCAAGCTTTTCCACTTCTCTCGTAGGCCGACGGCCAACAACCCACAGATGACAGTCCACTTCACGCCTGATTAGAGGAAGCACCTCCCGCACAAAGAACCGCACGCCATCGATGTTCGGCATCCAATCCATGCAACCCGTGAAGACGATGTCTGATCCCTCGCTGCTCGGGTCCGGCACTTCCGGACGAAAGAACTCCATATCCACTCCCAATGGAATCGACGATGTTGTGGATACTCCGTACTCAGACATCATCGTCTGGCAGTCATTGTCTGAGACCATGATACAGTGATCAAACAGCCGACTCGCAGCGGCCTCATACCTATGCGTTCGAAGCCAATCCCAGTAGAGATAAGCCTTCTTGAGCGGGTTAAGAGCCTTTTCGCACTGCCTCCTGCGTATGACGGCCTCGACATTGTGCTGGAACAGGACGGCGGGTACATCTAGCGGGAACGGCGTATTCGGGACCAGGGGCAGGCTGTCACAGATCAACACGTCAAAATGCTGCTCCTTCAGGAGTCTTCGAACTCGTTCGCGTTGAGCAGTAACAGCGAACTTCCTGACCGAATAGGGCAGCGGAGAGAGCACCCCTCGCAGCACCTCAAGATAGAACCGCGGACTGTGAGTAACCACTTCATCCCAACCGACCATCTCAAGACACGCACAGATCTCGCGCATCTTGCTGATATCTTCAGCCCTGTCGGTATTGCTCCGGAGGCAAACCATCGTTGTGTCATGCTCTCTTGCCAGCTCAGCGAAAAGATTCGCGGACCGGATCTTAGCGCCGGTATCCGACGGAAACAGCACCCGAGGTACGATAATCAGAATACGCACACCATACTCCTCATGGATCGGCTATCCGATTGCTAAAACAGATGCATATGGACAGAGGCAGCCGAAGTCATGGCAGGCTCGTGCTCTCGGCTTTGGGCTGAACCCTGTATACGATCGTGTTCTCTTTCCTGAAAACTGCTTCAAGCCTGTCTCGGTTCCTGCCAACAAGGGGATCGAGATGACATCTTCTGTAGTCGACGAAATCGCTTTCATCCAATATCAAGAAACGCACTTCTTCAGGGATCTCAAGTGACTTGAGTTGCGCTTCGGCATTGAGCAGACTGAGAGAACTGACCACCTGTCGTCTCGTCCACAACCTGATAAATCCGGGGCCACCGGCAGCCAGCACAGCTCCAGGGGCCGGATCGTCTCTGATGAAGCAACAAGCTTCATGCAGTCGGGCTGTTGCTCCCTCATATGTACGTGATCGCAAGCGCTTGCCCTGCGGCCCCATTGCCGAAAAAGCAAAACTCAACGCTACTAGTGCTGCGACACCCGTATTGACAAGAGCAGGCAAAGAAACACGATCGAAGAACCGACGGCAAACAGGAACAAGCCGAACAGGGAGCGCCACTACCGCCTCGGCTCCCTCTATAATCCAGAGAAGATAGAGCGGCAGCACTGGTAGCAAGTAACGGAGATCGTACCAGTTGTGCACCAGCAGCATCCCAGCGTAAGCCGCAAAGGCAAAGGCTGCTCTCCGCTGCCGCCCAAAGATCGCCTTACCCCACCCCGCAACCAGAAGTGCCGTCAGGGTCCAGCAGACGATACGCACATAGAGCGGAAGCAACCCTATCTTGGCGATCCCGCTCTGTCCCGGAAGAACCAAAATGTGGGCGTACCCCCTTATGTTAATCCAGAGCCGTGTAAGGAAAGTGAACTCACTGATCCCCAACTTCGCAAGAGATGCCCTATATTCAGGGCTCACTCCTGTCGGCGGCAATGTGGGCTCGCCCGAAATGAGAATATTCCTCCCCAGCCATAGCGCTAAGGGGAGGACCAGCACCACACCCATGGCCACTCTTGACAGCAGAAACCGCCATCTTGTGCTCCCGCGCCACCAGGATGAGAATCGATCGAGTTCCAGAACCACAATCGCCCAGACCGGCAGCAGAGTCACGCCCGCCATTCTGACCAACGGGGCAAACATCGCAGACACGGTCATGAGGACTAACCCGCCCGCTCTGTTCCCGTCTCTGTGCAACAGCATCCCCAGCAGGAAACATGCAACCAGCAGTGTAAAAACGATGTCGGAACACACCATGTGCGTGAAATAGATCCATGGGAACGACACTGCAACAAGCATCATGACCAGAGCAGCCCTAAGCGGGCTTGTAAGACGCCACAGAACCAATAACCACACCCCAGTGGCGAGGCCCGCAAACAGAATATTGGTTAACTTGTATGCGAACACAGATTGCCCTGCGAGCCATGTCGGCAGCACAAGGACAACAGAATATCCCGGCGGCCAGGCAGTCTGCGGAGTGCCTTGTGGATTGAGATAACCATTACCTTCAGCCAAGGACACTGCGCCGCTCATGTAGACAAATGAGTCCGTGAGCATTGTCAGTCGCTCGTGAATGAAAGACAGGCTAAACACCATGGGTAAGACAATGACACCCAGAACAACCAGCACCACCAAAACCCGACGTTTGTCCACAGACCTATTCACTGGACATCCTTCCCATCATGTCACACCTCCCTCTACCTCCTGACCACAGACCATTATCACCGGCAGGAATTCTACTCAAAACACGCCGTCCATCCATCGAGGACATTTCTCTCTGTCTCAGGCACGATTCCTTCCCTGATGAGTCGCCCCCATAGTCTTGCATTGATGGCCGCCGTGGAATCACGCTGCGCGTCAAGCAATCCGGCCTCTTCAGCCAGGCACGCGCAGAGCTTCCGGTTCTGCGTATAGCCAACTATCTCATCACCAAAATCCCGCATGAGATCGTGTTCGTTTCTCTCCTGTCGGACTGTGGCATCACAGAACCCTATCCGCTCCCTTCTTAACCATACGCCTTGCTGCATCACGAATGAGCGCCATATGTCCGTCATCCGAAAACTCACGAAACACGGCAAATACAGCAACGGGAAGACTGATCGGTGTATGTATGTGTTTTGCGTATTGAAAGGGCTCCACACACCGAAATCAGGTACAATAGCGGCACCACGCCTGTTGAACACCAGTGGCTCCTTGAACAGCAGGCGATAGATCGCGTCAACATCGGGGTCCTCATCTGCGAGGAACTGCTGTACTGGACACGCAAACTCCTGAACGTTGGAGTCGAGCTCTCCTGCAATATGAATTGCATCAAGAGGCAACCCGCGCGGCCAGATCAGGCGATCCGTATAGTGGCTGTAGACATTGATCCATCCATCCCCACTCAGCAACTGCCCTTTGACTGTATTCGCCAAACCTTCGCCAAAGATATTTTCATAGGGTATGTTATCGTCATCCGTCTCGAGGATGGCGTCTGCCCCTCGCTGGATAGCATACAGGTATCCCAGGTTTTTCCGCGAATAGTGCTTCTGTGGCACAAGTTGACTCAGTTCCGGAAATAGCTCGTTCTGTTCTTCGATGGAGAGGAAGTTTATACTGCCGCAAGACCAGCCCGGAGGCGATGCCACATCGCCCACAAGAACAGCATGCCACCCCTTGCGCTCGCAGATACGCGCGATCGTTTCAATGCCAAGTGTTGGCGGGTTAATGGATGTGATAACAACCCAAATATTCATGCGAATCCTCCCCTGCTCACAGGAGGCACAGGGCATCCTCCTGGACGTCTGTTATCCATACACTGCCTCGAAGCACCCGCTCCACCTACCTAAACGCGTCTTCTCCCCATACGCAGCTCTCGCCAGGCCATCTTCAACTCCGTCACGCCGGTTGACCAGCTTGGGAAGGTTGTGTCCCCGGCAATCCGATGGCCTTCACGAGTGGGAAACTCCGTAATCGTAATACCAAGTTTGAGTGCACGGATCACCATCTGATAGTCCATCGTCAAGTCTGTCGACGTTAGCTGCATCCTGTCGAACGCCTCACATGAGATTCCGCGGAACCCATTGGTGATATCTGTTGTCCGGTTCCCGCTATGGCCAAACAGCATGTTTGCAAGAACAGCCAACCCCTGATTGGCCCACTTCCGCCACTTAAACGTCAGGTCATCCTCCTCGTTCCACGCGCCAGATATCATACGCGACGCGACGACGAAAGGCTGCCCGGAAGCAAGCAGATCAGCCATGCGCGGCAGATCAGCGGGATCTTCATTACCGTCTGGGTGGAAGAAGACAAGGGCACCTGTACGCACCTCGCGCCGGCCCTCAATCATCGCCTGTCCAAGCCCAGGTGCTGTCTGCACAAACGTCTCAATTCCGTGCTTGGCCAACACCGCACATGTGCCATCCGTTGAGTTCCCGTCGACCGCAATAACTCGATCGAAGACTGTCATGTCTATCTTTGGCAGCATAGTACGCAACCCCGTCTCTTCATTGCGCACTATCAACACCAATGTTACGCCATTCTCGTCTCGCTCACTCATGCTAAACAACCCTCCCCACCAACATAGAGACCTCTACCCAGTCAACTCTCGGTAGATGGCCATGTATTGATTGAACGTCTGCCTGAAATCAAAACAAGACACTGCCTTGTGATGAGCCTTCTTCCCCATGGACCGTCGCAGTGCTGAATCAAACCACAGACGACGCATGGCGTCCGACAATGCCCCTGAATCGCCTTCCGGCACAACTATACCCGTCACTCCATCTTCGACCACTTCTCTACTCCCGCCCACGTCTGTCACAATGGTAGGCACCCCCGCCATGCACGCCTCAAGCAGTGACAGCGACATTCCTTCTGTCGAGGATGACAAACAGAACACATCCATCGCTCGCAGCCACATTGACACATCCTTCGCATACCCAGGCAGCAACACGGCATCCTCTATGCCTGCCTGCCGGATATGAGCACAGATACGCTCCCGTTCTCCTCCGTCACCAACCAGAACAAGGTAGACCGGTGAAGCATTGGACAACGAGGACGATTTAAGTGCTAGCGCCCGAAATGCATCAATCAGCATCTCGTAGTTCTTCTCTGGCGACAAACGACCGACACTACCGAAGAGAGTCACGTCTTGTGGAATTCCCAAGCCCTCACGAGCCTGTTCTTTCCCGGCCGGAGGCCCGGACTGTAGCCCCTCAGCCACAGCCAGCGGCACGCCGTTGGCGACAACCCTCATGCGACTATGCGGGACTGCCCTCTGAGATAGCAGGACTCTAGCTGCGTCGCGCGACACAGCAACGGACACATTGGTCATCCTGCCCAGTAAATGCCTGACCACATCGCTGCGTCCCCCATAGGTCACTCCCTGGCCATGGACCGTAACCAGTGACGGCAGACGAAGCAACTTTCCAGCAATCGTCGCATAGAGCTGAGCCACCAAGTTATGAGCATGGATTACGTCAACCCGCTCCCTACGCAGATAAGACACCATTGCACATAGGAGCCTGGCATCAAATCCCAGTAAGAAAGGGCTTCGGCGTCCAACCGCACGTGCAGACGCTGGAGCTTCATCCCAGAAAGCACCGGTACCGTCAGTACAGAAGAGCACACCGCGGTTCCCTGACCGCTGGATCTCTGCCAGCAGATCACACACCATCCTTTCCATGCCTCCCATAGCCAGCGTTGGAACCACTTGCGCTATAGTGAGGGGCGTCATTCTGTTGTCACTCCGCATTTGCCCCAACAATCCCCTGCGCCTCCGCAGACAGTTCATCAACAGGCACAGTGTCGACATACAGGCGAGCCCAGAGCTCGAATGTCAGCAGCACCCAGAGCAGATCCGTGTGATCTTCCTTTCCGGCTTTATGCCGCTCAACAACCCGTGCAGCCCAGTCTGGCCTCCAGATTCCACGATCCCCAGCACGATCATCGTGTACCCATCGCAAGAGAGCCCCCAAGCCTTTGTCCTTGGAAAACCACCTTGTCAGAGGCACCCTAAACCCAATCTTGGGCTGAGCAATTGTAGTGGACGGCAACAAGTCCGCGGCAACAGCCCTGACAACTGCTTTCCCTTCCGATTTCTGCAGCATCGCAGCCCTTTCCAGCCCCATTGAGAACTCCACAACCCGGTGGTCCAGGAAAGGGACGCGTGATTCTATGGCGGCCGCCATGCTCATTCGATCCTGACGTTGAAGAACACTGGTCAGGTATGCCTGTCTGTCTACATCGAGGACAGCAGCGAACAGATGCGAAGTGTCAACAGCTCCCAGGTTGGCGCGACGGCGCTCTTCCTTCCAGCCATCACTATACCCGATCTCCTTCAGAGCAGCGCTGCTTACCCATTGAGAGGCCTTCACAGCCGCCAGCTCACGCGGCATTCCGGCAAACTGCAGCAGCCGGCCCGCTCGCGTCGAGGAGTCGCAATAACTCGCGCTCCCCCGCAAGCCTCCCCAACGTAGCAAAGGCCACAGCGTTTCAAGCTTCGCCATCCGGCGATGCCAGGAATAGCCCCCAAAAAGCTCATCCGCACCCTCTCCTGTCAGAAGGACGGTCACCTCTTTCTTCGCCTCTCTACAGAGTTTCAACATCGGCAGGCTGTTGGCGTGATTGATGGGATCGTCGTTGTAGTAACCCGCCCACACCAGATCCTGCAGGAAATCTCTTTCGGAGTATCGGATGGGGTGATGACGAGTTCCCAGCTTGGACGCAACACGAAGCGCCTGCTTTTCCTCACTGTCACCTTCATCAAAGCATATGGAGAAGGTATGGAAGTTGCTGTGCCCCGCAGCTACAGCCAGCGCCGTAACCAAGCTAGAATCCAGCCCACCGCTGAGCTGTGTTCCAAGCGGCACATCACTCATCAGACGGTCGTTGACGCTCTGTTCCAGAAGGTGGCGCAGCCGGACGTTAACATCAGCGGCATGCCCATCATCTCGTCTCTCAACGCTCCAATAGGTTTCTTGCCTTATGTCCAATGAATCCAGGTCTACTGAGATGAGACCGGCTGGTGGGACAGCTTTGACCTCCCTGAATAGAGTCTGCTCCCCAGCAACGAATCGGTAGCGGAGGTGCTCTCCAAGCACTTCCTCGTTGAGCCGCGCGCGCCACTGAGGAAGCACACGAAAGGCCTTGCTCTCTGAGGCAAACGCAATCCCGCCATGCCATTGATAGTAGTAGAGAGGCTTGATGCCCAGTCGATCACGACACAAGATCAGCTTGCGGGCAGCTTCATCCAAGAAGGCAAACGCAAACATGCCGTTGAGATCAGACACTCGCGTGCAGCCGCTTTCGAGAAGATGAACGAGAATTTCCGAATCGGAATCGCTCCGAAAGACATGCCCTTGGCTGGCCAGGTCACGCCTCAGTGTGGCATGGTTGTATATCTCGCCGTTACAGACCAAGTGACAGCGCCCCTTCTCATCGGAGAATGGCTGTCGAGCGCGCTCCGACAGGTCGACAATACTGAGACGCCGATGCCCGAGCGCCCAACCAACACCCTCGGCAGCACCTCTGTCATCCGGTCCACGATGGGAGAGCACACTCATCATCCTCTCAACCAGCGGCAATGCTGGTGTGCTCGACGTCTCAACTATACCGCAGATACCACACATGACGATAAGCTATGACAATTCTGACGAACTCGGAGGCCCGTGTACGACAATGGGAGTTTTGCCGGAAGCTGACTTCTGCAGCGCATCAACCCGGCGGCACCAGATCTTCATCTGATCTCCAACCCTCGGCTGCAAGTACTTCGCAATCTCCGCAGTCTTCTCATCCCGCAGCGGCTCCTCCGTGATAAATTCCATGCAAATCTCAGAGTTGGACACCTGTCGCACCTGGTAAGCCAGAACCCACTCAAATTCCTTCATCAGATGCGGGATGAACAAGGCTGTCAGCGACTCCCCTCCCGGCAACTGAATACGTTCCTGGATCCTTCCCTCAACCCGTTCCAGCATCGGGAACGGCAGACCACACGAGCAGGGCTCCGCAGCCATCACACCAACATCACCTATCTCGTACCGAATAAATGGTGTTGCCTTGTTATGCAGGTCCGTCACCAGGATTCGTCCGCTCTCACCCGGGGGCACCGGCTTGCCGTCGTCGTCAACGACCTCGACCCACAGGTTATCGATTGAGAGGTGGTAACCACGGTGCGCCGGACACTCCGCTCCTATCAGCATGAACTCCCGACTGCCGTAGGTCAGGAAGACTTCCTTGCTCAGCACCTCTTCGATTAGCTCCCGCTGCCCGGGGCGCAAACCGTCGGCAGCCGTCACAGCGCTCTCCGACCGCCAAGCCAATGCTTCCGTATTCTGCCTCACAAACAACGCCAGGTCCACAAGGTTCCCTGCATAGCCTACAATCACTCTTGGACGGAAAGACTGGATCTGACGACAACACAGGCTTTTCCGGTCTTCGGTGAAATCAAAGCTATCAAAGAACTTACGACTCTGGAACTTGTGGTGAAGCCCGGCTTTGATTCTCTGAGTGACAGTAGGGGGTCGGATTGACACACCCCAGACGTAATACGAACGCTGCCCTTCCTCGGCACCAGCCCAACCATAGCCCCGATCCGATACCGCCGTACGCCATTCATAGCTCTCGCGGGTTATGTAGAAATGTAAAGGCGTGCCCGTTGATCCTCCCGTAGAGTGCTGAATTGCGCCGACTGGAGGCTTCTGCTGTATCTCCTCCCATAGCGCCCGTTGATCTTCCTTGGTCCATATGGGGAGTACATCCAGAGACAGATCTCCAACACTGGGCACATGCCCACAATGCGCCTTCACCTTGTCCGCGTACTGCGGGCAGTCCCGTATCGCCATGGCGACTCTCTGCCGCACAAGACCAAGCGACTGCCCTACAAGGTCCTGGCGTGTCTTCACTGCGTTCCGCGCCACTTCACGACGAATGGCGCCTCGACGATAGCCACGGAGATCCCCAGCTATGTTCGCCAGCGTCCTTCTGATCTGCAATGTACTCACCAAACCGCCTTATAGTTCCCTCTTGGCAGCCACACCCGGCCCCAGACAGTAACGACCTAAAAGCGACCACCATTGTTCCTTGAACTGAACACCCGTTCGCTTCTTCAGCATGTAGGCTCTCATCCAGAGACGAATGGCCCGAAGCCGATCACCACGAGAGAAAGCCATCCAGGAGGCACTCCAGTTCTGACTTGCCCGTGCAACATCCGCCAATTCCTGGTACTGCTCAAGTGCCCCACCTGGGCCAAACGCCTTATCCAAAACACGTAGCACCTCGGGAAGAAATCGCCGGTCATCCATGCTGAGGCTACCCGCCACGGAGCGGTACCGAGACAATGGCTGCTGGATCTTCACCACTCTTCCCAGACTGGCGAGCCCGAGCCAAAGATCATAATCCTCTGGACCACGGAACTGCTCATCGAAGCCGCCCACCTCATCGAGTACGCTCTTCCTCACCAACACAGTAGAAGTCGCCACCGGATTCTCAACAGCCAGCGTCTCAAGCGTGATCTCATATAGTTCTCGCGGACTTCCGACGCCCGGCTTCCGATCTCCAGTCCCATCCGCGTTCATCTGCGGCCATCTGCGGTTCGATCTCCCCTCTTCACCTTTCAGCGTTGACGCTTCGCTGCTGCCCGATGGGCAGCCCGTCTCCCTGCGGTCGGCTCCAGTTTCAGCTTTCCCACCATCGGCGAAGTCGATGGTGTCCCCACACCACATAATGGCATCGGGATACTTCTCTGCCATCGCCAGCTGAACTTCCAGGCGTTCTGGCAGCCACGCGTCATCAGAATCCAGAAAAGCGACCCATTCACCTGTGGCCCTCGCCAATCCATAGTTGCGGACCGCCGCCGGCCCGCTATTACTATCAAGCGAGAGCTGATCATACGCAATCGTCCACCGGGGCTCGCCACCGCCTTGAACATCCACCCCATGCGAGGCACGCAGAGCGTCAAAGGCCTTTCGCGCTACATCTATCGTACGGTCTGTGGAAGCATCGTCCACCACCAACACTTGAACCTCCGGAGCAGAGCCATCAGGCCAAGACGAACGGAAGACAGTTTGAGACGCGACCGACTCAAGCGCCTCGGCAATCGTGCTCTCCGCGTTATAGGCAGGAATGATAACGCTGATGAATGGCCTCATTCTGATGGCCCCGTTGCCAGAACGTAATCGCCCGCCGCGCCCTGGTGAGCCGGCTGATCGAGTGGCCGACCCGAGACAACCTGGCTTGCGCCACCCTTCGGCCCCAAAACTGTAGCAGCAAAGAGCGGGCCGGCAGCCCCACCGAACGGCTCCGTCTCGTAGAGGACCGGACGCCCGGCAAGAGGATCCCCATGTCCGCCCTCCAGACTATGAACGTAGCGTTGACTCAAGAGCAGGAATGCCTGATCCGAGACTGCCATGGTGTCATCATCATGATAGAAAGATAACGGCGTAAAACTCAAATCAGCCTGACGCGCAGCAATGAAGAAACACGGATCACCTTGTGTCTCTGCTCCTGCAGGAACAACGCCCGCAAGCTCCGCTGCAAAGCCCTGCCGGACAACTGCATCTCGCACAATCCACGCCTCTCGAACTCTCGTTGCGTTCCAGGCAAGACTTGGCAGCCAGCAAGAAAGACCCACGGCCGCAGACAGCAGGCACAAGAGCTTCCGACCGGACGCGGCTGCCCAATCGAGCAGAACAGCACAGCCCATGATGACCCATATGGTGAAATACACCAAGTAGTAGGGGTGCGTGGCGGATCGCGCGAAAACCACCGCACCGGCAAGAGCAAACAGGCATGAACAGACCACCAACACAATCGTGTTTCGGTTCGCAGTGGTCTGCCGTCCCGTCAGCACCACTATACTCGCTGGTATCAGAAGAATGCCCAGGGCAATCTGAAGAAGCATGAGCCACGCTGCTGCCCAGCCACCCTTGGTCCAGAGCGCAAGTCGCTGAAGACTGTATGCTCCCAGCATACGATTCACATACTTCTCAAACCACTGAAACTGCTCGATAGAACCGGCAACGTCTGGCCACCAGCACACAACAACCAGCAGAGCGGGCACAAGGACCCCCGCCGCAAGCGCCAGCACATATTGCCATCGATTCCCAGCGGGAGCCAACAGGCCCGTGGCGATAGCCGCAGCGACACCAAACACCCCCGCCGCCGGATGAAAGCCCGCGGCCAGACCGATCGCAAGGCCGGCAACAGCAAGCCATGTGCGCTTAAGGTCGGCCAGCCCTGCCGCAAGCGCCACAAAGCCCCCAGCACAACCAAGCAAACAGACACCTTCGGGGCGCCCCAGTAGGAGCTGTAGCGGTGCCCTGCACCCTATCCACGCAAAGGCCGTGATGACGGCTGCCAGGCCCCGCTGGCGGCCAATAAGGAATAGACACAGCCCGAGAACCGCAATATGCCCTCCCGCATAGGAAGGAATACGACACGCGAAGTGACTGACTCCAAGCAACCGAAACGTCAGAACTTGAAGTCGAAAGAAGAACGGCGCGTGCGGCGCAAAGGCTGTCTCCTGGTGTGGGGCTTGGGAGTGGATGGGGTAGGCGAAAGACTGTCCATCAATCCAACGCGCTGCCGAGATATTGAAGAACGGCTCATCAAAGAAATAGACCGGATATCGATCGAGCGTGAAAAGAAACAGTGATGCTGCTACGACAAGCAACCCAAAGCAACACGCAATAAGAAATCGACGCCGTCTGACAACGCTTTGAATCAATAGCCCCCCTACCCCCAAAGAGATAGTCATTCTTCCTGCTCTACACTGTCAAGAAGAACTGATCCCAAAGCTGATAGCTGATACAGGAAGTCTCGGCGAACCCTGACTTCAAAGGAGGACACGCCATCTGGCACCACACACTTGATAAAGGGAGGAACACGATCCAGGATCTCGACCGGGACGAGAGAGACGCCATCAGATGCTTCAAGCAGGTTCGAGTAATGCAACTTCAACACCAAGTCTCCAGGCGCCACATTGGTGACCAAGACCCTTGACCGGGAGGCATCTACACTTCCAACACCCGCATGCACCAGACTCGAAGGCACTCCCACAACACGATAGAAGCTGAAGCCGCCTGCTTCTGTGAGTTTCTCAAACACATCAGGATGGCCGTCTGCCAACGCAATCCACTCAGAGCGATTCAACATAGCGTGCGTTACTGCATAACCATCCAAGTACTTTGCGAGCTCTTCTATCGGCCATTCGTCACCGGTTCGCCCAAGGAAGCGCCCCTGGTATGTCAGTGCAGCGGACCTGTGCCGGACGAAGCCCTCGGCGCCCAGGCCACCCACTATGTGGTGTCCCGTGCGGGCAGGTACGAGATGGCCAAGCTGTACATCATCACATAGCACCCTCCCCGCTCGCGGAAGTGCCTCCAAATGAGCCAAGGCTGTCAGCTCGGTCGTATTCAGGTCTCTGGCCGAGTTGGGACTTGTGATCAATGTAGGCAGGTAAGCCGATATGGACGGCAAGAAGACCGCAACCAAACCACCCATGACGAGGCGCACTGGTCGTGTCGACTGCTTGAACTGGATAACGGCGTACTCCAGGAAGACCGTCAAAGGAACAAGAAGCAGCATGAGTGCCGGCGCGAGAAAGCGATAGGGCTGCACTGTCCGCATGACGGGCAACCACCAGGAACTGTAAGCCAGCACCATGCAAAGCACTCCCGCGGCAAACACTATCACGACGCCTCGGAGCTCCCTGCGACGCCATACCACACTGCATCCGAGCACTCCTCCCACAACACCAAGGTGCAGCAAAGCCGTCCGGTCAAAATGCCTGAGATACGTTCGATCCGAGAGAATATCCATTATGAGATGCTTGATGCTTCCTTGATAACCGCGGTAAATGAACGGCTGATAGTCATTCCGAGAAAACAAGAGCGGCACAAGCCAAGGCAGCACGAGCAGCAGGGACAACACACCGGCCAGCATCCACGCACCCCATATGCGGGCATTCAAGAGCGCTCGCGGATTGCCGAGCACACATGCCATGAGGACCAGGAAGCAGGCCAGCAGAAGAACACTGTGCGAGTAGAACACACCGGCAAGCACCACGGCCACAGCTACGGCAGACAGAAACGGGTGTCGATCATTCTGCAGAGACCAACCTGCAACAAAGAGAGGAACCACAAGGCAGCATGTCAAAGGGAAAAACACATTGCCGAAGTTCCAGAAGTAGCTGATGAGAGAGTCCAGGTGCCAGTAGATCATGACAGCCACAAACAATATCCTCGACTGTAGCCCCGTGCGCAACAACAGCCGCCCTGAGGCCCATACTATCAGAGGAGCAATGATGGCCAGAGTTACGTAAAGCAAGTAGAAGCAGCCTGAAACAGGCAAGAACGGGACGAGCAAATGAGAAAGCTCGTATCCCTTCTTGCCCATGCTGTTCCACAAGCCGACTGGATAGCCGGCCATGAATGCGGGATCGTACCCGTAGCTATGCCCAATCTCAGAGACCGCCTGCGTAGTTGCGTAGTACCGGGACACATCTCCCAGCAGTGGTAATGCTCCCGTCACAAGTAACTTGGGAGGATACACCCGCAACACCTGAACAACATGCAGACACACAATGAGCAGCAACGCTGCGCGCCAGTAAGCCAGGTATGGTCGCTTCCTCTCTATCATGCGAACAACCGCCGTGAGTTGCCCACAGACCTGCCCGTCTGGTCAGCCATCACTCTTTGATAGTACTCCACGTATTCCCCAATCACCACATCACGCGCAAACATATGCTCAGCTCGTCTGCGTGCACCCAAGCCATGCACCTTAAGCCACTCGGAGGTAAGAGCCGTCAAGACGTCGGCCAGCCCGCCCTCACTCGACAGGTCGACACACATCCCGCCACAAAGAGAGGGCTGAGGGCTGAAAGCTCCGTCTTCGCTACGCTTCGCCGCGACACATGAAAGCTGAAGTGAAGAACTCACAACTTCCGTCTCCGTTTCAGCCCTCAGCTTTCTAGTTTCTGCTTTCTTCTCATCTCCCACCATCCACTGCAATACCGGATGTCGGTTTGTGATCAGCGGCAGTCCTGTGGCCAGTGCTTCCAACACCGCAATCGGCATCATCTCGAACAGGGAAGTCAATACAAAGAGATCAAAGCTGCGCAGCAAACCGGGCATGTCGTTGCGCGGTACATTCGTGAGAATCTTAATCCGACCCGGGCAGAGATCTTCCGCTAGACGCTCTAGTTGCTCCGTTTCATCTGTACGTGCACCGGCGACCAGGAGAAAGGGCTGTGAGCTGAAAGCTGAAAGCTGAAGGGCAGAGAACTCACGGATTAGATAGTCGATGCGTTTGTGGTGCTTCTTCACGGCGGCGACACAACCGACAACGAAAGCGTCCCCAGGTATTCTGAACTGCTCCCGCAGTTCCCGCTTCTCGCCAGAATCCCGAACCGGCCGAAACACATCTGTATCCACGAAGTTCGGAATCGCAGCCCAACAGACTCTTCCCGACTCCCCTCCTTCAGCTTTCAGCTTTCCCGTTTCAGCTTTCTGAGCAAGCGCTTCACGCGCTTGCTGCTCATGCCAAGGCGCCAATTGCTGCAAATAGTCGAACTGTGCCAGGAATTCGACAGGCTCTTCCGTTCCATGCGCCAAGATCTCCTTAGTCTTGACCAGTCCAACACGACGGAACCTGCGACACCAGAACGCAAGCATTGAATCCTGCACATGCAGAATGTCATAGCGCCCCCACACCAGACGCGGCCAGAGAGAGAGCCAGAACGAGAACTGTTCCAGTCCGTAGCCCGTGGTCAAACCCCATCGCCACATGAAGCGAGGGATCAACGCAATCACTGTTCTGGTCGCGGAATCGCCGCGCCGCAAACAACGCAGCGCCACAACCTTCTCGCCATCAACAGCATGAACAGACCCGGTCCGGGACTTGGAATGGAACAGGCAGACGTCGACCCGCTCTTCTGTCAGGGCAGCGGCCGTATCTTCCGCCCACGTCTCGATGCCACGTGCTACGTGCCCCAATCCACTGCTGGCCACAGCAACTCTCATTCTCGATGGGCCGTCTTCATGTAGACATCAAGCATCTCGTTGACCATTCTGTCAGAAGAGAAGCACTGAAAGGCACGCTCCCTGGCAGCGGCCCCCATCGCGCGGCGCATCTCCACAGAGTCATGGATCTTCTCAATCGCTTCCGCAATCCCAACCGCATCTCCTGCGGGCACAACAAGGCCGGTGATCCCATGCTGATTCAGCTCCGGCAGAGGCCCATAGTCACTTGTGACTGCCGGCAGACCAGCAGCCATGGCCTCGGCCATCACCAAGCCGAAACTCTCGTGTGAGACAGACACAAGAGCAAAACAGTCTGCTTTGTGCAACAGCTCCTCAACGCATTCCGAGTGTCCGCGAAGATCGACACGATTCTGTAAGCCCAGGCGCTCTATCTCGCGCTGAAGCTCTGGACGTTGCTCACCCTCTCCTATGATCTGCAGTTGGACAGATGGGTCCTTGACGTGGCCAATGGCCCGGATCAAATCCACGAAGCCCTTCATCGGATGCAAACGACCTACACTCACCACTCTGAAACAGTCGGAATTCCCTGTTCCTGAAGATGCACTGCCGCCGAAGCGGCCCAAGTCGATGCCAAACCACACATAACCGGTCGTCCTCTTCGATAGCCCCGCCAGATCTCGCCATGCATCGATACAGCTTTTCGATGGCGCGCAGACGTAATCATAGCTCCGTGCCGTCGCCTTGATCAGCCACCTCCGGAACCACCAAGGCTCATCCACCGGCAGAATCTGATTGAAGCCGACACACGGAATCCGCGCCAACCTGCATGCCACGCCTGCCATCTCGTAACCACTTATGTTCACATGGACCAGATCGACTCCTGCTTGCCTGAAGATGCGGGAGAGGCGCACGGCCTCACGCAATGACCCAAGCCCCAGACCTAGAATGCTCGCCCGACTATCTTGTTGAGGCGGGCTGCTGTCAGGACGAGATTCCCGGGCTCCGCGCCACGCAACGCAGTCCACGCCCGCTTCGCGCATCTCCCGCATGAGTCGGCTGCCCTCAATACCAAACAAGACAACGCCGTGCCCTTTGGCTTTGGCGCCGAGAAGCATTTCGTGAAGGAACACCTCAGATCCGCCCCACCCATCTATCCCTGTAAAGAACCCAAGCCGCATCTCAATGCCCATGTTGTCGTCTACACTCAGAGACGGCACCCCACATGGCACTGGCCCTCGCTTCAGCACGCAGCCAAGTCCTGGACGAACCACCAAACCGAGTCACACCGTACTTGAGAGTGTTTATAGCCGCCTCTCGCCAACACCATAGCGGCGCTCCGAACAGACAGGCGCCACCCTCAAGCTGCCCCGTCCGCACCTCGCTGACACCGCGACCGCGGAACCACTGCCTAACGTATGACTCCGTTGCACGTTCCGGCGGGTTCCGGTGTTGCACCACGGCTG
>CAYFPQ010000012.1:0-22425 GCA_964345005.1 uncultured Victivallales bacterium | reverse complement strand
GACCGCAGTATGACCCGCCTCTCGAAGAAGCCGAAGAAGCTCAGTCTCTTCACCTCTGACTTGACTGCCGCCTGTCGGCCCAATATCCTGCCGGAAGCGAACACCATCACTAAAGACTGACTTGCGAACAGCCAGGTTGGCGCCAACGAATGCATCTTCATAGCGCGGCAGTTCTCGCTCTTCGTTCCCGTGGTCAATCGAAAGCGCCAAAGCGGCAAGCAGTGATTTCTGGTATTCCCGAAACCACTTTGGTGGCTCCTGGCTCCACTGCGGCACCACTCGTCCTCCGAAAACTGACGCCTGCGGCCAGCGGTCAGCGGCACTCAGGAGGGCGGCAATCCAACCCCTGTCGACATCTACATCATCGTCCGTAAACGCCAGGAGCCTGCCTCTGCATTCATCGACAGCTCTATTGAGAGCGAAACTCTTTCCCTGCTCTGGCTCATGAAGATAGCGCAGCGGCAAGCTGCCAGCCCACTTCTCGCACACATCACGCGTCGAATCACCCGAGTTGTTATCAACCACGACCAGTTCCCACATGTAGGTGGCGGGAACCGCCATCTCAACAAGAGTGCCAAGCGCCCGATCCAGATCACTCGAACGGTCATATGTACAGACTACTACTGATACATCCATAGAGTCACGCCCGCCAGACAGTGGGGAAGAAGGGCACGAGAACTACTCACAGTGCACTGAGACGGCCTATACACCTCGCAACAGAACACCAGCCGCTCTACGTACACGACGCGTCATAGACATCTTCCCGTTGCGCCAACCATCCGCATGCCACACGATGGGCCTCTCGCAGTAATGCAGCATCTTCTCGCACAGCTGAGCCGCACCAAACACATCAGTCACCCCAAATTCGTCAGCATTCACCAGAATGACATCTATCTGCTGCGGGCGCTCCCTCTCCTCTATTGAGCATGCCACGCCCTTCACCGAGGGCGCGCCAGCCAATTGCTGAAGGACAAAATATTTTAGAGAACGGTCGTCAGCAACAGATCTGCGTAAAGCACATTCAGCATGCACCCTCTCATTTTCTGATCCGGACGGCAGAGCTTGTACACACTTGCGGAGCAGATTCTCTCTGTCTAACGACAATCCGAATGACTTGGGAAATAGCGCTCTCTTGGCTTCGAGAATACCCTTAGCCATAGCCGTCGGCCAAGAATCAAAATCGGGAACCATCTTATCACTGCCAAGCCCAGATCCCGCGTTCAACGCCCGAAAATCCGCGGTGACAGGATTATCCAATTGAAGGCAGGTGCTGGCAATACCGTTACTACTGCCCGACGCCCCAGCAATACTCATTGGGCGGCCAACAGACAGATACTTCTCTGCGACATAAGCCAACGCCACACCCGAGTACACATCAGGTATCTCCGACTGAAACACTCGACCCGTTCGAGCACGCAATTCGTCAAGTAATTCGCGGTGAACTACAGAATTATACAGCATCGGAAGCCTTCTGTACGCTGTGTATGACAGCTCGTTCAAGGCAAACCGGATAGTCTTGCATCCCGAGCAGACACAGTCTGGCTCATTGATTGGGATCCCCAGCCTGTTGGCTTCAGCTGTCAAGAGAGTGTTTGGCCACTGGTAACCCACTCGTTCCCAGCGTATTAGCCTAGCATTAGTCTGGCTGATGATCCGCTCGATATCTGTGAGCGCGTGCAGGAGCATCCCATCGTCATCGCCTATTACGATGACATACTCACCGGTGGCAAACGACACCGCTCGCTCCCAGTTATCCGTCATCGCCAGAGCCGTATCGGATCTTACGTACCTCAGTTTGCCTGATCCTAGAGCATCGACCACCCTCTTTGTTTCCGGTGTGCTACAGTTATCGGCCACTACTACTTCGTAGTCATCACCTTCTTGAGCCAAACATGTCTCCAACGCAAAACGTAGAGTGCCAGCTCTGTTTCTGGTTGGAACAACAATGCTGAAACGTGGGGGCACCTTCATTCTCCTGTCAGGCCAACTGAGCTGTTTGCTGATAGCCCTACTAATTCATCTACACTGTCTCGCTGCGCTTACACCCGCTTTAGATACCCGTCCGGCGCAACCGTGGCCTGGAGCTTGTCGGGGATGGACCTGTCAACCTCGAAGCGGTCCGTCTTCTCGATGAACTCCATCACGGCTGTGTGCGGGTTGTCTCCTACCGCCCAGGGACGATCCGGGTAGTATGACTTGTCCTGGAACTCCACCAGCGTGTCGAACACGATCAGATAGCTTCCCGGTGTAACAAGTGGCGCGTAGAAGTCTAGCTCCGCGGCGACATGCGCATGCGTGTGATTGGAATCCAGGCAGACAAGGACGACCTTGTGTTGCGCCGCTATGGACGAAACCTGTCCGGCAATTCCCGGATCGACTGACGATCCTTGGATCATCCTGATGCGGCCCGCCATCGGGTGCGCTTCGATCCGGGCGCGGTTGTGTTCGCGGATATCGATGTCGATGCCGAGCACTTCGCCATCGATCTTCATCATCTCCATCATCGAGGCGTAGAAAACCAGGCTGCCGCCCCGGGCAATTCCTGTTTCGATCACCAGGTCGGGCTTCAGTTGCCACATCAACTCCTGCATTGCCACGATGTCCTGCGGAAACTGGATGATCGGCATTCCCATCCACTGGAAGTGGTAGGAGTACTTGTGCCGTGTCACGCGGTCCACCCATTCGCGCGTACTGGCAGTCAGCACCTCATCGGCGCCCATCTGACCGATCTCTCGTGCACATTCTGCTTCAAACTGCTTTGTATCATCCATGGTCTGTATCCTCTCCCAGAGACTGAACCAGCCGCCTCATTCCTTCATGCATAGAGATCTTCGGGGTCCAACCGGCCTCGCGCATGCGCGCAGGGTCCGCCAATGGGAGCTGGAGTGAATCCGGTTCATTTCCCCACTCGAAACCGGTCTCCGGGTCCACGCCAAGCACCTCCGCGATGCTCAGTGCCACCTCCTTCACTGTGACTGCGCGCCCCAAGCCGATATCGATATCACCGGTCACCGTGCTGTCCACGAGCATAGCCAACCCCCACCCCGCGTCCTGCACCGCGATATAGTCGCGTACCGCGTTCGGGCAGCGAATGGAAAAGGGCTCCCCGCGCAACAGCGTTTCGACAATGGAGCGAGAGAGCTTCCCCAGCGGTTCCCCTTCGCCGAACGGGAAGAACACTCGCGCCCACGTCCACTCCAAGCCATGACCAGCCGCCTCCCGTTCCAAGAACGCACGGAGGCGCTTTTTGTACTGCACGTACGGGGCCTGCGCCTGTTCGGAATCTTCCGATAGATACTCAATGCAGGAGCCTACACCCACCACCCGGCGCAGCGACCGTTCGAACAGGTGCGAAAAAAGGGACTCGCTCCACGTCGCAAATGACTCATTCAACGGCGACGTCATGTACTCACCCGGCGTGGTCACCCAGGCGGTATGGATGCAGGCTTCCGGGGCAAAGCTATCAATGGTATCCCAGGGCGGGCGTTCCAGTGAGCCCCGAAAGACCTGTACCTCTGCAGGCAGTGTGGCCGGATCGGCGGGCAGAACCAGCGTCCCTACATCGTGACCACGATCAAGACAACCGGCAACAGCCCACCGTCCGACGAAGCCCGTTGCACCCGTGATCAGCACACGCATGCTCATATGTCCTCCAGGAAGGGCAGATCCTGGTCCCGATCAGAGATCACGGCCGGCGCCGTCGGCCAGTCAATGCCGACCGCACTGTCGTCATACCGGAATCCGCGGGCAAACTCCGGACGGTATGGCTCGTTGATTGCGTAGAGCACTTCGCTTTCCGCTTCCAGCGTGAGAAACCCGTGCGCGAATCCGCCGGGTACGTAGAGCGCCATGCCATTCGTGACAGAGAGTTCCGCCCCTACCCAGCGACAGAAGCTTGACGATTCGGGACGGATGTCGACCGCCACGTCGAAGATGCGCCCGCGTGTACAGCGTACAATCTTTGTTTCTCCGTGTGGATCGGCCTGCCAATGCATGCCGCGCAGCGTACCGACGGCAATGTTGAACGAGGTGCTGTGCTGTGCGTAGCGTGCGACCAAGCCGGCCTCGGTCAACTCCCGCGCGCAGAGCGTACGCGCGAAGTAACCCCGCTCGTCCGCGAACGGCTCCAAGCGGATAAAGAACACGCCTTCCAGTGCTGTCGGCTCAATTCTCATAACGCGCTAACACACCTCCAGTTCCGGAATGGGCACTACGAACCGTCCGCCCCAGTCGCGTATGCCAACCATCTGCTCAGAGATCTCCTCGCGCAGGTTCCATGGCAAGATCAACAGGTAATCCGGGCGCGATGCCTCAACCGTTTCAGGGGGAAGAATTGGAATGTGGCTACCCGGCATGAAAAGCCCCTGCTTGTGAGGGCTCCGATCCACAACATAGGCGATTGACTCGGTCGTGATGTCACAGTAGTTGAGCAACGTGTTACCTTTGGCGGCCGCGCCATAGGCGGCAACAGTCTTGCCCGATGCTATGGCCTCGTCCAGAAATGCCTGCAGATTTCTCGCCACCGCTCGTACCCGCTCACCGAATCCGCGATAGACTTCTAAATCGAGCAGGCCGTAGCTGGCTTCCTTCTCTTTCATCAGCTCAACAGCCTTTGCGGTTGGCCGGTCGGAACCACTGTGGCAGGCATAGATCCTGATCGAACCGCCATGCGTTGACAGCTCTTCCACGTTGAAGAGCCTCAGTCCGTGTGCTCCGAACATGGTTTCCACCGTGGAGAAGGAGAGATAGGAGAAATGCTCGTGGTAAATCGTATCGAACTGGCAATGCTCAATGAGTTGAAGGAGATGCGGGAACTCCATGGTGATGATGCCGTCCGGCTTGAGCAAACGCGCCAGCCCTTCTACAAAATCGTTGATGTCCGGTACGTGGGCCAGCACGTTGTTCCCAAGCAGAAGATCCGCCTGTCGCCCCTGGCTAACGAGCCGATCCGCCAGTTCGACACCGAAGAACTCGCCCAGCGTTTCGATCCCTTTCTCACGAGCGGCTGCCGCCGTGCTTGCCGTCGGTTCGATGCCCAACACGCTGAACCCGCGCTGCAGAAAGTACTGCATAAGGTAGCCGTCGTTGCTGGCCACCTCCACGATGTGGCTGTGGTCCGGGACCAGGTTGAAGCGAGGAATCATGTCGGCCACGTAGCGTTCGGCATGCGCCAGCCAGCTCGTGGAGAAACTCGAGAAATAGGCATAGGTGTCGCTGAAGATGGTGTCGGGTGTTTCCACAGCCTCGATCTGCATGAGTAGACACTCGGTGCAGAGATAGACGCAAAGCGGATAACGCGGCTCATCCTTGTGTATCTGCTCCGGGGACAGGTAGGCGTTAGACAGCGGATGGTGTCCCAGGTCGATGACCTGCTCCTGTAACGAGTTCCCGCAGAATCGACAGTTAGGTGTCGTGTCGGACATATGTTCGGCCATTCTTCTCTACGCGGGACGAACCCATTCGAGGTTATCGTTCAGCAGACCCGCGGCACGCAGCTTGCTGAGGGCCTTGAGGCGCATGAAATCGGACCCCCGAAACTCGGCATCGCGGAAGCCCATTCCCTCCAATCCCTCCTTCAATCCCTCAACCGCCGCAACCAGGGAATACCGCGGCTGATGATCCGGCGCTAGATCCCGGAACAGGCTGAAATCAACACGGTACGACCGCTTATCGGGCTGGGCGTCGGGGTTGACAGAAATGTCAACGCCGGGAATAACCTTGGCCACACCGTCCGCAAGCTCACGAACCTGGCAGTTCCAGTCGTCGCACCCCGCGTTTATCGAGAGATAGGCGCCACCATGTGCCGCATCCCTGCTGATAGCCCACTCGATGGCGCGCGCCATGTCCAGCACGTGGATCAGTGGCCGCCAGGGCGTACCGTCACTCAGAATCTCAATCCGCTTGCTGACCACCGCGCTGGCAACAAAGTCGTTGAGCACCAGGTCCAGTCGCAGCCTGTTGCTCATGCCACATGCCGTGGCAAAACGCAGGCACGTAACGCTGAAGCCGTCTCCCGCCAGCGGCTTCAGGTCTTGTTCGGTCAGCACCTTCGAGCGCGCATAGGCCGTCAGAGGATCGAGTTCAGACTGCTCTGTCTTCGGTCTGTCATCGGCCAAGCCATATACGCTGCAGCTACTGGCAAACACGAAAGCCCTCACCCCGGCAGCCTTCGCGCGACGCGCCAGCTCAACACTGGCACGGTGATTGACGGCGTAGGTGACCTCCTCAAACGCCTTTCCCATCGGGTCATTGGAGATGGCCGCCAAGTGCACAATAGAATCCACGCCTTCGAGCAACACGTCGGGAATGTGGCGGACATCGACGAAATGCTGGCAGTCCAGCTGGCACTCCGGCAGGGCGGAGACGTGGGTTAGGTTCGCGGCAAAGAACCCCGTATCGACACCCACGAGAACAGCGTCCGGATAGCACGCGCGCAGGTGACTGACAACACCCGGGCCAACGTAACCCATATTGCCGGTAATCAAAATACTCTTCACTGCACCCTTCCTATGTCGTGTCATCCGCCTATTACTCCTCGCCAATCATTCCCAAGTCTTCCAAGGGGCTTTGCCCATCGCCCAAAGCTGCTCAAGTTGCCTCTTGTCCCGCAGTGTATCCATGCACTGCCAGAAGCCCGTGTGGCGATAGACACTCAATTGGCCATCATCCGCCAAGGCCTCAAGCGCATCAGACTCCAGGCTAGTTTCATCCCCAGAAAGATAGTCAAAGACACCGGGCTCAAACACTAGAAAGCCGCCGTTGATCCAGCCTTCTCCGCTCTGAGGTTTCTCAATGAAACGCACGGTATCATCAATACCAAACTCCAACCCTCCGAATCTGGCCGGTGGACGTACCGCTGTCACAGTAGCAAGTTTGCCATGCTCTCTATGGTGATCCACGAGAGCTTTAACGTCGATGTCTGCGACTCCATCACCATAGGTAACCATAAAGGTCTGACTTCCCAGATTGGATACCAAGCGCTTAATCCGCCCTCCCGTGTTCGTCTCGGCTCCCGTCTCCATAAGATGGACTCGCCACGGTTCTGCCGAAGTCTCGCGCAAGTCGATCGTTCCGGATTCAAGATCAACCGTAAAACTGCCGTTGAGAGCCCTGTAATCAAGAAAGTACTGCTTGATGACATGACCAAGATAGCCCAAGGCGATGTAAAACTCAGTGGACCCATGAAACTCGTACAGCTTCATGATATGCCACAGAATTGGCCTGCCGCCGATCTCAACCATGGGCTTCGGCTTGACAGCCGTTTCTTCCGCCAATCGGGTACCCAGCCCTCCTGCCAGCAATGCTACCTTCATCGATCCACTCCTTCAACAGACCAATCCAGCATCGGCCGTACCGCACCAGGTATCGGAGCAGTGTATCCATAGTTGTACTCGTTCGGCGTCTTCGGGTCCGTTACATTCACATAAAGCAGGTTTGGCTCATAGAACTCGATCTCGAAAGCACCGTTGCGGTAGGCTGTGACCGCACACCCTATAGACAGACTTCCCTCGTTCAGCAGATTTGCCGGCACGTGACATGTTGCACGATATCGGCCAGGCTTGCAGGGCCGTAACCCCGGAGCGTTGCTAGTGAAGGCATAGCTACCATTCGGCAGTACAAAATGGAGATTCGGCACATGCGTTTCGTCTGACACCTTCAGAACATCGTATACCATCACAACATCCACTGGCTCACCCAAACCGACAGACTGTGTCGCCTCTCCATGGCCATCAACAACAGCTGCACTGATTAGGCGGCAGTGTCCACGGCCGGAATCATGACTTGGAGCCGCAGCAGAACGCGCGATCTGACTGTGGTAGAGAACAACCATGTCTGAACTCGGTCCTTGCGCCGAGACAGCGCCGTTATCGAGTAAGATACATCTCTGACACAGCGTGCTCACAGCCGCCATGTTGTGACTCACGAAAAGAACCGTTCTCCCGCTGCTCGCAACTTCCTCCATCTTGCCAAGGCAACGCCTTTGAAAGGCCGAATCTCCAACAGCTAGAACTTCATCCACAAGCAAGATGTCTGTGTCGAGGTGCGCAGCAACAGCGAATGCCAGGCGCACATACATCCCACTGCTATAGAACTTCACCGGCGTATCAATGAACTTCTCCACCTCCGCAAAAGCCACGATCTCGTCAAACTTCTGCACAATCTCAGATCGCTTCATTCCAAGGATAGAGCCATTGAGGAATATGTTCTCTCGTCCTGTCAGCTCTCGATGAAAACCAGTCCCCACTTCAAGCAGACTCGCAAGCCGTCCAGAATACTCAATACGCCCAGAGGTCGGCGGCGTGATCCGAGAGAGAACTTTGAGTAGCGTGCTTTTGCCTGCGCCATTCCGCCCGATAACACCCACAACTTCTCCTCGCCTCACTTCAAGATTGATATCCTTGATAGCCCAGAAGTAGTCAGGTGAGTCGTCCAGATGCTGCTCATGAAGCTGCCTTCGAGTCTGGCGTAGACTGCTCTGACTTCCACTGGGTGAACCGCCACGCCGATGAACACCGCTTCGCATATCTTGGCGCGGATTGGCCCTGCGACGCCACACAACGAGGCTCTGGAACCATTCAGTGAGGTCGGCCCTGAGGTTGTAGCTCAGTGACGCAACCCCACCATAGCGATACCTCTTGCCAAGCCCCTCAATTCTAATTGCCATGTTCGTCATAGGGCTGTCCTAGAGAATATCGACCAGTCGTTGCTCTCTCTTCTTGAAGAAATACAGGCCTGCGACCAAGTACACGGCCGCCGAGAGAAGCGCAAGAATAATCAAGAATACGTTGACAGGCATGCCCTTCAGGGCAGTGCGATAGCTGGCCACCACGACAGCCATCGGGTTTAGGAATATCCAGTCTCTAATCACATCCGGAAGCCTGGACACCGGATAAACAACAGGAGTCGCGAGCATCAAGACCTGAACAAGAAAGCCCACTGTATGCTTAACATCCCGGTATTGAGCATTCAGGATTGCCAGTACAAGCCCAAGCCCGAGAGCAAATGTATATTGAGCAACCAGCAAAACGGGGGACACAGCAAGCAACTGCCACGTCCAGCACCCAAAAAGAGCAGCGAGAGCATTGAGTACAGCAAAACCAATGCAGAAATCAACGAGAGATGCACAGGCAATCGCGCCGGGAACCACAACGCGCGGGAAGTACACCTTGCTAATAAGCTGAGAGTTCGCCTCCATGCTCAGGGCCGATTGCGCCAACGCATGAGCGAACGTGTTCCACGGCACAAGAGCGCCAAGGTAGAATAATGCATAGGGTAGACCATCAGTAGGCATTCGAGCGATCTTCCCAAAAATGAGAGAGAACGCTCCACTCATCAGGAGCGGCTGCAGGATAACCCAGATAATACCCAGAGCTGTCTGTTTGTAACGAACTTTTAGATCCCGAATCACAAACGTGAAGAACAACTCACGATACAGCCAAAGGTCCCACAGGAACTGCGACAATCTCTCCTGACGAGAGGCCGATATGACTGTCACGCGGCTAACCACTGGTCTCACCATTCATTTGAGCAACTTCTGAACCACCACATTTGACCAGACTCGCCGCACCCTCTCTTGAAAGCGCGCGAGATTCGCTATGCGCTCGCGCACAAAAGCGTCATCGCCATTGCCTGAAAGTGACACTTCTCCAGGCTCCACAGCCAGCAAGCCGTTCGTCTGCGACAATCGCTTACCAATCGTATCCATCAGAACGTTTCTGACAATCTGCCCCAGCCAATCATTGGCTTCGTAGTAGTCCTTCCGGTCGCCTTTGACCCAGACCTTGCGTACCGCGCCCCACTGCTCCAATTGGCGAACAGCCATACTGGCACTGCCCTTGCTAATCCCAATCCCTTCCTGCATGGCCTCAAGGGAGCGCGGATCGGGGCTGAAGTAGAGAAACGCAAAGAGCTGCCCAATAACTCGACCCAACCCCAGAGACTGCGTCAGGTGACCCGCCTCCTCAATGAAACGACGCACCACATCAGACTGATCAGAAGGCTTCACAGCAGCCCTCCGGGCACACTCCGTGCCGGCCAATTATGCATAGCGATGCATTCAAAACGTATTGAATGTACCAATATCCAGCCTTGCGAGCAAGCAAAAACCGCGGAGTTTCTGCATGGAATCGTACACCCTTGGGCTGGCCTAAGACCAGAAGACTCTGCGGAGAGTCCAAAGGAAGATGCTCTATGTCGTTGCGTCAATAATCACGATCCCCGCATAGCGACGCAGCAGAGGAAGCGCTCTGAGACAGAACTGGTCAATCCGGCGCAGCAGTGTGCCGCCAGGGCGCTCCTTGGTCAGTAACCGAGCTAACAGAGCGAAGTGCTCCAGTTCGACACCTTGGAACGACTGCCCGAACTCAGCGATATCACTCCGACGAAGAGGGCGCTCGTCTGGTGTGGCAATCGGACAGGGAGGCGCCAATCGACGGAGGGCTCGGTAGAGAGCGCTGTCCGCCAAGGGCTCCCGAAAGACCGCACGACCACCCGGCTTGAGCTTTCCTCTAACGTGTTCCCCCACTGGCCCCAAAGGGAACAAGTGATGGAGAACACCCGCCCCCACGACCAAGTCGAATGTGCCCTCACCAAACTGGTCCTGCCCTGCCGCGCATGTTGCCGTCGTCACAAGATGCTCCACCTTGTTGACAGCAGCCCGCCTTTCCGTCACTTCCACAGCCTTCGGCGATAGGTCAAAAGCGCAAACCTCGGCACCCAGCATAGCAAGAAGCACGGTCACCTCTCCTTCGCCACAACAGTAATCCAACACTCGCCTCCCTTTGACATCGCCAACTGTGGCGAAGAAGGCCTCCTGCGCGTAGAGCGGTCTACGCGGAGGCTGAGCATACCGATCAAGACAGTAGGCCATTGACAAGTCCGCATCCGAGGCCAGACTTGCCTCGGCAATCCGGTCAAAATGATTGCGCTCTGTCGCAAGCGATGCTGTACCTAAGCGTCGTGTATCGGTCATGTGACTATCCATACCATAACTTGTTGAAAATGATGATGGACATATAGATATAGAACAAGCTCCCAAATACTGTCGCAGTCAAGAAGAGAAACATCCGTCTATCAAGCGTCAAGAGTGGGGCCGATTCAGGCACGTATCTCTCGACAGTGCGAGGAACCGCCCCAAGCATGGCTATCAGAAAGAAGGTCGGAAAGTGAAACGCGCGAGTCAAGAAGTATGACGAAGCACACATACCGACCATGGCCGCCATCGCCATGCCCGAGAACCTGAACAGCCAGTTCAGCTCCACTGTATCACGATGCTCCGCAAGCACAGCGCGGCCACGCCAACACCCCATCACACCCAGTAGCAGCAAAGAGAACCAGAACCAGTAACCGAACACTCCGAGCTCGGTGTAGCACTCGACAAACGCATTGTGCGGTGCGCTGCTCCCGGCGGCAACCCAGAACATATTGTAGCCTGTTCCGAAAATCAGATTGCTCTTGAATGCCTCGTTGGCCACACCCCACACAAGCACCCTATCGTGAGCCGACACATCGAACATTGGTCCCGCGAAAGGTGTCGCAGCCAATCCCCCCAACACACCAAGAAACAGCAGTCTTGGCACCCATCTGGCCGGCATAAGTGTAATCAACATCACACCGCCACCCGCAGCCAAAGCCACCATACCACCATCCGAGTGCGTGGTCCTTATCCCAAGATACAGAACAATGGAACAACACACCCCCACAAGAAACGAAAGAAAGCGCCCGCGGCGAACAACCACGAACGAGAGTGGAACACTCGTGGCCAGGACTTGCGCCATGTCGTTCGAATCGTTGAAGATACCGTAGAACTGGGTTCGAAAATAGGCAGGGGTGTCACCACGCGCTTTGACGAAGTAAGGGCGAACAGGCCCGAAGCCATAGCCACCATCTGCCTGTAGCATCCCGTGTACCGCCATGAACAGCGACATGACAACAAGTAGGCGCACCACCCACCTGAGCCTTTTCGGACTGTCAAGCACACACAGGAGCAAGAGAGCGAAGAAGCATATCTTCAGCACTTCGGGAATTGTAGCGACCACACCCCCGAAATAGCCATGGGCCACATGAGAGAGAATCGAAGCCAACCATAGACCACCTAGCAGGTAGACCTGTGGCAGACCTTTGGGGAACTTGATGCGACCCACGTCCATTTCGATAATCATGGCCAACAACGCTACGCCAGTGATGACATCCAGGAGCGGCACCCCATACAACTGCGGAAACAGCCAATCCTGCGGCCGCCAGTAGACCAGGAACATGAAGACGAGTGTGAAGAAAAAGGTCATGGGAGGGAAATCAGACTGGAGACTGCAGACTGGAGACTGCAGACCCTATAGAGAGAATTACTAGACTCGTCACTTTGGCGACTGTTCTCGACACAACGTTGGTTTCCTTCTCAACCGCGCGAATCAGACCGGTTAGGGTGCGTGAGACCTCTTCTGCTTGTGCAGAGAGAACAGACTCATCCTCACCAGTGAGATACCCCAGTCGTTTCGACAGATGGAGGAAGTATCGGGCCTCGTTCAAAGAACCGCGTGCGATATACAGGAAGTGAAGATAATCCTTCTTGGAATTGCGAGAAGCCCCCTCCACAATATTGGCAGGCACGGAATAAGCCGCACGTCGGATCTGACTGGTTAGGGCATACATTTCCTCCTTTGGAAGAGCTTTCGTCGCGCCATAGACAGCTACCGTTAAGTCATCCGCTTTCTGCCAAGCAACAATCTTCGTATAATCTCGCATCACGTACCTGTCTCCCGTCTTCAGTCTGCCGTCTGCGGTCTCTCTCCCGTCTTCACTAACCATATCGTTCGTTGATCCAGGGATGTGACGGCTGTAGCCCCAGCAGATCCTTGTCCAGCGTAAGCAGATTGGCTGAATGCCTGTCAGCCAGCTCGAAGTAGGCTGCATCATAGGCGGTGAGAGCGTGTTCGGAGGCAAAGCGACCGATCCGCAGAACCACGGCCGGCGAAATCTCGGCGTCTGTTTCGATGGGGAGCCCGGTGAAACGATAGAGCCCTCCCTCGCTATCTTCCTCACTAATCCGCCCCTTCGCGGTCGCGATGCGCAGTACATTGGCAACTTCATACCAGAACAGCGAAGGCACAAGCAGATGAAGCTCGCTGGTCACCGCAGCTAGCAGAAGCGCCTCAATGTCCTCAGAGCGTTCATCGGCAAAAACGAGCGGCATGAAGGACGAACAGTCCACAACCCAAGCATCCTTCATCTCCGTCCCTCTCGTATCCAGTCGGCAATCTCGGAAGTGCTCGCACGGGCATCTTTGCGGACCCTCTGGAAATACGCCAACATTTCCTGGATCTCTCCCTCTTTCTGCCCACCCGTAGCATTCGTAAGCTTCGCAACAACCTTGCCTCGCCGATGAATCTCAAACGTCTCGCCCTGCTCGACGTCACGAAGCAGTTTGCTGAAATGCGTCTTTGCGTCAAATGCACCGATTGTCTTCATAATCGACCTCCAAGGGAGAGCATATTCAAACACAGACCAGTCTGTCAACCAGTTCGATCCGGACCAATAAAGGCGCAAGGGAAGGGAATAGACAGGATCTACTGGATTTACTGGATTGGCGGCCTAACGGCCGCACTGAGTGGACAGAACCAAGGGTCCGGTTTTGACCTCCATCGCACGGGTTGGGTCAGAATTGTCCCCTACGCAAGCGCAAGCTCGCACCGATCCAGTAAATCCTGTTTATCCCGTCCATCCCCCTCTCAGTTTCTTTTCTCCAGCACTTCAGCAACCGTTGAGAAGTCAAAGGTGTTCATGAGGCGACCGAGTTTCTTGAGGACGGTTCCCATTCCGATCCGATGGCGGGTCAGGACGAGCTTAGAGACGTCCGGTTTCGGTTGATCGGGATCGACTTCCCAGGGATGCATGTATAGGATGGCAGCGATGCCTTCAGCATTCAGACGACGGATGGCCAGCTTTGTCAGGGCGAGAGGATAGAGGCGCAGGTACCCTCCGCCGGCAACAGGAAGATTCCGCCCTTTGATACGCATCGTCGGTAAGGGCAATTCCAGCAGCGTCCCCGTTGCGGTCTCTATCTCGAAGGCATCACGAGGCGCATCGGGCTCGCCGTAACGGTCGTGCAGTACAGGGAACACCGATGAGTCGTAGCGAATGCCCAGCTCGTGGAGAATATCCCACGTCCACTGCATATCGCGTCGAATGGAGAAGGATGTGGCGCGGTAGCCGCGACAGGTCTGGCCGGAGGTCTCGCCGATGACATCAAGCGCACGCTTGAGATCATCACGGAATTCGTCGGGGCTCATGTCATAGACCAGGCGATGTGCATAGCCATGACAGGCGATTTCGTGCCCTGCATCGGCGATGCGCTTGATCAACGCGGGATGACGCTCCGCGACCCAGCCAAGGATGAAGCAGGTGGCCTTGACATTACAGCGAGCCAACAGTGCCAGGAGCTTGTCAGTCTGCATCTCGACCCGGCTCTCGAGACTATCCCACTCATCCCGCCGTATCACTTTCTCGAAGTTACTGACGCAGAACCATTCCTCAACATCGATTGTCAGAGCATTAACCATCGCTACTTCGTCCAAGTTCGATTCTCATAGAATTGACAGGATTAACTGGATGTACTGGATAAACGCGAGCTTTGCTCGCGGGAAGAATGAGGTCTTGACCAAAACACCATGTCAAACATCCGTATGAGGTTACCCGCTCAGCCCTTTCAACGCGGCCGATAGGCCGCCTATCCTGCCTGCCAGGCCGTAGCCCAACGGGCGAAGGCTGGTTCATCCTGTAGACTCCGTCACTTCCCTTCCCGTAATACAGCGAGAATTGACAAGATTAACCGGATATACTGGATTTGCGCGAGCTGCGCTCGCGTTGGGCAACGATTCCGACCGAAGCTGTAAGACAAAAACCCCAATCGGATTGCCTGCTTAACGCTCTCCATGCGGCCACTAGGCCGCCTATCCTGTTCATCCTGTCAATCCCGTCTACTCTCCCCTGCCGAGCACCAACTCTTGGGCAGAGACTCCATTGCCCTCAGTGGGCATGGGCGAATGACTCACGGACCATCGCCGGAACCTTGATCGGCGCAAAGCGATCTTGAGAATAGAGGTAATCCTCTCCGCTCTCATCGACCACTCGGATATCTCCATCGGATTCCGCATCCGGATCTGCAACTGTCTTGTAGATCTTGTGCAACTCCAAGGATGCCGGATAGTCCGTATTGTCCACGCAGACGACGTAGTGCTCTCTTCCTCTTCGTACTGTCTTCATGTCTAGTCCAAGTACCGCTTCCGCTTCATTTCTCGCCGACCTATGCCGTGTCCCTCATACCAATGCAACTCGGTCCGTCGAATACGGCCACTCCTTAATCGGATGAGAGCCTGTCCCTTCATCTTCCGCCAGCGTGTCCGGCCGTACAATCGATTCAGTCGAGCGCGGTCTCTTACACCCATCCCGCGGGCAATTGGCTCTATCTCGGCGATTTCACCTATGACCGTGAACTCATCCATATCGAATGCTACGAAATTTCCAGATCTTCTTCAACTCACTTGAACGCACATGCTGCAGCACAGTCCTTGTGCAAGCCTTGTGCCATTCCACTTCGTGTTCTCTTGGCAGGATCAACAGGATTCACGGGATATGCGGCCTGCGGTCGCAAACACTCGGTCAAACGGAGCAAGGGCTTCGACTCCAAGCCTCCAATACTGGCTGAAGTTGTTTCTCCGCGCGCGGAACGCGCGCCCATCCAGTAAATCCTGTTAATCCTGTCTATTCCCTCCGCTGCCTACCAAGACGTCAGAAGTCCACATCATCTGGCAAGACACGAGCTTTCCTCTTCACTTCGACCTTCTGTGGCGCGAAGTTAAGCAACAACCCAACATCTGTATCCGTTGCTGTCAGGTAGTTGACCAGTTGCACCTCGTGTTCCCGCACAATGCGACGCATAGACTTGAGTTCGACAATCACACTGTTCTCCACGAACAGATCCGCGAAGTACTCACCAACGACTTCATCCTCATAGAGGACGTTTATCGGCGCCTGGGCACGCACCTTCAGCCCTGCTTTGCGCAACTCGATAACCATGCATTTCTCATAGACCGACTCAAGAAAGCCGAACCCCATCTTGTTGTACACCTTATAGGCACACCCGATGATCTGCTTGGTAAGCTCCTCATGCTCCATGTTTCTGCCTCCTCCAGGCTGTGATGTTGAACTTCGGATGATTGACAGACAAGACTGAGAGGGGAATGGACGGGATTAACCGGATTGACTGGATAAACGCGAGCTTGCGCTCGCGAAGGAAACCACATCGAGCCAAACCGTACGAGTGAAGGACAACCGGACTCCCGACTCACCCTCTCCACGCGGCCGCAGGCCGCACATCCAGTTCATCCTGTTAATCCTGTCTATTCCGTTTCCCTATGCCTTCATCGGCTCGGCTACCAAGAAGTGGATTTTGCCGATGCGCTTGAGTGTGGTCACCTTGAGCCCGCTTTCCTCACACAGGCGACGGACCTTGGCGGCAGTAAAGAAGTAGACGGGGCAGCCCAGCACATTGAGGCGCACCCACCGCACGGGTACGCGCCAGGACCAGAGGATGGGGAACGTGGCGACGACTTTCACGTTGGCCGCCTCGCCCATCTTCTTCAGGAACGGCACGGGCTTGTTGATGTAGTCGAACACGCCGATAGCGATGGCGGCATCGAACTTCTCTTCCGTCTCCATTTGCATGAAGTCCGCCACTTGGAAGTCGCACTTCCCGGCCACGCCGGCCTCTCCGGCGCGCTGTCTGGCAATCTTGATCATCGGCTCAGAGAAATCGATACCCAGCAGGCGCTCCTTCTCCTTGGCCAGGGGCAGGAGAAACCGCCCGGAGCCCGTACCCACGTCGAGCACGGACTTGACGTTCTCGGCACCGCACTCTTCGACGGTGAGCCGATAGCGCTCATACATGTCGGCACGGAACACCTTGTCGAGCCAGCGCTTGAACGCGCTCTTCTCACCGGAGTAGATGGTGTCGAATTCCGCCGCGATCTTGGTCCAGTAATCTTTGACTTTTGGTGGTTGCACTTCATTCATGGTCGCCCCCCTTCTTGGTCTGTCGTTGAAATTGTATTCAGAATCGTCGATGAAGTTACGCAAAAAGGCTGAAACTTGAAAGCTGAAAGCTGACGCAGGGAAGAGAATGGACGGGATTAACAGGATCGACTGGATATGCGCGGGCTGGCGCCCGCGAGAACCATGGTCTTGGTCGCAACAAACTGTTGAAACTTCAACACGGTGTCTTAGCTGCACCCACTCAAGCCGGCCGACAGGCCGCCAATCATGTTCATCCTGTTCATCCTGTCAATAACACGCGAAGCGGAAAGCCAAGCCCAGCTAAAGTGGAAGCGGGGAGGAGAATAGACAGGATTAACGGGATTAACGGGATGGCGCGCGTTCCGCGCGGGAAGAAAGGCCTCTGCTTTCTCTATCTCGGCGTGCGTCGCCAGGAGCCTTTTAGCTCGCCGCTGCAGAAGCGGATGAAGCCGCGGAAGAGGGCGAGTTGCATGGTGAAGAAATGATCGATCAGGGAGAAGGCTGAAAGCTGAAAGCTGAAAGCTGAAAAGAGGCGGGCAAGCCCCCATAGCAGGACAGCAATAAGACTGCCGACAGACACAATGTCACAGAGAGAAAGCTGAGGGATGAAAGCTGAAAGCTGAAAGGGGATTCGGGAGCCAACTGAACCGGAGAGGGCGGAGATGGCCGTGAGGAGCATGAGATGGGGGGTGAACCAGCGGAGAACCTTGTGTGACCAGAAAGCCCACGCAAACCAGCCGTAGGAGGGGAGCAGACAGGGACGGCAGAAGCTGATGGCCTGGTAGTCGCCTGATCCGATACGCACTCGCCGCCACCATTCGTCCTTTGTTTCCGGCAATTCCTCGTAGGAGAGGGCTTTGGGTTCGAAGATCATTCGCTTTCCTTGCTCGCGGACCTTCATCGCGATGACGAGATCATCGACAACCGTATTGTGGGGCAACTCACTCCAGAACAGCTCGGGACGAATGGCGTAGATGGGACCGTTGGCGCCGAGACAGGAGTCGAGAGACGATTCCCATATCTTGAGTTTGGTTTCGAACTCCCAGTAACTGCCCTCAGGTGCAGGAAGCTGAGGGTTGGAAGCTGAAAGCTGAGGGGCATCGATGCCACGATCATGCAATATGACTCGCCCACATACACCGCCAACATTGGGGTCGGAGAAGGGCTTGGCAAGCTGGTGTAGGGCGTCGGGGGCGTAATAGGTATTCGCGTCGGTAAAGACAAGAAGTGAGTTTGTGCATTCGGTGCGCTTGTCTATGTCCAGGGCGCTGGCAACCAAATCCTTCAGCACTGCTGGTTTTCCTCGGTTCTCTGCATACTCATACAGATACAGGGACACGCCAAGGCCTCCATCAGCGTTCATCTGCGTCCATCTGCGGTTCCTCACCCCTTCTTCCCAGAACTCTTTGATAATACCGACGGTCTTATCGCTGCAGCCGTCGGTGCCAATGCGGATCGCCAGTCGATCGGCGGGGTAATCCAGACCTACCAAGTTCTGCAAGCGTGCCCCGATGACAGGCTCTTCGTTGTAGGCCGAAAGGATGATGTGAAGAAACGGCAGGGCTTTCTCCTCATCTGCCACATCCTCTGTGACAGGACGTCCGCACAGCCTGGCAAAAGCTGCCAGCATCAACGGATATACCAGCCAAGTATACCCCAGCAGCAACAAGCAGCTGATAGTGAAATAACCGATTGCTATCATGGCGAAAACACCTGGCTATCGCGACTGAGAGGAGCTTCAATAACTCCTGCGTGGCCCCAGACAGCTACGAGCCAGTGATCTACTCCGTCTGTAAACAGAATCTCCCACCGCAAAACACGCGCTCATCAGCTTGGGCAGCCCGCCATACGATCTCCCCTCAAGTGGATATCCGCACAAGCCTAGCATGGATCCCGCACTGGCCTCAAAGAGTGCAACGTCAAATGCAGACATCTCGCGCTTCCACTTTGCGATGTTCCCGGGGTCAAAGGTCTTCTTCAGGTAACGAGGCACATTGTCGCTTGGTATCAGCTTCTTCTCCAGAGAACCGCTGTAGTAGTCCAGCATCTCGGGTGCAAACTCTTCACCCACGAACCCGCATATCTCGCGGAAGCCGGAACCGGGATCTTCGAGTAATGCCTCATAGCTAACTTCCAGATAGCGCCCTCCCCCCAGATCTCTGCCGAAGGATCGGGCTGCTCCGACATAGCTCTCCCAAAGCACGGCTGCTCCGAGTACCGTTCGCGGGAAGTTCCGCGCTCCTCGCGCACGACGGTCCTGCATAGAAAGATATACATCGCGGCCATCTCTAACGACATGAACAACGCGCGCTTCGGGGAGAAGCTGCCAGATTACGTCAAGCCAAAGTGCGTAAAAAGGCATCTTGCAACCCCAACGAGTCTTCTTGGGGAATCGAGAGAGGAGTTCCGCATAGAACGCCTTAACAACTTCGACAAACACCCGCGAAGGCAGGGCTGCTATACGCGCAGCCAATGAAGCTCGATCAATATGCCAATTCTGTATCGTCTTCTCTTTCTCAAAAAGGAAGCCCAGCATCCTCTCGATCTCGACGCGTGAGATCTGCTCGTTCAGAGATCGGCGAAAATACGGGTAAAACTTGACGAGGATATCCTCTTCCGGCGGGATCACAATATTCGGGTGCATGGACAGCACGCATCGCGTGAGAGTTGTGCCTGAGCGAGGCGAACCCACAATAAAGATCGGACCTTCAGCGTTCAACTACCACTTCCTATGCAATGACCTGACGGACGCGGGAGGACACAGTCAGGAATCACCCCCAATGACGCGCCGAGCGGGTTGGTGACCGCACGAATGTGAGAATCTAGAGGAATGGCACCCGAGAATCAAGAATGGACCTCCAAGCATATTTGGCGCATAATGCTGTGCAAGTGTATTTTACCAGGAACTGCAGACTTGAATGCGTATGTGCTGAGCAACACCCTCATGCTACCGACTCTAGTAGCCTGCCTCTTCGCATTCATCTCCTCTAGTACACTGTCGGCTACGGAGTACTTTGTGAGTACTACAGGCTCCGATGCATTAGTAGGTACGCCGCAGTCTAATGCATGGCTGACAATCCAGCACGCTGTGGATTCAGTGGGCCCAGGGGACACGATTACTGTGCTGGCGGGAACATATGCTGGCGCCATAATTGGCTCACAAGGGCTACCCGACGCCCCGATCGTCCTGCGAGCGGATCCCGGCCAGTCGGTACACCTTAATAGCTTGGGGCCCTCTTACGCACAACAACAGCATCCGAGCATCCTGTTGTTCGAAGGTTGGTACACGGGACTGGCACCAGCCTACTGGACCGTCGAGGGCTTTGAGATCTCCAGCGCACCCCGTGACGGCATAGACCTTCGCGGCACAGGCTACGATACACCAGTTCACCACATCACGATCCGCTCAAACAACATCCATCACTGTCAGAATCGTGCAATCATGACGATATGGGCCGATGACTGTGTCGTCGAGTACAACGAGTGCTCGTACAGTGGAAATGAACACGGCATCTACTTCAGCGAAGGGGGCGACAGGATAACACTACGTGGGAACATCTGCCACCATAACAACGCCTGTGGAATCCAAGTGAATGCAGGCAGAGGCGACTATCAAGGCGAATCCACGGGTTGCCTGATCGAGCGCAATGTGCTCTTCGAGAACGGCGTGATTGGGGGGGCCGGACTGAACCTTGGTGGAGTTACAGAGAGCCTCATTGCCAACAACCTGATATATGCGAACCATAAGGGATCGGGAGTGGCGGTTTACAAGGACGTGTACTCGGTTGTCCCGAGAGACATCCAACTACTGAACAACACCGTGATATGTGCCGGCGAAGGGTCTGGCCGGTGGGCGGTTAACGTTAGCAGCCCGGACGCGACAGACATTGTTCTACTGAACAACATCATCCTGAACAATAGTGCGGTTGATGGAAGCATCACCATGGCTGATCCAACGAATATCGGGATCCTCAGCGACGATAACGTAGTTATGGATCGTTTCAGCATCAACGAGGGGGGCTCCATCATGTCGCTGAGCGAATGGCAGGCAGCCTACAGCCACGACATGAACTCCGTTATTGCTTCGGCCGAGCAGCTATTCGTGAACGCACCTGCCGAGGATTACCACTTGAGCCCAACAAGCCTGGCCATCGACGTGGGAATGGTTCTTGCCACCGTGAGCAACGATCTCGATCTGCTTACTCGTCCCCAGGGCATCACGCATGATGCGGGCGCGTATGAATACCCCAGCTCGCTTCTCCGCATCGCGGCCTCGGCACATGCTGGGGGACAGGTAGTCCCGGATGGCGTCGTGCTGTCCGAGCCGGGAACGAATGTGACATTCTCCATTACCAACAGCCCCGGCTACCGCACGGTCTCCGTCATCTCGGATGAAGGTACGATCCAAGAGACCAATCATGGCGCTGTGGCAAGCCACACCTTTATGAACGTTCAGACCAACCATACGCTTGACGCATACTTCACGAACATCTTCTCTGTAACACCGATTGCGGGTGCCGGCGGGACAATCACCCCGTCTACCGCAGTTACTGCCGACATCGGGCAGAGCGTTGCATTTGATATTGCGGCTGACGAGCATTGGCATATCGCCCGCATTCGCGTCAACAGCGTTGAGATAAACGCATTCACAGAAACGAACCGCCTCGCCACGGCGCACATCTCTTGGAGCAACTTGGTTGCCGACAGCACGCTTGAGGCCTCTTTTGCCGAGAACATCTGGGAGCAGTCTGTGCCGCAAGTCTGGCTCGCAGAACACTACCCCGGTTCCAACGACTACGAAGGTGTTGCGTTGACCGACACTGATGCAGATAGATTCGAGGCATGGGAGGAGTACATGGCAGGAACCGACCCTCGTGACCCCAAAAGCCGTTTCAGAGTTATCGAGGCGGGCAGGACAAACCTAACGAATTTCATTCGTTGGCTTGGCAGCAGTGACGGTTCTCCCGCTCCGTTTGGGATCTACCGATCGACCAACATGGGGTCCACAGGAAATGTCTGGTCATTCATGACCAACCACTCAAAAACACAATCTCGAACCAACACATGGTTCGACCCCGCCGCCAGCAATCTCCCCGCATTTTACCGCATCACGGTACAAGACTGAACTCGCAGGCGGCCAGACACGAGTACTCTTTGCCGCATCATCCTTGTTGCCTCAGAATCGGTATTTCAGGATGCACCAGCCAGCTCGAACTCCATCTTTCCATGTAATCTTCTTCCCCTCCGAGTAGCTGCGGCCGTAATACGAAATTGGTACCTCATAGATTCTCCACCGCTTTCCTCTGTCGCGTCTCATTTTGAATGGGACTGGCGTTTCTCGTAAATGGGACGGGCCGG
>CAYFPQ010000011.1:60258-63038 GCA_964345005.1 uncultured Victivallales bacterium | reverse complement strand
TACGTCAAGAAACCACAACATGTAGGGGGCACTTGAGTAAGTCAGCCACCCACGATGTTTTTTGGTTGCACTTATTCCGCAATAGAGATAACCTGACAAAGAATCGGAACGGGAGAGGCGAAAATGAATCGAAAGTTAAGGATGGGAATGGTTGGTGGTGGACGCGATGCCTTCATTGGCGCCATGCACCGAATCGCGGCTCAGATGAACGGACAGATCGAGCTGGTGTGCGGCGCGTTCAGCAGCACACCTCAAAAGTCGAAACTCAGCGGGAAAGATTTCTACCTCCCGGCCGAGCGCGTTTACGGCACCTACCGCGACATGGTCCGTAAGGAAGCGAAGCTTCCCGAAGGCGAGCGAATGGACTTCGTGTCGATCGTGACGCCCAACAACATGCACTACCCAGTGACAATGGCAGCGTTGGACGGCGGTTTCCACGTGATCTGCGATAAGCCAATGACCGTCAACATGGACGAGGCGCTGAACCTCGAGCGAAAACTCAAGGCGACCGGTAAGCTCTTTTGCCTTACGCACAACTACACCGGCTACCCGATGGTCAAAGAGGCCCGCAACCTGGTTGCCAAGGGCAAGCTCGGAAAGATTCGGCGCGTTGTGGTGGAATACCCGCAGGGGTGGCTGGCAGAACGCCTCGAAGCGTCGGGACAGAAGCAGGCGTCGTGGCGGACCGATGCTCGTTTTGCCGGCGTCTCGTGCTGCATTGGAGATATCGGAAGCCACTGTCACAACCTGGCCGAGTTCATCACAGGGCTTCGCATCACGGAAGTGTGTGCGGATCTCAACATCTTCGTGAACGGCCGTACTCTCGACGACGATGGCAGCGTCCTGTTCCGTTTCGAGAACGGTGGCTGTGGTATTCTCTGGGCCAGCCAGGTTGCCATAGGCTGCGAGAACAACCTGCGCATCCGGGTATACGGAGAGAAGGGAACGTTGGAGTGGGAACAGGAAGCCGCCAACACTCTCGTCGTTCGCTGGCTTAACAAACCGATCGAGGTGCGCCGCGCCGCCTGCCCGGGAAACGGCAAGAATGCGACAAACGCGGCCCGCTTGTCCGCCGGGTATCCGGAGGGCTACCTCGAAGGGTTCGCCAATATCTACTCGGAATTCGCCAGGGCCGTAACCAAGGTGATCGATGGCAAGCCGGTTGACGAGAGCAAATTCGACTACCCGAAGGTCCGCGACGGCATCCGCGGCATGTACTTCATCGATACGGTGGTAAAGAGCAACGATTCAGAGAGCAAGTGGCTCGAAGTACCCGAATAGCCCCTGCATTCGGCTCCAGATAGTGGCTCTTGCAGAGTACGGGACTATAAAGCTAGACTGCGTCCCAGTATTCACATAACGCATAAGCGGCAAGAGCCTATCGGTGGAAGACATATTCCAGACAGTCGATCCGCATGATCTTCCGGTCATACTCCAACTGATCGGTACACTCCTGGCGCTCGTCATCTTTGTCGGGCTCGGTCTCAGCTTGCTGTTGGTCATACTGATGCGGATCCGTCCGCCCTCTTCTCCGACGTATTACGAGCGCATGCACCAGCGCCCATGGTCATGGCGCGATGTCGGGTTCCTGGTATGCGCGGTCATACTGGGATTCCTCTGCGCTGAGGTCGTCGCCGAGATCCTGCTGGCGGTGGGCGCCGTGGCTGCGGGCACGTGGATTCTGCAGCTTCACACGTTGATATTCCAGGTCCTGGCTGTCGCGATCATCGTCTACCTCTTGCGCCGTCGAGACATGTCGTGGCGGGAAGCCTTTGGGCTGGGAAGCGGACACGTTCTACTCCGGATCGGTCAGGGAATCGTGTTCTACATCGCCACTATGCCAATCGTGCTGTTCTACGGTCTGGTATCGCTCCTGCTCTTCCAGGCCCTTGGGCTTCCCTTCGAGCGGCAGCCGGCTGTGGAGTTCATGCTCGACCCCGCTCAGCCACTGGGTTTACAGCTCTACCTGGTTGCACTGGCTATCGTGGGAGCACCCATCATCGAGGAGGCGCTGTTCAGAGGTATCGTGTTTCCGGCCATGCTGCGGCACACAACGCTGACGCGCGCCATGGTATTCGTCTCGCTCATCTTCGCAGCCATTCACCTCACACCGACTGCCATCATTCCCCTATTTGTTTTCGCGATGGCCCTTTCGCTGGCCTACCTGTACACGGGCAGCATTATCGTCCCTATCGTCATGCACTTTCTCTTCAACGGCGCCAGCCTGGGGATGCTGTTCGTCATTCGCACGTTTGCACCTGAACTTATTCATTGAAAGAGTACACCATGCGTAACGCACAACCGATCGACTGGGTACCCGAGCAGAGCGGAGCCGCCATGCCCGGGCATCTGCGCATTCTCGACCAGACACCCTTGCCGACCGATGTTGCCTACATCGACACAACTGACTTGGAGACAACCTGGCGCGCCATCAAGACGCTCCAGGTGCGCGGCGCTCCGGCGATTGGTGTTGCCGCGGCAATGGGTGTTGCCGCCGCCGCACAGGATAGGCGCTCCGGGACTGTTGAGGATGTCCGGGCAGCAGTGGACAATGCCGCCGACTATCTGGCAACGTCCCGGCCGACAGCGGTCAATCTGTTCTGGGCGTTGGACCGCATGCGCCGCGTGGCAACCGCCTCGACCGCCGACAGTGGTGAAGCCCTGGCAGGCGAACTGGTTACCGAGGCCATCGCCATTCGTGACGAAGACATGGCCATGTGCCGTGCTATTGGCGAACACGGTGCGGCTCTTCTCAAGAATGGCGATACCGTCCTGACCCA
>CAYFPQ010000011.1:48419-60248 GCA_964345005.1 uncultured Victivallales bacterium | reverse complement strand
CGGGCTGGCCACTTCCGGGTATGGTACCGCGCTGGCGCCGATCTACGTGGCTCAGGAACAAGGTAAGCACGTGAACGTGTACGCCGACGAGACGCGCCCCCTGCTGCAAGGCGCCCGGCTTACCGCGTGGGAACTGATGGAAGCCAATGTGGATGTCACCTTGATCTGCGACAACATGGCCGCACAGGTTATGAAGGAGGGGCGTATCGACATCGTCTTCGTCGGCGCCGACCGCATCGCGGCCAATGGTGACGCGGCCAACAAGATTGGGACCTATGGTGTTGCCCTGCTTGCCAAAGCGCACAACATCCCCTTCTACGTCCTCGCCCCCACCTCCACGATAGACCCCGATGCAGCCACCGGTAAGGACATCCCCATCGAGGAAAGAGGCTCCGAGGAGATCACCGAGGGCTTCGGCCGCCGTACGGCACCGGAGAACGTGAAAGTGTACGCACCCGCCTTCGACGTCACCCCAGCCGAGCTCATCGCCGGAATCATAACAGAGGATGGCGTCCACCGGGCGTCCGAGCTGCAGGTAGCGCCGGTCACCCCAGCGGAGACCAACTGAACCAGGTTCCGGGAACCAGTTCCCATGCGGTATCGACGTCGATGCTGCGCTGCGTCCCCAATGCGTGCGGAAGTCCCGGGATGTCAATCTCGCCGTCACGAATCCGCGCATCAAGTGTCACGTCCAAGCGTGTCCGGTAGGCACCGCCGCCTTCCTGGCGATTGATGCGCACCTCGTTACCCGCACACATGCTGCCGAATACGCTGATGAACTGCTGGTTCACCGTGTTCAGGTTGTTGTCCACGAAATCGTTCTCGGCGTAAAGCAGTCCGTGAATACTCCCACCGGTACCAAACTGCCGATCCCCGATATAAATGTTGCCGCTGTTCTGTGTGCAGCTCGGATCCTTGAGGGCAATCAGGCAGAGCGCATCGGACGGGTTGTGAACCACGGTACTGTCCATGTCCGAGTACTGCAGACCGTCGGGGTAGTCGGCGTTGTAGTAGAACTCATCCGAAATGGTGATGTTGCCGCTGGCTACGATGGTGATGCGGGTTCCCGGCTCCCTGAATCGCATGCTGTAAGCACGAGGACTGTGGAGATACACATTGCCGTCCACGTAGTAGAGCTTGGAGTTATCCTCCGCTTTGACATCGATGAACATCGTGCAGGTGCGACTGCTGTCGTTCTGTGCGATCCGGTTCGCAGACGGATTGGAGTTGAACGTGGAATCGGTGGGGTCTTCAAGGAAGTAGTCGTCTACGCGCACGCCCGAGTCATCGTAGATTGGCGTGTACGTACGCTTGTAGATCTTCGCACCGTTGCTCCAGATGTAGTAGCCGCCACTGTTGGGCGGATTTCTCAGGAAGATGTGCTCAGGATATGCAGGATCGTTTATGGCAACCGCACTGCCGTAGTCGGCAGCCGTGACCATTACATCGTTCCCCCAGCGCGGAAGCGCATCCAGCGGCTCCAAGTCATCGTGGCTGACATGATAGTACATGTGGGCCAGGTCAGGTGGATCGACGGACGCATCCCCGCCGGTCGCCGACCGCTGTCCGGGGCCCGGCTCCGGCATACCGGTGATGCTGCCCGCGGCCTGAGTCCCGTAGTCGTAGATCCCGTTGCGATCATCCAGGAACTCCTCACCAACATCATAGACCCCGTTTTGATCGGTATAGGGTTCCCCACCATAGTAGATCCCGTCGCCGGAATCCTCGAACGCCTCCGGCGGCCAATCCGTGCAGTAGTACCTTGTGCCCCCCTTCTTGTAGCTGGTCTTCCACTTTCCCTTTTTGTTGTAGAATCCGCCGGCTGGGTCGTATCGCCCGTTCAGGCGCTTCTTGTGATGGGAGGGATCAGAATCCTCGGTCCATTCCTCATCGTGGAGCAGTTCCGGCAACCGAAGGCTGGAGTCTCCCCCCAACTCAATGTGGTTACCGGAATAGGTGTCGCCCTGTACAAAGTCGGCTCCACTACCTGTCCCGCCAATCCTTAGCACGTAATTCGTGTTTCCTTGATCACTGCCTGCATACAGCGCGTGGGCGAACAGAGCGTGAATGCTCCGCGAACCTGAGCCGAGCGCTACGCTTGCAGTGACTTCGGCTTGGCGTGTGCCGTAGACCCCCGTGGAAACAACCATCTGCTGCCCGTTCGTGCCCAGTACGCGCGTCTGGAACCCCCACTCCAATTCCGCGAACTGGTTTGTTTCGGAGAAGTAGGCACGCGACTCGCTCAGCGAGATGGTTTCGTCGGACGAATGGTTCAGCTTAACTATCGCGGCCCTCAGGCCTGCATCCGCGAGGAAAACGGCCTTCTCCTGCAACGCGAGTTTCTTGACGTTCTTCGCGTAGGTGATGGTAGTTGTGAACACGGCACCCACGGTGACGGCGCAGACCCCCATCATCACAACGATAGTGGTCAACACGGACCCCCGGTCTGACGAAAGCAGGCCGACCGATGTATCATCCACTCTCATTCTACTCCTCCACGTTACGAAGACAGATGGAGAACTGCACGCAGGCAGCGTACGGTCCGTCGTTGGCATCGCGACCGCCAGCCGAGGCAGGTTCCGACACTCGATAGGCAACGCGTAGCGATCTGGGCCCGGTTTGCGAGAAAACCGGCGTTGTGAATCCGGTGTTGTCCTGGATCTCGGTGACCCCACGGGCGACAACCGTTTCGGCTCCTCCATCCCGCACCAGGTACATGCGGCCGTCCCTCAAGAGCGGGGCCGCGTTCGAATAGGAGAGGCGGCACGTGTCGCCATCAGGCAAGCCAAGATCCACCCACGTGCCCTCTACCTCGTCGATATCGACGATTTCCGATGCTTTTCGCACGTACAGTGTGAGCTGGCTTGCCGTGTTCATTGCCTCCTGCTGAGACCACGCCATCTTGGCACACAGGGAGGCCTGCCTGCCACACCAGACAAAGGCAGTCATCATGCCGGCGACGGCCATCGTCCCGATCGTGGACGCAACCATCAGCTCAACGAGTGAGAATCCGCCGCGCAAGGCCGCCCGACTGGCCGTGGCCGGGTATTGAAGATGCCTTCCGCGCCTTGTTTTCATGCTTCCTCACTTGATGAGCGTTGAGTAGGTATCGGTGATCGTGCATCCATACAGCGGGGATGGGTACGTGATGTCGACGTGCGCCTCGGCGTAGGCAGCACCCTCTGCGTTGGTGACGCTCCCGTCCGCGGCATGCCAGGCCAAGCGCGGCACCCGCACGAAGGTCAGCCCCTGGGTGCTCTGGTTCGTAACGGTGTTACGATAGGAGCATGTGGGCTTCACCAGGTTCTGTAGTCCCATCGCAACCATGTCCTCCAGCCGTTCCTTGGCCAGGGATGCCGCCTCTGTCTCCACGCGATTGTGCTCTCCATAGCGCTGTGCCTTGATCCCAACGGCGAACAATCCCCCGCTCATCACCGTGACAAGCGCCATCGCAATTGCCGTCTCGACAAGAGTCGTTCCGCTCCGACGACCGGTTCGCTTGCTCGATATACTCTTTTCGTCTTTCATATGCTCTTCCAGTCCAGATGCCGTGACTCTGCTGACAGAACCCGGATCGTCTTGCATCTTGTATTAGCCAGTGGCGTGCCAACTGGACAAGAACGGGCGGTACGCGTTGCTCCAAAGACTGCACGCGCACTCCCTCGTGAAGCACGTACTGCGTTGCAACACGTTCATGATCATATGCTTGCCGATAGCCCACTCTCAACCTGCCGGATCAGGAACCATCTATGGGAATCGGCCGGACAGGTACTGTCGTGCGCTCTACCGAGAAGGGAATGTGTTCGGATTGACCGGAGCGGAACACCGGGCGTCTGAACTCAGAGCAGTCAGCCTGAGCGGGGACGTACCCGAATCTGAAGCATACAGATGGAATGCTCCCCACTGTCATCAAAACGCGTCGTGACCACTAACGTGTGCCCCCCACGCTCCTCCACAAACGATCCGGAGGCCGGGGCGGAGAGGTGAACAGGGTTGAGGCCGGAGATCAGCTTCAGGCGATTGATGACCGCCTCGGGACTGGGAATGCAGGGAGGGGCGTTGTCACCGGTCTCCATAGCTCCCGGGAGGAGTGCTGCCGTATCGATGGCGAGTTCAGTCTTCGACGATCGGAGCATGAACTTCGTCAGCCATTCCACGTACTCGACTGCTGACGGCGTGTCGGTAGGCGTGCCACCTTCGCCAGCCTTGTTGTCGCCACTCTTGAGGAAATCCAGCCAACCCATCGTGCTCTCCCCTTAGCTCCACCGAAACAATCTACAGGAGAAGGCTACCCCTTTTGAGGACGGCATTCAACCAAGGAGCAGCGATCTTTCTTCAAAGTGAGAATGACAGGACTACACACACGGGAATCATGGCACCGGTGACGATCACTTGACGCGAGTGACTTTGTCGCCCGACATCCACACTTCGCCCCAGCCATAAACCCACACTTCCTGCCCCCGGGCCGTCATGCTGCCCTTGGGTTTCCCCAAGAGCTGAAGCACATCGCCCTTCGCGTCCCCAACCTGCGGCCGCTGATCCGGATTCCGAGGCTTCCAACGAGGCATGGATTTGACGCGTCGTACCACTACCTCTTGACGGTTCTTCCATGGCCAAAGGCGGGATCGCGCTGCCGGTGTATTCCCGGTGGCCACCAGTCGCATGCTGATTGTCGACTCCCGAACGAGGGTCCCCATCAATCGTCCGGCGCTATCCTCTTCCTGGGAGACCTCGGTGAGAACCAGCCGCCCCGAAATACCGTCCGGGTCCTTGCGCCACAGCCCTGGCCAGTCGTAGACGCCCCTCTCCGTCAGCACCGTCCACTTGAGTTCTCCGTCACGACGCACGTTGACGACGACGGCTGGAGAGACGGATGGGAGAGTCTGCCAAAAACCCAGTGGAGATTGCTCCGTCTTGACACTCTCCGTTCGTAACGACGCGGCAGACCGATTGGATTGGGGCAGGGTGGTCGTGTTGGTTATGGCTTCATCGCGCGACATTTCGGCAACGTATCTGTTCCAACCATCCCCCAGGAGTGTCAGCCCGTCACTCGTCCAGACTGCCATGGCCTGCTCATCGGACCGCATCCATTCCTCTATGACTCCCGGCTCCCGCCGCCGTCCCGGCAGTCGAAGCGCATCCCACAGGCATTCATCGCTGTTGGTGAGCAGGAGTCGCTCAACGGTTTGGGTGTCCATGGCCTCTGACCGATACACGATTCGCTCGCTGAAACCGCCAACAAAACGGCTTTCTACCAGTATTCCTTCCGAACGATAGGTGAACGTGCCGACTCCATTCGTATCCATGCTGCCGGACCTGGGTGCCCCCCACCGCTCGACGAAACCGGAAGGGGGAGCTGTTAGCTGTGCAAACGCGGGTACGGCCAGTGCAGCGAGAACAAGGAGATGGAAGCGCACGCTGACTGTCCTTTCTACTGTAGCATCGACCAGCTCGACCACGAGCCCGGTACCATGTGCCAGGCTGTATCCAGCTCAATGCTACGCTCCGACCCGACCGGATGCGGAAGTCCCGGCACGATGATGTTACCGTCGCGGATGCGCTGGTCAAGCGAGACGTCGAGACGCGTGCGGTAATGCCCTCCACCCGTCTGCCTGTTGATACTCACCTCGTTACCCGCCGTCATGTTGCCGAAGACACTGATGAACTGCTGGTCTACAGTATTGAGGTTGTTGTCAACAAAGTCGTTCTCTGCGTACAGCATCGCATGAATGCTTCCGCCCGTTCCGAACTGGCGATCACCAATGAGTATGTTGCCGCTGTTGTTTGTACAGCTCGGGTTCTTGAGTGCGATCAGGCAGAGCGCATCGGAGGGGTCCTCCACCACCGTGCTGTCCATGTCTGCGTACTGCAGGTTATCCGGATAATCTGCATTGTAGTAGAACTCGTCCGATATCGTGATGTTGCCTCTGGCCACGACCGTGATGCGGGTTCCGGGCTCACGAAAACGCATGCTGTACGCTCGCGGACTATGAATGTAGACATTGCCGTCAACATAGTAGAGCTTGGAGTTGCCCTGGGACTTGACGTCGATGAACATGGTACAGGTTCGGCTACTGTCGTTCTGAGCAATCCGGTTCTCTGATGGGTTCGAGTTGAACGTCGAGTCGCTGGGGTCCTCCAGGAAGTAGTCATCCACACGGGCTCCGACGTCATCGTAGATCGGCGTATAGGTGCGCTTGTAGATCTTGGCTCCATCGCTCCATACGTAGGAACTGCCGCTGTTGGGCGGGTTCCTGAGAAAGATGTGCTCCGGGTATGAGCTGTCGTTGATGGCGATTTCGCCACCGTAATCACTTGCCGTGACGGCGACATCGTGCCCCCAGCGTGCGAGGGCATCGTCCGGCTTCGTTGCATTCCGGTCCACGTTGTAGTACATGTGCTGCAGATCCGGTGGTGCTATAGCAGAATCGCCACCCGTCGCTGCCTGCTGTCCGGGACCCGGCGACGGCATACCGGTGATGGTTCCTGCTGCCTGGGTGCCATAGTCGTACTCACCATTGCGGTCGTCGAGATACTCTTCACCTTCATCGTAAACGCCGTTTTGATCCGTGTAGGGCTCCCCAGCGTAGAAAACGCCATCCCCCGTATCCTCGAACTCCTCCCCGGGCGCCCCAGGCTCCGACACCCATACCCAATCGTAGGTAGGCACCCATCGCCGACGCCAGCGCCACCCTCGGCGATACCACTCCCAGTAGCCACCGACCTCCTGCTCCTCCCAGTACCCATCAGGTCCATCGTAGCGACCGTTCTGTCGATTCGCATTCGATGGGTCATCCGTCCACTCTTCCCCTGCGTCGTAGACACCATTCCCCAAGTCTTCGAACGGCTCACCTGCGTCCCATACCCCGTTACCGTTGAGGTCGGTGTACTCATCGCCCGGATGCCGTACTCCGTTACCGTCGGTGTCTTCGAATGGCTCGCCCAAATCGTAGATCCCGTTACCGATGGTATCTACGTAGGCCTCGCCGAGGTCGTATTCGCCGTTTCCGTACGTCTGATCCATATAGGGTTGCATGGCGCTCTCATACGTGTCGTACGCGGTTTGCGTCAGTGCGTTGGTGAATGTTTGCGTTATGTACGACTCCTCCCAAGTCTCAACGGTTGGATCGTGAACCTTGTCGCCATCCAAGTCGTAGAGCAACTCCGGCATGCGGAGAGAGGCATCCCCGCTCACGACGATATCGTTGCCCGAATACGTATCGCCAGCCACAAAGTCGGCGCCGGATCCTGTTCCGCCGATGCTGAGGGTGTAGTTCGTGTTCCCATCCCGGTTACCACTGTATAGAGCATGTGCGTAGAGCGCGTGGATACTGCGTGACCCCGATCCCAGCGTCACCAGCGCGGTGACCTCAACTTCTGAGCCGTCACAGCGGCCGATCGACTGAACCATGTTCTGGCCATTCGTCACCACGATGCCTGTCGTGAACCCCCAGTCGGCCGTCTCAAAACCGTTCGTGGACGCGAAGTAGTTGCGCGACTGGTTGAGCGCAATCGTTCCCGAGGAGAGCGCATTCAACCGAACCAGGGCGGCGCGCAATCCCGCATCGGCCAGAAACGCCGCCTTCTGTCTTCGGCTATCTGCGCGGGCCTGTCGCGTGTACACCATCGTGGCCGTCAGGATCGAACCGATCGTAATGCCCGCAATGCACAGCAAGACTACGGCGGTGATCAGCGTTGATCCGCACCTGTGGTCAGGTCCATTGCCCCTCTCTGTGCTTGGCTCACTCATCATATCACTCCTCTGTGTTGCGCAGGCAAACAGCGAAACGGACGATAGCAGCAAAAGCCCCATCATTGGCGGCACGAGTACCACCCGATGTTGGCTCCGACACCCTGTAGGCAACGCGTACCGCGGAAGGCCCCACTTGGCTGAACACAGGTGTACTGAATCCGTTCTCGCTCTGTATCTCTGTCAGTCCACGAGCGACGAGAAGCTCGTTCGTCCCATCCCCTTGAAGGTACATCCGCCCATCTCTCAGTAACGGTGCGGCATTGGAGTACGAGAGACGGCGGGTGGTCCCGTCCGGGAAACCAAGATCGATCCACTTGCCCTCCACATCGTCGATGGCCTGAACTTGCGATGCGTTTCGCATGTACATCGTGAGCTTGGCGGCTGTTGTCATGGCTTCCTGCTGCGACCATCCCATCTTCGCACACAGCGAGGCCTGCCGGCATGACCAGATGAAGACCGCCATGACTCCGGCCAGGACGATCGAACTGATCGTCGTGGCCACTAGGATTTCGACAAGCGTGTATCCGTCACGCTTCCCCCAGCGCGTTGCTTCTGCGCCTGTTTGCCTGTCTTTCACAGGTTCTCCTTCTCTCGCCTGGCTCTCACTTGATAAGGGTAGAGTACGTTTTCGTTACGGTCTGATCGTACAGCGGCGAATAATAAGTCACATCTACATGGGCCTCCGCGTAGACGCTATCGGATGCGTTTGTCACGCTCCCGTCACCTGCATGCCAGAGTAAACGGGGGACGCGCACAACAGTCTTACCCATCACAGCACTGTTGGTCACGGTGTTGCGAAGCGAACATGTCTGGAGCGCCAGGTTTTCTCGTCCCATGGCAACCATCTCCTCCAGTCGCTCTCTGGCCATCGATGCCGCCTCAGTTTCGGATCGGTTGTGCTCACCGAACCGTTGCGCTCTCAGACCCACGGCGAACAGGCCTCCACACATCAGGGTCACCAGCGCCAATGCGATAACGACCTCAACGAGGGTTACTCCTGATCGAGGATCACTCACATGGCCATCGTACATGTCGTCTTGCTTCATTCTCTAGAACCTATACTGCTGCGAGGCCTATCGGGATAGACCCGTTTCTGTCTTGCATAAGGAGCTAATACCATGCCATGGCTCGTTTGCCAATGGAACTGTTCTCTTGCACAGTCTCTGTGCTACGCGCAGTAGCTCCCGGTGAGCACATCATTCATTCTGACTGTAACACCCTTATAAACAAACTGTTACACCACTGAAGAGAAGAGGGCTAGCCCCTGCTCTCTTCTCAGAGACCACCTGCGAAGCAAAGCGCGGAAAGACCACACTATTTCTCACCATTGAGAATCCTCCGAAACCATCTACCCCGCTATAGATCGCTGGGCAAGCGGCTACTGTAGGGATGAAAGACCTTTCGTACCTTGTTGAAACGCCGCCCGTCAAGATCGAGAGACTTTGCTATTGTCTTGCACAGAACTTGCTCCTACTATGTCACCAGCATAGAACACCTATGAAATCGCCCGCTGAAATACTCAAAGCCTTGAAGAAAGGGCCAACGGACGTCATAGGCCTCGATATCGGCAGCGATTCGGTTCGGGCTGTTCGCATGCGTAAGAACAACGGTGTGCTCTCGGTCGACGCCGCGGAGATCATCGATATACCCGCACAAGAGAGCAAAGCCGACAAAGCGGAGTCCCTTCCCCTGCTTCCCTGCTCGTCGCAAATGAAGGCGCACTACGCCTCCCTCGCATTGGATAGCGGGCCGGCGGTCATCCGCCTGTTGACGCTCCCGGGCAAGGAGGATGCCGATCTCGATGACCGGGTCATCGAGAACTTGGGCCTTGAGAATCCGGATGAGTACCGTATCAGCTACACACTCCTAGGTGATGGCGGCGGACGGAGCGAAACCCGCCTCGTGGCGGTCGCCTATCCCGATCATCTCGCCGCCGCCGCGCTTGGTGTTCTGCCAACAAGCGGCACCCCTGCCCCCTACTCGATTGAAGTATCCAGTCTGGCCACCATGACCGCATTTCTGAACGGCCCCGCCTTGGCCAGAGAGAAGGACACGCTGGGGCTGATCGATTTTGGAGAAACCGCAACCCTCTTCGCCTTCTTCCACCGTGGTACGCCTGTTCTGATCCGCAAGCTCGACCGAGGGACGAATGACCTGCTCGACAAGGTGGAAACCACGCTCGGCGTCAACCACGAGACGGCCATCGGCATTATTTCGGACGGGTCGTTCGACATCTCCGCCGCAACCACCGAGGTCATGCAGCCACTGGTACGCCAGCTCGTGGTGTCGCGCGACTTTGTGGAGCGGCGCGAGAACTGCAAAGTCGATGCGATCTATCTTGCGGGAGGCTTGGCGGCCTCGCACGACACACAGAACGAGGTAAGCAACGCCATGGGCGTGTCGGTTGAATCATGGAACCCCTTTGCGGGACTTACAGGGGGCGACAATGCTGTTCCGGATGATCTGAAGGGGCAAGAGTGGCGCTTCACGGCCTCTGTTGGCGCCTGTATGGCAAGCTTTGAGGAATAATGAATCTTCGCGCAGACCTGATATTTGTCAACGAACAGCGCAGCGCAAGCATGATCAGCGTGCGTTCCATTACGCGCGTGGCCTCAATTGTAGGACCAGCCGTGGCCGTCCTGCTCATTGCATTCATCGTAATGAATGCCGTTGCTCTCTCCGGTAAGGTGAAGAGCGCCGAGAAGGACTGGCTGGGGATCGAACCACGCAAAGAGCAGGCGCTGAAGGTACTCAATGCCGGCAAGGTCAATGACGGGATACTGGAAGAGGTCGAGGCTTGGAAGCATGCCAGCATCGACTGGTCGCCGCAGCTCATCTCTATACAGAGATCCATCAGTCCCAGTATCCAGCTTAGCGCCATGCGCATCAGCCAGGTCCTGAATCAGAACGACGAAGGCATCACTGCTCGTACATTTAGCATGAGTATCGGCGGCATTGCTGCCGGGAGCGAAGCGGAGTCCGCGGTGGAGAGCCTGCAGAATCTGTTTATCGAAGACGAGTCCTTCCAGCAGTTGGTTGCCGGCAGCAATATCCCGAAATATGGAGCTGACCCGGAGAACAAGGCAAACCGGGTCTTCGAGCTTGAGTGCGAATACAACCCGAGCCCGTTCGAATGAAACTGCCAGAGAACAAACAAGAGCGGACCAAGATCTTCATCATGATCGGCTTGGGCGTCGCCCTGGTCCTTCTCGGCATCGTGCAGGGAATCATCAATCCGCTGCGCAACGCGCGGAAGAACAAGCTTGCCCGTCTCGAGGAGTGCAAGAGCGGCGTAGAGAAGGCGCGCAAAGAGATTCGGGCCGCTGCGCGCAGCTTCAACCGCCGCATGCAGACGCTGAAAGACATTCGCGATATCTCGGAGAAGCATATCCTCCATCCGGTCCTCGGCAACTACCTGCTCCAGGCCACCGACATAATCGAAGCGCATGCCGGAGATCTCGGGGTATCCATCGAGCCGGTGCGTGAGGTGGGCATCTCGGATATCCCGTTGGACTCGAATAACAAAGACGTGGAGCGTCTTCTCAAGGCGTACACCGTTCGGGTGAACTTGGCAGCATCCTACCTGAACTCGCTACGCCTGGTTCGTGAGATCGAAGAGAACAACCCCTACGCATGTGTAACGAGCCTTATCATCCGCCCCCGCCCCAGCGAGGACGTTGAGAGGCACAGCGTCACCATTGAAGTCCAGTGGCCGGTCTGGGCCGATCCCGAGTTTCCCGGGGAAATCAAAGAGCAGCTAAAGGAGGAGGAGATATCGAAGCAGGAGGGAGACGTAGTATGAAGTACGCGACCTTGTTGATCTCACTCCTGCTGGTCACACCCCTCGCCTTGGCACAGGATGCAAAGACAGTGACGGAAGTCGCGAGCACAGATACCGTCACGGATGCGGTTGCCACGAATGCGGTGACGGATACTGTCGGCACGAACACGGTGGGAGCTGCCTCGAAAACGAACCGTAACGAGGAGGCGGACATTGAGCTCGTGGGGCTGCGCGATCCATTTTGGCCGATCGGCTACGAACCAGCGCCCCCTGAACCCGAACCAACCACAGAGGC
>CAYFPQ010000011.1:0-48409 GCA_964345005.1 uncultured Victivallales bacterium | reverse complement strand
CTTCCCCAGATGGGAACAGCGATAGGAGAAGTCGAATGGCCCGACCTCCGCCTCAAAGGCATTACCCGTGCGGGGAAAGACCGCTACATGGCTATTATCCAGGGCGTCGGACTCGTGGAGTCCGACCAAACCATCAGTATCAGGCGAGATGACGTGCTCTACTCGTGGCACATTGACGAGGTCACGGCCAAGGGCGTAGAGTTCACGCGCTTGGAGGCCCGCCCGTATTTTCCGTTAACACTTGAAGAATGAACACCACACAGTGGCAGGCACATTACCTGTCGGCCACCACACGAAGGGGAGACATCATGCGTAAGTCGCGACTCACAGCTTCAGCAATTCTGCTGACTACGGTACTGGCTGTATCGGGTCTGTTCATTGGATGCGATGAGGACTCGGGGCTGGATAGTGTTGGGGCGTTCTTCTCCAACAATGAGCACCAGGCCGCTCTACGCGATGACGGCAGCGTTGCCTTGGTGCTCAGTCCACTCCAGGCAGACATTTCCTCTGTTGGCCAGCGCGTGGCGTTCCGAGCCAAGGGAGCAGTTACACCTGTTACCTGGTCCCCGGCCAACCGCGATATTGGAAGAATCACGATCGTCGGCGTACGCAGCGATTACGCAGTATACGAATCCGAAGCCGTGGGGCCGAACACCGTATTGGCCGTCGATGCCGCTGGACGTACTGCCACAGCCAAGATCACGGTTGGCGGCGATGCGCTCCAGATTATTCCGAACGAAATGGTCTTGGTACAACCTTCTGTCGGCTTTGCATTCAATTTTGTTGTTGCTGGTGGAACACCCCCCTATGGCGAATGGACAGAGAGTATCCCAGCCCTCGGAACCGTTACGCCTGCCGGTGCCTACTCGGTTACAGCTCTGGGAGCCGTCGGCACCAACCTGATTACCATATCTGATGCCGGCGGAGATATTGCCTCAGCCACCGTGGCACACGTTCTAAGCGCTGAAGCAGTATCCATAATCCCCTCAACCACAAGCCTGAGCACCAACGGAGAGACCGCCACGCTCCTTGCCTCAGGAGGCGTGCCCGGCTACAGCTGGTCCGTTGTATACCCCTCGCGCGGAGGCGTTGCCCCGGCGGGCGGCACATCCACTACGTACACGCGCACGAGTGATGGGGACCAGATCATAGTCCTGACGGATGCTATCGGACAAACAGCCCAGACCACGATCTCACAGCCGACGCCCACCACCACACCTCTGAGCATTACGCCATCGACTGTGACCATGGCCACGAACGCGACCAGCGTAGGCTTTGCTGTCATCGGTGGCATATCCGGCTACACTTGGACATACACCGGCCCGAACCCCGGTGGTTTCTCAGCAGGAACAGATACGGCCACATACACGCGTAGTGGAGATTCCGGCACCGGGACTGTGCGTGTTGAAGACAGCAGCAGTCCAGCTCAGACGGTAACGGCCACGATCACGATCGAGTAGGCACGCTCACTATTGCTTTGAACAGAGGATACTGGCGTAGAACAGGGAGAAGAACCGATGAAACATACACTTCGAAACATATTGCTTCCCGCGGCCGCAGCACTGCTAGTCATCGGCTCGCTGTGGCTGACGGCCCAAGATATGCCCAGTCCTGAGGCGACACCTCCTCCGACGGACTTGCCGACGGCAACAGAGATCGTCCCGCTCCCGGTGGAGCCCGCTCACGCCGACCCCGCGGTTGAGCCCATCCCTGTCGAAGCACCCGCGCTTATGGAGGAAGAAACCGCGGCCGTCGACGCATCGCATGAGCCGTCCGGCTTTCTAACACTCGACGACGAAGACGGCGAGCTGCCCGCAGGCGTAACAGATGCGGGCGATGACCTCATCAGCATCACGCTCGATGATGTAGAAATCCTGGATGTCGTACGAATGTTTACGCGCATATCGGGAGCCAACATCATCGCCACGCCCTCCAACCTACAAGGACGCGTAACGGTTAACCTGACGGACGTGGAATGGAAGCCGGCCCTCGAGTCGATCCTCGACATGCACGCCCTGGCACTCGACGAGAAGCTTCCGGGCTCGGGTGTGTACCGCATCATCCCCCGCCCCGCCGGCGCTCCCGATCCGATGAAGGTTCAGACCTTCTTCCTCAAGTACGCGAGCGTGGCCAATACATCTCCGGTCGTCAAGTCCATGCTGGTGGAAGGCGGAACGGTCTCCGAGTTCGCCTCCAAGAATGCGCTCGTGGTCCGTAGCACACCAGCCAACCTCGGCGAGATTGACCAACTCATTCTGGAGATCGACATCCCACGTGACCAGGTATTCATCGAGGCCAAGTTCATGGAGCTGAATGACGAGGCCATCAAGGACTTGGGCATTAACTGGCAAGCCCTGTCGGGCTACGGCATCGGCGCCTCCAGCATGCAGATCGACCTGAGCAAGACGCGCACATGGGAAGACCAGCGCACCGACGCTATCAGCCGGCGCGACAATCGCGGGGCGGTCGATCTGCTTGATGAACGGTTCGACATCTATAACGACCAGTACCAGGAAGAGACCCTCGAATTCCTGGAATCACCGCCTGACTCGGGCAACTTCATCTCGCAGACGAAGATCACACCGACCCGGACGATCACGGATACCATCGATGCCGGTCGAGACATCTCGTCTGACATCAGTTCCGCATTCACCAAGACCATTTCGGATGCACGCACAGCAGTACTCAGTGCGGCGGACTTCCAGCTCGTGTTGAGTGCCCTGAAGCAAATGAACGGAATCAGCGTGGTATCCAACCCGAAGATCATCGTGGCCAACGAAGAACCGGCCACGATCCACATCGGGCAAACCGAGCGTCCGTTCATTTCGAGCGTTACACCCGGTCAGCAGGGCATTGCACCGGTAGTAACCTATAACCCGGGCGAACCGGTGGACCTCGGCGTCAAGCTAACCGTTACACCGACCGTCAACACCGCCAGCAACATCACCGTGAAAATCGAACCGGAGTTGACGCGATTCCTCAGCGATGCAGTTGCCCCAAACGGGCAGACCTACCCGATCATCGCAAAGAAGACCATCTCGACGGTCTTCGCGCTGGATAGCGGCAAGACGGTCGCCATCGGCGGCCTCACCGAGACCAGCGACCGCGACGTAACCAGCAAGATTCCGTTGCTGGGCGACATCCCGCTGCTGGGCAAATACCTTTTCTCGCACACGCACAAGGAGAAGGCTCAGGAGGAGACCATCATCTTCGTAACCGTCGGACTCGCTATGCCGGATTCCATCCTGCGCGAAACCGGTCTGCCCGAGAACACGGAATTGGCCCGTCGCCACATCATCGCGGCCGAGTCAAAGCGCCGAGCGCTCCTCGCCGAGATTGACGAGCTCAACGCGGCTGCGAAGGAGCAGATGGAACGCGACAGCAGCGAAGAGAAGTCCAAACTTCTGAAACGTCGCTAGGGCACCGTGAAGCTTTTTACCAAAGAGTCGTCGAACTACGCGGTGTTGATGGTGGTCCTCTTCGCGATCGCAGCGATCGCGGTGTGGCAAGCCATATCGTTTCTTCACGAACGGGTCCCCGACACGGACGTGGGGCTTATTACGGCCATGCTCTGGGCAATCTCGATGGGTTTCATGCTCATCGCCGGAGCATTCGGCCTGTGGTCGATTCAGTTCGCAGCCTACGCCGAGAGCCGTCGCCGCATTTCGGAAATCGTCAGCACCATGGACTATCTCCAGGACGGTCTGCTGGCAGTGGACAAATATGATCGTGCCATCGCCTGCAACCCCGCCGCCCAAGACATGCTTCACGGCCAGCCGTTTCGTAGGCGTCCACTTGTTGACGTATTCCCCTCGCTGCAAGCGGGTGACGTCGAGATTCTGCTGCACGACAACATACCGCAGGAGGTCGAGCGTGCACATATTGACGAAGGGCTTACCCACACACTGCGCTTCCGTTCACAGCCAACACGCGGCGTGACACTCATCCTGGTCAGCGATGTCACTGCTGCCCGCGCACGGCGCCAGCACCGTCAGCAATCCGCCAAGCTGCAACTGGTTGGCCAGCTGGCACGTGCCGTGGCCAACGACTTCAATAATCTCTTGTGCGGCATTGCCGGCCATGCCGCGCTCTTGCCACGGCTACCTGCGGGAGCGCCGGAAATGGGCGAATCCATCGACAGCATCACGGAGAGCGCCGAACGCGGCATCGCGTTGGCGGGACATCTGATGGAGTTGTCCCGCCCCCCGAGCGGGGCCATGCCGGCCCGCATGGTTGGCGATCATGTGACCTCTGTTGCCGAAGCATTGCGTGACTCCCTGCCTGCGGGATGGTCCGTAGAGACAGACATCCAGGACGTCCCCGCCACGTCTTTGACCGGCATGCAGATCGAGCAACTGGTGCTCAACCTCGCCCAGATCGTCACCGAAGGCATCCGCAAGGCAGACGCCATCTCGATCATCGTAGGCCCGCCCGGTTCACATCCCCTTATGAACATCGACGACCGTTTCTCCGGCGGTGTTATCGTCGCACGCTCGGGAACAAGCAATGCCGAGCTCGGGAGCGAGGAGACCGTCGGTTCCGAGGAAACTGGATTGATCCTCTCCGTTATACGATCCATACTGGAGGGCGCTGGCGGCGAACTGCACCAACTGACAGCATCTGATGGCCATCCCATGTTCCGCATTTCGCTGCCCGTAGCCACCGCCCTCGACACCACCGAGGAGCAGGTTGATCTGCCGTTCGATATCGACCGTTACGTCGCCCACTGGAATGTCCTGGTCGCGGGCCGTGAACACCGGCATCTCAACCTCGTTCAACGCCTTAAGGACCTGGAAACAAACGTCGCGCGGGTGGATACAATCGCGGACATCCTCGCTGCCACGGAAAAGGAGGACCGTCTCGATGCCGTTGTCATCGACTGGCCGCTACTGGGAACGCATGAAGAGGGCACACTGAAAGCCCTTGCAAAACTCTCCCCGGCTTCCGGCATTGTCGTACTGCGCGATGCACGTCCCCGAATTGGGCGACACGAACTGCCCGGTGTGGTCTGTATCGAGGAACACGCCAATCCCGACCGTGTTCTCATGGCCATGGTGGAAGCACGGAGTATGGCCGCCGCACGCAGCCGCGATACGAAGTGAATATCGACCCACACGGGAGCGGCTCGCTGGGGACAGCTCGCCCTACCTGATCATGGGCGAGGTAGGGCGAGCTGTCCCAGCGAGCCGTAGACTGCGAAGAATCAGCAGCCCGAAGGTCGCGGCCGCAGTACCACGTTGTCGATCAGTCGCGTACTCCCAACGAATGCCGCTACGGCCATCAGCATGGGTCGTCCCAGGCTATCGGTCGCTTCAAGTGTATCGGCATCCACACAGGCAACGTACTGCACCTTGAGCCCCGCGTCACTGATGGCGGCTTCAACGGATGCCCTGAGGGCTTCCGCATCCGAGGTCCCTCCTGCGACTGCGCCCTCGGCATCCCTGAGCGCCTTCGATATCGAGAGGGCCCGTTCCCTCTCCGAGGCCGACAGATACCGGTTGCGCGAGCTCATCGCCAGCCCATCAGGCTCCCGGACGATCGGCGCCAGGACGATGTGAACAGGGAAGTTCAGGTCGCGCACCATGCGCTGAATGACCCGCGCCTGCTGGAAATCCTTTCGACCGAACACGGCCGCTGACGGGAGCATGATGTTGAACAGCTTGGCCACCACGGTCACGACACCGTCGAAATGTCCCGGACGGTACGCCCCACACAATCCCTGGGACAGGCTTGTTTCCGAGATGCCCGTGCTGTGATCAGCAGCATAGACTTGCCCTTCATCAGGACAGAAAACCGTCGACACCCCTTCCGCACGGCATAGATCCAGATCGCGTTCGAGCGCGCGGGGATACTTGCAAAGATCTTCGCTGGGAGCGAATTGCGTTGGATTCACAAAGATAGTGACGTCCACCTCGTCCCCATGCTGATGGGCGATCCGAACGAGGGAGAGGTGCCCTTCATGCAGGGCTCCCATTGTAGGGACGAGGGCAACGCGCGTACCCCTTCCGCGGCGCTCCGCGGCGAGGGCCTGCATCTCGGCTGTGTTCTGAATCATGCGCATGGAGCATACGTCCTTGTCATTCCGAGCGAAGCGAGGAATCTCAGATCCATGCCCGGCCAGAGATCCCTCGGCTTCGCTCGGGATGACACACCGGCTATGCGAACATCATTGTGATTCAGAGCCCTGGAGCCGCAGCCCCGGCCGGATGGCATCGACGAGTACTTCGTTGGCAACCGGCTTAGAGAGCATGCAATGGGCACTGTCACGCGCGACGCGATTGCGTAACTCGGTAGGCGGAGCGAACCCCGAGCAGAAGACGACCCGCGGCATCTCCCAATCCTGTTCGCGACAACGCTTCTCAAGCGTCATGAATGCCGACTGCCCGTCCATGACCGGCATGTGGAGATCCATCAGAAGAACGCCGTGATGGTTGAGGGAGAAGGCTTCGAGCGCTTCTTCGCCGTTAGCCGCGATATCGACATCCGCTTCCGGTATCTCCCACTCAAGCACCATGCTAAACAGCTTCTGGATAACCTCCTCGTCATCCACCACCAGAATACGTCGTTTGTCACAAGGTACAGCTGCCATTTACCGAAAATCCGTCTACTGGGCCAACACTCGCTCTGCATCGTTCTCAGAGGATGTCCGGGCAAGATAGATGGATTGCGAGGGAAAGGCAAACTCAATCTCTTCCGCATTGAAACGCTCAAGGATCTGCATGTTCACCTGCTCGGAGAAGGCCATGAAGTCCCAGTATTCCGGGGGGTGATACCAGTAGATCACCAACAAATTAAGTGACCAATCATTGAAGTCACTGAAGTAGACCCGTGGCGGAAAGTCAGGATGCATGCCCTCGTGGTCGTGCAGGATTTCCTTCACGATCTCGAGCGCGCGGTTCACCTTTTCCGGCGGGGTGTCATATGTGATCGTTATGTTCGAAACCCGACGGATATAGGGACGGCGTCCGATGTTCTGAACCGTTCGGTTGACCATCTCCGAGTTGGGGACGGTCACCTGATGCCCCTCCAATGTGCGGATGCGCGTCGAGCGGAAGCCGACACTCTCAACCGGCCCATCGTGGCCATCGACAACAATGCGGTCGCCGATCTCAAAAGGACGGTCACCCAGGATCACGATCGACCCGAAGAAATTCTTGATGGTGTCCTGTCCCGCCAGGGCAATCGCCAGCCCCCCGACACCCAACCCGGCCAGTATGGTCGTGATACTCTTGCCGCTGATCTCCTGGACAACATTCATGATCACAAGGACCATCACAGTAATGCGAATGCTCTTGCCGACCAGTGGCGCCAGCACGTCGTCGAGCCGGCTTTCCGTGCGCTCAGACATCTGCCGGAGATAGTGGTCGACGATGTCGACCAAGCTATAGATGGCGTACCCGATCGCCGTGGCCGTGACCACATGGCCGCATGTGCGGGCCAGCCCATCCAAAGCATCCCCCAACACCAGAACCGACACGCCAAGCCGGATGCCAATAGCGAGGCCCAACAGGACAAACGGCCGCGCAATGGCCCTCAACACAACAGGTTGCCATGTCCGATCGCCCGCAGCAGGGCGTTTGGCGACGCGGTCCACAGAGAAGCGCGCGAGTTGGCCAATCGCTGACGAGAGCAGAACAATGATGAAGAAGAGAACCAGCCGCCAGATTTCATTCCCGACCAGGGAGTAGTTCAGCCATTCCATAGCAATCCTCCAGAACTGAGATTATAGGCCTGTCACGGCCAGTCTATCGGCGCTCAGGATAGAGACGAATGCGCTCGGGGCGTACACCGGGGTAGCGCACACGGTGCACCCAGTACTGTCGCCCATCGATCGATGCCCGGCGTCCGAGAACGGTTTCCAGCTGCTTGGGGTTCCCGAGCAGGTAGCAGCGCGTGATAACCCGCCCTTCAGCGTCTCGCCCGACAAGACGATAGGAACTCAATTTACCCCATACCGAACGAGCTGTCTGGATCTCGCCCTCCAGTCGAACCAGCTCGCCCTGTTTCCGGTCCTTTGCCAAGCGCCGCCCTTGCAGCGCCACGGGCAGCGGCGTGGGCGGTTCGATCTTGCCCCCATCCGCTCCACCATCCGGTCGAGGGCGCGGCGGTACAGGGCGCGGCTTCTCGGCTACAGGTTTTGACATGACCGGCGCGGCAGGCTTTGCCGGTGCGGGCTTGGCAACCGGTTTTGGCACAGGCTTAGCGGGCGGCGGCGGGGCAGGCTTCGCGGGGGTGGTGGGAACCGGGGCTGACTTGACAGGTGCATCCGGCGACTCAAGGTACTGGCTGCTGATCCAGACCGACGCTTCGGGCGGTGGGGCGATACGGACCCAATCGCCCGCCGTTTCCTCGATGCTGACTTCGTAGCCCCTATCCAGCTTCCCCGCGGGGCGATAGCTGATGCCGGGACCCGAGCGGATCTGGACCCGCGAGGCGATAACGGTGCTGTCTTCGATGAGCTCCGCGTAGACCCAGAGCTTGGCAGCGGCAGGTGGGGCAATTTCCGACCACTCCTCGGTTGAGCGGCGCACGGTAACCAAGTCGCCTTCATCGGCCTGGCAGACGATCTCGAAACGTGTTCCGGGACCGCAACGAACGTTGACGTCGTCCGTGCTAACCCGCATCTGCCCGCCGGCCGTTGCGGCCGAAAGCAGTCCCAGGCTCAATAGACCGGGAAGAAACAGTCCGCGACTCATTGATCGGACTTGGTTTTGGGGAGCCCCGTTGCGCGGTCCCCGTCTTTCCACTTCCCCTGCTCCTTGAGCAGGTCGATGCGCTCGAAACGCTTGAGTACGTTACGTCGCGCTCTGATCTTGCTGGCCGACTTCAAACTCGGGTGCTGAGACATTTCCTGAACTCCCTCTTCTTCTCATCCACAAAAGCGCTCGATAGGATGCCATTCCGACGCCAGAAGTCAAGCCTTGCTTCCGCCATATCAGTGATTCCCATTGTAGTTGTTCCGGAGCACAGACGGCTCGCTGGGACAGCTCGCCCTACCTCGTCCTGGGCAAGTTCCCGGGCGAGCTGTCCCCAGCGAGCCGCAATCATTGCGAAGCCTCCATCGTGACAACAGTGGCCGCTATATCACGTATCGCCGGTCAAGGGGATAGGCTTCTTCAACGTGCCGTATCATCGTCTCGGGGTTGTCGGGCGAGCCGATCACCTCCACCACGTCGAACCTGAACATGACGTCTGGGTTCTTGAGCTTCTGAATGTACCGTACTGCAGCGCGACTGGTCACCTGTCGTTTACGGCGATCCACGGCTGAAATGGGTCGCCCAAAGCGTTCGCTGGCCCGTGTCTTCACCTCAACAAAGACAAGGACTTCGCGATCCCGAGCCACCAGGTCAATCTCGTCACGCCCTGCCACACGTACCCGCCGGCCCAGAATCCGAAAGCCCTTCTTCCGCAAGTGCTTCTCCGCCTCGCGCTCTCCCCATTTCCCCGTATCGTCGTTCCTACGCATCTTGCCCATCGCACTCCAATAGCGAACCACTCACTTCCGTCCGCCGTTCGTAGTTCGGCTGTTCGGCTGTTCGTCCTTCCTTCGGATGGCTTCTGCTTCACGGACCGGGCGGAAGCTGCGGCGATGAATCGGTGCTGGACCATGTTCAAAAAGCGCCTGCATGTGCGCGCGCGAACCGTATCCCTTGTGTTTGGCCAGGCCGTATTGCGGGTAGAGACGGTCCAGCTCCACCATTTGCCGATCCCGCGTGACCTTGGCCACCACGCTGGCCGCGGCGATCATGAGGCTGACCCCATCCCCCCCGACAATGGCAGTCGAACTGCAAGGCAAGCCCTCCACGGGACGACCGTCCACCAAGGCGTGGTTCGGTACTTCTGGGAGTGCTTCGATCGCGCGCGCCATGGCCAAGTGGGTCGCGCGCAGGATATTGAGACGGTCGATCTCTTCGACCGACGCCTCCCCTACCCCGATCATGATTTCGGGGTGATTCGCCAGAATATCGAAGAAAGCTTCGCGGCGACGCTCGGTGAGTTTCTTGGAATCGGTCAGGCCCTGCAAAAGCACCTCACCCTCCCCTTCGAGGAATTCGCGGGGTGCTGCAACGGCCCCAGCAACAACAGGGCCGGCCAAGGGGCCCCGGCCGGCCTCATCGACACCGGCAAGTAGCGAATAGCCCGCTTGCCAGTGTTGGCGCTCGAATTCGAGCATCGTGTGGACCTACCGAGCTGAGCGGATCTTCATACGCGCCTTACGCCCGGTCAGGTTACGCAGGAAGTACAACTTGGCGCGTTTGACCTTGCCCTTACGCTCGATTTCGATCTTGGCCAAGTGCGGCGAGTGAACGGGAAAGACACGTTCCACGCCCACGCCGTGGGAAACACGACGCACGGTGAACGTCTCGTTGCTGCCCGCGCCATCACGCGCAATCACGGTTCCGGCAAACACCTGGACACGTTCCTTCTCGCCCTCGCGAATCCGCACGTGAACGCGAACCGTATCGCCAACACCGAAATCCGGTACATTGCTGCCTTCGATCTGCTCCGCGTTAATCTTATCAATGACTTGCGACACCATGGTCAGCCCCCTTTGTCACCTTCGCTCTCTCTTGTCTCTTCCAAAATCAAGTCTGGCCGACGCAATCGCGTCCGCTCAGCCGCCCGCTCCCGACGCCACTTCGCGACTTCTGCATGGTTCCCCGATTTCAGTACTTCGGGTACCTCCATACCTCTGAAGCTCGCCGGCCGGGTGTACTGCGGATACTCCAGCAGCCCCTGGCTGAACGATTCATCCTCTGTTGCGCCTTCTCCTCCCAGTACGCCGGGTATTAGCCTGACTACGGCGTCTGCCACAACGGCGGCGGCCAGCGCCCCGTTGGTCAACACGTAGTCACCAATCGAAATTTCGTCGGTCACCAAGCTCTCACGAACACGCTCATCCACGCCTTCGTAGTGCCCACACACAAAAACCAGATGCCGTTCCCGGCTCAAACTCTCCGCGCGCCGCTGAGTGAATGGCTCGCCCTGAGGCGTCATCAGCACCACGCGCGACTCGCATCGCTTCACCGACTCCACGGCCTCGAACAGCGGCTCCGGCTTCATCACCATTCCGGGCCCACCGCCATACGGCCGGTCATCCGTGGTCCGGTGAACATCCTTCGTAAAATTTCGAAGGTCAATGGTCCGGAGCACCGCCAGACCCTTTGCCGAGGCCCTTCCGAGCATGCTTTCATCGAGAAACCCTCGAAGCATGCCGGGAAAAATCGTTATGATATCAATATCAAGAGGCTCGGACATGATCGCCCCGATGCCGCGCATTCCAGCCGGCTAGGCGTCGGTCTTAACCTCTTCCTCGACAGCTGCCTCGACGGCCTCTTCTGCTACTTCTTCAGTTTCTTCAGCTCCTTCGGCCGCTTCCGCCTCTGCCTCGGCAGCAGGGACTTCCTCTTCAGCCAGAGTGTCGGCTACAGGCGCTTCCGCCGCGGGTTCTTCAGCAACAGGGGCTTCTTCCACCACGGGTGCCTCTGCCTCGGCTTCAGGTCCAGTCATCTTCTTCTTTATAAGACTCTTGACCGTATCGCTGATCTCTGCGCCCTGACTCTTCCAATGCTCGATCCGGTCGAGTTTCAGGTCGAAATTGGCGCTCACCAGCTTCGGATCGTACCAGCCAAGAATCTCCAGAAAACGCCCATCACGCGGGGAGCGACTGTCCGCTGCCACTACACGAAAAGCAGCCGCATTCCTGGCTCCGGTCCGCGTCAATCTGATCTTAACTGCCATGAGAACTCCCGTCCGATCTACTTCTGTCTACACTCTTGTTTCGGTTGCATGCGAAAGCCGAGGATAGTACCCACCAATCTTCACGCTTTGCAAGCTCTATTACCGTCAGATTCAGCTATTCTTATCACGTCTTTCCAGGCACTCACGGCTCGCTCGGAGAGCTCGCCCTACCTTGGTTCTGGTCCGATTCGCGGGTAGCGCGAGCTGTCCCCAGCGAGCCGCGAAGTCAGCGCAGTGCCACAATGAGAATCGTTCCCTCAGGTCTTGGCCACTTCTCTGGTGCGGAAGGCCAGTGCTTCGCCCTTGCGTGTAACCTCAATCCTATTGCCTTCGACCAAAGTCCCTTTCAGGATCTCTTCCGCCAATGGATCCTCTATGTAGCGTTCGACAGCTCGCCGCAATGGACGGGCACCAGATGCTTCATCAAAGCCCTTCTCGACCAGGAACTCTCGGGCCGTTCGCGTCAGCTCGATACGCTTGCCCTTGGCTGCCAACCGCTCGCGCACCTTACTGAGCTCAAGCGTGAGGATCTTGCTTACGTTGCTCCTGTCCAGGCGCCGGAATACAATCATGTCGTCGAACCGGTTCAAGAACTCCGGCTTAAAGGCCCGCTTGGCCTCCTCCATCATCCGCTTCCGGAAAGCTTCCGTGTCCGCTCCCTCGCCGGTACCACTGGCAAACCCGAGCCCGGCGCCCTTGTGCGCAGCATCGAAGCCAAGATTGGAGGTGAGAATGACAACGGTATTGCGGAAATCGACATGCCGCCCGAGGCTGTCTGTCAGCGTACCCTCCTCCAGTATCTGCAGGAGCATGTGCATGACGTCCGGGTGCGCCTTCTCCACCTCGTCGAACAAGACCACGGAATAGGGGCGACGCCGAACCTTCTCGGTCAGTTGACCACCCTCTTCGTGGCCGACGTACCCAGGTGGCGAACCTATCAGCCGAGACACCGTGAACTTCTCCATGTACTCCGACATATCGAGCTGGATGAGCGAGTCGCTATCGCCAAACATGAATTCGGCCAGTGCTTTCGCCAGCAGTGTCTTGCCAACACCCGTGGATCCGAGAAAGATGAACGACCCGATGGGACGACGCGGGTCCTTCAGGTCGGCGCGCGAGCGCCTCAGCGCCCGTGAGATCGTGGCCACGGCCTCATTCTGCCCGATTACCTTCTTGGAAAGCTCCTTCTCCATCCCCAGCAGCCGGGCCAGTTCCTTCTGGTCCATGCGTCGCAGTGGCACACCCGTCGACTTCGAGATCACGGCCATTACGTCTTCCGCCGTGATCGTCGCCACGTTCTCGCGATTCTCCTTGCGCCACGCATCGAGAATCTCCCCGAGCGCTTCCCGCTCCCGCCGTTCTCGATCACGGAGTTCGGCCGCTTCCTCGAACCGCTGTTCCTTGATTGCCTGCTCCTTCTCCCTGCGGATCTCCGCGATCTGATTTTCACGGTCGCGGATGTCGGGCGAACGTTTGGTTGACATGATGCGAGCCCTCGCACCGGCCTCGTCGATCATATCGATAGCCTTGTCCGGCAGGTAGCGTCCCGTGATATAGCGCGCCGACAGCCGCGCCGCGGCCTCCAGGGCCTCGTCCGTATACTGGGCGTTGTGATGCTCCTCGTACCGATCCCGAATGCCTTTGAGGATCTCAATCGTCTCGTCCACGCTTGGCTCGTCCACCATCACCGACTGGAACCTGCGCTCCAGCGCTGCGTCCTTTTCGACAAACTTGCGGTACTCGTTGAGGGTCGTCGCACCCACACACTGCAGTTCGCCGCGCGCAAGGGCCGGTTTGATAATGTTAGAGGCGTCCATCGCCCCTTCGGCCGCGCCCGCGCCAACGATCGTATGCAGCTCGTCAATGAAGAGGACCACGTTACCTACACGTCGGATTTCGTCCATGACCGCCTTGATCCGCTCCTCGAACTGGCCTCGGTACTTGGTGCCGGCAATCATGAGGGCCATGTCCAGCGTGACGACGCGGCGTCCATGCATCACTTCCGGAACGTCGCCGGAGACCACCATCTGTGCCAGACCTTCAACGATGGCGGTCTTGCCAACACCGGCTTCACCCAGCAGCACCGGGTTGTTCTTGTTGCGACGACAGAGGATCTGGACGACCCGCTCCAGCTCGTTCTTGCGCCCAATCATCGGGTCCAGCTGGCCCTTAATCGCCAATGCCGTGAGGTCGCGACCGAACGCTTTCAGGGCCGGGGTCTTGGTTTCCTTGCCGGACTTCTTATTTGCCGGCGGTGGATCTTCCTCCATCTCGTCATCTTCGAGATCGTCATCTTCGTCGTATTCGAAGCTCGGGTCGAGTTCCCGCATGACTTCCGCCCGGGCCGTATCGAGGTCGACCTCCAGGTTCTTCAGCACCTGGGCTGCAACCCCTTCACCTTCACGCAACAGACCGAGCAGAATGTGTTCCGTTCCCACGTAGGTATGATTGAGCGCCTGGGCCTCCGCCAGAGCAAGCTGCAGCACCTTCTTGGAGCGTGGTGTGAAAGGGACGTTGCCGACGGTCTTCGTCTCCGGGCCCTGACCCACAGCCTTCTCCACCTCGTAGCGTACGCTCTCGAGCGAGATTCCCATTCGCTCAAGCACATTAACGGCAACACCCTCCCCCAGCACAATCAGACCAAGCAACAGGTGCTCGGTCCCGACATAGGGATGGTTGAAGCGATCGGCTTCGCGACGGGCCAGTTTAACGACCTGTTGTGCCCGTGGTGTAAAGTTTGCAAATCCGTCCATAGTTCAGTCCACCAATTCGCAAGATGCGATTCTTTTCTTCACCAGTTGTGCGCGCAACTCGTCCCGTTCCTCGGGGTTGATCACGCGCTCATAGAGTTTCTGCAAGTGCCCCGGCTGTGTCAAAAGCATTATCTCGTTCAGTTCGGAAGGCGACACTTTGCGAACCATTCCCAATTCTACGCCAAAGCGAACCGCCGCCACAAGGTCCGTCACCTCACCGGATGAGAGCAGACAGGCGTGGGACATGATGCCCAGAGCCCGGCCGACGTAGTCCTGCACGAAGGAGCGGCGGTCCTGCAGTAGTCGTGCACGCGCGTTACGCTCATGTTGCACCAGCTCATCTCCCACCTTACCCAACAGATCGACGATATCTGTCTCGGACTCTCCCAGTGTGGTCTGGTTGGACACCTGGAAGATGTTGCCCTCGGCATCACTGCCTTCACCCAGGACACCGCGAACAGCCAGGCCAATCTTGTCGAGCCCCTTGACCACCGGCTCGATCTCGTTGAGCAGACGCAGCCCGGTCAGGTGGAGCATGACGCTGACGCGCAACCCCGTCCCCACGTTGCTGGGACAAGCCGTCAGGTACCCCAGGCGCGGCGAGAATGCGTAATCGAGTTGCTCAGAAAGAGCCGTATCCAGCTCGTCCATAATCTGCCAGAGCTCCCGCAGGCGCATGCCCGGACTGATCACCTGCATTCGCAAGTGATCTTCCTCGTTCACCATGATCGCCACGTTGGTGTCATGTCGGAGAATGACGCCGCTGCCCTGCCCCATGGCCGCGAGTTCCCGACTGATAAGGTGTCGTTCGGTCAGCACATCCTTGTCGACCTTCTCCAGCTCACCCATGTCCAGGAAGGTGCCACGTTTGAGTTCCGGCACCACCGCACATGCCTTCCGGACGGTCTCGCAGAGCCTCAGCCGCTCGTCATCTTTGGCCCACCCGGGAAAAGTCCCGCCCTTGAGATTGCGAGCCAACCGCACGCGGCTGCTGACGACGATCCCGGCTTCCAGGTCATCGCTCGACCACAGCCCCGGCTGCCTGATGAGTTCGTCAACAAACACGGCTACTCTCCCTCGCCGCTGTCATCGAGCTTCATTCTAAGGTCCCGGATATGATCGCGCAGCGTTGCGGCTTCCTCGAAGTCCTGCGCGGACACGGCACGCTCCAAGGCCTTTTGCAGGGCGGCAATCTCGGCCGTTAGCGCCTCCCCGGCGGGGGCCTTCCCTACATGACGCGATCCTTTCTGCATGGCGCGGAGATAGGGCGACAGTTCTTCGGAGAACGCCTCGTAGCAGGAGGGACACCCCAACAGCGAACGCTTCTTGAAGTTCTTACCGGTCGAACCGCAGACGAGACAGGTTTTCTCGGAGGATGCGTCTCGCTTCTCCTCCTGCAATCCGGCGCCAAAAAGGAAATCGGGCATGGACAGTGGGGACTGAAGATCAAACCCGTTCTCTGCGGCACACTCCTCGCAGACGTACATCTCACGGATCTGCCCGTTGCAGACCTGCTTGAAATGGACCGACGCCTCGTGGCTTTCGCAGATTTCGCACTTCATGGCTGCCCTCTCGGCAGAGCCTAAACAACCGGGGTAAACCAGCCGTACTTGTCCTCTGCACGCCCTTCGACAATGTCGAAGAACTTGGACTGGATTTTTTCCGTCACCGGACCACGCCGCCCCTCACCGATTACAAGATTGTCTATCTTCGATACCGGTGTGATCTCGGCGGCGGTGCCGGAGAAGAACACCTCATCGGCCACGTAAAGCGCCTCACGAGGAATCACCTGTTGGCGAATCGTGATGCCCAGCTCACGGGCCAGTGTAACTACACAGTGTCGCGTAATGCCCGGCAGAATGGAGGAGCTCGACGGCGGGGTGTAGATCACGCCGTTACGGACCATGAAGATGTTCTCCCCCGACCCCTCCGACACAAACCCATAATGATCCAGCGCGATACCCTCGTCGAACCCATCCTCTGTGGCTTCCATCTTGATCAACTGCGAGTTCAGGTAGTTCCCACCGGCCTTGGCCATGGACGGAAAGGTATCCGGTGCCGCCCGGCGCCACGAGGAAACGCGCACCGACACGCCAGCTTCCATCGCCTCTTCGCCGAGATACTTGCCCCAGCCCCACGCCGCGATGACCACGTTCACCGGACAGGTCCTGGGGTTCACGCCCATCGCGCCCAGACCACGGAAAGCCAACGGCCGGATATAGCACGACTGCAGGCTATTTTCCCGCACCGTGCTTATGACGGCCTGCTCCAGCTCAGCCTGCTCATAAGGAATCTCCATGCGGTAGATCTTGCCAGACTCGTACAGGCGGCGCATGTGGTCGCTCAGACGGAAGATGGCAGGCCCTTTACCGGTGTCATAGCAGCGAATGCCTTCAAATACCGACGATCCGTAATGAAGCGCATGCGCCATTACATGGCAGGTTGCATCCGCCCAATCAACGAGCTTTCCATCATACCAAATCTTCCCCTGCCCAAACGACATACCGGACCTCCCTCTACACAACAACGCCCCGCAGTCCGTGCGGGGCTGATCACGACTTCACTAAGAATACGGCCCAGAATAGTGCCATACAAGCGGGAAAACAGAAGTCAGAAAATGGTTTTGACCTGCAGAGGCGACCTGTCTACTATGCCCACCTGATTTCGGCGCACCCGTGGTGAAATTGGCATACACGCATGGTTCAGGTCCATGTGCCCGTTGAGGGCGTGGAGGTTCGACTCCTCTCGGGTGCACCACTCGCTCAGCCAAGGGGAGGCTTCCTTTGCTGGAGTATCGCTTCGCGATAATAGGCCGGCGGAAGCCTCCCCTTGGCTTCGTTCGTGCGATAGGTGGGCCTTGGCTGCAGCCTGTGAGCTTCTCTTCCGTTCTTTGCGTTCTCTCGCGGTAAATCCACCTGCAGAAGCCAGGCTACAGCGCCGAACGAAACTCAGCACAGCCGTGGATTCCAAGGTTTAGATGGAAGAGCGATCCGGACAGCTCGCCGTTTGCTTCCGGGTCACCGGCACTGGCGGTTGTCACGAAGATATCGGTATACTCCGGCCCGCCAAACGTGACACAGGAGACGTTGCGGACCGGGAAATCGATCCGCAACAGCTCCCCGCCCTCGCCATCCAAGCGCACCAATCGCGCACCGTCCCAGCGAGCCGACCAGAGGCGGCCTTCGGCATCCACGGTCATGCCGTCCGGCTTGCCTTCGGCGCCCTCGGGCCGAACAAGAACTCTCCGATTCGAGATAGCGCCCGTCTCCCGGTCATAGTCAAACACCGAGAGCGTCCGCTTGCGCGAGTCGCAGAAATACATCCGCGTCAGGTCAGGCGAGAACCCCATTCCATTCGCCGTTCCCGTATCCTCGACAACCACGGCAAGAGATCCGCTGGGATCGAGCCGGTAGAGCCGCCCGGCCCGCTCTTCCGTAGACATCACGCCGCAGAAGACCCGGCCTTCAGGATCGGCAATCACATCGTTGAACCGGTTACCACGCTCCTCCGGGATATCCTCCAGCACGGTCCGCAGGAAACGTCCGTGCCGCCAGATTCTGACGGCGCCCTCCGCCATGAAGAGCGCCAGGCAACCGTCCTGCTGTAGCGTCATCCCTCCCACGGGCATACCGATCTCGAACGTCATGGTCACGCCGCGCTCGAACTGGTGCCGAAAGAGCAGACCGTTCGGAACATCGAGCCAATAGAGACACTGCTCGTCCGGATGCCACAGGGGCCCCTCTCCCGTGTCACAGGATTGGCGAACGAGTACAGTGGGTTCTGTTGTCATCGCAGTGCATGCCCCGGCATAGTGCAGGAAGGAGGGCTGCCGATCGGTTTCAGTTCATACGTGCCGCCCTTGGGGCAGGTTGGCACCGTGTTGCCCTTGATGTAATCACATACCGCGGGTATGTCGAGCTCCTCACCGTCTGCCTTCTGTTGCGCCATAGCCCACTGCTCCTTGGCCGCATCGATCTGGCGCAAGTTGTTGATGCAGGCGTTTTGCTGCGACGTGTTACGGGCTTTGACAAATGAAGGGATAGCAATGCCAGCCATGAGTCCGACTGGTGCAATCGCCATCGAGGCCACGAGTTGCTGTCCACTTGATGCCGATGTGCCGGAGGCACGTACCCCGCTCTTGTAGTTCATGATCGTGATAGCGCAGCTATAGCGGTGCTGGCGATTAATCAGGCGGCGCACCACGTCACGCGAAGCCTGGTTCTGTGCCCCGGTCGCGGAGGCAAGATCGATGGCCGATTCCTGGATGTCGCGAACGATCTCACCGAATCGATCGCTGATGTAGGCGATGCCGTTGTTCTTCACTGGCTGACCCGCAAAGGCAACCTTGTAGCTCTCCTGGGCAAGCAGGCCGCCTCTATTGACATAGGCCTTGATCGCGTCCGTGACAACCTGTGTCGTCGTTCCCAAGAGCAGGAACCCGTCGTGCTCGGCCAGCGTTAGCTGTACGGGCACGACCGGCACCGGCATATTGAGGGAGTAGACAGTCGTGCCTTCCACCTGCGACTCGGTCAGCGGCATCCCAGTCAGCGCCACCTGCCGCTTCACCATCGACATGATCGTGTCATCCTTCACCTTGATTGCGAGGAGCATAGAGGGTGAAGGAATCGAGAGCGGCTGGGCTCCTGCCGGTACGGTAATGCTCGCTTCACTGGAGAACTGAACACCAAGTGTGCTATCGGCACCGATCGAGCGCACTATCTCGTCGATCGATGTGCCCAATGCGGCCGTCGCGCCTGCCACGCCCTGGGCAAACTGGGCCGCTGCCTCCGGAGGGGCAACCTGGGCCACCATATCCTGAATCAGTGCCCATGATTGTTTGATGTCGGCCGTGCCGGCACGCGCCATTTCCGTCTCGGCAGGCATAAACCGCAGACTGTGCAGATCACGGGGTGCCCCGCCAATGCAGGCCCGCCACAGGGGGAGAACTGCCGCCTCCGCGTCGCGACTGACAAATGTCTTAACCACATTCTGACCGTCCGCTCGCGGCACGCTACTCATGCCAACGGCGTTAACCGCATAGAAACCGTTCTTCTTCAGAGACGAATGGAGCTTCCTGATTGTCTCTTTGGTCTGCTGAGCCTGCTGGTCATCGGACGAAGTCGTGGCGGCAATGTCCACGAGGTCGGTCATGAACCGCTCGATCAGACCATCGACATTCGCCACAATCATCAGGTCGCCGCCCTGGTCCAACCGTGACGCTACCGCCGTGAACGCCTGCCGTACCGCCTCTGGATCACGCCCTTCTGCGCCCGCTTGCACATGCTGCGACAGCCCTGCCGCCAACAGACCCACCATCAATAACCTGCGCATACCTCACCCCTCTCGCTGATGTTACAGGCCCGACCATCGCACCTATATCCCGACTCGTCAAGAAGCCGCCACCGGTCCCGGCCGGTATCCATCACAGGGAAGCACCCACCCCCCCACGGAGACCGAGATGTTCGGTCACGACATCCCACCAGATCCGCATCGCTTGCCGAGTTGGACACCCGCTATCCAGTGCTGTCCGTCATCGGCGGCTTTGACCCACATCGCCGTGCCGCGCACCACTACCTGGCATCTGCCGGTTCGCCGCCACGCGTCAATCCAGAACTTCAGCCGTGCTCCCACTTCGACTTCTGCGTCGATGCGAACCTGGAGCCCCTCCGTTGACGCATCCAGTAGTCTCCCGCTGCAACATGAGATCAGGAGAGACAACAGATGCCATCGCTTGCGACAGATCCCCACTCTCACCGGAAAATCCAAGTTGATCCGTCGCCGCTTCCTCTTTTCTTCCCATCGTACCCGCAGCTGCGCCATCCCGCCTGCCTATCTGTAGAAACCCGTTTGTCTCTCTTGAGAGGAATCGATTCGAAGCATAGGGTCTCGAACGATACCGCCCCCTTCTTCGGTAATTGCGAGGACAACATTGCACGCACATGTATGGGCGTCAAGCGCACGCCGCGTTTGTAGGTTTGCCCCACGACAGGCTCCACTGCTATGCTATGCGCTCACTATAACGAAAGAAAGACCACACCATGGCTTCAGATCTTAAGCAGCGCTACGAGGCGCTACAGACCAAGATGTCCACCGCCGTTGTCGAGGAATGGAACGATATCTCCGATTTTCTCGATCGTCACACGTCAACCACTGCCTCACCAGAGCCCGAAAGCAACGATCCCAGCGCCTTTCATGCTCTGATGGCCGAGGGAGTCGCTTTTTACACCTTTGATTACGGAATCGACGGCGTCTCCATTGAGATCACGAAATACGCTCAGTGTCTCGAGCATCTGCTGGGACCGGCGGCTGGAGAGAGCGGCGTACCCCTGCACTTCATCGGCGGCGACTTTCATGACAAGGCGGACATCGTTCTTAAGCCCGAGTGGCATCGCTACCGCATCGACGGCATGAACGGTTGGTCGAAATGGGATGAGGGGAAGTGGTTCTCCAAGCTCTACTACGAAGACATGCCACAAGACAGCGATATCTGTCGTGCCGTGGCCAAGGAGATGTGGCAACAGACCGTGACCATTGCAGCAGAGCTTGGAGCTTATCTTGCCGCGAACAACATCTCACTCATCATCCCCGTCAACATCCCCTCCAATCCGGGTAACTTGCCAGCCGAGTTGGCGCTCGTAATTGTCTCGGAGATGATGGGGCTCTACGTCGTCAACTCCAATCATGACTTCTACTGGGAAGGAGGAAAGCCTGCCGACGAACGGCAAGCAGACGAACCGAGCGGCCCCCGCGACCATTTCTTCCGCAACATGGATAATGAAGCTTTCTTTGGCCTTTTCAAGCGGCTCTACCCGTGGAACGGTGACCGGTGGCTTCAGGTCAATATCAATTCACCCCAATCGGACGCACTGGTTGTCGAGTTCGGGTTCGACCGCTCCCGTGTATTCGAACTTGGCACCTCTATCAGTGACCGGTTCTTCGATCCGTTCACGCTTGAGGATCAGCAACACATTCGCCACAAGATGGCCTATATTCTGTCTGACGGCCATCCCACCGTTCAGACCACAGGCATTGATGAACATCTGGAGAACCTGGCCGATTGGATGGCCGGACAACACCCCATCGTGTGCGGTGCTCGCGCAGACATCACCCTTGACCCCTCTCGCGAGAAAACCATTTATTGCCTCCAGCCCACGCGCGTCATCGCACGCAAACGCATCGAGAAGAACTTCCACCTCATACAAGCCCTGATGCAATTCCCGGACTTCCGTGACGCCTTTCAGAGCGACCCGGAACTGCAACTGGTCGTCCACATCACCGGACCGGTGCCCATCGAACACCAGGCCGACCTTGAAACCGTCCTCATGGCCTACAAGGCCGTTCTGGAATCGGTTCCCGAGGCAGTAGCCGAACGTATCTTCGTCGCCTTCTCCGTCGGAACCGAAGACCATCCGGCCCTGGCAGAGAACGGCCTGACAAAGATGAACATCGAAGAGATCTACCGTTTGGCTACCCTCATCCTTTTCCCGAGCGAGACAGAGGGTCGCGGCCTTCCGATCGTGGAGTCGAGCGCGGTCGGCGTCCCTATCGTCTGCAGTCGCTACTATCCTGAAGAGGTGTTTGCCGAAGTGGTGGGCGAACACCTGTCCGAAGAAGAGCGCATCCTCTATGTACACTTCCCCGAGGACGGATATTCGGATGATCTGTTGAGCCAGATTACCCAAATCACACTCGTTCCCGGGTCCTACCACCACTTCAAAGCCCACAATAAGGACGCGGTTCGGCTACGATACAGCATGGGTATGGTGCAGCACAAATTCGACATCTTCATCCAAACGCTTGGGGGGCACACAGCATGAGAATAGGCTTTATTGAAGACACTCACCTTCGCGGCGGCACCCAGATATGGGTGATAGAAGCCACACGCGATTTCACTGCAAAAGGGGAAGATGTTGCCGTCATCGCTCCCGAAGGAAGCCATGTCGCCACGCTCTGTGCTGAAGCCGGCGCCACGATCTACCCTTACGACTGGGATGACATCGTCAACGACCCCAAGGCGTATCAGTCGGTCTGGACCGATGGGCTGAGCGCAATGGACGTTGCCGTCTGCACGGTGCATCCGCCACGCGACGAATTTCACTGCAGCCTGTTCGCCGGGAAGTGCATTAAGGATGCCGGTCTCGATACCGTCCTGATCCCCAAGACCGGCTCAATCGTTCCGTGGTATCTGCGTGAGTACTATCTTCCCGACCCCGACATCAACAGCCACGTCATATGCATTACAGACTTCACCAGGCGCTACCTGGTCGATGTCTACGAGCTGCCCGCCGATGGCATAAGCCTGGTGTATCAGGGAACCGAGGTAAACCGCTTCACCTCCACCCCTGAGACCCGCGAGGAAGCGCTGACACGGTACGGTCTTCCGGAGAACGCAGGTCCTATTCTTGGTTCGGTAGGGGCCCTGGAAAACCGCAAAGGACAGATCATCCTGCTGCAAGCCGTCAAACGGCTCCTCGATGCCGACAAGCTGCCCGGTATCCATGTGATGTTCGTCGGCGAGGGCCCTGACCAGGCAATGCTGGAAGCCGTGACCGAAGTCTATGGATTACAGGAGCATGTCACGTTCTTCCCCTTCACCAACGAGCCAAACTACGTATTCGAGCGCATCGATATCCTCGCCCTTCCAAGTCTTTACAAGGAAGGGCTTCCGAACGTCCTCCTTGAAGCCATGTCCATGAAGTTGCCCGTTATATCGACCAAGCTGGCGGGCATTCCTGAAGTCGTCGTTGACGGTGAGACCGGGTATCTCACAGACCCCGGCAATATCGAGCAGTTCTCCGACGCAATCGAACATGCATGGGAAAGCCGCGACGCCTGCGAAAGCATGGGCCTCAATGCCCGCCGACTCATGGAAGAGAAGATGGACAAGAAACATCAGTTCGACGCCTTCCGCAGCTGCTTCCAGGAGGTCCTCGAGCTCCACCGCTGAGAACGCGCCACCGCCAGGCGTTCTGCGCTTGGCACGCCCCTCCCCTTTGAGTAGAGTGCCCGCCGGTAACTGAAAGACGGGCCCATAGCTCAGTTGGTCATAGCTGGGGACTCATAATCACCTTCAGAAACACTCCCCCGCGCTTTCGTTCCGGAACCCGCGCTTTTCCGTGTCATCTGCGTTTGCGTTCTCCTGCGTGCAGCGGTTTTGCGCGTCCCAGACGCGTCCCAAGCTGACGGGCCACGGCTGCAATGAACGGACAGCCCAGACCGTCGCCCATGAAATTGTACGTACAGTAGAGAAACCAGGCGACCGACAGATAGGCCCCTCTTCCGATGGAAAGTGAAACCGGCCGTAGGATTCACCGGGTGTGATAGCCCCGTCGCCAGAAAGGATCTCCTTGGCTACAGAACCGACGTGTTAGAAAGCGTAGGTGTAATGCCCAGACTCGAGCAGGTTACTGGCGATTACGAGTCCGACGCGAAGTCAGCCGCTGATGGTACTGGCTCCAAGGTCTTTTTCGTCTGCAAGAAGAACAGTATAACAAGTATACTCAGCAATGCCTTTATCAAGGCCGTATACAGCAATGATATTGGCCCCATCCAAATCCTGATGAGCAAGACCACTGCAAACACGAAGGACAGACCTTCAAACACCTTGAATGAAAGACTATCTCTTACAGCATTCGCAAAGATGAATGCCAGCATTGAGAGAGTTATGACAAGAAGAATGAAAAGGTGCGCACTGTCCTGCATCAAGCGGCCTCCTTCAAGAGAGAGCCGTAGTAAGCACGCCTATCCCTTACCGCCTTCACATTCCCAAACGTCCAGCAGAACCGTCGCGGAGTGCCATCTCCACCATGGTTGGATGTATAAGTGTCTCTGTCGTCAACAATACGGCAATCACATGGCGGCCGCTTTTCCAGGCGACGAAGCGTCACACGTCCTTCACCATCCAGACGCTCCAAGATATGGTTAGCCATCTCAGGCCCGACGACAAACTCAACGGTAAGATCAGGATACTTGGCAAGCCTATCCTCCAATTCCGCCAAGACATCTTCACTCCAATACGTCATGTGAGCAGTACAGGTGACCACGCGAATGCTCTTTTTTGCTCTACGAATATCGCGGAGTATACCCTCACGAGCCACTTCAGGAGAATTGAGACCGTCCATACGCCCCATAACTCTCGCCAGCCAATACTTGAGAGGATTCATATTGATACACCTTCTTGGTGGTTCATCTAAGACACCATGCCCTCACACAGAAAGGACCCATTCCAAGCCCACAACAATGCACGCCAAGGCCTGCAAGCGAGCCGTCCAATACGCATCAGAGTCAATCGCTCCTAACTATGCTCTAAGCAACTATATCGCTGCCACAAGCCTGTGGTCCAGAGGAAATGTGACAAAAATGAAACGCGGTAGAATAGCAGAATCAGCCACCCCGTCAACCCCCTAACCGCGTTTCTCTGCCAGAGAATTGCTTCATCCCTTCATTGACACGACGCCATGACACGGTGCATTCAGACGAAAGAGCATCAGACTATCGACGGCCGTCTGACGCGACTGACTCCGTCAGAAGAGCGTCTCCTCTTCGTTTCCGAGCAAACGGATCCGCCTGTTCCTGGCTTGGTACTCCTCGATAAGCCCCTTCCGTTTCATCGCGCCTATGTTGCGCATGACACGTTTCTCAAAATCAGCTCTCGGATTTCCTCGTGTTCGAATGGAGAAATGCCTGAGAACACGACTTGTGATCGATTTGAGTGTGCACGTGTGGTTCGGACAGTCACGAAGTACCGTCGTGATGGCGGCCTGGATTTCCTGCGGCGGCAGATCCTCAGGTCGTTGCTGGCGACGGCGCGACCAATCGAGTGCGCGGTCAAGGCGCCCGGCGTCTCGATCTGCTGGTACTTTCTCCGCGATCCCACCGATTGAAGACTGTGGTTGCTCGGATTCCAGCACGTCCTCTGCGCCTTCTGGCACTATAGGAACATCGACTCCTTCTTTGAAATCCTTAGGGTCATGCGATGCCTCAGCGACAGAAATCTCCTCTGCTTGAGCTCGCCAGTCGCTCTCAGGGCAAATCCCTAACCTCTCGAGCGCCTGCCACAGAGGGGCGAGCGCTTCCTCTGGATCCCGGTAGAAGACGCTGCCGAGAACACGAAAGAACACCCACCCGCACCTCTCAAGCTCTCGCTGTCTTTCCATGTCGGCGTTGTAACGATCAGGTCCGTGCCATTCATCTCCGTCGCACTCCACGGCCATACGTCCGCGGAGCCCTTCGACAACAAGGTCTATTCGATATCCGGCAACTTCATACTGCGGCAGCGCTCGGTAACCCTTGGCAACGATCCGAAGGTAGACATCGACTTCGAACCAACTGTCAAACGGACGCGGAGGCGCAGCATGTTGTCGTTCGACAGGATCTTCCGCCAAGCGCTGAAGCTCCGCGAGTTCGGCATCGACTCGCCCCGACTGCTCGGGCTTGGGGTTCAGGCAATACTCAAGAAGTCTGTAGCAAAGACACTCCGCCCGTAGGTCGTTGAGAGTCGCAGAATGGAAAAGCCACAGTTGGTCACGCGCACGACTGGCCGCGACATTGAACCGGCGCTGCGTCGCGGCGTCACGCACCATTCGGCATCCACGGCCATCTTCCGGCGCGTCAACCATGCTGAGAAAGATGACATCTCGTTCATCCCCTTGGAAATCATACGGCTCCCCACAGATAAGCTGTCGTTTCTCCATCTCTTCTGCCCCAAGTTCCTTGACAAGGAGGCTGGCAATGAGAGCCGACTGACGGTGCCCGAGCAAGCTAATGACACCGAACGACTTGGTGCTTCCGTCCGGGTGATTGTACTCCGGATCCTCACAACACTCGGCGATGCGGGAAACGATAGCCAACGCTTCCGGGCGGTTTTCGACGTTGCCAGCCTTCCCCTTGCGGTACCCATCTGCAACATGAACAGTTTTCACTGGTTCCTGCCGCTGGTTGCCGTACTGGCGGAGAGGAATGAGCGGCTCAGTGCTATACGACAGGTTGTTCGAGAACTGGATGATCTCGGGCATGCAGCGAAAATGCTCCCGAAGACGAATCCTGTCAGGGAAGCGTAGCTCAGCCTGCGCAAATAGACTTCCCTCAAGGTCAAGACTCTCGCTGTGGGGAATGCCCTGAAGGTGCATCCGGCGCAAATAGTCGACCTGCTGACGATTCACACCAACATGAAGCGGCGTAATCTGCTTGTCATCACCAACGACTATCAGCTTCTTGCCAATGTAGTTGAGGAAAAGCGCTTCTGGGCCTGACTGGCTTGCCTCGTCAACAATCACGATGTCGAAAATCCCCGGAGCAGGCCGAATCGTTTGGACGACCTGATATAGCGGCATAACCCAGGCAGGAATCGCGCGACGGCATTCCTGCAGTTTCTCTCGGGCAGTCTCCCTGTGGCGTTCCGCATACTTCCCTGTGCCGCGACCGATCTTGTTGACGGCCATCTTCCACGCGACGAGAGCCATGCGCTCCGCCTCGCCCAAACTGTCCATGCAGTGCTGCCACGCCTTGCACGCAGCAAGCTGCTTGAGTGTATCCCGTTCAGACTGCTGCGATTGCTCGAGAGCACGGACCAGCCGTCTCGGAGTCTCCGTGTCACACATATTGACAAGCCATGCCTCGGCTTGAGCCCATAGCCAGGCTTTCTCGAAAACCGACAACCTGGTATCCCAAGCCTCATCGAGCACGGACACCTCATAGGCCGCGCAAGTCTGGGGCGCACACTGTTTGAAACGGGACAAGATATCGCAAACTTCTCGGTATTCACGCTGCGCTCGGTGAAGCTCCCCAATCTGGCGAGCCGCTTCTGAATAGTCCTGAACGTTGCGGTCCTCGACTGCTCTAAGAAGCGAAGCTGTCGTGGGATGAGCATCGGCATGCCCCGCAGATTCCCGGACAGCTGTCGTCAGTGGCGCAAAGGCCGCTCGCGCCCGCCGGTGACGGTCTTCGACATCTGCCGCCTCGACAGCGGCACAGAGCGCCTCGATTTCCGCGCGATCATGCCAATGAGGATGCTGCAGCCCAGGCAAGTGCGCAAGTCGACCTTTGATGTCTTGCACGTAGTCATGAACAGCAAGTGCATCGCGCAGGGGCTCGCACAAATCGAGGTAGGCAGCGAGCTGAACAGCATAGGTGCCTGTGGGGGGGGTACAGTGGATACGCCACAGTTCACCGAGCTCCTGAAGCGTGCGGCCTAGGTCAAGCCATTGCAGGAGATATCCCAGCGTCTCACTGCTCTCGCACGTACGACCATCGACACGCACCTCCTTCACGAGGTAAAGGGCTCTCTTAACAACCTGTGCCCGAAATGGCCCAACTCCCAAACGCTTCCCAGCGTCAAGGTGTGCTTTCAGTTCGCGCGCATCAGCGGCGACGACCAATGCGTCTCTGTCCTCGATTCCTGCAATCTGAAGACCGGAAAGCTCGCGGGCACCTGCTGCGTACCTCTGAACGTGACCCTCTGTAACCTGCAGAAGCTCGCGCCAAGTTCTATCTTGGTCGCCCGCAATTTCCTTCGCCGCTTTGTCGGCGAAAGCGTGGTAGTGGCGAGAAAGGCCATCGAGGCTGCCCACAAGCTGTTTGAGGAGTTGCAGCAGTTCATGGCGGCTGTCGGTGTCCCATCCTTTCAACGCTTCATATCCAAGATACGAACGTCGTCTCGCCGCAGCATGGTGCTGACCGAGCGCAGCATGGTCGTCCTCAACAAGGTTTCGGAAGGCCTTGGGGTCTATCAGTCTCTCCAGAGGTACCAGAGACTGCCCCATCTCCTGTACACGCTCAGCAGTTAGCTGACGATGAATACGCAGGAGTAAGAGCAACTCGTCACCGGTAACTGCGGGCGACGAATCGCTAGCAGGCCTGTCGGTCAACCAGCCAAAGTGTTGCCGCTCATCATTCACTTGGATGGCGATCCGCTGGAGTGTTCCACAGTACCCAAAGACATCATCGTGTCGGTATGTGTCAGCTTCGCGACAGGCTCGAAGCTCTTCCGTCAGCTGTCTCTTGGACCGGCGAGTCTTGTCAAGCTGGGCATGGAGGTCTTGGATTGCCTCGGACTCGCTCGTGTTGTTCCATTGGATCTTCCGCTGAGTGATTCCCTGCACAGACTGTTCAAGAGAGTGCTGAGATTGCTTCCCGGAACCGAGCCACACGACACATAGCTCGCGAATTTCCTTGGGCAGCATGTTGCGCAGGACATCCAATGCGCGTGGAGTCTCGCTTGTCACGAGAACCCGCTTGCCTCTCGCTAGGAAATGCGCAATCAAGTTCGCAATCGTGTGTGACTTGCCTGTACCCGGTGGTCCCTGGACCAATACTCCCCGCCGTTGGTCAACGCGCTCGGCAATGCGGCGTTGTTCACGATTCGATGGCAGCGGGAAGTAGAGTTCGACATCATCAACAGTCGCGCGGTGCGGTGTATCTTCGGGAGGGAACTCTGCCTCTTCGTTGCCGCCTTCCTCAATGATCTCCACGACACGACGGACGTTGTCAGGCACTTCGCCGCCAGCTTGCATCTGCTCAATCATCTGTTCATAGAACGAAACGAATGTTCGACGCGTGCGACGACGAAGGATTACCGCAGGAGCAAGACTAAGGACTGGCGTTGGCGCGTATCCGGTAACACGATCAAGGCTGCCTTCATATCTGCTCTCCGTTGAGAGCTCATTGGCTAACATACGGAGAGCAGCCTCCAACTCGGGGCCTCCCCATGGCTCGCCGTCCAGCTCCTTGACGGCGGCGTCCAGTGCCGTCATACCAGTAACTTCAGGACGGTCCTCCGTATCAAGCATCTCGCATTCAAGTACAGGTTGTGGGCCATCAGAACCGGCGCGCACTATCATGACACCTCTAAGACGGTCAAATTCGACGCGCGTTTGAAGGCAGACTACATGCCTTCGGATTGGCCCGCTTGCTGGGGACTGCCAAGAGAGCAGGCCTACACCCACTACAACTTCATACTGTTCGCCCAGTTTCTCCTGTCGCTGGTAGATCGCAAACAGTCGGTTGTATGCGTTCTGAACGCGTTGCAGCCGCCGATCCTCTTCGGCCCACGGCTTCCATTTCCCTTCAACGTAGTCCAGCCAAAGCTCGAAGATCTCTGGGAAATCGTCCAGCCTGAGAATCTCCGTACGAACGGGTAAGCCCTCTTCCTCCTGCTGCATTGAAACGGGTATCTCAGAGAACAGGCGGGGCTCTTCGAGGGACGAATCGCTAAGATCATCGCTGAGCCACTGCTCAAGTTCGTCGGGCACCTCCGGATGGCGCTTTAGCTCCGGCTTATGTACCTCTACCCACAAGTCCGGACGTTCCTCACCAGAATCATCTGAGTTCTGACCAATCCTCCACGCGATGCTATGGCAAAGCCTCTCGCGAGGGATGTCTCCAAACCAGAACACTTCATCGTATTGAGACACATCGCGCACTTGCGATGTTCTCAATGCACAAAGCTCTTGAAGGTACGTGAAGAGCTGAACGGCCTTGTCTGTCGAAACAGCCGGAGCCACTTCAGCGCTATGGGGGTAGTCATTCACCATCACCCCGCTTCGAACTTCCCATGACAGTGTGGACACTTGTTTATTCCCATGCGCAACGTCGACAGAATCAGGTTGCCGGCACACATTGGACATGGGGCCGTTTCAATCTCTTCCACGGGCGCTGGTGGGTCGTTCACAGGAGAGGGAGCGGGGTCGGGATCTTTCGTGCTCGGACGAGCAGGAATATCGTCACCAGCGGAGACGGCGGGGGCCTTCTCCGGGGCCATCTTGGGCGCCGTCGGCTCCCATTTGACTAGGTTCTGTATCACACCACGATAGAAGTCGACTGCCATCTGCTCAATGATCTCGACAAACTTGTTTCTGGAAGCGAACTTCTTGCCGAAGTCTTTGATGCAGACGATCCTGAATTCCTTGATATCTCGCCCCTTTATCACCTCATACACATCTTCGAGTCGGGCGATGGGAATTCGCTCGGGACGGCGCAAGTTCTTCATCCAGATTGCGATCAAGAGCTCGTCTTTGATCTTGGCAAACGTGTCCTCATCTTTGCGCTGACAGGTAATCAGCTGGCGCTTGAGCCAGCCCAGTTGGCCGCGCATCTTCTTGTCGCCCGGAGGATTCAAAGCAACATGCATCTCAATGGTTCGCTTGTCGAACAGGGCTGTCACACCTATGTCGGATACCGCACCTCGCACACGCAACGTTGAGCGTAACCGATGGTGTTCAATTAGTTCCTTAGTGTCGCTGTCCAAACGGCCTGTCAGGTCTGTGCGGTGTTTCTTGGACCCAGACTCTACAAGAACACCCAGGCTTCGACTCAATATCAGCGCAATATCGCGCTCTTCCTGTTGCCAGCTCGTTACCGTGTCCCGAACCGCAGGATCGGACTTCCGCAGCAACGCTCCGGCATTGACCTTATCTACGGTCTCGGCCCAGCCCTTTTTCATCTGATTGAAACCACATACCCCGGACTTATCGAACTCCAGGTAGTCAACTACCTCTCGCATGATCTCAACCTGGTCTTCGTCCTCGATGTTCGTGTCGTTGTCGGTCAGCAGCACATAGGCCAGCGTCAACAGGTAGGACCACGAGAAATGATAGAGGTCCACTCCCTTCACAGGCTTCACAATGATCGGACACTGGGTGGGAGCAGAGACAAACTGGTTGGACACCGTGATTAGCCGAGGAATGGCGTAGTGCTTCGCTATCTGCTGATAGCGATCGAGCTGGTCCTTCTCCAACTCGCTCTTCCCATTCTTCATCTCGCAGATAGCTGCATCCCGGATCGTGCCGCCCTTCACGATGAGAATGAGGCCATCGAGCCTGGACTCAGGAAACTGCGGGAACGTGACTTCGGTATACACGTACAGCTGCCCTCCGCCCGCCATCCGCGCGGCCGACAACACCATCTTTCGGAATTCCCTAACCAGTCTCAGCGACGAGAGAATAACAGAAGCCAGCCCCATCTCATCGCCGGGCTTGAAACAAGGGATCAGCCGCGCCGGTCTCAGAAAGACATCTCCCCGCTTCACAAACCCATCAAACTCGCTCTTGGGCAGTCCAACAAGCGCAGTCAGCTTCTTCTTCAGCATGCCCCATCCCCTCGTCTAGCATTCCCTATTCTTGCCAGTGACTATACGGACGAGAAGTAATCTCGTCGAGGAGTTGTTGAACGGGAATTCTCCATGTATGGAAAGGAGTAGAGAGACAGCGCGGTTGACGGCTCACTCGTCACCTTTGCTCCGGACAAAGAGCTGGACGGGGGCAGGAACAGATTCTAGTCTGCCAGCCAACAGAGCAGCTGTCCGCATTATCCGAAACATCCAGGATAAGGGGACACACTCCATGACAGGCGTGGATTGATCACGAAGGGGAGGATTCGAGATGCCGAAGTTTGAGATCAGTCTTGATCTCCCAGACAAGGAGCCTTTCGAGGGCAAAGCAACCCAGAAACAGAAGCAATTCATATGGGACTTAGGATATCAAGACGAGGAAGCGATCGCCGCATTAGGAAAGAAGCAGGCCAGTGCCGTCATTGATCAACTCAAGAAGGTGAAAAGCCGCGGTGAGAAGATCATATTCGGCACTATCCAGGCGTCAGTCTGCGCAATCATCCTCATCTTCTGCCTCTTCAACTGGTCCAACGGACTCTCCCAGTTGGTCGGCTGGCTTTGTATCATTGGTGTAGTCCATGGGCTTCTGAGGATTGGCTGGAACAAGCTACTGCTACCTCGAGCAAAGTAAGCAAGCTCGCTACTCACTCACCATCAAGTGTAACGGGCGCCATTTCACCGGCTACCTGGAGAAGATGGAACAAGATGCCGCTCCACTGTCCAGTAAATGCTCCGAACAACACGCTAGACTCCGTTGCGCCCGACCATTATGCTCGGATCAGGATCGCCGCCGTTTGCTCGTTGGGACGGGAGTAGACACAGTCCGGCGCAAGCTCGATATGTGACGTGGGAGATAAGAATCATGGCCCATCCGATCGAAACAGTAAGCCTTCCGGCATTGGCCGGAATCGAGCCGGGCACCAACCGAATTGAGATAGTCCGACCTCTCTCTCCTGATGATCTCAGTGCCCTGGACGGAGCGCGCAATCTCTATTCTGTCGCGTCTCCGATAATGACAATGTTTGGCGTGCTGTACTGGAACTACTCCGATCTAACCCAGTTCACTGAGGCACTAGCACAGGGACAGAGCGGACCACCGCCAGCAGCGCTCACAGCAAATCGTCTGATCCTGAACTACACTGCAGCTGCCGATGCACTTCTTGAGCACTTTGCAGGAATCTACAAACGTCAATGTAGAATCAAAAAGATGCCAGACGGCGGGTTCGAGGAACTGCGCAGTTACCTTGAGGAGACGGACGACGATTTCGAGTTCTTCTCTCACTTCCGCAATTACGTGCTGCATGCAGGGCTACCTGTCGGCATCCTCACGGTTAGCGGGTGCGCGGGGGGCGCACGATCCTTCGATATTACCCATCGCTCCCAGGATCTGAAAGAAGCAGACACGAGGGGGCAACTTGGCTCGTGTCGTCTCCTCGACAAGCACGAGACGGTAGATCTACTCCACCATCTTGACCGCTTTCATGACCTCATGATGAGTCGTGTCTTCAGGGAGGTCGTCAACTGCTTCATGGCCGACATGAAAGAGGCCCATGCGTTGCATGAACAACTGACGAAAGAGGTGACACTCCTTGGGCAAGAGCTCAGACCGCACATGATGACCGGCCGGGCAACCGATGGCCCAGGGTTCAAGTGGACATTCAAGAGCCTGCCCATGAACCTGATCGCGGAACTGGGGATTCAACTGAAACAGACAGACTCAACGACCGCAGGAGAGGCTGAATGACAAACACTGCTCAACAAGTAGCGGCGCAGGCCGCACAGACTGACATCTTCGACGCTGGCGACTGGATTACGCTCGCAGGTGTTGCGATCGCGGCTTTTGCCCTTGGATGGCAAATGCGCGCCCTCCGAAGACAACTCGTCCTGCAGACGTATTCTGACTACACGAAGCGCTATCAGGAAATCATCCTGCACTTTCCCGAAGACATCAATCAGGCAGACTTTGATCTGTCGTCTCGAAACGAGGATGACAGATCGTCTGTCATGCGCTACATGCGTGCCTACTTTGACCTCTGCTATGAAGAACACGACCTTTCCAAGAAGAAGCTCATTGCCAGGGAAATCTGGCAGTCGTGGCTTGGCGGCATGCAATTTGCGCTTTCGAAGCCTGCCTTCCGGCAGGCGTGGGAACGGATTAGGACGGACACGAAGTACGAAGATGACTTCTGCTTCCTCGTTTACAGATCAGTCAAGCGTCTAACAACAGGCTGATGAGCTGTCCCGGCCAATGCGAACGCGGCCCGAGAAGCGGGGACCCAAGCGTTGAGTACAAGAGAATGAAAGCGAGTGTGAGTCATGACTAGTGCGAACAGAAAACATGTGTGGTCCCGCATGCGGGGCTACTTCAACCTGCATGTCGACCTGCCTGCTACTGTCGCCATTCTTCTGATCGTCCTCCTGTTCCACCGTCCGTTCCTTGGCGGTGTGTTTGCTTTCGCTGATTTCATGGGGGGCAAAATGGAGCTTCCGGCATGGTTGGATGACCTTGTGATTGGCATTGTAGCAAACATCCTGTCGGCGATCATAGTGATCCCAATAGTGTTCTGGGTGTTCCGGCTCAACGCCAAATCTGAACTGTGCGGGAAGTTCAAAGCATATGATATCGTAGAGGATGAGGAGCAGTACTGGGGCGACGTCGTTCTCACTTACAACATCTTCTCAAACCGTATTCGTGGTCGTTTGTCATCAACAGGCCACGATGCAGATATCCGCATAGAAGCCGTCTTCGAGCGAGGCGAATACCTGCGCGGCCACTATGTCGAAAAGTGGAAGACGACAAGACGCAGAATGGGGGCATTCCTCTTAATGCTCGACGGAGAAGGTGACACCTACTCGGGACCATACGTATTCGTCGATCCCAGAGATGCCAACTACCAGCCCAAAGAAGGACGAGCCAAATGGGTGGCAGAACCGAAATGATGGTTTTTCATCGGTTCTCTCTGAATGACTGCATTCGCGTTGTCCTTGTCGAACCCATCCCATCGGAATACGTCTGGTTGTCATTCTACATGCATAGGCGATTCAGAAATGGAGCCCTATCCAAGGAACTTGCGAAGCACATCCTTCATGTTCTGAAGGGTGACCACCATATTCACTGGTTACCGGAGTTGACGTCCTTTCGCGAACTATCCCGCGAACTCAGTTGGAGGACACGTCGACACTCTCCCTTCTTTCAGGATTGCCGAGCGTCGATGGCGGCCCACTTGCCGACAGCGCCTTTGTGCAATCCTCTCTTTGGTGAAGTGCTCAAGCAAGAGAAACTAGCCCGCTGTCCGCGTCTGGTGAACTACGTGAGCAGGAAGCACCAACTTGAAGTGATTCACCTGATTCGGGAGCACTTTGAGGGAAAGGCAAAAGAAGAGACGGGCACGGCACCTAATACAGTCAAGGTGTAGGAACAGGACTCAGCATGAGTCGGTTCGCCGAATAGGACCAAGAGCGGAGTGTTGGACCAACGGGGCCGCACGGCCCCCGTCACTGGGATAAGCCGAGTGGAATCACCCGAAGGTACGGAGACCGCTCCTGCCAGCACACCTTCTCCATCAAGGGTTCAGAACAAGCCATTGCTTGCAGAGAGGTCATAATCACGGCGCTCTTAGCCTGGCTCACGAGGTCGTTTCTTGTTGGCAAAACAATTACGACCAACGGGTGAGACGAGAGAAGCATTTGCAGCAGCGGGAAAGACAAACAGCTCACTTGCCAAGCTGCATCAACTCATTCCAGCTGCACCCAAGGGCCTTCTGTAGGCGCCCTGCTGTCGTGATGAGAACATTCGTCTGCCCAGCCTCAATCTTCTGAACCGTCCTCGGGTTGAGGGAGGCCAGTTCGGCCAGCTTCTCCTGCGTCAGTCCCCTCACAGTGCGGATTCTGCGAAGAGCAGCGCCAAAGCGTTTGAGTTGAGGTCGAAGCGCATCCTTCATACGCCACAGTGTGGCGTGCCATGAATATTGACAACACGGCATGTCATGCCGCATTCTGAATGTCTCAGAGAGGAGACAACATGAACAGGACGGTAGTCACAATTGCTCTGATTGCAGGCGTTGCTCTTGCCGCCACGGTGGGGATCTACACTCGCTCCAACAGGTACTACTTGCAGAGCAGCGGCAAGACGGTCTACAGGATAGACAAGAAAACAGGAAAAACCTGGGGGGTGAGGGGCACCTCGATGTATGAAATCGATGACTCAGCTGATGCGCAAGCGAAAAGAAAAGAACAGTCTCTTCGGGATTCCGCCATCCGGACGGCCAAGAGTTCCTACACGTTGAGTCGTGCCAAAAGAAATGAAGAGTTCATCAGAGCTCGCCTACGAGCCAAGGCAACGGGTACGGAACCCCTCCAAACCAAGGCCATTAGGATCGAAACTCATGGATGGGAAGCGGAAAGGATTGGCAAGGAGCTATACACAGTCACATATACATGGGATGAAGGGGACAGGCTAGTGGGCTACACATTTGAGGTGAATACCGAATTCGACATTGTCAAGCTTGTCAAGCAATAGCCGGGCTCGATTGCGGAACGGGGCCAGCCTGTATCACAATTTAGTCAGCCCTTTTCAAGGGTTTCCTATAGCTGCATCGACTTCTGGAATATCGTGCATCCGAGAGAAGAGAGAGCGTCAGAACCCCACTATCTCAGTTTGCCCGCGTGGCCTTCTGTGTAGCCCTGTGCCCCATATAACACAAAACCGTCGGACCTTTTGAGGGTTTAATCATTAACCCATTGTCAACCCTATCCTCAACCGATGTTCAATCGTCCAGCTCTCCATTCTCAGAGACCATCGCGGCTACGGCGTAACGAGTGAAACGACAGATTCGGCCAATTCGGCAAGTCGCTAGTTTCCCCTGGCTCGACCAGCGGTAGACTGTCTGCACTCTCACGCGTAGTAACGCGGCCACCTCCCCGGCTGTCATCAGTGCAGGAAGTTGCTCAACAATCCTCTCTTCGCTCATGGTGGTGATCTCCCGATGGATGCATTCGCGATCAGGACGATTCGGACGGTAACACCAAAGTCTCTGTATATAGGTGCCCTCATCGCTCCCCTTCCTCCCGCGCATGCGCAAGGGGTCCAGAGTCATCGCCCGAAACGTCCGAGTATGGTAACTCCATGTAGGGCTCGGACGCCTCGGACGGTCTTACCGAACTCGCGAGAAGTCGGACTCCGCGAAAACCGCGCACGGCCTTGCCTTCCTCGTTGCGAATGTCGTTGCTCCTGATCACCCGGTGAAATTCAAGCATGGAGTCCGGCAGTTCACGTTGAAACATGCGTTCTCGAAGTGCTTCCCACTCCCGCGTTTCACAGTAGTCCCGGTATGCAGTTGTTAAGTCGTGGACCGTGACCGCGCTTCCTTGCTGCTTCTCAATACACTCTCGTACAAAAGACCGAACAGAATCAGACTCCGAAAGCAGGTCGTCAACACGGCGGCGCTGTACTTCTGTCAGCTGGATGCAGCCACTGGAGTTCAGTTCCTGCATCAATGCGATCGCTCCTTCTACAGCCCAGCGGAGAATCCCCGGCCCTTCTCCACGGAGAAGCAACTCATCAAAACCAGGAATAGGCCTGGTCACCTTCGGTCTCACATAGTCGACAATCAGCATTCGCCGCCGCCAAGCTCCGGCGTCTGAGTCCAACTTGACGCGCAAACGGGTGTTTGTGGAGATAAGGACGTTGAATCGACCATCAATGCTGAATGATTCGTTGCCGTTCTTGACTTCGCCCTCCAGCGTGTCGCCCCCAACAAGTGCCTTCAGCACATGTGCTGATCGCATGTTGAGAAAATCGCCAGGCACATCCTTCCCAGAAAGCAAGGTCCGCCCAACATAGCGGATGAGCTCGAAACGCTCCGTGAGATGCCTGATTCGAAGCTCCGTCACATTGTGTCGTCCTATCAACCCTTCAAGGATATTGGCTAGTGTGGATTTGCCCCCGCCTGGCGTGCCGCGCAAGACAAGGAAGGTCTGCGACAAATTCACACCAAGCAGGCATTGCCCAGCATAGAGCTGAATCAGCCTCGCGTCCGCCTCATCCATAGCGGATAGAAGCAACTCACTCTTGAACCTCGGACAATCCGCCTCAGGGCCCCATGCAATTTCGGACCGGTTACGCGAGTACCAGTCAGGACCGAAAGGTCGCAGGTCCACATTGCCGTCGCCATCCAGCACAAGCATTCCGTTGGCAACGTGGATCGCATCGCGGCGGCGGCCAAATACATCTCGATGCTCGGCAATTCCGCGCGCCAGATCCAGCAAACCGCGGAGTGAAGATGCATTTCGTTTGGCGATAAGAGAGGGACTTCCTTCCTCTATTAGAATCCTATGAAAGCACAACCCAAGCTCGCGTATGGTTACTCCATTGGTCTGGTGCCTCCAAAGCCCGGTCTCGCCATCGTACATGTAGAAACGTGACACGGCAGGGTCATACACAATGCCGGATTCCTGCACGTAGCGTGCGGCGAAGTGCTGGTGGTTGATCAGCCGTCTGTCGTCCTCGCTAATCAGGGCTGGACCATATGTCTTCGCTAACTCCTTCTCAACCTCGGAAACGACGGCCATTTCTTGCGACTCTTTCGCGGGAGGCAGCCACGGCGGTGCGGCACTGATGATCTCCTTAAGCTCCTCAGCAGTGCCCCCGGCAGCAATCCAATCCGCGGGATCCTTCACGTTGTGACCGGCACGGTCTGGCAACTCGACAACGCGTACGGACTCAGCCTTATCCTTCAGTGCTCCTGCTACAAGAGCGGCATGCTGGCGACCGGTGCCGTCTCGATCGGGTAGTATGATCACGTTTGCCCCAATTAGCGGCTCTGTGAATCCCTGCTTCCACTTTGTCGCACCCCCGGGATTGCACGTAGCACAGAGCCCTAGAGAAGCCAATGCGTCACAGTCCTTTTCTCCTTCGGCTAAGAACACGTCGTCGCCCATGAGTGCGGCCTCATACACGTCTGGCAGACGGTAGAGAACACGGGACACACCTCTCAGATTCCACAACCAAGCATCGGCATTCTTCGGATCTCGGCGCCTTTGCCGGAAGTCTTTCGGTTCATAGCGTACAACCTGGTACAGCAGCTTTCCGGTAGCGTCAGTGTAGTTATAGACATCCTCTACTTGCCCGTGCCTGCGCTTCTTTGGTCTCTGCTCAGGCTTCATTCCTGCCAGCTTTGCCAGAGTCCGGATGGCTTTGCCCTTGTCTCCACCATCCAAGAGAGATTGAAGGCCGATCACGTCGCCTTTTCGACCGCACCCATAGCAGACAAAGCCACGATCATCATGGCACAGCCCGAAACTCGGATCCTTGTCCTCGTGGCCGGGCAGTGGGCAAGATATTTTCTTCCCGTTCCACTGAATCGCATGCTCCTTGAGCACGTCTGCACATGAGATGCGTTCTTTGAGGGCCTTCAAGTCATATGTCACTCTGCGCCTCCACAGAGCTTCTCGACCTGTAGAGAGCTAAAACCTATGGCGCGGTGCCGACCGGGCAATTTGACTTTCTGCAGAATCCCACGACTGGCGAGTGAGTCCACGAATCGGAGTGAGCGACCCAGCCGCTCCGCGACCTCACGCCTACGGAGCACGCGCGGCTCCGCGTGCTCCGCCTTTGGCTGGTCCGGTGTTCTGCCGTGGTGAGTCGCCGCCGCCATGATGTCGCGGCGCTCACTGGGGGTAATCGTCCCGTCTGCCTTGAGCACGGCACTGAGCGCTTCTGCTGTGTGCTTCCTCATCTTTGCCTCCTCACGTGCGTCAGCGTGCCTCTTGCACACTCTTCTCGCGCACAGGGGAAGTGTAGAGCATGGTCTAGCCGGGGACCTTCGGCTCAGGGAGCCGAGAGGAAGACTGCAGGAAACCAGAATCCAGCTAGAGGAAAGTTAGAGGAGGAAAAAGTCATGAACGAGTCTTGACGGGCTTGGACTACCTACCCGTTGACGCGCATGAAGGCTTCTAGCGCGACACGTTTAATTCGGTACTCCCGGCCAACCGTTCTAACAGATTCTTGCTCGATCAAGTTATCGCCAATCCAGTTCAATATGGTCTTTCTCGAAACCCCAGCATACGTCGCCGCGTCCTTGACACTGAGCTCCTCCGGCAGGTGAGTTGTGACTGCATGTGTGATGCGGAATTCGTCGGCAGTCTGCCTTCGCACACTCAATGGCCCGTCTGACGTTTCTTCACCGTACCAGACTTTCCCTTTGGGCTGATCAACGCGATACGCAACAGTCATGGATCCGTGCGGGGCATTCACTTCAGCCCAAGGACCGCTACGGCTTTCCTCGTACGTGATCGCGCGGATATGCTCAAGCGCAATAGGCATGACAGGAAGCTTCATGGCCACATCAAAATCGATAGCCCTATCGTCAGACAAGAGCACGGTGAACTTTGGGGCCTTTAACTTGTAGCCGTTGCTGTCCGTTAGGTCGTCGATATGCCTGCAGTCTGGATCTCTATCCTCACGGGCTAGCAGCTTGCAGGCCATAACCTTCTTGCCATTGATCTTGATCGCGTGCATTCGAACCTCTCTCATTGGAACAGCAAATCGTTGCACAAATGGCAGTGACCGGCCTAGTCGTCACAAATCATCAGTCAGATCTTGATGTAACACAATTTGAAAACGGCGATATCGGCAAGGTGACGCTCATATATAGAGTACCCCTCTGTGCCGTGCCCCCCCTCCCCCATGGGTGCCGGTGGCCAGGACTGCTATATATATGCGAGGGGCATTGTGTTCTTGTTTCTTCATGCTGACTTGGGGAATTGAATAAGAGCGGCTTCATTCTCGGGCCTGATCTTCCAGAACCGAGCGGCGTCTGACTTCTTGGCAAGCTGGCGGTAGTGCTCAAAGACTAGGTCCGCGTTGCCACGGTGGCCCATCTCGAAAGCGGTCCTGCCAGGATCACGGTGGTGGGCAAGGTGATAGGTCGCGTAGGTGTGGCGCAGCCCGTCACGAATCCAGCCGGACACCTCGGCGGCTTTCAGTATGCGGTTTCTCGCACGCTTGAGTGTGATCTCGGGCGGAGCCACGGGGCCAGCCTTCTTGGCGTACGGGGCCAGCCAGGCGATTAGGTTGTCACTCATCTCGACATAGCGTTGGCGGCGGCGCTTGGCGGTCTCGGGGCGGACTCGGATGTGCTTCTCGTCAAAGTCAACGTCCTCCCATGTGAGGGACTGAAGCTCGGACGGGCGTAGTCCGGCAAAGAACCCGATTGCGAGCGTCGGCACAACCGTGTCAGCGTGCTTGTCGCCGGTCGCTACGTTCAGGATACTCTCAACCTGCTTCACCGTGTAGGCATCGGGCAAGGTCTGATCCTGCTCGCCTCGGTCAATGAATACGCTGTCCGTGGGGTTCGCTTCGAGCTTCCACTTGCGCTTGGCGAAGTCAAAGAAGGCGTGCAAGAGGCGGTAATACTTCCTCATATTGCTCAGGCTGTCCCTGTAGGTGTCGAGCCATCTGTCAATGTCCTCGGTAGTGATGTCGGCCACTGTAGCGGCAGGATAAGCTTCACAAAAGCGGGTGAGCTTGTTCTCGATCTCGTACAGGGTAGCAGGGCGGCGGTGCGCCTTGGCCTTTAGGTAGCCGGTCAGAGCCTCTTTCAGCTTGGGCGGTTTCTGCCCTTCGGGATGGTGCCGCATCCAGAACCGGACGGCCTCAGCCAGCGGTGTATGTCGGGACTTCTGCAAGGATCGGTCTGTGACCTCGCCGCGAAGGATGCTCAAGGCTTCGGCCAGGTCTCGCCTCTCGGCGGCGTGCGGGATCAGCTCAAAGGCTTCGCTAGCGGCCTTCCGAATTTCCTCAGTCGGAAACGCCTTGAGAGCCTGGACGGCTTCCTCCCTGTCCTGCCCTGTCAACTCAAGAGCGCGTGCCCCGTCTTCCCTGGTTTGCTCGGCCATGGCGGCGGCGTACTTCTCGGCCTCCGCCTTCGTCGGCTTGGTGCATCGCGTACGGCGTCCGGCACGGTTAGTCTCTACTTGCCACGCGGAGCCGCGCTGCCTTATGATGCTGCCCTTGTAACGATAACTTGAATCATAGGACGTAGACATGACATTACCTCGCTTTCAGGTGCGCTTCCCTTCGCTTATCTGTCACGAGCATGTCCCAGACGCGTCCCAAAAGTCAATGCTTTTCCCGCAAGAAAACACCTATGTTGACAATTATAATTTACAAATAGCTATTATACAGCTAGTTGTAAACACCGTGGGCCCATAGCTCAGTTGGTCAGAGCTGGGGACTCATAATCCCTAGGTCGCTGGTTCGAGTCCAGCTGGGCCCATTCTATCGAAAGCGAGCGTATTCTTATGAGCCAACCCCAAGCCCCCCTCAATCTTGACGACATTCGCCGCCGCCTGACTGGCACTGGAACGTGGGTTCTCGTGGCCATGATCGTCTTTGTGATGTTCGTCGCCAAGACCATTCGGATCAAGGAAGTAGGCAGCGAGCAGGTCGGGTTCCTCCTGAACCGCATCAGCGGCAATATCCAAGTCATCGACCGCCCCGGCAAGCAGATATACAACGGTCTGACCAAACAGTTCTACGTCATCGAGAAGACACTGCAGACCCTCGAGATGACCGAGCAGGTGGGGCGCGGGGATCGTCCGGGACGCGACGATCTGAAGGTCAAAACGATTGACGGCAGCGACGTCTATGTGGACCTAAAGGTGCAGTACCGCATCGACACCGACATGGCCGAGGACATCATCCTCACCTCCGGCCCCGGGGCCGAATACAAACGCAAATGGGCACGCGACTACATCCGCTCTATCTGCCGCAACTTCCTGGGCGAGCTGACAACCGAGCAGTTCTACGACGCCACATTGCGCGAAGCCAAGATAGAACTGGCCAAGGTGGAGTGCAATCGGCGCCTCGAGCGTTTCGGGATCCGGATTGACCATATTCTGATCCCTAGGCGTCCTCACTTCTACGCGGAGTACGAGGAGATGATCAAGAAGAAGAAGGAGGCCGACCAGACCGTCCATGCCGAACAATCCAAGGCCCTGGCGGCCAAGCAGAAACAGGAGACCCTGATCGTCCAGGAGACCAATCGCAAGAACGTTGCGGTTGAACAGTTCAAGGGCAAGATGCAGGAGAAAGTCATCGCGACCAAAGCCAATGCCGAACGCGCCATGAAGAGCGCCGACGCCTACTTCGAGCAGAAGACCATCGCGGCCGAAGCAGAGTATTACAAACTCGAACAGCAGGCCGAAGCCATCACAGCACAGAAATCCGCCGAGGCTGCAGGTATTAAAGCTCTGCGGGAAGCCCTCGAGGGAGCCGGTGGCGCCAACATGGTTAAGCTCGAATACGCCCGAATGCTTAAGGGCGTTAACATCACCGGTAAGCCCTTTTCTGTTCAAGGGTCTGTCGAACGCTTCGAACACCTGCGTGGCGCTGAGACCATTGGCGTCCCAACCAAGTAGCAACACCTTTACCGAAAGGATCCACATCATGAAGAGCATTAAGGCATTATCCGTGGTCATGATCGCAGTCATTCTTGGCGGGTGGCTCACTGTTCAACTGCTCACCGTCGACATACCCGTTGGTCAAACCGGCGTGCGTATCCAGCAATACGGCATTCTTGGAAAGAAGGGCGTTGTTCCGAAAGACTTTGGGCCAGGCTGGCACCGCGACCTGGGGCCCATCGACTCGTGGGAGCTCTACGACAGCACCGTACAGACCCTTGAGATGACAAAGGAAGCTCGCCGGGGAGCCCGCATGGGGGAAGACGATGTCAAAGTGCAGTCGGTAGACGGCAACAAGATATCCCTCGATGTTACCGTTAAATACCGTATCGCCGAGGGCATGGCACATAAGCTTCTGGAAGACACCGGAGCGGGCACGAAATACCGCGCCATTGTCCGCAACGAGGCTGAGAAGGCCTGCATGGGGCGGTTCGGACAGATGACCACCGAGGAGTTCTACGACCCTGAGCAGAAACGGCGTCGCTCGAAAGAAGTACTCGACGAACTGACAGCATCGCTTGAGGACAACTACATCGAAGTCATCGACGTGCTCATCCGCAATGTTGAGTTCAATCCGGAATACGAAGCCAAGATCCGCAGCAAGAAACTGGCCGACCAGGAAGTGGAACTCAACAAGTCGATGGCCGAGGCCGAGCGCATGCGCGGTAAGACGCAAGTCATCGAGGCCGAGACAGAGAAGCTCATCAAGATCATCACAAAGGAGAAGGAAGCCGAGCTGATCACGATGCAGGCGCAAACAGATCTGGAGATTGCCAAGATCGAGGCCCAGTACAAGAAGTACAGCACGGAGAAGACCGCGGACGCGGACCTGGTCATGGCACAGCAGAATGCTGCCGGACAACGCATGGTCAAGGAGTCCGAGGCCGAGGGAGAACGCCTGCGTAATGAAGCACTCACCGGACCCGGTGGTGAGATTATGGTTGCGCTCGAAGCTGCCCGTAGCCTGAAAATCGCGGACGTTACCGTCTCAACGCTTGAGGTCGATCTTCTGGACGTCGAGGGAATGGCCGAGAAGCTGGGTGTTCCTGCAGAAGAGGAGTAGCGCCCTGCCAGTCCCTCTCCTGGGGTGACGCTTGCATAACTGGTGTGTCATCCCGAGCGAAGTCGAGGGATCTCTGCCCCAATATGGATATGAGATTCCTCGCTTCGCTCGGAATGACAAAACTCACTTTCGAAAGCTTGTTTGTGTGACAGGACGCTAACCATGGCCCATCGCCCGAAACACATCGCCGAGTACGTTGCGGTCCGACTTGCTGTCGGTCTCGTTCAGATCATCCCCTACCGCCTTCTACTCTCGTTCGGTTGGTTGGCAGCAGGGCTGACCTTTTTGCTTGGCCATCGGCGGGTCCGCGAGACCAAGCGACGCATCGCCAGTGTGCTCGGTGCCGACATCTCACCCAAACGCGTGCGCAACATAGCTTGGATCTCCTGGCGCAACATGATCTTCAATGCCTTCGAAGCCCTCCGCATTCCGTTCACATCCGCGGAGTGGATGAAGAAGCACTTCGATGGCGGTGAAGCACTTGAACGGGTTATCGCCGAGCGGGACTCCGGTCGCGGCGCCATCATCGCGCTTCCACACATGGGCAACTGGGAGATGGCTGGCCTCGCCTGCCATATGAGCGATCTCCCGATCATCATCATCGTCGGCAAGCAGCGTAACCCGTTGACAAACAAGTACCTGAACGAGTTGCGTTCGGCAGCCGCGGCCGTGATCATCGAAAGGAAGACGGACATCATGCGCCCGATCGCGCGACACCTCAAAAAAGGCAAATGTCTCGCAATTCTCCCGGATGTTCGTATGCCCTACCCTGATCTCACCATCCCCTTCCTCGGCGGCCAGGCCAACCTGGGAAGCGGCATGGCCCTGTTCGCCCGCATGACCAACCTGCCGATCTATCCCTGCTGCTGTATACGCGAGGGATGGACCCGACACCGTGCTGTCGAGGCCTACCCGGCGATTCGGCCGGACAAAACACTCGACAAACATGAGGATATCGAAAGAATGACCGCCTCCGTGATCGCCCACTTCGACGAAGCGATCAGGCAGTACCCGGAACAGTGGTTCTGGCACAACAAGCGGTGGGTACTGGACCCAGTGGACAAGAAGGAAGAGAGAAACTCGCGCCAAGACGCCAAGACACCAAGCTGACAATCGGGTTCTTTGCGACTCTGCGCCTTTGCGCGAGATACAACAGGAAATACAAATGATCAGAGTTAATCCGAATTACAGCAGACTACAGGCATCATATCTCTTCTCGACGATCGCAAAGAAGGTCACTGAGTTTCAGACAAGCAACCCGGACAAGGACATCATCAAGCTGGGTATCGGCGATGTGACGCACGGTCTTCCCACCGCCTGCATTGAGGCTATGCACAAGGCTGTCGACGAGATGGCCGTGGATGATACGTTCCGTGGATACGGCCCGGAGCAGGGCTACGACTTCCTGCGCGAAGCTGTTGCACTCAACGACTTCGCGTCCCGCGGGGTCAACATTCAACCGGACGAGGTATTCATCAGCGATGGAGCCAAATGCGACACCGGCAACATCCAGGAAATCTTCGCCGGGGACGCACGTATTGCCGTCCCCGATCCGGTATACCCGGTCTATGTCGACACCAATGTCATGGCGGGCCGTACGGGCGAATGGCAGGACGGCCGCTACAGCGGACTGGTCTACCTGGAGAGCACCGCGGACAACCATTATGTTCCCGCTCTGCCCTCAGAGCCGGTCGACCTGATCTACCTCTGCTTCCCAAACAACCCGACCGGCGCTACGGCCACACATGCAGAGCTCAAGGCCTGGGTCGATTACGCCCGCGAACAGCAGGCGCTAATCCTGTTCGACGCCGCCTACGAGGCCTTCATTCGTGACGACACCCTCCCCCACAGCATCTATGAAGTTGAAGGCGCGGAGGAGGTCGCCATCGAGTTTCGCAGCTTCTCGAAGACGTCCGGCTTCACAGGCACACGCTGCGCGTACACGATCGTCCCGCACGCTTGCCGGGCCTATGACAGCTCTGGCAATGCCGTCGAGCTGCATGCGCTCTGGAACCGCCGACACACCACAAAGTTCAACGGCGTGTCTTACCCCGTGCAGCGCGCGGCCGAAGCTGTATTCTCGCCAGAAGGTCAGGCACAGATCAAGGCGCTGACGGACGGTTATTTGCACAATGCCGCGCACATCCGCGAGCAGATGGGCGCACTGGGGTATGATCTCGTGGGCGGAAAGAACTCACCCTATATCTGGATCAACACCGGCGAGGACTCGTGGGACTTCTTCGACCGCCTCCTCAACGGGGCCTCCGTTGTGACCACTCCCGGCGCCGGATTCGGCGCCTGCGGCCAGGGCTACATCCGCATCAGCGCCTTCAACGACTTCGCCAAGGTTGAGGAAGCCATGCAGCGGATTGCGGCTGTACTGGCGGGGTAGTTCACCATGAAGAACATGAAGTCATTGAAGGAAATCCCGCTTCCTGCTCTTCATGCCCTTCATGGTAAGCCTCCAAAATCAGGCCAGGCTCTCACAAATCCGCTCCCGCAATCGCGTACTGGCCTTCCAGGCCTCACGGGCCTGTTCACGCGTGGCTGATTCGCCTGGGTAGCGGAAGTCCACTGCGCAATCGGTCAACATCTCCAGGTCAGGTCGCATGTCTTCCCACAGCGGTTCATATGGCAATGCCATATCGAGCAACCGCGACAGGTCATGTATCTTGGGAAACTCCACATCCGCCTCCGAGAGACGCGCCTTGAGATACTTTTCAATGCACTGCTGTGCATGGAAGCATGCCGCGTCAGGATTGGGGTTCTTTCGCGCCCGGATCTCTCGTCCCAAGCTATGGAAGTCACCTTCAGCCTTGTCGACCCACTCACTGGTCAGGGGCTTCATAGAGAACCCTTCCATTTGTCACAATCTCGCGAATGAATCCATCCCCAAGACCCAATCGTTCCTGGATCCGTGCAGGAGACCTGACCAACAAGTCCATCGGAAAGTCCGCATGCAGGCGCTGACGAATCTGCACAGAGGGGCGAATGCCCCCCGGCGGCTCATCCATAACGACCAGCAGGTCCACATCCGAATCGGATGTCGGATGACCGTATGCATAGGAGCCGAACAATATGATCTCCTGCGGATGAAACTCCTGGGCCACACGGCGAGCATAGGCCAGAATCTGTTGCATCTCAACCATCGCATAAACTCCAATGTCAAAGCTTGCACAGAAGAATGCCAGCGTCAAGAACGACGATCCCTCCGTTCGCGACGATTTCGCTGACCTAGTCACAGTCCTCCATTTCGTGATAACTGACGCACTCTGACCAGCAAGACGGGTCAAGGTCCACCGCCAATGCGAATGTGGCCCTCATCTTCTCTGTTACCGATCCAATACGATGCGATAGAAGGTGGATGAAGCCATCGGAGGATTCGTGTCAGAAAAGGTAGTAAACTCAGATCCTCCTGCAATCCCGTCTGCGATCACAGCAAAACCGTCTGCGTCCAAGAGGTTCGTACTCCGCCCCAAGCTATAGGGCACATCCCCCACACTGGACCACGTGACATGATTCACGGTGCCTGTAGTCGGTGAGATCACCTGAACCACCTGTAGGACAGACGCACTGTCCGCTGGGTCAGTCTCCGCCACATACTCATGTCCGTTACAGAGTCCGTCGCTGTCATCGTCAGCCGCAGCGACGCATCCGGTTGCTGAACCATAATGCTGCCACTCCCACCAATCAGGAACAAGATCTGCATCAGTGTCAAACGTCGCCATGCTGAACTCTCGGTAGGCGGTCTGTCCAACGCTATCCTGAACACGAATCCGAAACAGGAACTCACCTTCTATGGCGGACGTGTACCCCGTGATACGACCGGTGTTGGTATCGAGTAAAAGGCCCGGCGGCAGCGTATCTTCCACAACGCTCCACGTATAGGGTGGAGTTCCGCCAACGGCCCAGAGAGGAAGCCCCGGACTTGGCGGCAGCGTGCCAATGATCGGGATCGCCGGTATAGTCAGTGCGCCACCGGCATGGCCCACCGGTATGCCGTTGAATGTAGCGTCCGACAGAGTGAACGCCAGGGCACCGGTAGCCTGCGGACTCAGGAGCACGTTGCACTGAGCCACGCACCCAATATTCGACACCGGCGTTGTCCCCACCAACGACACTGAGAGCTTCCCCGGGCCATTTGTAGTCGCCACCAAGACCCAGTTGGCTCCGTCACAGAGGTCACGGCGGTGGAATTCCACGTCACAGACAGTGTCCGGGTTATAGTCCAACGTGGGTGGCTGATTGACTCAAGTACCCCCCATATGTAGTGTCCCTGTGAAA
>CAYFPQ010000010.1:47102-64319 GCA_964345005.1 uncultured Victivallales bacterium | reverse complement strand
CAAAGTAGGCGATATGCCGTCTTCCGGCAGCATGCAGATGCTCTACGGCACGATAGACGCCCTGCTGTCGGTCGATTCCAACGTTGTCGTAGCGACCGTCCCGGCTGTCGATGGCGACATAAGGAATGTCGCTCTTCTGAAGCTGGTCGACAATCTGTGCCATGGTAGCGGAGGGGAAGGGGAACACTGCTACAGCCGCGGGACATCGCAAAACCAGAGTGGCCAGGGTGTCCTTGATGATATCTGGATCTTTAGCAGCACCCGAGCAGAACAGAAGACTCACGGCGTACCCGTGTTCGCGAAGGATCTCCTCGAAGGACTCCATCTTAACCATATGCAGTTCGTCCTGTGCTGTAATCAGGACGTTGACTTCAGTGCTCTTGCCAGTTCGCAGAGACTGCGCTACGCGGTTTGGTCGGTATCCGAGCTCGTCTATGACCTGATTGACGCGCTGCCTTGTTTCCTTAGCCACGCGTCCATTGTTCTTGAGCACGCGGTTGACCGTCCGGGCCGAAACACCTGCCGTCTTGGCTACATCTCTGAGTGATGACATGAGACAAGTATCGCAGTGCGCCATCGATGGCGCAACAATGAAATCGGATGCTGTCCGGTCCACCGACCACGAGGTTCATTGGAGGCCGAGGAAGGCAGAACGACTCCTCGCCGGAAGCCACAAGTTCCATGGTGCCAATTCCATGCTGAGAACGGTCATAATAAGTGATATGTTGACATATGGTAGCGAAGGAGTGCACAGTGGTTGGCGTATTGTATGGCGAGGCATCGTCCTCTTTTGGTAGACATACGCGGAGAGCATTGAAAAGATGCATAGGGAGATTCAATGAACGCAAGAGAACGGATTATGGCGACGCTTAGCTTGCAGGAACCGGACCGAGTCCCGGTTAATGCGAGGGGGGTGGAGCCGCTCAACCATCTTTGGAGCGATGGTTTTGAGCGTGCCTGTGTGCTGAGAGAGATGGGGGTGGATGACCTGCTGTGGACGCGTTTTCATGCGTGGCAATATGGGGAGGAGGTTCGGGAGGAAATTTCACGGGAAGCATCGGGGGATAGCCCACACCCCATGATGATCTCTAAATATCATACCCCGGCAGGCACGCTGACAACACATGTACAGACAACGGGTGACTATGACCCTCCACGGTTATTTCTCGGTGCCGATCACCTGATGCCCCGTACCCGCGAATATCTGATCAAGGACGTCGATGATCTTGAACGATTACGCTTTCTCCTGCCTGATCCGGAAAACAGCGATACGTCTGATTTCGACGCTGATGCCCGTCGTACGGTCGAATTCGGGGAAGCGGAAGGGTTCCCGACGGGAGTTGTACTTCCCAGCTACAGTGGGTTCGCAATGAAGAATGTTGGCACGGTGAATCTTGTCACGCGTGCCATGGACAACGATCCGCTAGTTGAAGGTATTCTGGATCTCTATCTGGAATGGGAGCTTAAGTGGGTGGATTACGCTTCCGGATTTGGCCCGGACATCATCTATCACCCCGGAATGTACCAAGGCCTGGATTTCTGGTCACCAGAGCTGTTTGAAAAGTTGTTTGCCGGCAGGAATCGGGCGATTGCCGATAGAATTCATGAGCATGGAAAGAAGTTTCTGCTAAGTACCCCCAGTACCAACGTGGAGGCGTTGGTGGATTCACTGGGTAGCATGGATGTTGACGCTTTCTATTGTATTGATCCGACTCCTCCCGGCTGTGCTCCTGTGGATCTGAAGAAAATGAAAGCCGCTCTTGGCGATAAGCTGTCATTCTGGGGTGGTATTAATGCGCTCATGACCATTGCGCGGGGGACTCCTGACGAGGTGCGCGAAGCCGTTCGGTATGCCATCGATAGCCTTGCGACCAGAGGCGGCTTTATCCTTATGCCCGCCGGCGGCGTATTTTTTGAAGGGGCTGCTTTTGGTTCTGAAGAGCAGCGCTACAAAGGTAGTCCGGAAGACACTACTGCGTACAAGAACCTCCACGTGTTTTTCGAGGCAGCTCTGGAATTAGGAAATGTCTACTGAACATCCAAGAGGCAGAAAGGCCAGGCCATAATGAAAGACGTTCGAATGGGATACATAGGTACCGGACCGCGCGCGCAGAGCATGATTGGTATTCACCAGCGGGTGTCGGGGTGTCGCGTCACTGCCATATGTGACCGGATAGAGCCACTTGTTCAGCAAGCCTATGAGGAGCGCGTGCAGGATAAAGAAGCTGTGACCTGCTACACGGATCACCGCAAGATGCTGAAAGAGGCCAATATCGACGCGGTCTTTATCGGGGTGGCCCCGGAGCATAATGCAGACTTGGTGTGTGAAGTCCTTGAAGCTGGCAAACATGTGATGTGCGAGGTGCCGTTGTGCTACACGATTGAGGATTGTTGGCGCGTTGTTCTGGCCGTGGAGAAAAGCGGTTTGAAATTCCAGATGGCCGAACAGATGCGCTTTGCACCGTATATTCAGGCCTGGAAACAGATGGTCGCGGAAGGCGAGCTTGGCAAGATCATTTTTGTGGAAGGGCAGTACCTGCATGGGCGGACGAGGGAACGCTATTGGAATGATTCCAAAACCGGCAAGCGTTTGACACTCGAAGAGGCCAAAGACAACCCCAATGCGATAAAGAGTCGAGCCTGGCGTATGTCGCATCCCATTCTCTATCTTCCCCATGAACTGAGTCCCATATTGAGCATCCTGGAGGACCGCGTGGTGAAAGTGACCTGTATGGGCACACGTTGCAAGAGCTACAAGTACGACTGGTTCCCGACTTCGGACATTGAGGTCGCCCTGATGCATACCGCCAACGATACGGTTCTCAGGTTAGCAGCAGGCTTCACCATTACCCCGGTTCCGCACGGCTGTACGCACTGGTATCACTTGATGGGAACAGAGGGTTCCGTGGAAACCAACCGTTATACAGGAGAGTCGATGAAGCTTTTTAAGCCGGGTCCCTTCATGAAGGAACATGCCGACATGAAATGGGAATTCAACCCGGATTACACGTCACGCGAGGCCATGGCCAGCGGTCACGGTGGGAACGACTATTATCCCATGGCCAACTTTGTGGAATGTATCAACAACGATACCCCGCCGCCTATGGACGTGTATAAAGCGGCGGATACGGCCGCGCCGCCGATTCTGGCTGCGCGATCGGTCGAGGAAGATAACCAGTGTTTTGATGTGCCTGACTTCCGGCCGAATGAAAGGCGTAAGGAAGGCGAAGCGCCGAAGGAGTGATGTCGGAGCGTTTGCGCTTAGCCTTTTACTTGCCCAGCTGACGTACGTTCACGAACTGTCCGGTGTTGGCGGATTGCTTGGCGGCGAGGCAGGCGTAGACGCTGCGCAGTCCCGTTTCGATCGGGGTCTTCGATTTCTCTTTGCCTTTCACAACGGCCACAAAATTGCGTCCCAGCTCGGTGTCGCCTCCGTAATGACTCATTGAAGATTCAACGTCCAACGCTTCTTTATACGGCTGATGATGCCGTATGTGATGGAGTTTGTTGGTATGGTAGTCGAGGGTGAGGGTGCCGTGGTAGCCGCTGATGGTGGCGCCGCGCATCCCCATGCGCCGCGTAAAGAATACCTGTGTATAGACGCCCTGAGCGCCGCATGCGAATTCGAGCAGGGCGCTTGACGACTCTTCGTTCATCCCGGTTTCCGGTGTTCCCATGTCCGGGCTGAACAGGCAGCGGTGGTCACCCAGCCTGCCGGCGCCTACGGACCAGTTTTTCTTACGGTTCTGCGGGCTTTCGAGGCAGCGGTCCTGTTCGTCGCACTCTGAACACCAGAGTCCGGCCGGTTTGTCGCCGCCGAAGATGCGCCCGCGGCCGGCCATGGCGGCCACACGCACAATCGGGCTGTCGACCAGGTACATCAGGTAGTCGAGGTCATGCGTGGCTTTCTGCAGGAACATTCCCTGCGTATGTTTATAGTCTCGTGACGGGCAATCGAAGTAAGACGTGGTGCCGTAGGAAACGTAGTTCGAGGCCATCACGTGCTGGGGCTCGCCAACGGCGCCACGGTCCATATACTCCTTGGCGAGCGCGCACAGCGGCGCGACGCGCATCGGAAAGCTGACGACCACCTCGCAGGGCGAATTCTCGAAGGCACGTTCAAGCGCCACAGCCTGTTCCATGTTCACGGATACCGGCTTCTCGAGGAAAATCGGCAGGCCGTATTGTGACGCTTCAATGGCATTCTGGGTGTGGAGATCGCAGAGGGTGCCGATTACGATGGCGTCCAGCTTCGCTTTGTCTGCCATTTCCTTAAGGGTCGGATAGAACTCCGCGTCTTTACGGTCGCATTCCGCCAGCCGTTCCCGAGCGGCCTGCTCGTTCGGGTCCACGATGCCGACCACCCGCAGGTCCGGATCATGTTCGCGGAAGTGGTCCTTGATGACAGCGCTGACGCGCTCGCCATGGCCGATAACACCTATTCGTAGCATTGTTTTGTCTCCTGATTATCCTCGATACCTAGCCATTGATGTCCCTGTAACGGCTCAGCACAGCTTCGCCCTCCAAAATAAGAAGTTCGCCGCCTTGCCAACAACGTGGAGGGCGAGGCTGTGCCGAGCCACAAATTAAAGTCACACCAAAGAACTTCTAATACTTTCTCCAGACCTTACTGATAGGCTGGAGGTTTCGGGTCGAGCCATTCGACGATGCCGCGCCGTACGGCATGCGCGAACCAATGATAACCGATACAACTGTAATGTCCGAACACGTGCTCCGATTTCCGGGGAACATACAGCCGGTCAACGTATTCCTTGGCGGAGATATTGTAGACCTTGAAGTCCTCTGCCGCAATCTTCAGGCAGTCCATGTACGCAAAGTCGTTCTTCTCAAGAAACGTGACCATGTCTTCATCAAAACGTTCCCCGCTTTCCAAATAACGGATCACCGTGGGGACATCGTAGCTGAGCAGCACCATCAGTTTCTTGTTGCGTTCACGGGCCCAGGCCCGCCATTTATCAACGATGAACTGTGAGGCTTTGATACCGTAGGCATCATGCAATCGCGCCGCGTTCTGCATGCAGGATTCCCGATCGCCACGCAGGTCAACCTGCAGCCCCAAGGCTTCCGCAAGGGTTTCGAGCCTGGCGATCGATTCTGCTGGTATGTCACCGCCGACCCGCATGGCGAAGAGGTGAACGACCAGGTCATCCTTGAATGCATCACAATAAGCCTGGCCAACCAGGGCCTGAAGCTCTTCAGGTGTCTGGCATAGACTCGGCAGTTCGTCAAAGGTGCCCTTGTCAACATTGTAGCGGACATGCGCCCAGGGGAAACCATGTATGCCATAGGCGCCCGGCCCGTCCCGCGGGATATCCCGTATAATCCAGGCCACCCGGTTCCAGCGGGCGGCATCGATGCTGCGCAGATGATCGTCATCCCAGATGTTGAGAATCATGTATTCCGCTGACTGATCCTCCTGGGCCTCCACCCGCATGGCGCGGCGATAGGCCTGATAGACACCATAGCCGCCCACGCCGAAGTTGCGCATGGGTTCACGGAAATTGGCGGCCAGAACTTCCTGCCAGGTTTCGGCGTCGCCGGCCTGGGCGCACAGGGTATAGCTGTCACCGTAGGTATTGATCCGACAGGGACGGTCCGCATAATGGATGGTCTTGCGCGCCCGATTATCCCCCGGCTCAAGTGTATATTCATTGGAGCAGTCATCGATACCGTCGTTGGCGCCTATGCCGCCTCCCGGAAGATAACCCAGGACGGGATCTAGGCATGAAAAATACATGCGGTCTTTATCAAACAGAATGTCCATCTGCGGCTGGGTATAGGCCGCCAATCGCAGCAGTTGGTCAACATCCTTCAGCATAACTGTGTCTCCTCCTATGACCACACCATGTGGGTTCCGTTTGTTCCGTCCAGCGCGGCGTCCAGATGTTCCGCGTTGGTGATTATCACTTTTCTTCCCCCGTTTTCCAGGTAGTCCAGAGCCGCTGTAATTTTCGGGCCCATGCTGCCTTCTGGAAAATGTCCGTCCCGCAAATACTGTTTGGCCTGGCTGTACGTCAGATGACTCAAGCCGGTTTGTTCTGCGGAGCCAAAATGCAAATACACTTTGTCCACACCGGTCAGCAGAACGAGAATATCCGCTTTGACATCGTTGGCCAGCATGGCGCTGGTCAGGTCCTTGTCGACCACGGCCTCGACGCCGGCATACTTGCCGTTTGCGTTCTTCACGATCGGGATGCCGCCTCCGCCGCCGGCGATGATGACGTTTCCGCCATAAACCAGCGACCGAATCATGTCGCTTTGTAAAACGCGCTTGGGAATGGGGCTGGGCACGACACGCCGGTAGCCGCGCCCGGCGTCTTCGATCATGACCCAGTCCGGATTCTCCGCTTGGATGCGTTCGGCGTCTTCTTTCGAATAGAACGGGCCGACGGGTTTGGTGGGGTTCCCAAAGGCCGGATCATCGCTGTTCACCAGTACCTGGGTGATCATGGTAACCACATATTTGCCGGTACGATGCTCCCGGAGCAGGTTGAGAATTTCCTCCTGCAGGATGTAGCCCAACGACCCTTCGGTCTGGGCAACGAGCACATCAAGCGGCATCGCAGGCACAACTTGTCGGGTCATGTCTCGCTGTATAAGCAGGTTGCCCACCTGGGGGCCGTTGCCGTGCGTGATGACCAGATCGTACCCGCTTTCGATCACGGCGAGCAGTCTTTCACACATCCGGTTGGCGGCCTGTCGCTCGTCCGCAATCGTATAGCTTTGGTCCGCGGTAAACGCGTTGCCGCCGAAAGCGATCAGCGCCACGGACCCTTTTCTAACCTTGGTTGTCGTATTCATGGCAGTGCCGTCTATTGCTTGAAATTCGGTATCATATTGCCGTGTGCGTCGATCAGATCATCGCAAAGCTTTCGGATCTCATCGATAGTCAGTTCGGCCGCCGTGTGCGGATCGAGCATGGCAGCGTGATAGATGTGATCCCGGCGACCGGTGGCCAGCGCTTCGATGGTCAGCAGGTGCACGTTAATGTTGGTGCGGTTGAGTGCGGCACATTGTTCGGGTAATTCCCCGACGTGGCAGCCGTTTATGCCATTGCGATCGACGAGGCAGGGAACTTCAACGATTGCTTTGGCCGGCAGATTCGGAATGAAGCCCGCATTCAGCACGTTGCCGTGAATGCGGGCAGGTACGTCGGTTTCCATGGCCGCCATGATGCCGGCGGCGTACTCATGGCTTCGTTTGTGCTTGGGGTTGGGATTATTCAGAAGCTTTTTACCGAGTTCCTCCCAAGTGGCCTGCTGTTTTTGGCGACGTCCCTGGTGGTCGTCGAGCACAATGCCGTAGGCTTCGACCAAATCGGGGCGGTCTCGCCGTATCCAGTAGGGGGCATATTCGGCATTGTGTTTGGACGATTCCGTAACGTAGTGGCCGAATCGCATCATCATTTCCAAGCGCACCAGGTCGTTTTTCTCTGCGTTGGGGTCCCGCAGTTCCTTGCGAAGACGTTGAGCGGCACGCTTCTTGACAAGTGGATACAGGTCTTTGCCCTCTTCAGTGAGTTCAAGCAGCCACGCCATGTGGTTAATGCCGGCGATCTTCCAGTGTAGGCGCTTTGGGTTGTAGGGGACGCCAAGACTTGTCAGGAGCGCATTCGCGCATACCTGTACCGAGTGGCAGAGCCCAACGGTCTTAACGGACGAGAGACGCAACATGCCGCCTGTTAGTATGGACATGGGATTGGTATAGTTCAGCAGCCAGGCATTCGGGCAAACGGCTTCCATATCGCGTGCAAAGTCCAGCATAACCGGAAGGGTACGCAGGGCTCGCGAGATCCCGCCGATGCCAAGCGTGTCGGCAATCGTCTGACTCAAGCCGTACTTCTTTGGAATCTCGTAGTCCGTCAGGGTTGACGGATCGTACGGACCAATCTGTACGGCATTAATGACGTAGTCCGCGTCGCGTAGTGCCGTTTTTCGGCTGCGTTCGCCGCAATGCGCTGTAATGCGGGCACGCTCTTTATTAATGTTCCGGTTCAGGTTGTCCAGGATCGTTTTGGACTGCCGCAGCCGCTTGCCGTCAATGTCGTAGAGTGCAATATGTGCCTCTCGTAGGGATGAGGTCAGAAGGCAGTCCCCCAGAACGTTCTTTGCAAAAATGGTGCTGCCCGCGCCTAGAAATGTGATTTTCGGCATTGGAAGCTCCTGGGTTTGATTTTCTCAGTCACACTATTATTTGTTAGGTACCAACGATTCACGGTACGCCTTCCATGTATCTCTCAACAACTGGTAGTCATCTTCCGTGAATTCCTCATACGTCGTTTCTATGCCCGTCACGTAATAGAGGCAGGGATTGCCGATCGAGGGCTGAGCCTTGGCGTAAGCGCGCCAGGCGGCCAGGGACGGCATGGGATGCTGGTCGGTGTGAATCGCGCAGCCCGGACAGCTGATTGATGCCAATCTGCCCCGGTGTGTCATCAGGTCGACAATATCCGCCTCGTCCGTGTAGATGTCCTGCAGGCGAAGCATGTCGGTCACGTCGTCGAAATAGGGGTTGTAGGTGTGGGTAATACATAACGCATCCGGTTTTGCTTTTTTGGCAGCGTCGTAGTAGATGCCCAGGAGATGGTGGATCGTCTCCGTACCCCAGATCATGTCCTTGCGGCCGGAGACAGGTTCATACCCTCTCTCCTTGGCTCCGAAATGCGTGTAGTCGAATTCGAAACCGTCGGCATCCAGCCCGTCCGGCGATAACAGGTAATGAACCTTCTCGCGCACGCGTGCCTCGTAATCGGGATTCAATGCGTCCACCTGCATCAGGTAAGGCTTCTCGCCGTACTGATACGTGTACGGCTTTTTCACTTTTCGTTTTTCAAGACCCAGCGCGCTGTAAAACACGTCCGTATCAATTTCCAGGCGCTGCACCTTGTGCGGAATACCAATCAGATGCTCAGCCATCGGGACATCGCTGCCGGCCGATTCGCGGCTGTAGTTGAAGGGCGAAACCCAGAGAATGACTTTGCGGCCTTTCTCATGTTGCTTTCTGATCCAGCCTTTCATGTCCGGCCATATGGTTTCGTCCGCTTCCAGCTGGTTGTCTTCCTTGAACCAGCGGTTGTCCACGATCAGGATCACGGGATCGAGGCGCTTTTTCTCCAGTGTCGCCAGCATCTTGTCGTAAATTTCCATGGTGCACATGTGCGCACCCGATCCGGACCAGCCGAACGATTGTTTGCCCCAGTACGACTCCCAGTGGTTGGAGTGATACATCTGCTCGCCCCAGCCGCCGAAAATGGGCTCTCTCCACCAGTCGGGCATGTTGGAGCGATCGTTCTTCGTCACGTATCCGTTCTGCCGCAAATAGTCCACGTATTGTTCCAGGCCCGCATAGATGTCGTCCGATTCCTCAAAGAGTATCTTTGGGCTTTCCCATGATTCTGCTATTTCTGTGTAGCCATCGTAATCCAGGGTGAAACGGAATTTCTCGCCCCCTTTGTATTCATAGAACTTGAAGTTATATTCGCCTTTGTTTACGACCAGGCCCGCGGATACCCATCTGTTTTTGGAGCGCGTGCCCAGCAGGTACAGGAACGGAGGCGGCGTGGCCAGCCAGTCACCGCCATGATGGTTGCGGTCGCCGGTGCCGCCGATGCGGCTGTCTTCGTAGTACATCAGCGTGCGGTCATCCGTGGACGTCACCGCCGATGAAAAGACAACATCAAACCCGGGGCGGGAGGCGGTCATAAAAAATTCAGGGGGCCGGTGATGAGAAATATGCCTGCCCGGGCCGCAGAACAGCGGCTTTGCTTTTCCCTTGATGTTGGGATTGTCCGCCTCGAATCCGCCAAAAAAGCAGACCTCATCAAGCCGGCCGGCTCCATACACCTTAAAGTGATAAAGCACTTTGTCTTCCCGGCATTCAAAGATATAATCGACTTTCCCCCACAGTGTTGTCTTGCCTTCGAAGACGACAGTTGCACCCTCAGGAGTTTCGCTGATCTCCGGCGCATTCAAAGCAATAACCTCATCGATCAGCTCATCCCGATCGCACCCTGAGGGGATAAATAAATCTGCACCCACACCATTGCTGAATCCAAGGTTCAGGAACAGGGGGGTGTCCTGATTATAGGCTGCCTTGTATGCATCTGTCTGAATCTCAAAGCCTGAGGCACTCTTTGTTATCTTCATTGGTCGATCTGTTCCATTCTTTGTTTACTGTCTATCCCTATTCGGGACCTCGCATCCCGGATCGCGTCTTTACTTCATTTCCCATACACAGGGATTCTCGAAAAACTTGACATCCAACTGAGGGAAGGCTTCCGACAGCATTTCCGCGAAATGGCGCAGCCCCGGGTTCTCGCTGATTTCGTGGCTGGTCTCAATCATGGGGATGCCGCATTCCCGGGCAAAGCGCATGCCTATGTTATCGGATTCGCCTGCGATGAATACATCGCAGCCCTTTTCTGCCAAACTCTGTTGATACCAGGTATTGAGGAATAAACCCGTGCCGCCCCAGGGAAGGCCGACGCGACTGACGGTCATGCTTGGATCGTGGCCGCTTGTTACGCGAAGGGTCGGCATTCCGAGGCGTTCCTTGACTCGGTCAATCAGCGCTTCCAACGTGCAGGGCTCAATGTCGTAGACTCGAACCAGATTGCCGTGCTCGCGAGGTTCAACCGGCTTGCCGAGGCCCAGCGTCAAAGCAAAATCATCATGGATGCAGAGGTGATCGAGAGGGGAGTGTACACGGAGGAATGTCAGCCCGAGTTCATCCAGAAGCTCGTGGCGGATACGTGTGGCTTTCCACGCTTCGGGTGCGGTACGCGACCGTGCGGGGTTGCGGAATGCAAAGTCCAGGCTCTCATGAGCAAAAACAAGCTCGTGTCCGGCCGCGCTCGCAGCACGAATGGCTTCAGGCGTTGCCGTCCAGCATAACGTCAGACCGGTGATTTCCCGATCCGCGCTGCCGTGCTGCACGCCGTCTTCCGCGTCCAGATCAAAACCGCTTAGATCTTCAACGTACTTGATGATATCGGAGATGGTCATGGTTCACCCTGCTCAAAATTCGTCAGCATTTTCTCTTCCCCTGCCTCAAATTCGAATACCATTGGCGATTCATCGCCACGTCCGAGTTTCAATGTACCGCCTTTCAGGCTCTTAATCGTCACATTTACGAGGCTGCCGTCTTTCCGTTCTGCACTGATCCGAAATGCGCCGGGTAGCGCAACGTTCTTAAATGAAACATCGCCCCATGCATCGGGAATGCCTCTGAATAAATGAACCGTATCGCCGCGTTGATGCACGAGCATTTCGATAATGGCGGTGGCGCCGGCCATGGTGCCGTCCAGTTGCATGATTTCGTTCGTTTCCCGCGGCTTCTTCATATCCTTCCGGCGATGCGACGACAAGCCGGGGAACTGCGGCAGATAGACGGTGGCCCAGCCTTCATTGATAAAAACCTGTCTCCAGATATTCAGCAGCACGGCCGGCGCGTCCTTGAACCCCATCCGTGCCTGAATGATGGCGGCCCAGGGATAGCACCACTCGCTCCATTGTCCCATACCGCGCAGAATCCAATGATCAATGCTGTTGTCCAGAATCGCTTCCTGCTCCGGTGTGGGGTCGGGGAGCGTATCGAACGGATAGATGCAGGCCAGGTGCGAGTGATGGCGGTGGCAGACATCCAGATCCTGGCACTCCCAGATGGCGATACGTTGATCGCCCGCCTCATTGATGCCTGCATTGGCCTCGCCGGAATTGCTGATCAGGGTATACGTCGGCAAACGCGCCTTGATGTCCTTCCAGATCGACCGTGGTTCCGTACCGAGTATGTCGCTTGTTTCGAGCAGGGCATCGGTCAGCATATGGATGCAGGCCAACTGCCAGGAGGGATCGCGGCCGACGCTTTGATAGACGTATCTCCCGTCCTTCTTCGTGTTGAAGCCCACTCCGTATTCCGCTGAAATTCCGATTGGCAGGGACAGACGTCCTTCATGTTCTTCCAGTGTTTCCTCGAACACCCGCATAATGCCGGCCATAAAGGGATAGGCGCGTGTTCTAAGGAACTCGGTGTCCTGCGTATACAGGTAGTAGAGCCAGTAGAGCTGAGCCATCCACCCGCCACAGGCAAAATCAAGCGTTGCGCCCGGCACAATATGCCCATCCTGCATGCCACGATCATTGACGGCATGTGTCATCAACAGCCCATCGTCAATGTCGCACATGTGTTTTGCGTTGGCACGCATGGTGGATTGGAACGGTTCCGATTCCAGCATGTCAAACAGCGGCAACAGATGATCGAAATTGCCGGTGGCCAATGCCAGGGTGTAGACCTGCTGCACGTTTACATTGAAGTGGAAATCGCCGTACCAGGGCGTAGGTTGATATTCTTCCACCCAGGGGCCCTGCAGACCGCATGCGATGCCATTGGGGTGCGTGGCACAGGCAAATTTGTAGAGGGCGAATGTGTAGAAACGGTTGAGGAAGGCATCCGGGATGCTGATTGTGGGAACGCTGTTCCAATAGGTACGCCACCATTCGGACGTTTCGCTCTTTACCTTTTCGAAATCGATTGTCCGGATAAGCGCCTCGGCATGCTCCAGTGCTGCTGCATTGTCCCGGCCCCGCTGCAGGCTGATGGCGTAACCATCGGCACGCCTCCCGCATACGGCCGCCAGCGATGGGTCGGTTGGGACGCTTTGGACCTCACCGCACAAGCTGTCGCTGTTGATTGGCTCAGGTTCCTCAAATCCAAAACGGCGCATGCGGTCTCCCACCCAGTTCCAGGCGGATACAAATCTGACCTGCTCGATCAGCTGATCGGGATCGGCGATCAGGAGAACATCCCGGTTCAGGTCCAGGCAGCATTCGATAGCGAGGTTGTCTGTGTCGCAGATAATGGTGAGCCCGCCGGATTCGTAATCCAAGACGGCTCTTTCGGGTTTTAAACCATCTCGCAGACTCAATTCGAACCGGCCGCATGGGAGGCGGGTGGAACGGAATATGTTGTCCGGCGCTTCATTGAATTCAAAGTCCTCACGGACGAAGGCGTTATGGATGGGGCTGATGTCATAGGGGTCATAAAGCTTGATCAGATCTTGGTAGAGTGGACCGCGATAGCGTTCTCCCTGCCGATGGTCCCAATAGTCGGAACGGTTCACGGTCAGGCACAGCGCGTCGTGTCCCCATATCAGAACCCCCATGCTGCCGTTGGCAAGCGGTACGCCGCAATGGGTGCGGGGAAGCGGGAACGATTGTTCAAATGTATTCGATATTCTTTTCATTCAAACCAGATCGGGCTGGAGTAGGCGATGTGATTGTCGAGTTGCGTAACGCGGACGTACCAGTTTGACGGCTCGTCTTCGCGAATCATGGCTTCCTGCTTAAATGCCAGGCCCTCGGGGCAATAGCGCTTGTAAAGATCGCCATTCCGAAACAGGTCCACTCTCTTAAGCCGGTTTTCGCCCACAACGTCAATCAGCAATCGCTTTTCGGTTTCGTTTCTGACCACCGACCCCATCAACGCTCCGTTGCCTGTAAAAACAAGTCGGATACGTGCGTTGGTGGTGCAGTAAACGCGGCGTGAGCGGTAGGCATCGAACAGTGCATCCTTATCAAGAGAACGGGCAAAAACGGCCGTCAGCCCATTCACACCCACATGGCCTTTGTGATCGTCGGAGGAGCCGACAAACCCGTATTTGATTCCTTTCTTCAGAAAGGCCATGGCAGATTGGTCGGGTCGGAATCGTTTACAGAGCGCGCGACCGTTTTCCAAAACGTCTTCCCGTTCGTAGCTGCCGTGATCGGAAAACATTTCAAGCACCGGTTCCATGCGTTCCAAGTCCCGCGGTACCCACCATTCATTCTCTCTTAGCCTGCCCGGGCATTGCCAGCCGCCATTATGGAGATGGGGAATGCTGATAAAGTTCTTGCCTTCAAAGGCCCGCCACAGATCCCGTATGTCTTCGAGTTTGGGGTTGGTGATCTCGTCATATTCGGGCAGCCAGTTATAGAGCAGAACCGTATCGCCGCGCGCATCACGCCATTCCGAACCGGCGATTACAGCGAACTCACCGGGTTTGTCATGTGTGCGAATGGCTTCCAGGGTATCGTTCCAGCGGTCCCGTCCAATGTGGTAAGCCTTCTCATGGGAGGGTTGGTGGTGGTCTGTTACGGAGAAGAAGTCCAGTCCGGCCCGATCACGGGCAAAGACCATCAGATCTGCAGGCGTCATATCCATCGCCGACCGCTCCAGCACGTCACACGAGTGAATCGAATGGGTATGTACGTCTCCCCAATACAGGTTGTATCCGTCATGTACGTCAGCCATGTCGGCGGATTGGGTCAGGGGGAGCCCTTTTGTGGTGATCGCAATGTGTTTGTCCTGATATTCAAAAACACCTTCCGGGTTACGGACAGGAATCTCCGGTTCTGTGTTTACGATATCGCCGGCTTCTGCCACATCCGCCACGTTCCAGAACCGGTCATAGGGAACCAGGAGGCTCTTGTGTGGTTTTCGAATCAAGCGCAAATGATGAGGATGGCGCGCTTTGATACGATAGGCTAGGGATTTCACGGCATCCGGGGTGGGGCGATCATATCCCTCGAAGGATCGAGCCAGATCCGGGAGTCCCTTGTTCTGATTCTCAAAGTAGCGTACGTCGACGCGATTTTCGAAATTTGTTCGGGGGACAACCGTGGTTACTTTTGCGCCTGGCCCGAAGCCGCCCAGTGTTTCGCCCCAATGTACTTCAATCACGTCACCGGCTTTCAGTCCCTCGGAAAGGTCCAGAACGAAAAGTCTTTGCCCTTCTCGGGGTGTGGGCACGCCCCTGGTTTCGAATTCTCGCGTTTCCAGGCTCCAGCAATGCTTGACATAGGTTACGTCTGGATTGTCAACGTAGACCTCTACGTAGCCACTGGCCTCGTTAACCTCAGTAGTGGGGCAGGACGCTCCGAGCATACACATGAAATCCAATATGAGTCGTGATGGGCCGGGGGTGTAATCGTTGCCTACGGTAAGTCGAATGATAAATTCTTCGGAATCGCCGGCCCATACTTCTGATGGGGTGATAGATGCTCTGGAAAACACATCGAGCATATCGTCTGTTCCTTTGAAGCAGCCGAAATGGTTAACGTTCAGCCGTGACATATTGTGTCATTTGACTGCCAAGGATTATAAAGCTCTTGCGTGAAGTCAAGCCTGAATGCGTGTTCGAATGTATGCGTTCGGTTTTATGAGCTCCGCGCCTTTCAGGGACTTATTGGCGGATCCATTCAGGGTTGCACCAGCGTACCCTTTCCTCCAGTGATTCGCCATCCATGCGACGGCACAGCATTCGGGCTGCTTCACGTCCTGCATATTCTTTGGAAGGGATTTGAATCGCTGCAAGCGGAGATATTTCCGGTGTATCGAGAATACTGATCAGTTCCGGATCGTCATGGCCGTTATTTCCGCGTTCCTTAAGTGTTGCCAGGGCCCCACGTGTTGCGCGGTCCCCGATTGTAACAATGCTGTCGGGCGGCTCGGGCAAGCTGAGAAAATGATCAATCGCTTTGCGGCCGCCGGCTTCGGTGAGGTCGACTTCAATATGGGTATCGGGCTGGGCGGGTGCCCGCTCGCCCAAATGTTCCTTCATGCCTCTGACAATGGCTGCTGAGGAACGCAATGACTCTCCGCCAATGGGCCCACCGGCCAACGCGGCTTTTCGGGATCCCTTTTCGTTGAGATGCTTACCGATCATGCGCCCCATTTCTTCGCTGTTTATCAGGACGGCAGGAAGATCTTCCCGCTCGAAATTGATGTTGACCAGCACGATTGGAACATTGTTCTCCTGTGCCTTCAGGCAGTCCCTGAGGGGAATTGGTACGGTCACAATGTAGCCGTCCACTCGCAGATTGCGCAGATCATTAACCATTTTGTCGGCCAAGTCATTGGTGCCGGTTTCGTCAACAGACAATAATTGAACGTCCGTACCTGATCGACTGTTGGCTTCCAGTCCGATTCCACGGAGAATGGCCGCGGTAAATTCCGGATCGAAGGTTCGGGCGAAGTCTTTCATGACCACGACACCGATGGTTCGTGAGGCGTCGGCAGGGCGAATAAATGTTCCGCGGCCATGGTGGCGGTCGATGAGTCGTTCCTTTGCCATTTGGGCCAGGACACGACGTACGGTAAGGTTGCTGACGCCCAGCATTTTCCCCATTTCCGCCTCGGATGGCAGTCGAACTTCTCCCTTGCGGCGAACGTCTTCCAGAATGTTCATGATCGCTTCGTAGGTCTGATCAAATATCGAACGTATTTTTGTCTGCTCCATGCTGCTCCTTAGATCACTATTCCTTATTATTCATGCACAATCATTTAGTTATATATGTTGCGTGGCCTTTTTTGTCAATGGTTTTCGGCTCCAATATTTCAGCATGAAATAGTCCGCGATCCTGTTCATTACTTGACGTGTGCATCGCTCTGATGCAGTCTGTTCTTGTCATTTATAGTCATTTAGCTTGAGGTTGATCTATGGACAAGTCTGCCAATCAGGCCATTGATGTTTTCGCCGAAATCGCAAACAGCCGGGAATCACTACGAGACGATTTATTGATTGAGCCGCAGCCGCCGGAAATATCGGATGTCTGCCTTCCAATGGGTACGCCCGCCGCAGAGGATGCGTTTGATGCGCCGCCGAAACTCACTTCGCCGGAGCAACTGCAGGATGAATTGGCGCGCCGGCGCGAACAGGTTGCCCCGTTTCTTGAGAATCATGCCCCGCATTGCGAGACGATGCGGACGGTCATGCCGCTGACGGAGTTTGACTGGCGTATTGAAACCGAGGCGGATCGGAAAGACTTTGCGGGCATTGTGCAGGGGAACGGAGACTGGCAACCGGTTACGATTCCGCATTATGGGCCGCCGTTGGGGCGCGCGGTGACCTACTATCGCCGGGAATTTGAAGTTGATGAAGTTGCGGGCGCATCCGACAGCCTATTTATCTGCTTTAAGGGTGTGGATTACAAGGCGCACGTTTTTGTTAATGGTGCCTATGTCGGGTCACACGAAGGCTTCTTTGCTCCGTTCGAGTTTGACATTCTGCCGTTGATCAAACGCGGTTCGAACACGCTGTTGATCAAGGTCGAAAACGATGCGGTTCTGGGGAGTAATCAACCGTGGGACGGGCCGCAATATGAGGGAGACAAGATTTATGCCGCCACGGGACCCGGCTATGACGATCCGGATCTGGGGTGG
>CAYFPQ010000010.1:41612-47092 GCA_964345005.1 uncultured Victivallales bacterium | reverse complement strand
CCGCCGGCCATGGGAATCTATCAGGATGTTTGGCTGGAAGCACGTGCCCGTGTGCATGTGAGTGATGTGTTCTGTAGAGTGGCAGGTGCCGAGTGCCGAGTGTCGAGTGGCGAGTGTCGAGTGGCGGGTGGCGTTGTGGCGTGCGAAGCCTGGATTGAAGTCTTCAACGGCGGGGAGCTGCGCGAGGATATTTCGCTTGAATTGTCGGTGTTTGGGCAGAATTTCAACGAGACGGTGTTTGAGAATCAGAAGCATGAGGTCGAATATGCCGGCCCGGCTACGAACCAGTATCGGATTGGCTTCGATCTGCCTGACGCCAGGGTGTGGTCGCCCGAGACACCGTGGCTGTATCAGATTCACGTAAAGGTGCTGGACAAGGAAGGGCGCGTTCTCGATGCGTTTTCCCGGCAGTTCGGCGTGCGGTTGTTCACGATGGACGAGGGCTCTGACCAGTCATCGATCTCCAATCATCAATCATCAATTCCTTTGGGGCGCATGTTCCTGAACGGGCGGGAAATCCGGTTGCGCGGCGCCAATACCATGGGGCATCTGCAGCAATGCGTGATGAGGGGCGATACAGATCAACTCAGTGATGACATCCTGCTGGCACGAATCTGTAATATGAATTTTCTGCGGATTACGCAACGCCCCGTTCAGTCGGAAATCTACGACATGTGCGACCGGCTCGGCCTGATGGTGCAGACGGACCTGCCGCTTTTCGGGGTCCTGCGGCGTAACCAGTTCTGCGAGGCGGTCCGACAGGCGGGGGAGCTGGAGCGCCTGATTCGGAGTCACCCCTCCTGCATCATGGTCAGCTACATCAATGAGCCCAGCCCGGTTGTAAGGCCGTGGAAGAACCTTTCGCAGCGGCATATTCAACGCGACGAACTGGAGATGTTTTTTGAAGCGGCCGATAAGGTTGTTCGTCTGAATAACCCCGATCGGGTGATCAAGGCGGTGGACGGCGACTATGACCCGCCGGGTCCCGGGCTTCCGGATAATCATTGCTATTGCGGGTGGTATAACGGCCACGGGCTGGATCTGGGCAAGCTCTACGCGGGATACTGGCAGAAGGTCAAGCCGGGGTGGCATTACGGGTGCGGCGAATTCGGCGCGGAAGGGCTCGATCCCGTTACCGTTATGCGGAAGTATTATCCAGAAGACTGGCTGCCGCAAACGATCGAGGACGAGGCGACATGGAGCCCAACCCGTATTGCCAGGGCACAGACCGGCGGGTTTCATGCCATGTGGTATGAAGCAGCGGAATCGCTGGAGGGCTGGGTTCAGGCCAGCCAGGCGCATCAGGCCTGGGTGGTAAAACTTCAAACTGAGGCCTTCAGGCGCGACAGTCGCATGAACACCATAGCGATTCACCTTTTTATCGATGCCTGGCCGGCCGGCTGGATGAAGACCATTATGGATGTGGATCGACAGCCCAAGCATGCCTATTTTGCTTACCGCGATGCCTTAACGCCACTCATGGTGAATCTGCGTCCGGAACGCTTCAAGGTTACGGCGGGCGAAGACGCTGCCTTGGATGTATGGGTGTGCAACGATACACAGGGCGGGCCTGAGCAGCCAATGCTCAAGTACGTGGTTGAATCGGCTGAAGGCGAAGTCCTCTTTTCCGGGCATACCGATGCTGCTGTCCCGATTTGCGGCAGTGCATTTCAGGGCAAGCTGCGATTCCGTGCGCCTGCCGTAGAACAGCGCATGGTTCTGACGGTTCGTCTCGCGCTGACGGACGACGCAACGGGGGAGGTGGTGCACTACAGCGAAGCGCAGATTGAGGTGTTTCCTGCATCAATGGAAGCGTTGTCAGGACCCATCCACTTGATAGTAGACGACGAAAACGATCTCTCGTCGCTGTTGGAAGAGTTGGGTGTTGATCAGAGCGGTCTCACAGATCTGAATCAGGCCGAAATCATCCTGATTGCTGATATGGCCGGTTTTGAAACTCAGCGGGAAGCCATTGAGCAGGCGGTTCGTGGTGGTGCCCGTGCCATTTTTCTGGAGTTGCCCGAAGGGTCTTATGAAATTGCGAATACGGAGGTCGTTGCCACTCCCTGCGGTCGGGGTGCAATGCACTTCGTATCATGCAAGACGGGGCATCCACTGGTTGAGAGTCTTGAGCCGGACGATTTCTTTTTCTGGCACAGTGTGGAGAAAGGGTATCCGGCGCCATTGATTTCCGCAACATTCATGGCTGAGGGGTGGGAGACGGTTTTGCGGACGACGAACTGTGACTGCACGGTGATTCCCTCCGTATGGCGGGAAGAAATGGCGGCGGCAGAACGAAAGGACGGCCAAGGGCTTTGGCGCATCTGCCAGTTGCATCTAAACAAACAGGCGGCCGGCAATCCTGTGGCGCAACGTTTTGCGGTATGTTTCTTGACGAAGTAGCCGTTGCACTTTCTTCTTGTCATGTACAGTCACTTATTACAACATGCCAAAGTATGTCTGAGGTGGAGGAGTTTGTGACTGAACGATTTTCGATTAGAAGAGCAATACTGACAGGAAGTGTCCTGTGCATTCTGCTTCCTGTCATGGCGCACTTGAGCGTTAACCTGGTCCATGCTTCTTCTTTGGCTTCGGACTTCATGCCTGTGGGTGCGATCTTTCTGTTCTTTGTACTTGTTCTGGCGGTCAACACGCTGGCGCGAGCAATACGCCCCCGGTGGGCGATGACCCGTGCTGAGCTTCTTGTTGTATACATTATGCTGATTATGGGGGCGGCGGTGACCACGATGGGGTTGGTCATGCAACTCCTGCCGCTTATCGGGGCGCCTTTCCAGTATGCCACGCCCGAGAATCGCTGGGCGGAGTGGGTACTTCCGCATCTGCCGTCGTGGCTGGTTCCCGATGCGGAGGCTGGAAGGGGCTTCTATGTAGGGTTGGCTGCGGGCGAGAGCATTCCGTGGATGGCTTGGGTGAAACCGCTGGCGGGATGGCTGATTTTCCTGGTTCCGGCCCTGTTCGTCATGATTGCCCTCATGGTTGTAATGCGAAAGCAGTGGGTAGAAAAGGAGCATTTGATTTTTCCCCTGACGGCATTGCCAATCGCTATGTGCGAACCCGCCGAAGAAGGGCGTGCGGTTGGCCCGTTCTTTCGCAACCGTGGCATGTGGATCGGATTTGCGATCGCATTGACTGTGACCAGTAGTGTGGCGCTTCACAACTACTGGGACTTCATCCCCGCCATTGAGCTGCTTACACGACTTCAGGTGTTTCGCAAGACCACCCAGTTGGTGGTGGCATTGAGTTTTCCGGTGCTGGGTTTTGCGTTTCTGATCAACAAGGATCTGTCGTTCAGCCTTTGGTTCTTCAATCTCCTGTTTCTCTGCGTTACGGGTCTGTGCAATATGACGGGCGTCCGGCTGGACGAGAATCTGGGTGCATACGGGTCCGCGCATTGGCCTATTCTGGCCTATGTTGGGGGTGGAGCTTTTCTAGCGTTTGTCGTAGCGGGACTGTTCAACGCGCGCGCGCACTTGTGGGGCGTGGTGGCCAAAGCGTTTGGCCGTCCGGGAGGCGAAGACGATTCGGCAGAGATCATGTCCTATCGCAGTGCTGTGTGTGGGATCATTATCAGTCTCGCGATTATGTGGGGCTGGCTGACCGTGGTGGGGCTCAAGCCCTGGATATCGCCGCTGTATCTCTTGGCTGCCTATATCCTGTTCCTGGGGCTGACGCGTGTGGTTAGCGAGGGGGGGCTGCCGACGATTGTTGCCCCGATTATCGCGCCGACACTTGTGATGTCGATGATCGGCGTCAAGGCGTTGGGTGCTGCGGGGATGTTGGCTTTTGCGCTGATGTATGTGTGGAGCGCCGATATTCGTGTCTTTACCATGGCAGAATGTGCCCAGGGGCTAAAGCTGGCGGAGAACTGTCCCAAAAGATCGCGGCGGGGCATTCTGTCGGCCATGGCGGTGGCTCTGATCATCAGTTTTGCAGTCTCGGTGGGTGTGGCGCTGTGGGTAGGTTACAGATACGGCGGAACCGGATTGAATGAATGGTTCTTCGTTCAGGGACCCAAGGTGCCCTTCAATTTCATGGTTCAGAAGCTTCAAGACCCGACCGGACCCAGTGTGCCGGGGTATCTCCTGATGGGGGCGGGTGCATTGGTAACGGTTGGGCTGAGTGTGATGCGGGCATCCTTTCCCGGATTCATCCTGCATCCGATCGGGTTTGCCGTCGGCGGCGTGTGGCTAATGAACCGTCTATGGTTCAGTGTTTTTCTGGCATGGTTGATCAAGAGCCTGGTTCTGCGCTATGGGGGTGCCCGGGTGTATAGAAAGGTCGTGCCGTTCTTCCTGGGCTTGGTGTTGGGTACCTACACTGCGGCCGGCCTCTGGTTTGTTGTGGATTTGATCACCGGGCAGACGGGCAACAAGGTGTTCTGGCTGTAGGAGAGTGGCAAGTGGCGTGTGGCAAGTGGCGTGTGGCAAGTGGCGTTTTGGGGGCATTGGCAGTGTCTGGCGTGGTGTGGGCACTGTGGTGCTGCTCCCCGCAAGCGCGGGAAGCGGCGGCCTTAGGTCGGCTTGAGAGGGATGGGGACCTGCATTTCCAGAAAGCCGAAAACCGGAAGGCGGAACGCTGTTGGCGTGCGGTACTCGAACGGAACCTGGAGTCCGTTAGTGCTCGGAACAAGCTGGCCGTGATTTGCATGCAGGAAGGTCGGTTCGAGGAGGCGAGTGGTTTGCTGGCCGCAGGCATTCGGCGGGCACCGCAAGAGGTGTCGTATCATTTCAATGCCGGACTGTTGTGCTATATGCAGACTGATTATGAGGGTGCATTGGATGCGCTATCCGAAGTGGAGCGTCTGCATTCTGCCCATGGAGAAGTGCATTACTTGAAGGGCGCGATTTACGAGGCGTTGGGCCAATCAGAGCAGGCCCAACGGGAGTTTGTGAAGGAGTTGAATGTCGATCCAGCGACACCCGAAGCATGGGCAAAGCTGATGGCCTACACAGGAAATACAGCGAAGTGAAACGGACAGGGCTTTTTCCGGGCACAGTGGCAGTGGTATGTCTGGCGGCTTCAAGCGTAGCCGCCGCAATCGACAGTTCGAGCCATGTCACGGACGAGGGGATACAGAGGCATATCGAGGCACTGGCCGAGTGCGGGTCCAGAATTCCGGGCTATGCCGGGCATGACCGCGCCGCGACGTATGTGGGCAAGACCTTGTCCGATCTTGGGTACTCGGACATCACTGAGGAACACTTCACTGTTGCGGTTCCTGTGGACATGGGGTCCTCTATTGAGATTGAGGGGGACGGCCAATCTTTTGCCCTGCATGCGCTCTGGCCTAATGTTGTGCGGACGTCGCAGTTGCCGCCCGAAGGTGTGGTTGGCAAAGCAATTGCAGCCGAAAACGGCGAATGGCAAGCGTTTAATGGCGCTGTCGTCCGCGACAACATTGTCTTCATGGATTTCAACAGCGATGCGCGCTGGATGAACGCGGCCATGTTGGGCGCGCG
>CAYFPQ010000010.1:0-41602 GCA_964345005.1 uncultured Victivallales bacterium | reverse complement strand
TGAGCCGGACGAGACCGTCCGACGTCAGGCAGAAGCCAAGTTGGCCGGCGCCCCGTTGAATATGCCCCGTTTCTGGATGTCGAAGTCGGATTATCGCCGCTTTGCGCCTGCCGGTATCGGTCAATCCGTACGTTTGAAGTGCCGCATGCCGTGGCGCAAGGCTGAGGGGGTCAATCTAATGGCTCTCCTGGAGGGCTCCGATCCTGAGCTGAAAGACAAACTGGTTTGTATCGAGGCCTACTACGATTCGATGTCCATCGTCCCTGCACTGGCACCTGGCGCTGAAGCGGCCTGCAGTGTGGCGACGATGCTTGAACTGGCTCGCGAGTTCAAGGCGAATCCACCTGCCTGTAGTGTTCTCTTTCTGGCAACCTCCGCCCATCACCTGCACAGAGCCGGTATTTTCGATTTTCTGCATCGTTATGCCGGTGCGAATGTCAGCAAGGATTCCGCCAACCGGTTGCCCGACTTGATGATCAGCCTGGACCTCTCCAGCCAGAATCGCGTGGTGGGTGCTACCGTTGAGGATTGTGTCTCGACGCTGCGTTCGCAGCATCGCTATCGACGTGAGTTCTTGCGTCACGCACGCCGCTTTCGCGCCTATGCTGACGCATATGGCGCGGCGGTCGGTCTTGCCTCGGACGAGATCTACCTCAACCTGATTCAGCCCGAGGGTGGCGGCTCGGTGTGGTCGTTTCTGCCGGATGGTATCCGGCTGAATGGTACGGCTGCTGTGATGGGTGGTGTGCCTGCCGTATCGATGGTGACCGTACAAGATCCGCGCCAGTCTATCGATAGCCCGCTGGATAGTGCCGGCGCGGTGAACGTGTCCAACCTGGCTGATCAAGCTCGTTTTCTGGCCTACGCCCTGCGGTTGGGGTTGAGTGATGCAGAGCTTCTGGACGCGCCGAAAATGCCTGGCAGCACACTGCGTCGTTTTCGTGGTCGACTGGTTACGTTTGATCCCGGAAAGAGCTTTGTCCCGGATGATCCTGTGGTGGGGGGTGTGGGACTGCTGGCACTTGGAAGGGCGGGTGCGGCGAGGGTCTCTCAAGGTGGTGTGGGCGTGCGCGGACATAGGATAGGTGTCGCCGATGCCGAAGGGTGGTTTGAGCTTCTAAATGCCGAATCCTACAAGTATTGGGACCAGTGGACCATTGAAGGCTATTCGTTGGATGAGGCCAGCGGCGATATTGTCATGGCGGTGGATCTGGGGCTGGAGGGTGCCGCGCAATATCCGGTCGACTTCACATTTGACCGTGCGGTAAAGACGCGTAGCGCGGTGTTGTTCCCCTGCGTGGCGACTGACCTGTACGATCTAGTGGATCCGCGCTATCTGAGTGAGAGGGACAAGCTCTCCATGTTCGATACAGGCAACGCCCAGCCTTTTGCGTACGGCTACAGCATGGGGGCTTCTCTTCCGCGCACATCTACGTCAGCGGCCTATGCCACTGTATTCTCCAAGCCGGGGATGCGACTGAAGATCGGGGTGGCTTCCAGTCTGCTGGGGCAGCGCATGCTCTTCCTGGATGCAGAGTCTTCGCAAACCCGGAGGGCGGCGCAGGGCTTAGGTTATGAGATGGATCAGAACCGTCTTATCGCAAATACCCCTTTTCAAGTGTTGCGCGACATGCACACCCTGAACGAGTCCCGAATCAATATGGTCAACCGTTACGGTATTGAGAACAAGCGTCTGGAACGCCTGCACACGGCGGCAGGATCAGCTCTCGAGAAGGCGCGCCAGGCCATTGAGTCGCTGCAGTGGGATACGTTCATTGAGCATGCCCGGCGTGGACTAGGGCTGGAATCCCGGGCGTACCCGGATGTGCTGGGAACAGCCAACGATGTTATCAAGGGCATCGTGTTCTACATGGCCCTGTTGTTGCCCTTTGCGTTTTTCTGTGAGCGACTGTTCTTTGCGTTTCCGGATCTCAAGCGCCGTATTCCCGCTTTTGTCGGCATATTTGCGGTGAGTTACCTGCTGTTGCGGCTGGTTCACCCTGCGTTTCGAATTGTGGAAACATCGGAAGTGATCCTGCTGGGCATCGTCATTCTGGCTTTGTGTCTTATTGTGCTCTGGATCAGTACGCGCCGGTTCGAGACACTGATGCACAAGATGAAGCAGGAGAGTGCGCGGGTACATCAAACAGATGTAAGCCGTGCCGGGGCGACCGCGTCAGCCTTTGGGCTGGGTGTGTCGAACATGCGGCGCAGAAAGGTTCGGACATTTCTCACCTGTACCGCCGTGGTGCTGCTCATGTTCACGGTGCTCTCTTTCACGTCGGTTCAAACATCGCTGCGCCCGCGCAAGGTGCTGCGTCCGAACACGCCAGCCTACCAGGGCGCGTTGGTGCGGGACCGGTCCTGGGTCGCTATGAAGCATCTGGCTCTGGAGCATCTGGAGGGCGAGTTTGATGGGGTGGGTACACTGGTACGCCGAAGCTGGCTTCTGCCACGAAGACCTCAAATGGATTTTCTGAAGCTTGTGATTGATGTGAGGTCTGCCGATAGGGCGGACGCAGGCAAGCACATGGCTCGTGCATTCGGATTGGTCGGGTTTGAACCCGGAGAAACTGACGTTAGCGGTATTGATGCGGCCCTTGAGTCGGGACGCTGGTTTGACGCCGCGGACCATGATGCGTGCATTCTTCCCGATACCATGGCAGAGAGACTGGGCATTGGTCCTGAAGAGCTGGGGAAGGCACGCGTCCACCTGCTGGGTATGGACGTCACCGTGATCGGCATCGTGGATGCTGAGGTCTATAACGAGTATTGCGACTTGGATAACGAGCGGATGACGCCGCTTGACTACACGACCCTGAGCCGGGAGGCGCTCGGCCGTGCGTCAAATGCCCAGAAGGATGTCAGTGCCATCGAGGGACGTGCTTCGCTGGAAACGTATACACACCTGGATGTCGGAAACACGGTGATTATGCCGTACAAGACCGTTTTGGACCTGGGTGGATTTGCCCAGTCGGTGGCTATAGCGATCGATGATGGTGACGTGGGTGAGCGGGTGTCCCGGTTGCTGGATCGCATGGCCGTAACGGTATTTGTCGGAGAGAATGACCAGGTCATGGTCTACAGCTCATTGGCTGCCAGTGCAGTTGGCGGGATGGGCAATGTCATTGTTCCGATCCTGATAGCTGCGCTCATGATTCTCAACACGATGAGTGGCTCGGTTCATGAACGTCTGAACGAGATCGGCACTTACAGTTCGGTCGGGCTGGCACCCAGCCATATCGGTGCGCTGTTTCTGGCCGAGGCTTGTGTCTATGCCATTCTGGGCGGCGTGACCGGCTATGTCCTCGGTCAGTTAATTACCCGTTGTCTTTATGCCGTTGGTGCATTGGGCGGCCTAACACTCAACTATTCATCTCTGGCCTCGGTGATGGCCACGGTCGTGGTGATGATCACGGTTGTCCTCTCTACTATTTACCCGGCGCGCATGGCTTCCCGCATGGCTGTACCCGATGTGACACGCAAATGGTCGTTGCCAGAGCCGAAGGGCGATGACTGGCGCTTCGATTTTCCGTTTACCGTGAGTGGTCAGGAGGTTGCCGGGCTCTTCGTCTTCTTCAATTACTTCTTCCTTTCGTTCGAGGAGCAATCAACCGGCAGGTTCTACACGGCGGACAACGAGACCGGGCGCTTTGATGACGGGGGTGTTCAGGGCTACCGGCTGGGATTACGGGTGTGGCTGGCGCCGTATGACTTCAGCATCTTGAGATGCGTGCGGTGCCGGCGGGGGATTTCGGGGTGTACACGATACAGCTTCGCATCCAGCGTTTGAGCGGTCAGGCCAACACGTGGGTACGCATCAATCGCGGTTTTCTTAATGAGATGCGAAAGCAATTTCTCCTGTGGCGGACCATCCCGGATGCGGGCAAGCAGGAGTATATTGGCGAGGCCGGGGACGTGTTTGCGTAGGTGTGTTGCCCCTGGCGCGATCTTGAGGAATGACGATGTCGAAGTTTGATCTTAAAGAAGAAGATAGACTGGAGCCTTTTGAGCAGGGGTTTGGTCGGTGGACGATTCTGGCCGCGTTGTTTGTGGGGCTGATCATGTTGCCGGGTACGATCTACCTTAGTCTGGTGATGGGGGTGGCGCCCGGTGGTGCGGTTCAATGGGTGACCGTGATTCTCTTTATAGAGATAGCCAAGCGCTCGCTCGTTACGTTAAAGCGGCAGGAGGTCCTGCTCATCTTTATGGTTGCCGGCAGTATGATTGCGCCCGGCGTTCTGATGGGTGCTGCCGGATTGACCCTTTCGGGTGGCGCGTTCTCCGAAACGATCTGGCGCCAGTTCCTGGTTCGTTCGCCCCAAGCGGCGGCTTTTGGCCTCACGGAGCATATACCGACTTGGGTCGTGCCGCCCGCCGGCGCTGACAGCCTGATTCGGCGCACATTCTTCAGTGCAGACTGGCTGATACCGATTGGTGTCCTCATTGTTCACCAGCTTCTCTTTCAAGTAAACTCTCTGAGCTTGGGCTATGCGCTCTATCGCGTGACAAATGACATCGAAAAACTGCCTTTTCCCATGGCGCCCGTGGCATCCGAAGGGGCTACGGCGTTGGCCGACGCCAGTGGCAAGAAGGAAACCTGGCGGTGGCGGATGTTCGGTATGGGGACCATGATAGGGTTAGCCTATGGACTTGTGTATGTGGCGATTCCTGCCTTCACCGGTATTGTGTTGACTCAACCGTTGCAGTTGATCCCTATTCCCTATGTCGATTTCACCGAAATGCTCGGCTCGTTCGCCCCAGCCTCGATGTTCGGGTTTATGACAGATTTGGGGTTGATCTTCATCGGGTTTGTCCTGCCGTTCCGAGTTGTGGTCGGCATGTTTGCGGGAGCGATCGTGTCTAAGACGCTCTTGCCGCCGTTGCTGATTCATCTCGGGCTGATCAACACCTGGCGCGAAGGCATGGAGGCACGGCCCACGATGGTGGCGCTGAACGTGGATCTCTACATCAGCATTACCATAGGCTTGGGATTGGTGGTGGCGCTGACGGGTATCACTGCCATCGTGAAGACGCTGCGGAACAAGAAAATGGCTGACCCGGAAGCTGACGCTCGCCTCGAGCACGTCATCCGCGAGCGCGGCAATTTTCCTGTGTGGAAAGCGCTGGCGATATGGGCGGTTTCCTCGGCTGCCTACGTTGCGCTTTGCCACGTATTGGTGCCAAAGTTTCCTGTCTGGATCCTGGTGGTGTTCGGCTTTGTTCTGAGCCCTTTGCTGTCATATATGTCTGCGCGTATGTTCGGCATCACCGGGTCGCCGTCGGGGGTGGCGTTCCCGATGGTGCGTGAGGGCTCCTTTATCATGAGTGGTTACAAGGGGGCTGATATCTGGTTTGCTCCGGTTCCCTATTTCAATCACGGGCGGTTCGCACAAGTCTTCAAAATCCTTGAGCTGACCCGGGTGAAATTCGTCGGCTACATCAAGATGATGGCGGTGGTATTTGCCATTACCCTGGTTACCTCCTTCACGTTCTGGGCGCTGATCTGGAAAATGGGGCCGATTCCTTCAACGATGTATCCGTTTGTGCAAAAGATGTGGCCGTTCTTTGCGAAGTTTAAATCGCTCTGGGCCATGTCAACCGTTGGCGAGGGCGGCTCTTTCCTCCTGCAGTCCATTACGCTGCCTAAGATTGCGGCTGGATTCGGTACGGGGGCAGTTCTATACAGCTTGTTGACGCCAATCGGTTGGACCGCTGCGTTCTTCGGGATGGTAGGTGGTCTGGCATTGTGGCCGCACTACGTGGTTCCGATAATGATTGGTGCCCTATTGGGCCGTTTCTACTTTTCTCGCAAGTTGGGTGCAGACACCTGGAAACGGTATACACCGGTCTTGGCAGCGGGTTATTACTGTGGAATTGGACTGGTTGGGATGTGCGCCGCGGCTCTTGCCCTGATTGGCAAGGCCGTGACGCCGCTAATGTTCTAAGTACGATGAAAAAGACGGACCATACAGAGCGACAGATTCAACTACCGTTCAGCAAGGCGGTGGAGATCAGCTACCGCAACATGCGAGTGCGGTTCGGGCGTGCCTTGATTACCGCTGGCGGTATTGTTCTTGGTATTGCTTTTCTGGCGTATGTCTGGACCTCCCAGTCCATTCTCGCGGCCCTGATCGAGAACGGCCCCGAGACGTTGAAGGCTGTGCTGGGGGTTCCCGGTGAAGAGGCGCGAGCACAGCAGATATGGCTCGTGACCCTGTCGCTGCTCGTGTCAGCCGTTGCCATCAGCAACGCCATGCTGATGGCCGTGACCGAGCGCTATCGCGAGATCGGCACCATGAAGTGTCTGGGAGCGCTCGACAGTTTCGTGGTCAAGATGTTCCTCATGGAATCGTCGTTCCAGGGCTTGGTCGGTTCGCTCGCCGGCTGTCTGGTTGGTGTGGTAATGGGGGTGCTGGGCGGGTTGATTCGGTATGGCGACGTGATCTTTAGTGTGTTTCCTTGGGGCAAGGTGGCCGGAAACGGCAGTTTGGCAATCCTCATCGGAGTCGTTCTCTCAGTTATCAGTGCAATCTATCCCACCTATGTTGCGGCAAGGATGGTGCCTGCTGACGCGTTGCGATCACAGATTTAGAATTGGAGGCCATAATGGAAGAGCAGAAGACATCAGACGGCGGAGATCGCAGTGTTGTGGTCCGCACCATCTCCGTGCGTAAGCGATATATGTTGGGCAAAGTGCCGTTGGATGCCCTGAAAGGTGTGGATCTCGAAATCTACAGCGGCGAATACATGTCGATCATGGGTCCGTCAGGCTCCGGCAAGTCCACGTTGTTCAACATGGTAGGCGGCCTGGATAAACCCAGTGAGGGACGGGTCTATATCGATGAGGTCGACCTGGCTCAGTTGGATGCCTATGAACTGGCCTGGCTGCGATGCCGGAAGATCGGTTACATCTTTCAGACCTTCAACCTGATTCCCGTTATGTCCGCGTTGGAGAACATTACCCTGCCCATGATCTTTGCGGGGATGTCCGATGACGACGCGCGAGATAAAGGCGTTGAGCTTCTCAAAACCGTTGGGCTGGGCGACCGCGTTCACCACAAGCCGACCGAGCTTTCCGGCGGTCAGCAGCAGCGCGTGGCGGTTGCGCGCGCACTGGCCAACGATCCGGCCGTGGTGTTGGCCGATGAACCGACCGGTAACCTCGACCTCAATACCGGTAAGGAAATCATTGCCCTGCTTCAGCGGCTCAAGGAGGAAAAGGGCGTGACGATTATTTCCGCCACCCACGACCTCAAGATGCTAGACGTTTCTGATCGTATTGTCTGGATTCGCGACGGACAGATCGACCGCATTGAGCGCCGCGAAGACCTTGATCTCAAGGTCGGGGAGCTGGAAGGCGATTGACAACTGATGAATCCCAAGCTTCCACGGTTTGTTGTTGAAGACGGATCTTCTCTGCGTTTGGCGCTTTGCCAGATCGAGACACAGGCGTGGGATTGTGAGGGCAACCTTCAGAGAACGCTTGCGGCATTGGAAGCGGCTTCCGCCCAGGGCGCGCATCTTGCCATAACGCCCGAGTGCGTCCTTCATGGGTATGGGTTCGGCCCTGAGCGTGATGATACCCGCCGCCGCTTGGAGGCAATAGCTGAACCGCTCACGGGTCCGAATGTTTTGCGGGTGCGGGAGGTCGCACGCGTTAAGCGCATGGCCATTGTGCTCGGTTTCGCGGAGCGTGCCGGCAATGCGATTCACAATTCGGCCGCGGTTGTTTCCGCCACCGGCGACGTACTGTCTGTTTATCGAAAAGTGCATTGCCGTACGTTTGAGCATATTGACCACGGTGGCCCGTTCACGCCGGGTGACCGTCTTGCGGCGGTGGATCTCACCGGCGACCATCCGTCATTTCGCATGGGTACAATGATCTGTTTCGATCGTGAGATGCCGGAATCCGCGCGCCGTCTCCGTGCATTGGGGGCGCAACTGATTGCCTGCCCCCTGGCCTGCGATACGGACCGTCTGGACAAACACGTGGACTATGCGAACAACGAAATGATAACGCGTTGTCGGGCAGCCGAGAACGAAGTCTTCATTGCGGTTGTTAACCATTCCGGGCGTTTCAACGGCGGCAGTTTTGTGGTCGGACCGGGCGGGGAAACCCTTGTTCAGCTTGGGAGCGGTCCTGAAGTGCGGACGCTTGACATTCCTGTTTCGGCTGTTTGCGGGGCTCTGCATGCGGAGCCCTTCGGCTGGATGGGGTGGGGCTATCGCCGCCAGGATGTATATATGGGGTGTTGATGGAGGATTCGCCGGAGCGGGCGCTCAGCAGCCGAGCAGATGGATATCGCCCCAAAATGATCGCGCATTCTGGAGACTTACGCATAGCCCTTGTGCAGAAGCCAAAGCTTCAGGAAGGGATTCGAGAACTTGTACGCGTCCGGCGTGCGGAACACTAGTCGGCGCTGGCACAGGCGCGTTAAAGCACGCTTCACCGAACTGGGATGGGTAATCCCTGTGCCGACGAGGAATTGCTTGCCCAGGGCTGAATGGCCGCCCTGTTTCGCCAGCACCGCCAGCACTTTGAGCTGCTGTGCCGGTAACTCGGTGACGACCGCCTCGTAGGCGCGCGATTCGTTGTGGAAAATCTCCTCGATCGCCGGCGCCATGTGATCGGTCGTGACCCGAGAGCCCATCGCGTTGTCCCACAGGGCAGCGCAAAGCTGTTGCACGTCGCCCGGTACGCTGTCGCAGATTCGAAGGACCTCGGGCAATACATCCGGAGCCACCGTCTTTCCTCCGGCCCCAAAGCGCGATTGCAGAAACCCCGGAAAGTCGTCGAACTCCTCGGCGGCGACCTCCACAAAATCAGCCGACTTGAAGAGAGGGCTGCGTTCATCCGCAAAGATTTGCCACATGTCGTTCCGCACACTGCCGGCGAAGATGAACGGCGTGCTTCCCATGAACTGGATTCGCCCGCGCAGGACCGCGAGCAGTGCGTCGGCGTCCGGCAGTTTGGTCACATCCTGGAACTCATCGAAGACGACCATCAGTTGGCGCTTTGCCGCCATGTCATTGACGACTCCAAGCAGTCCCGCGATGCTCTCCGGACGATAGGCATCCGGTGCCATGGCCGGCATGAGCGATGGCAGGCCTGTCACCGGATCCGGAGATACGGAAACGGTCAATCGCGGCAGTGCCTTTAAGAGCCGCTCCAGGACGGACGCGTGACGATCCAGCCCCCCCATCGCCTGCACGCCGCGTGTCAGAAAATCCTGGCCGCTCTTGATGCCCAGAAAGTCGACATGCCAGACCCTATGGGAGCGACGCCGACTCGCCACGTTGCAGATCAGGGATGTTTTCCCGACACGACGGTTGCCGAGCACAACCGTATTCTGGCCTCGCTCGATACGACTGCTCAGCCGGCGTTCGAGTGCTGTTCGGGGACAATACGCGTCCTTCTCGACCACCTGGCCAAATCGAAACGGATTCCGCGTCCGTATGTCGGGGTTGTGCTTCATCGTTTGGAGGATAGAATATTGTACTGATCAGTGCAAGACTATTCGGTGTATCGCTGGGAGATCGTGCGCGGACTGCGGCAAAACGGAGGGCGTCAAGGTTTCCTGCTTGCCGCAAGACTATGCCGATAAGCGACATTCAAGCCATGGTCCTGAAGCAGATTGCCGCGAACCGTAGTCCCGAGAACTACCTCGCGGGCGCCACGGTGATTCATCGCACCGACAATACGCCGCGCTTTTCACAGGATCTGGACTTTTTTCACGATGTGGAGGGCAGCGTAGCTCAAAGCGCGGAGCAGGACGCGGCAACGTTGCACGGGGCCGGCTACGATCTCACGTGGCTTCTGCGCACACCCACGTTTCATCGTGCCGTCGTGACGGTGGCGGGACGACAATTGAAGATTGAATGGGCACAGGATAGCGCCTTCCGGTTTTTCCCTGTTCAGGAGGACCCCCGTTGGCGAACGCCTTCGCAAGCGACGAGAATGCGAGATCGAGACGGTCTTTGGAGACGTCAAACACAACCGTGCCTACCGGAGGGTAAGTCTCCGCGGTGACGACAAAGTCTCAGCAGAGATGGCTCTGATCTTCATGAGCTACAACCTCCGGAAGCTCTTTAGAAAGGAAATGATCCTGGCGATGGCGTGATGGGGACCGTTCCCGTACAAGGCAAGACGCACACCGTTTATGTCCCCAAAGACATGGTTGAGGAGGTCAGAGAGTGGACGAAAAACCACCGACGGCTACAGCGGATACTGAAGGAGGTCTCCAAGTTGAACATGGCGATTATCCACTGCCACGTTCCGGAAGGCCGGGGCGAAGAAGAATTACTACATCAAGGCGGTTGACGCGTATTCACTCTTCTACTTGTACTGGATCGAGCCCATTCGCTCGACGCGTCCCGCGGAACACGGAAGCAACTCCTGTGGGCGCTGGTAACCCCGCACGGTTTACGCCCGGGGGTCTGGGCGGAGGACATCATCGCACAGCCGGTAACACTCAAGGATCTCCTGGGCACGAGCGTTTCCATATAGCCTTGGTTTCTTTCTTTCCGGCGCCCATCTTCGTCTTGTCGAATCCGCCCATGATGCGAAGCTGCTCGCCATACTGGTCGAGTAATTCCACGGGGTGTGCGCATCCCATGATTTCACCCGGCAACGTTTGCTGAACGTACCCTGTTCTCTACGCCGGCTTGGCCGGGGCCGAAGAGATTGAGATAATAGCGTGTGTATTTTCTCTCGCCGGTACGAGTTAACGCCCCTTTGACCACCAGGTCCAGGAGGTCGCGAGTCGCCGTGGCGGGCGATGCGCCCGTCATGCTCACATAGTTGGCCGCGCTGAGCCCGCCGCGGAAACCATTCGGCCCTTCTCGGAATACGCAAATCAGGGCTTTGGATTGCCGTGGATTGAGCGTGTGCTCGAAACGGGCGAAGCATTGCCCTTGGCAATGTATTATGAGTTATAGAAGCGCCTCTTATCGCTCGCCGCAGGCGAATCTTGTTCCGGATGCGTTGGGCCGTCATTCCCGCTCGCGCAGGCGGGGCGGCAGGCGGAGCAGGGCCGGCTGGACCCGGTTGCCGGCCACCAGGCAACTCAGCATGTCCACGGCATGGGTTCCGAGCAGTCCGTGCGGCGGCGCTTCAATCACTGTCCAGGGCAGCAGATCCCGGAGGTTGGCGTGCGGGTTGATGTACGCGATCATTTCCGGCGTCTGGTGCGACGGGTTGGCGGATTCCCTGAGCGCCAACAGGGCGCCGATGGCCAGGTCGTCATCGGTTGTCAGGACGGCGTCCGGCGTCTTCTTCCGGCGCAGCAGTTGACGCATGGCATGGCGCCCGGCCGCCACGCTTCGGTCCGTGACCATATGGTTCCGGCCCTTTGCCGGCGCTGCGGAGCCGGTCGCGGCGCGTAGCGCGGCCGCGATGACATCGGCTTTGCGGACCGTTTCCGTGCCCAACGGGCCGGAAATTAACGCGATGTTTCGACCGCCGCGCCGGGTGCAGTATTCCGCGGCCAGGCGGGCCGCCTCGGCATGATCAAGCATGACTGCGGGAATATCGTCCCGACCGTAATCCTCTTCGATCAACACAAGGGGAATGTTCTTTTTTCGCATGCGCAGGCAGTCTTTCAGGGGAAGCGGGCAGGCGATCAGATACCCATCGGCGTGTCGGCTCCGGACGTCGGAAATCAGCGTGTCCACAAGATTGTCTGCGCCATGTTCGGGGACCGGGTTCAGCGACAGGGCGATGCCTCGCCGGGCGCACTCCCCGGAAACCCCTCGCAGTATGCCGGCCATCCATGGGTCGAACAGATCGACATGCGACCCGTAAAGAACGGTCAGTCGTTGTTTGTGGGGGCGGGGACGAATAAACGTTCCGCGCCCTTTCTGACGGTCGATCAACCGTTCCGATTCGAGACGCGCCAGTACCCGGCGAATGGTAACGCGGCTGACACCGATCGCTTCGGCCAGGTCCGGCTCGGGCGGAAGCTGGTTTCGCCCGCTCTTACGGAGGGCCGCCATCTGCTCTTTGATCGCATCATACGCTCGATCGGAGGTGCTGCGAACTGATTTTCTAGTTTCGGCCATAGTGTTGAGGAGAATGTAGGCGGCAAGCAGGGCCGGAATCAAGGAGATTTGCGATGCTGTCTAATTGACTGGTTATGTATCATTATGTATTATATCGGGAAAGGTGGAGTTATGAACGTAGCGGTGAAAAGACGTGGGGTTGTGTTGAAGGTGAATCTGTTCGGCGCGGTTGTGCTGGGGGTGTTGACGGGGCTGTGGAGCGGAGACGCCGGGGCGGACGTCCTGTACTGGCCGGGCGTCGATGCGGACTGGGAGACGGTGACGGCGGCGGAAGCCGGGGCCGATCAGGCGCAATTGATGGATGCGGTGGCTTACGGCGCGTCAAATCTGACGCACGGCACGGTGGTGCTGTGGGGGGGGCGGATTCTTGTGGAAGCCTACGGGCCGGGGACAGACCGCGGCACCCAGGGAACGTTGTATTCGGCTACCAAGAGTGTGGTCGGAACCCTCATCGGCATGGCAATCGAAGATGGCGGCATCACGGGCGTGACGCAGAAGACGTCCGATTTCCTCTCGGAATGGGCGGGCGTTGCCGGCAAGGAAGACCTGACCATCGACCACCATCTGACCATGACCACGGGCATCGAAGGGGGCATGAGCAATTTTATGCAAAGTCTTCCCTCCGATACCAATCAACGCCAGTTCGCGGCCGGCCTGCCGTTGGCCCATACGCCGGGGACATTCTGGGATTATAACGAGCCCGCTTATCAGTTGCTGTTTTCCGTGATCGAGGAGGCGGAGGGCGTCTCGCTGGATACCTACACACAGACGAAACTGCTGGGACCGCTGGGCATGACCAACACGTCGTGGGTCACGATGAACAGCGGACCACACATGAATTATTACTGGTTCAAGAGTAGCGCGCTTGACGCGGCGCGCTTCGGTCTGCTGGCGTTGCGGAACGGCGAATGGAATGGTTCACCATTGGTTTCGACCAACTGGATTCAAACCTCGATCACACCTTCGCAGTCGCTCAATCCGTCTTACGGACGGCTCTGGTGGCTGAATGGACAGGATTCGCATCAGGTTCCTTTTTATTACGATCAGCGCAACGGTGGCCTGTTTCCGGATTGCCCGGAGGATACCTTTGCCGCGCTGGGCGCGTCGGACAATAACATCTACGTGGTACCCAGTCTCGATCTGGTGGTGGTGCGGCTGGGCGACAACGCGAGCGGGCAGGGCGAAGTCGCCATCAGCGCGTTCGACAACCTGTTTCTGGCGAAGTTCTGCAAGGCGTTCGGGTATACGCCCCCGACACAGACCCTCTATCTGGGTGCCTGTATCACCAACGAAACTGTTGAAGTGACGGTCCCCACATGGAAAAGCCGTTTGTATACACTGGAAACATGCGAGAATCTGGTAGAAGGCGATTGGGTCGGCGTGACGAATATGACGGATCTGGAAGGCGACGGACTGCCCATTGTGTATACGAACATGCCGTCGGCGCCCCAGACGTTCTATCGCGTTCTGACCTGGTCGGCGCTCGATGACTAGTGTCGTGTCAACCCAGTAACGTTAGGTAATCTGTCATTCCGAGCGAAGCTATAAGGAATCTCAGACGTTACTGGTTTACAAGAGATCCCTCGACAAGCTCGGGATGACAAGGAAATGTGTTTACGTATCTTTTCATGTGTGACGTGACGCTAGCCGGCACTGTATAAGGAAAGGAGGTTGTTGAATGAGAAAGAACCTCTGGATCGGGGGGGCTGCGCTTGCTCTGATGGTGATCGTCGGCTGGAGCGTCAGGCTCGATGCCGCCGAGGTTCGGATCTGGGACCGTGATGCGGCGGCCTGGACCACGAATTTCAGCGCGGGCGATCCGATCGATACCGGGTCGAACGATAACGTTTCGGATCCGCACCTGGCGGCCGATTCTATGGGGCGGGTCTACGCGGCGTTCGAACAGGGCGAACACATCTACCTGAGCCGGTATGATGGAATTGATGTTCGGATCTGGGACCATGATGCGACAAACTGGACAACACACTTTTCCGACGGCGATCCGATCGATACCGGCATGACCAACGGGGTGGCCGGTGTCGAACTGGCGGTCGATGGCAGTAATCGGGTATACGTCGTCTACACGCAGTCCGATGGGGCGAATTCGCGTTTGCATATCAATTGTTACGATGGCGTGTCCATGCGCATCTGGGATGCGGATACGACCAACTGGACCGCGACGCTCGGGGCGGGCGATCCCGTCGATACCGGTCCCGGTTACACGGTTCTGGCGGACATCGCGCTGGCCGTGGACGGGGCCGATCGACTGACGATCGCGTTTCGTCAGAACAGCGCCGCCGGCTATCGTCCTTACCTTTGTCGTTACAATGGAACGGATGTTCGCCTCTGGGACCGGGACACGCAAAGCTGGACGGCGACGTTCGCGGATGGCGACGCGGTCGCGTCGGGAAACGCATTGAACGTTGCGCTGGCGGTGGACGGTCTCGATACGCTCTATGCGTGTTATCGCGAGTACCGCGACGGCGCTTATCATGTTTACCTGGTCCGCCATGACGGGACCGATGTGCGCCTCTGGGATAACGATGCGCCGGGTTGGACGACCAATTTCAACGACGGCGACCCGATCGATCTCGGCGAAGCCAAGTACGCGATTCCTTCGGCCCTGGCTGTTGACGCCTCGAACCGCGTCTATTGCGCGTTTGTGCAGGCGACCACAACCGGCGGCGATCCCTCCGGCTATCGGCCCTATCTGTCGCGTTATGACGGCGCCGACGCGCGCATCTGGGACAACGACGCACCGGGCTGGACGACGAACTTCAGCGCGGGCGATCCGGTCACGGGCGGCGACATCACCTATTACGGACCGGCCATGGCGATCGACTCCGCCGACCGTGTGTATCTTGCCCAGACCGAGCCCAAATCAAATCCGCGCGTCTACCTTTCGCGTTACGACGGCGCCGACGTGCGCATGTGGGATCACGACGCCACGGCCTGGACCACCAACTTCAGTCTGGCCGATCCCGTTGATTCCGGCAATGCCGCCGAGTCGATGCTGCCGTACCTGGCGGTGGATTCGCTGGACCACGTCTTCATCGCCTACGGCGAAGGCGGGTCGTTTTCCGGTAAACGCTTTCACCTGAGCCGTCATGACGGCGCGGCGCTGACGATCCGGGACACGGACGCCGGAGCATGGACGAGTACGCTCAGCCAGGGCGATCCGCTCGATAATCCGGTGGCCGATAACGGTTATCCTCTTGCCATCGTATCCGATGCGGCGGCGGGCGTTACCATCGCGTCCCTGCATGTGAATTTCGGCGGCTCCGACCATATCCTGCTGCACCGCTATCAGGAAGATCCGCCCGTCGCCGAAATCGATCCGCCCGTTGCGAGCATCAACACGAACCAGGCTTTTTCTTACTATATTCAGGCGGAGATCAGTCCTGTGATCGCCGCCATCGATACGATCGATATGCCGCTTCCGGCCGGTTATGCGAACCTGAGCGTTACGGGCGTGAGTACCGGCGGCGTATCGGCAACCTATGCCGATTTCTCTTCCGGCAACGCCGTCGCCGTTACCCTGACCGCTCCGGTGACGGTTGACGGGACGGTGATACGGATCGACTTCACGGCCGATACGCCGCCGCTGCCCGCCACTCAGGCTTTTGCCGCCCGAGTGGACCATGCCGCCGATCCGGGTTCCGTGTTTTGCCAACCGGGCGATGGGGACGGAGGCGGAATCGTCACCACGGATGTCTGGACGGTGACCGTTGAGGCGGACGGTCCGGTCACCTCGGCCGAAGCCGAGATCGATCCGATACGCGTCGTGCTGAACACGCAGGGCGTATCGTTTTCCTATTACATCGATCCCGTCATCGGCCCGCACGACACGGGGTTCGATACGATCCGCATCGACGCGCCGCCGGTCTACTCGAACCTGAGCGTTACCGGTGTTTCTGTGGGCGGCGCGCCCGCGGGGTATGCCGGAAGCGTGGACGGAGGAACGATCACGGTTACACTCAGCAACCGGGTTACGGCCGGCGGAACCGATATCCGCGTGGACTTCACCGCCGACGCGCCCGACGGGATTGACTGGGGACTGAATTTCACATCGACTCTGGATGACTCCACGGTACACGCCCCAATGGCCTGTGTTTCCGGGGACGGGGACGGCAACGGCCCCGTCACCGGAAATACCTGGACGGTGCGAGCCGAGCCGGCGGGTTATCAATTCGTTCAAACCGCATGGCTGGAAGGGCAATACGCGTCGATCTCCAATCTGTATTCCGGGTCCGGTACGGAGCTGCTCTTGACCTCCGACCCGACAAACCTTGTGCCGATCGGGTCGATTCTGAACATGGGGCAGGCGAGTCAGATCCCGCAGGTCTACGGCATGGCCGTGTACGACGGCAAACTCTACATGCTGGGCTGCGAGTATCCGCTGAACGCCCACGACGGGACCGCCTATACGCATGCCTACTGGATGGAAAACGAAGACGGCGCGGCGCGGCTGCGGGTGCTGAGGGAAAACGGCACAAACTATCTGGTCGCGGTCGGCATCGAACAGGAATACGGCGCCAATCTTTCCGAGCCGGTTCGCCTCTACGTGTTCGACGGGACCGGCTGGACGCCGAAGCAAGTTGATAACCCCGGCAGCAAGGAAATCCATGGCTGGGATGTCGCCGTATTCGACGACGCGCTCTACAGCATCAGCGCGCATTCGGATTACGCCACGCTGTATCGCGCGCAGGATGACTTTCTCGGCAACCCCGCCGCGGATACGGTGGCCTGGTCCGAGCTGTTCGACACCCCTTCCGATTCGACTCGCTCGACGCTGGCGACGCATGACGGGGATCTGTATCTCATGAACAGCTATCACCTTTACCGATCCGACGGTTCGCTCTTTATGCCGTCCGCCGATCTGACCGGCGCCGGATGGGCGATGGCCTCGCGCGGCGGTTATCTCTACATCGGCGACAAGGGCGCGATTCTCCGGACGGACGGTGTCACGATTACGAATGTGGCCGATACGGCGAATCACTACTGCTGGTACCTGAAGGAGCACGACGGGGTGCTGTACGCGGCCGTGAGCGACACCGATTCCAGCCGGAGTTTTCTGGGCGATAACGTCGACAATGCCCAGCTCTGGCGGCTGAACGACGGCAGCGGCCGGTTCGAGAAGGTCTGGGAAGGGCCGGAGGATTCGGCGCACTCGCTGGGTAGTTACCGAGGGCGTCTTTTTATGGGGACCGGCGGGCAGGGCAATATCTACGCCGGTGCGTTCAGCGCCTCCGGTTTCCTGATTTCCAATCCCTACGATACCGGACTGAGCGCTGTGCGCTATGACCAGTTGGCGTTTTCGGGCAGCGTGCCGGCCAACGCCACGCTACGTTTTCAGATCCGCACCGCCTCGACCGAGGCGGGGCTGGAGAGCGCGACGTTCGTCGGTCCCGACGGCACGGCCGGTAGCTGGTATGCCGTCGGCGCCGGGGAAGCGATTCCAGGCGGACATGACGACGACCCCTGGTTGCAGTATCAGGTCTGGTTCGAGACGCAGGACACCACCAATGCCACGCCCGTGCTGAACTCGGTGAGCATCACGTACACCGATCCCTCCTGGCATCAGCTTCCGTTTGTCGAAACCTTCGAGAGTAATGCGCCGATGGCCGGAACACTCGGGGCAGTGGATGGTCAGCACGGCTGGACGGGGGATGCGGGCGCCGTGGTGCAGGATGCCGACGCCTATGAATTTTGCCAGGCTGCGCGGGTGGCCGACGCGAATTTGAGCCACGTCTTCGAGGGCGGCCCGGCCGACGTCTGGATGGCCGTAGCCTGGAAACCGGCGGCGGGTGATCCCCCGCCGGTTGATACCATTCCTTCTAACACCACGGTCGTAATCTGGGCGGGCAGTAACAGCGTGCTTTCCGCCTACAGCAACCAGACCGTTGTCAGCTCCGGTGCGGTTGTGGATACCGGCCGCTGGAGCCGGGTGCTGGTGCATAGCGACTACGCCGCCAAACGGTGGGATCTGTGGCTGGACGGCGTGCAGGCAATCACAAACTATGGATTCTATGCCGATACACTGAGCGGCTTTACCGGCGTGACCTTTACGGCATCCGACCCGGCGGTGCAATACGTCGACGACGTCCGCATCGGGACCGACGCCTGGAACCCGAGCCCCGGCGACACCGACGGCGACGGCATGGCCGACGACTGGGAGCGGGACTACTGGCAAAGTCCGAACGTCGTTTCAAACAGCGCCGGGGATTATGACGGCGACGGCGCGTCCAATGAAGGGGAGGGGATCGCCGGAACCGATCCGACCGAGGCGGGATCGGTCTTCATGATCACCAACATCACGACCGATGCCGCAGGCTCGAACCTGGTGCTGCGCTGGCCGAGCGTGTCGGACCGTGTCTACGGCGTGTGGTGGACGACGAATCTGCTGACCAACTTCACGGGTATGGCCAGCAACCTGCCTGCCACGCCGCCGGAGAACGTCTACACCGATGCCCTGCACGGCGCGGTGCGGGAGAATTTCTATCGGATAGGAGTCGATTGGGCGGAGTGACGGGCGGCGCCTGCTCGCTGCTCTTCGCGCTGGGGTGAGCGCAAAGGGATTATAACAGCTTGTTATTGACACAAGCGTCATCTGCGCGTATCGTCATAGCTATGGATGCTATCTCGATCAGGCAGAGCGTGGAGCTGTTTCACCTTCTTTTTCTCTCGTTTCTAGGGAAGAAGCAGGACAAGCGGCGATTCGTTCTGAAAGGGGGGTGCAATCTGCGCTTCTTCTTCGGAAGTCCCCGCTATTCCGAAGACATGGACATGGATGTGACCGGCATTCCCCTGCATGTTCTTCAGGATACGGTCGGTGCGATTCTGGGATCTGATCCCTTTCGCCAGGGACTTCGAGTTCACGGCATCGAGATTGAGCATATCACTGAGCACAAGCAATCGGAAACGACACAGCGCTGGAAATTGGGGCTATTTACGTCCGCGACGGAGCGGCCGGTTCCCACAAAGGTGGAGTTTTCCAGGAGAGGGCTCAGTGGCAGTATCGCTCTCGATAGCATCGCACCCGTCCTGCTTCACAGCTACGGTATGCCGCCGGTTATCACCGCCCATTACCCGGCCGAGGTGGCGTTGCTTCAGAAGATCGGGGCCCTCGCCTCACGCAGCGTCACACAGGCTCGCGACATCTTCGATCTACATCTGCTGCAATCGGAAGAGCGAATGGCGCACGTTCTGCCGCTACTGGATGGAGCGCTGTTGAAGTCGGCACAACGGAACGTGATGAACCTCTCATATGATGATTTCAAGGGGCAGGTGTTGGCGTACCTGGAGCCGGGGGACCAGGCAACATACGACTCCCCGGAGACCTGGGAGGCAATCCAGCTAAGCCTCCTGGAGTTGCTGGAGCGCTCGGAATGAAGTCGATCGAAGCATACCGACGACTGCATGACTTCGGTTCGGACGTTCTCAGCACGCTGGACGCGGCGGCGATTCTCGGGATGGGAAGCAGTCACGCCAGCCGGGTACTGGAGCGGCTTTCGGAATCGGGGCGAATCGCCCGGCTGAAACGGGGTGCGTGGGCCTTCTCTGACCGGATTGACCCTTTGCAGCTTCCCGAACACCTGACGGCGCCGCTGCCCAGCTACGTCTCGTTGCACAGTGCTCTTTTTCATCACGGCATGGTTTCGCAGATCCCGGAAGTCATCTATGCGGTATCGCCGGCCCGCACACGCCGATGGTCCACTCCGTTGGCCACGGTTTCCATTCACCACTTGGCCCCCTCGTTCTTCTTTGGATTCGAATCCGTCGGCAAGCGCTCGATCAAGATGGCGATCCCCGAAAAGGCGCTTCTTGATTGTCTCTACCTGATCCCGGCCAGCTCGCGTCTGTTCGCCCGCCTTCCAGAGCTGGAATTGCCGGAGAGCTTCGACGGGCGGCTGGCCCTTGAGATGGTGGAACGTGTCCCCACACAGCGCTTGCGAACAGTCATCCTTCAACGTTTGCGACCCCTTCTCCACGCCTGTCAGAAGCTGTCGTAAACCGCCATCGTGGAGGCAGACAGCGGCGAAGAATCGGCTCGTGGCAACCGGCAGGCATGACCAACTTCACGGGCCTGGCGAGCAACCTGCCCGCCACGCCGCCCGAGAACGTCTACACCGATACCCTGCACGGCGCGGTGTGGGAGAATTTCTATCGGATTGATGTGAAAGCGGTGGAATAGCCGGCACCTGCGAGGCCAAAAGAAAAGAGACCATGGGATGCTCGTATTCAGCTCGCATTCCTTGTTGACTTCACATTATAGCGCTGCATAATGAACTGTCAAATATGCAGCGAGGTGATCATATGACAGACATCTACTATTCCAGGTTTCATGATCGAAAGCTGAGCGAGGCAGCGGAACGCCGCCTCGAAAGCGGGTCGAAGCCGAAGGTTCAGCTTGTTCTGGGGGCACGTCAAACAGGGAAGTCCACACTGCTGGAACACTGCATTGCAGAAGGAAGCGACACGCTTTTGCTCAACCTGCAGGATCGTCGTCTGCGGCGTCGCTACGAAGAGGATAGCGGATTGTTGGTACGCGAACTGGAAGCGGCCCCCGGGATCGAGACCGTTTTTATCGATGAGATCCAGAAGGTTCCCGGGATTCTTGATGATGTGCAATTCCTCTATGACCGCGCACCGCGAAAACGGCGATTCTTCCTGACCGGAAGTTCCGCCCGCAAGCTGAAAAGGAAATCCGCGAATCTTCTTCCGGGGCGTGTCAGGACACGCTTGGTATCTCCCGTGCTTCAAGCCGAATCCAGAGAAGCCGAGCTGCTGCCGCTACCCATGTCCGGTGGTTCCCGTTTTCCCCGGCGCAGCATCGAAAACTACCTTGTTTTTGGAAGCCTGCCCGGAGTCCACCACGAGGATGCTGGAGAGTGGCGGGAAACGCTGGCCGATTATGTCGACTTGTATGTCGAAAATGAAATCCGTCAAGAGAACCTTGTGGGCGACATGGGTGCGTTCGTGCGTTTCCTGCGTCTAGCCGCACTTGAATCCGGGCAATGCGTGAACTTCACGAAACTGGCGGGCGCCGTGGGGGTTGCTGTAAACACTCTGCGGAACTTCTATCAGGTTTTGGAAGACACCTATGTCGGAATCCGCATCAAGCCCTTTGGTCGCAGCCGCAAGCGCACGCTCCAGTCTCCTCGTTTCCTGATGTTTGACCTTGGAGTGCGGCATGTGCTGGCCGAACTGCCGCTCAACGATACGCTGCTGAAACTCGATGCGGGCCACATCTTTGAGCAATGGGTTCTGACCGAGCTGTATTATCGTGCTGCATGCCTCGGGCCGGAGTATGCACTCTCCACCTGGCAGACCGCCACGGGAGCGGAGGTGGATGCGATCATTGAAACCCCGGAAATGGTTATTCCCGTCGAAATCAAGTGGACGGACCGCCCATCGCCCCGCGATGCACGACACATCGAGACATTTCTCGATCAGCATTCGGACATGGCCGATCGCGGTTACGTAGTCTGCCGCTGCCCGGCAAAGCAGAAACTCACCGGGCGCGTAACAGCCTTGCCCTGGAACCGGTTTTGAGAGTGTCGAGTTGGATGGATAGCTCATACCCTCCACTTTAAGTGTACACTCATACCGTGCACTATCTGGCCGCGTCAAGTTAGCGCAGGGCGGTCCGCAGGTCATCCAGCAGGCGCTTTCCGGCTTCCACATCCTGTGCCTGGGCAACCAGGATAATGTTGCGCTTCTTCAGGGTCCGACCTTCGAGGATCTCCCTGCACGCGCCGCGCTCGCGGCTTCCGGCGTCGATGAGCGGGACTTTTTCCGCGGGGATATCGTTGCAGAAGTCCAGCCATGCCTCTTCATAGACCGCCTTGAGGTCGTATCCGTAAATGGTGTCGATTCCGAAGAAGTGTTTCGCCATGGTTCTGGATTCGCCGCAGTAGTGGAGTCGGCCTCCGCCGATGGCCCTAAAAAAGCGTTCATCATGTTGCTTTACATGCTCCGTATACGCCTCGGGCGAGAGTAGCTGCATGGTGCAATTGCTGATGCGGGCGGTGCCCTTCCACATGGCGCTCCAGTCGTAGAAATACTCTGTGTCGTTACTGATTCGGCTTTTAAGGTAAGGCGTCAGCTTGATCATGAAATCGGTGATGTTGGTCAGCAGCGCGTCCAGCGCATCCGGGTCGTCATAGATATCCAGAAAGATATCGTTGCCGCGTACCAGGTGTGCCGTGTTGAATGGGCTCTGAATGTCCGGGTGCTGAATGGCAACGCCTTCGGGAAGGGCCGCGAGCCATTGTTCGGTCCATTCGTGAAGTTGAGCATACTGGCCCGCATCAAGGGCCGGCACTTCAAGGTCGTAGGCCTGTTTAATGTCGGTCAGTGGATGACTGGCCGCTGCCGGGAGGCTGTTCTCCGGCACATGAATCCTGCATCCGTATGCCGATGCCGGTTGTGCGGTGCCGAAATTGACGCGCACACTGGGCACGTGGTCGTCTTTCATGTCGTAGTGGGGGCGTAGTTGATCGAGTTGTGCCCGAAGCATGGTGCCGGGATCCGCCAGCATGGCCTCCCACCGGGGGAGTTCGACGGGAACGCTGATGATGATCATGGGGGCGCAATCGTTGGGCGCCTCAAAGAGTTTGCGGTATCGCGCCCGCATATCCGCATGGTGCTTCAGTACCGCTTCATCCGCCACGAGATAGTCATGCAGTGGTTCCATCAGATAACTCCTTGTGTTAAATAATCACGAAAGATAGCTTACATTCGTCAAATGGTTTTAGTAAATGTACGACGAAGCTATTTTTTGTAATAAATGATCATGACGGCGCTTTTTGATATAACGTTTTTGAACTGCGATCATGTGGCGGAATGCCGAGCCTGGATTGATCGCTGCTTTGACTATTATGTCCTCGATTTCGCGGAAAGCGGATCACCGCAATTTCAGGTGGATGCTGGCCCTGCGCAACAGCTTTGCGGTCCGGTTGCATGGTTGACCTTCCCGGGGCCGCGATTCCGGTTTGGCATCCCGCCTCACGCGGAGCGATGCTGGAATCATCGTTACGTTGCCTTCAGTGGTCCGTTTGCGGAACGACTGCTTAAGCAGGGCGTGTTTAACACGGCCTGTCCGGTTGTCCAAATTGCTGATCCATCCCGATTCATCGCCGCTTTCACGGATCTGCAGCACTATCTTCAGTATCCATTGTGGGGGGCGGACCGCGCCGCACTCATGCTGGAGGGGTTGTTGCTGCAGCTGCATGAGCAGCGCTTGCGATCCCGTTCTGAACAGATGGATGCGCGACTCAGAGAACTTGTTCGCCGGATTCGAGAGGCTCCGTCGAAAACCTGGAATTTCGAGAAAGAGGCTGAGGGAATGAGGCTTTCGCTATCGCATTTCAGACGATTGTTTCATGCGGGAATGAACCAGCCGCCAACGCGATTTGTCATCGAATGCCGCATGCGATATGCCGCCACGTTGCTGGTTGAGCGTGACGATACCATTGCGGAGATTGCACAAGCCTGCGGCTATGATGATGTTTACCATTTCAGCAAGCTTTTCAAGAAGACCCGCGGCATCAGTCCGGGACAGTATCGGAAGAGCCATCGTCAATACAGATCTGTGTAGATCGTGCCGTTACCATCCTCGGACGGTTCCCCTCGCCACTCGACGCCTGTTCCTCGTCCCTCGGCGCTTCGCCGCAAATCTCAGGTTGACGGTAATACCGTAATACGGTATTGTAGGATTATGACAGCTACAATACAGATAAGCGCGCGAGGAACAATGACATTGCCGAAGCCTCTTCGGAAAACGCTTGGGGTTGATAAAGGGGGCATTGTGATGGCTGATGTTACGGATGACGGCGTCGTGCTTCATCCGGCTGCAGCCTTTCCCATTGAACTGTATAGCGACGCACGCGTTGCCGAGTTCGATGCGGAGGATGCCGCCCTGGAGAGACACCTCGAAGGGTATCGGGAATGAAGGTGTTCCTGGACGCGAACATTCTCTTTTCAGCGAGCGAAGCAAGGAGTGCAACGCGGAAATTGCTTGATCGCGTGGCTGAAAACGGCAAGGCAGTCACCAGTCCTCACGCGTGGGAAGAGGCACGCCGGAATCTGGAGCAGAAGCGTCCTCATCTCCTCAACGGACTCAACGGTATCCGTCGCTTTGTAACGGTTACACATGCATTCACTTTGCCGACTGATGTCGATGTGGTCGACAAAGACAAGCCTGTGATTGCGGGGGCCGTAGGCGCCGGCTGTACGCATCTCTGGACAAGCGACCGCCGCCACTTCGGTTCCCTCTACGGTAAGACCATTCATGGCGTGGAGATTGTGTCCAGCATCCAGCTTGCCATGGCATTCGACGCGACGAAGACGGCCTAAACATCAATCCAGATGGGGCTGGACCACGCCATGGCGGGCCATGTTAATGGCTCCTGGGTAACACGGGCGTAGTACATACAGGACGTTTCGATCGTGTCTTCGATGGTGATGGATGCGTCCATGCTTTCCGGACGCGGCGGGTCACTCGCGATGGGGGTGAATGAGGAATCGATGCCGAAGCGATATCTCAATATCTCCACGCGCAGCAGGAGGTCCGTTCCCCAGGCGTTCAGCGTGATGGTGACATTTTCGCCACGCTCTTTCCTGCCGCAAGCCCCCATGGGGATATCCTCAACCGTGAAGTCCAGTAGAATACGTTCACCGGTTGTCGCGTAGCATCGGCGGTTCCAAAGGGCATTGAAGATGCCGTCCCGCGTTAGTTCGTCCGCAAAAACGGCCGCAATACCGCCATGGCGGCGCCCGCCCTGTCCGCTGTGCTCGTCGGAGGAGCCAATGACGCCGATCCGTTTACCGGCCATCCAGTAGTCCTGGGCGTAATAGGGGCCGGGAACCGATGTGTTGGAGCGACGTTCAGGATTGCGCATCCGGTTCCACTCGTACGCGAGTAAATGCTGGGGGTTGTAGACTTCGCTCTGGCCGTGATGAGAGTAGATTTCCATGACGGGACGCAGCCCTTTGTCGTCGGTTGCATCCCAGTCGATGGCGCAACCGATCTTGTTTTGCGGCAGCGCGCCGAACCCGATCCCGGTGTGGTGTGGAATCAGCATAACGTGAGCTGCGTCGGCATCCTCCAGAACGACGAGGCTGTCAGGCGTTATGCCCTCACGTTCCGCCGTCGTGGCGGCGTAGCGTTCCATGGCCGCCGTATCCCGGAAGTAGAGGTTGTGGTGCCCCATGAGTTCGGTGGGGTTTCGTTCATCAGCCAGAAGGGTAACGAATGAGCCGGGGTCATTCGCGTCTTTGGCCCACTGCGCGAGGATGCGGTAGCCCTCCGGGCCGAGTGAATCCCAGTGATCGGCCACGGCGGCAAAGTCCAGTCCGCTCACATCACGTGCGTAGACGTAAGGATCCGTGCCCTGCGCATCGTGCGAGAGTTTGGTGTGGATATGGGTGTCGCCCCAGTATGGACCTGACGCCGTGGTGTCGACCTTGACGGCGTTGGAAACAGTGTCCTGGAATTGAAATCGATAGATGCCCGGTTTCTCGATTTGGACAGGCACACGTAAAGAACCGGACACGTTGAGGTGTTCCGCCATGACCGTGCCGTCTGCCAGCGTCAGACATTCATTGTGAAACGGTGTGTTGGAGGCGTTTTCAAACCGGTCCAGCGATACGATGAGGACGTCAAGACGTTCAGCGGGTTTGGCGCATGAGGGGGCGATAACGCGAAATTGATCATGGGGACCGGGCAGAACGTTGAGAATGGGGTCGGTTTCGGGGGCCTGTCCATTCACCCGTATCCAGACGTGTTCTTCTTCTGACACATAGGGCGCGAACGTGTTGTTGTAGTGGAGGTGAATAGGGGTGCCTGCGGAAACGGTGCCATTTGTCAGTTTGGCTGTGACCAGACGACCGTGCCGCACCCGGCCTTCCGGGCAGTTGAGGTGCCGCTGTTCGATTGTCAGGTTGAAGTGCACGTCTTGGTGATCGGGTGACCGAGACGAAATGCGCTTTGGCTGGATCTTCCGTTTGCAGTTCCCGCGTGAAGCTGGGCCCCGAAACCAGCAGCCAGCTATTGGGAAGCTGAAATTGGATTTTGTCCCCGGATTTCAGTGCCGCATCTGACGTTAGAACAATTTCGACGGAACACGGTTCAGCAACTTCAAAAGACTTTCGTGTGCATTGTGCGTGTAACGGCATGGTTCGACTCTCATTCCAGGCCCAGCAACGCTGCCATATTCTGACCCAGCACCTTGATCAACACGTCGTCCGTCAGGCGTGTACCGATGGTCTGTCCGATGCGGTAGGCGGGATCGGCGTAGGGCAGGTCGGATCCGTAGAGCACGCGTTCGGCGCCGACGCGCTTGACGATGTATTCGATGCTGCCGCGACCGACACCGCTGCAGGCGGTGTCGAAGTAGACATTGGGACAATCGGCGTAGTTGTCCGCATTTCCCCGTTGTCCGCAGGCATGGGCGGCGATGAACTTGCCGTTAGGATATTGCTTGGCTGTGTTCGGGGTCAGGTAGCCGTGGCAGAGCACGGGGCAGGCCTGCTCATCCACGAATTCCCAGATTGCTTCCAGCGCATCGGCATAGTCGTGCATGCGAATTTGATCACGCAAGGGCATCTGGGTTTCATACCCGTTATGGACTTTGACACCTTTAAAGCCCAGTTCCTCGAAACAGCGCTTGAGTTCATCGCGTGTCTTCTGTCGGCCCATCGACGGTGTGTTGACGGCGAAGCCCGCGACACGATCCGGATACTTCCGGATCGCGGCGCCAACGTCATCATTGGCCCTTCGTATTTCAGGACAGTTCCACTTGTTGATGCAGGCCATATCAATACCGATACGGTCCATCCTGTCGATCATGCTGTCGATATCGACGCCAATGTTGACCGCGGCCTTCCAGTGGTCAAGGTGACCATGGCAGTCAACGATCAAGGTGTCTTTCAGCGTTTCACCGTTCAATGCCTTTTCAAGGATGGTATAGCTTTTCATTTCAGGATTCCTTCAATCAGATTTTTTATATTCGTGCAGGCGATGGCTTCTCGTTCGTCCTCGCTGAGATCGGCGTAGGCTAGGGCGATGCGGGTCTGGCCGCTGCCATAGAAGGGGAACCATGTCGAGAAGATGAGTCGTTCGAGGCCGAAGCGTTTGACAATGAGTTCGAGTTCGCCGGTGCTCATCAGGCCAACCGTTTCGATCCGAAGATTGGTAAACGTATCCAGGCGCGCATAGAGCAGGCGTCTGATTTCACCCGGCATGCGTACGGCACTCAAGATAACAGGAAGGTTGGGGAACGTTCTCAGAACATCATCCAGTTTTCCGATATCGGTGGGGGTGGGCGTCAGGTTCTCGAACTCCAGAAAGGTGGGGAATCGACGGCTTTCCAGTTCGCCGAACAGTTCGCCATAAGCGACAATATCCGGGAAGCTGATGCCGCCCTGAATGCCGAATGACAGGCGGATGGCCGCCACGTTATGCTCAAGCGCACTCTGGACGAATTCCGCGGGTGGCGCGTGTTCGCCGGAATGGTGTGCGCCGGCCATCCAGCAGGGCAGGAGACGGGGATGATCGGAGGTTTCCCTGAGAAGCCGTTCATTCCCTTCTTCCATGTTATATTGACAGGCGAGACCGTGATAGACGAGCGCCTCGTCGATGCCGAAGAAATCCATTTCTTCGATGAGGTCGGTGGCTTCAAAGCACCGCCCCTCCCGCGGCGCGAAATGCGCCCCGATCATGGCGTTTGCGTTCAGGACTTTCATGTGAGTCTTTCTCCCGTATTGTATCTGACCTGCTATTGTACGCTTTGTTACTGACTCGCCAAGGTTGCTATCTTGTCAATGAGGAAGGTCTTATGTGTTGACGTAATGCCTCATATGATAGCACGTGACTGTATATGATTTTGAATGGTAGTTCTGTTTTGCGTTGATGTCAAACGAATGCGTCCCACAACCGGACGACTTCTTGAAGCATTTGCTCCGTGTCCGGGAAATGTCGGCAGACAAGTTGGGCGCGGGCGCTGATGGGGGTGCCTGCAGTCAGATCAGCGCCAAAGGCCCAGTCGTGGGCGGTGTCCCAGCCATGGTATTGTCCCGCCAGGTACTTGGTCATGTGCGGGTCGCACAGGAATATGAGGGCTAGTCCGCTGCCGGGGTCTCTCGCTACCAGCATGGGTTCATGAAAAGGCTGCGCCTCTACGTTAACGTGTGAATCGGGGTATCCGGATGGGATATGGTCGAGATCGTCCGTGTCGCGCATCACGCCGAAGATATCGTTGATCGTGTTGCGGTTGTCGAGCTTCGTCCAGTCGCGCGATCCATCGTGTCCGGTGAGAGGAACCCACGTTTCCTTGAACGCTTCGCACACGTATGAGGCGAAGAAAATCTCAAAACCGGGCACATCGATTTCCTGCGTGATGGTCATTTCCATAGTGATGATGTCGTCATGGATGGCATAGCGCAGATCGAGGCTGAGGCGGTATTCGTCTTCAGGGGGGAAGTGCAAAGCGATCCCATCATCCACGAGCTCGTGACTTGTCCTTCGCTCGCCTGAGATCGCCCGGGGTAGTTGCTTTCGTCCTGACCCGGGACGAATGTAATACTCCGCATTCAGAAAAGACTTCCCCGGTCTCACAAGATTTACCTGGGAAGTGTGGTGTTGCAGACCGGTCAGGCCGTGGTAGTAGCCAAAGGGGCTCAGGGTTCCAAAGATCCGGTCTGTGCCGAATTCATAGGCGTCTGTTCCCTGGTGCCAGCGAGTGTTCATGATTGCGTCTCCTTTTTTTCGATCTTCCGGATTTCTGAAGGTATTGACAATTCCTATTTCGATACTATACCATTGGTTCATTAATTGCAACCAATGGTTTGTAGGCCCGTAAATCCGGAAAAGGAGGGTGGGAGCGTGATACGTACGAGAGATCGAAAGTCCGAGCATGTTGCATTGCTTTTACGCTCGCGTATGGCGGATGGACAATATCCGGCCGGGAGTTTTTTGCCGTCTGAGCGTGCGTTGGCAGTGGAATTTGGTGTGGCACGCAATACGATTCGGAGCTCACTGGCGTTGCTTGAGGACGATGGCCGGGTGAGTCGTCAACCCTCGGGACGCGGCACACTCGTGCTTGACCGTCTTGGATCGGGTCTGGTTGGCATTGTACCTTTGATTCTTCCTGGCGGGGGTAGGGGTGGCGGTATGCAGCTTTCTCCCGAGGGTTCGGCTCTGCTGGCCGGGGTATTGGACGCCTGTAGCGGTTCAGACATTCGCTTTCAGATTCAGGGATTCCCAGCGGGCGATACGCGCGGCTTGGTCGAGTTGGTGAGACGTGACGCAGCGTCCGGCCTGTTGTTTATTGAATGTCACAATGCCAGTTTACTTGACGAACTGCGTTCCGAGGGCATTCCGCATGTTGTTGTTAACCAGGAGCATGATGTGCCGGGGCCCGCTACGCGAGTGGATTTCTGGGCAACCGGACGGAAAGCCGCGGATCTCCTTGTTTCACTCGGTCATCAGCGACTTGCGGTTTTGAGCGGTCCCCGTGATCACCACATGTACCGGAAAATGCTGGCCGGTTTCCGTGGCCGGGCGGCTGAGTCCGAAATCTATCTCGCACCGGAACAGGTGGCTCATGTGCCGACGTGCAGCGAGGCGGCACGTAAGGCGGCACTTGAAATCCTGCAAGGTGACGAGCGGCCAACGGCCATATTTTGCGAGCGCGATATGCGGGCCTACGGCGCCTATCTGGCGGCTCGCGAGCTCGGGTTGCGCGTTCCGGAGGACCTGTCGCTGGTCGGCTATGACAACATCACCTGGCCCGGCGAGGGCAGAATGTTGCTGACCACCTTCCGCGAGCCTGCCCACGAGCTTGGCACCGCAGCGATCGAGATGCTGGGTGAGTATATTCGAGCCGGTGAGGCGCCGGAAGATGTGGTCATTGCACCGGAAATGCTTCAACGGTGCAGTACGGCGCGTGTGGGAGCTATAGAAGCAGAAAGAGACGGCAGATGCTGAAGAGAGGTGTGTTGAGCATGGTGCTGGGGGTGATGGTGATAACGGGACCGGTTGAGGCGGGGAATGCCGTGTTGGCTGACCGGTCCGTTGTTCATTTTATGGCCGACAACGATGTGGCCGAGCTGAAGCCGATCCGGAAGCTCACACCGGGCGAACAGGTTGACGACTTTACCACGCTTCCATTGATTCTAACGGAGCCGAAGGACGTACATATGCAAGGGCAGGTCTACCGCATTGAGATGGAAGGGTTGTACCGTTTCTTTGACTTGTTTGACAAACAGCAGCCGTATGATCGAGCCGATAAACGTCAGGTCATTCTCCATCGGAGCGACGTTTGGCGCCTGGCGGCAGCCATTGCCAAGTTGCGTGTGCATGGCACGCGGCATGGCAAGTTGTCCGTCGCACGCTGGCTCGAAATGGCGAGGTTAGGGGAGCGAATTTCTGTTAGCTGCGGAGGTACGGCTCAGCTTGTCATGACCATCCTGGGGGACTTGGGCTTCAAAACCCGGATGGCCGGGGCGAATTCGATGGCCCCGAGAAGCTGGGATGCGGGCCACAACATGTGCGAGATATTCGATCCGCAGCAGGAACGGTGGATTCTCTTTGATGCCGACGGCGGTTGCCGTTTTCGTTACGAGGATCGATTGCTCGATCATGAAGAGACCTGCAACCTGTATCGAGTCGGCAAATGCCCCGAACTGGAGTTTATCTCCTGGTCACAACTTGACACATTTGATCATGATGCGCAGGCCGAATCTCAGACCCGCGCGTATGGATTCATGCAGGAGAATTTCTTCCGCAATGAAGCAAGTCGTCATGGCTGGTATGAACGTATTCTGAATATTCCCAGGCTGAATGGGGAGTGGGCTGTTGCTTCGGACGAAGAGGCAAAGCAATACACGGCCTATCATGGTGCCGGCAGACCATGCATCCCCTGGGACGAATGGCGGGAACGACACTACGGCGTTCCATCCAGCCTGCCCGCACCGGAACCCATGCACTTGCGCGAACTGGACGCGGGCATGCAGGGCGATCTCGTTGAATATCTTGCCGACAACGTGTCCGTCAGCCTGTTGCCTCGAAAAGCACCGGAGGGTGCTACGGTACAAAAATTGGAGGCTTTGCCGCTGGTGGTAAACGAAGCGGTCTGGGCGAAATGGAATGGTCGGACCTATTGCCTCGATCAGGAAGGGATGTATCGCCTTATTCAGGGGCGCAGCTCATGCAGATCGGCCCAGCGAATCCTATACCGGGGCGATCCGTGGCGTTTGGCGGGTCATCTGAGCCGCCTGCATGTGTACGGCTGGCATCACGATCGGGCGTCGCACAGGGAGTTGGATGACCTTGCACGAAATGGTACTCGTCTCTCCCTGAGCAGTTTCGCAATCTCGCAATTCGTAAGTGCACACCTGGAAACGCAAAGCGTTCAGATTCGCGTGTGTGGTACGGTGACGATGGATGAGTGGCACGACTACTATCGCTGGGATAATCTGCGGTACCTGTGCGAAATATTCGACCCGACGGAAAAACGCTGGATGCTTTTCGATGCGGAGGTGGGGTGCCGATTCTACGATCAAGGCAAACTCCTCGATCTGGGCGAAGTCTGCGACCTATACCGAACTGGAAAGACCCCGCAACTCGATTTCATCTCCTGGCCGGTAGTCGTGGATATGCGTGAGCGTTATGGCAATCGCTACACCTTTTACACCCATATCATGGAATCCGTCTTCCGTGGCGAGAAAGCGCTGCACAACTGGTATGCCCGTATGTTTCAGGTTCCCTTTCAGCAGAACGGGAGCGAGCGCGTCTTTGGTGTTCGTTCGGACGAGGAATTCGAGAAGATGGTGCTGTTGCTCAGAAACCATTGCAATCGTCTGGACGCGCAGGAGTGGCGAGAGACGTATTATACAGGAATAAGAGAATGATGTGGAATACGGGATGCAGGATGAATGAGGTAGGTTTGGAATTCGAACAGACTCAGAACGAGAAAGTGTTATGACGACGGAATCAGCAAACAGACTTGCGCTTTTCGGAGGGCCGAAAGCGGTTCAGGCAGACTTTAAAGACGCATTTACCTGGCCGATTGTGACGCGGGAAGATGAAGACGCCGTGCTGGAGGTGCTGCGGCGGCGCGGCATGTCCGGGAAAGAGGTCACCATGGCGTTTGAGAACGAATTTGCTGCGTGGCAGGGCGTTCCCTATGCATTGGGATTCAGTACCGGGACCGGCGCCATTGAGGCGGCGATGTTTGCCTGTAAAGTCGGCATCGGCGACGAAGTGATTGCCCCCAGTCAGACCTACTGGGCAACCTGTCTGCAGGCGTTCAACCTGGGCGCGACAATCGTGTTCGCGGATGTCGATCCCGATACCTTGTGCCTGGACCCGGATGACATTGAGCATCGTATTACCGATCGCACCAAGCTGATCATTCCGGTGCATTATCTGGCGCATCCTGCCGATATGGACCCGATCATGGCGATTGCCGAGCAACACGGTGTTAAGGTGATGGAAGACGTCTCGCATGCCCAGGGCGGATTGTATAAAGGCCGTAAGACCGGCACGATCGGTCACGTGGGCGCCATGTCGCTCATGACCGGAAAATCCTTTGCCATTGGCGAGGCAGGCATGCTGGTGACCGAAGATCGCGAGATTTACGACCGGGCGGTGGCCTGGGCGCATTATGCCCGCTTCTCGCCGGAAAGCGTCGAGACCGACGACCTCAAGCCGGTGGCCGGTCTACCGTTAGGCGCCCGCAAGTATCGCATGCACCAGCTCAGCGCCGCCATGGGACGCGTTCAACTCAAGTATTACGATGAACGTTGCCGGGAAATTCGCAGGGCAATGAACTACTTCTGGGATTTGCTTGAGGATGTGCCCGGTATCCAGGCGCATCGGACGCCGCCGGGCTCCGACAGCCATATGGGCGGCTGGTACGCGGCACACGGCCTGTACAAACCCGAGGAGTTAGGCGGCCTTTCCGTGACCCGTTTCTGCGAGGCACTCCAAGCCGAAGGCGTCACCTGTGGGCCGGGAGCCAACCGGCCTTTGCATTTGCATCCGCTGCTTAATACAGCCGATGTTTATGGTCACGGCAAGCCCACGCGTATTGCCAACGCCCCGCGCGATCTCCGGCAACCGCCGGGCAGCCTGCCCGTGTGTGAAGCCTTAGCAAAGCGTGTCTACCGCATTCCGTGGTTCAAGAAGTACTATCCTGAAATAATTGAAGAACACGCTGCTGCGTTCCGGAAGGTCGCCGCAAATTACGAGGGCCTGCTTGCGGATGACCTCGGCGATTCAGACGAATTAGGCGGCTGGAATCTCTCGCGGGTCGCCCAATAGGAGCTTATCAAATGCCGGTTATCGACATTCACGAGCACATGGCGATCAGGCGCGTGTACCTTGACGAGGCATACCGTCTGGAATTGATCACCATGGACGAGCTGGTCGCGATGATGGACCGCCATGGCATCGACCAATCGGTCATTCTGCCGGTGACGTCGCCCGAGACGTTCATGTATACGCAACCGGTTGAGGAAGTGGCCGAGGCCATGAAGAAATATCCCGGCCGCTTCATCCTGTTCTGCAACGTCGATCCACGTCTGCACCGGAACGATCCGGACTGCGATTTCGTGCCGCTCCTGGAGTACTACAAGACCCTGGGCGCAAAGGGACTCGGCGAAATCACCTGCAATTTGTTCTGGGACGATCCCCGCGTTCAGAATCTTCTCGGCGCTTGCGAAAAGACCGATCTTCCGATCATTTTCCACCAGGCGCCTTACGAGTTCAAGAGCTACGGCCTTATCGACCTGCGGCCCGGTCTGTCCGGGCTCGAACGCGCGTTGCAGCGGTTTCCAGGGCTCCAGATTCTCGGCCATTCCTCGGATTTCTGGTGCGAAATCGGCCCTCTCGAAGCGGGCCGGCGCGGCGGGGCGCCCAACGGGAATGTCGAACCGGGCGGCCGGGTCCCCAACCTTATGCGCCGGTATCCCAATCTTCACGGCGATCTGTCGGGCCCGAGCGGCTACAACGCCGTCAGCCGCGATCCGGAATGGACCTACGACTTCATCGAGGAATTTCAGGACCGCCTCTTCATGGGGGTGGATGTCTGTGTCGCGAACGATGACAGGTGCAAACTGCTGACCTTCCTCCGCGATGCCGAAGCGTCGGGGAAAATAAGTCGGCAGGCTTTCCGAAAGGTCATGGGCGACAACGCCGTACGGTTGTTGAACTTGTGAAAGGAAGTACAATCAATGGATAAGAAGGTTAACATCGGCCTCTATGGGGACACAGGCCATCAGCTTCATAACGAACTGCTTAAGGGCGACTATCCACAAGCGCGGATTCAGGGGATAGCCGGATTCAGCGCTTCGCTTACGCAAGACATGCAGGCTCGCGGTGTTTCGGTCTATCCCGATTTGACAGCACTGCTGAAGGATCCGCAGATTGACCTCATCTCCCTCTGCTCGCCGTACAAAGACGAGCAGGGCGAACACATCGTCCGGGCGCTGGACGCCGGCAAACACGTCTATGCCGAGAAGCCCTGTTGTTTATCCGAGGATGCGCTCGACCGGATTATCGAAACCGCCGCGCGTACCGGGAAACGCTTTCATGAGATGAACTTGAGCTCGCTGGCGCAGCCGTACCGCACCTTGAGAAAGATCATCGATTCCGGGGAAATCGGCGAGGTCATACAGGTGCTCAGTCAGAAGTCCTACCCCTGGAAGGACTCACGTCCCGGAGATGAGCGGGTCGATGGCGGACTGGCCTGCCAGGCCGGGATCTACAACGCGCGTTTTGCCGAACAGGTGGCCGGCCTGAAAATCGCCGGCATGGAGATTCGGGAAACGACGCTGGGAAACGATCATCCCGACAGCGAGTGTCGTCGTGCCGTATCGATGCTCATGGCGTTCGAGAATGGCGCCGTGGGCAGCGCCGTTGCCAACTATTCCTGCCCGGCTCCGCCCGGGTGGAATCGCTGGGGCTATGAAATGCTGCGCATTTTCGGCACGAAGGGATTCGTCGAGGCAGTGGACCATGGACGAATCGGCACCCTGGCTGTAGTGGGAGCGGAACCGCGTATCCTGGACTTTTCCGGTCCCGGCGAAGATTTCTTTGCCCTGTTTCTGGAGGAGATTGCGACCGGCCGGGATCGCATTCCCTTCACCCTGAAGGAAGAACTGCACCCCCTGCGTTGGATTCTGCGGGCGAAGAACGGGTTGTGATCAGAGCCAATTGCCGGGGCATTTGCGTAGCAAGAATAGAACAGTCTGAGTACCTTTGGTTTTCTGAATGAGAGGGTGGAAGTGAAACGAACAATTATCAGCCCTTGGCGCTTCATTGTCGGCCCCGACATCTTGCCCGAGATTGGCCTGCATGCCAAGTGGCTAGGAGAGAATGCATTCGTGATTGGGGGCCAGCGCGCGCTCGACGCGGTCAAGGCGCCGATCGTGGCCAGTCTGAGCGACAACGGGCTCAGTTGCCACGTCGAGCACGGGCCGCACGTGGACAAGGTGAAGGTGCGTGTGGACGCCCTCGTGCGTATCGGCCGAGAGCAGCAGGTGGACTTCACGATTGCGTGCGGCGGCGGGCGAGTGATGGATTGTGGCAAGGCCGTGGCGCGTGAACTGGACGTGCCGCTCATCGTGGTGCCGACCATTGCGTCCGTGAACGCGGGCGGCACGCTCTCGTCGGGCATGGAGCAGGACGATACGCCACGGCGGCACTGGTATCGTGGCCCGGATGTAATCTTCTGCGACACTCGCGTGATCGTCGAAGGAGGCGAGCGGTGGCTCGCAAGCGGGATGGGCGACGTGCTACCCTTCGGCGCCGGTCTGCCGATCGCGCTCGGCATGCGCCAGCCCAGCGAGATGGAATCCGGCGCGCTGGGGCTCAACAATGTGTTCCCGACTGTATCCGGCGAGTTGATCGGCCGGCTCACGTTCGATCTCGTGATTGCGAACGGCAAGCGCGCGTGGGACGCGGCCCGGATGCGCATGCCCACCGCCGCGGTAAACAAGGTGTGTGAGGCGATCTTCTACTGCTCCACGGTCGGCGGGGCGGCCTGTGGCATCGTGGGAGGAGACCACACGCTGCACCTGGCCAATCATCCCTGCTGCACAAAGGAGGTTACCCACGGCGAGTACGTGGCGTTCGGCACCCTCGTCAACCTGATCCTCTTTGGCTCGTCTCTCGAAGAGATCCACCAGATCATCGACTTCAACCGCAGCGTCGCGCTGCCCACCTGCTTTGCGGACTTCGGCCTGGCCGACATCACTCGAGAGGAGTTAGTCGAGCACACCAACACGATGGTCGGTGCGGACGGCACTGCCTCCTTCGGGCTCAACGAGAGCTTCACGGCCGGACAGATCGCGGACGCCATGCGCGAGGTAGACCATCTGTCCCGCTGCCGCGGGTAGGGACATTATGTTCGCGCGCGGTCCAGTGCGTCGCGTATTTGCATCGGGGCCGAAAACCGCCGCGGATCGGTGACGACCCGAGAAATCGGGGTCAGCAGAAGGATCTGGTGTAACACTCGATGATGCGGCAGGATTGGCCGCATGCGATACGGTTGCGGCAAGACGTTCAAAGGCACCGTCTCGGACGAATGGCTTGAATGGTATGCCATGTCGCCGTCCGAACGATGGCGCGAATCCGGCAGGCTGTGGAGTTTCTATCTCGAAGCGGGGGGGAGAGCTTGATCCAGAACCCGATACACACTCATCTGTGCATAGTTAATGCTTGCAATAGTGATTAGTATATGGCATCATTTTCTTGTTTTCTGAGTCCAGCCATGGAGATATGTTGAGGGAGTATTTAACACCGCCAATTGTGATGGACACCAATGTGCTTGTGGCCGGCGCTTGTCGTAATGAAGAAAGCCGAGCATACATGTTGTTATGCGGCGTTCTGGCCGAACAGATACCGATGATTCTGACACCCGCCATTGCCTTGGAATATGAGGACGTCCTTGTGAGGCCCGCTATTTTGGAACTGACCGGCTTAACACACGCAGAATCCATCGATTTGGCCACTTTACTGATGGCTTTATCGGTACGAACACAAACACGGTTTGCATGGCGCCCTAACCTGCGAGACGAAAGAGACAACAAGTTTGTTGAAGCAGCCATCCATACTGGCGCAATTATTGTTACTTGCAATGATTCGGACTATCGTGAAGGTAATTTAAAGCAACATGGCTGGTTGGCTATGTCTCCGGCTGAGTTTTTGACACGATATGCAATACAGGAGGAAATCTGATGTCGACATTAACCTTGCGAATTCGAGATGACCTCAAAAGCAAAGCCCAGGGCATTGCAAAGCACCAACATGTCTCTTTGAACAACTACGTAAACGCTCTTCTTGCCGCAGCCGTTGCACAGGAAGAAGCTCTATCCTTTTTTCATGATAGGCTGCGCGACACGGACCTCAATGCACTGCACAGACGCGTTACAGCCATCATGCGCAAGACACGCCCCGGCAAGGGCCCCCGTAAAGAGGTCTTGCGTAAAGCCATGGGCGACCGATTCGGGGCTTAAGGGCATCAAACGTTCGAGGCGGACTGGGGGGTGACCGGGTATGTCAGCGCGGTCGTAACACTGACCGATGACGACGATGAAGCGTTTGAACTGCCCGGTGCGGACGTGATGGCCACGCCGGCCTTCGATGAAGCAACCAATACATCCAGACACGCAGCGCATTCCAGTGTGGAGCCGCGTGCGATATTGAAGAAGCGACAGCGGTCTGCCGCCGTGTATTTGCCATATCTGCGAAAATAATATCTTGCATCGGGGTGCCGAGGCCTGTAGAGTGCGTGTCATTCACTGACCTGTACAGACATTTGTCACAATAGGTCGCGCGCCGTTGGTTACGCTCTGGCGCTTGTCGGTAACGCCTGCCGCGGCCGCGGCCATCATAAACACGATACGGGAAAGGACTCGTTATGGATAGGATCAAGAAATGGCTTATTATCAGTGCCGTGAGCCTGTGTCTTCCAGGGACTCGTGCAGTCCCATGCAGTGCTGCGAATGCCGAGACTCGGCTGATTCCGCTCAGGGACGAGAACATGTTGCGCGGGGCCGCCTTTACGCCGGCGCAGATGGAAACGGGCGGGTCCGGCGTTGCCGGATGGAAAACCGGCGGAAGCATCATCAATCTCAATAAGAGCAAGACGACGAGTGAATACGTCAGCGGCTACGACTGCTTCAAGTTGGATTTCTTCCCCGGAGGCGTAGCATTCAGGTTTGCCGACACGTTGCCGGAAGGCCTCAAGTACATATCGCTTATTGACAGCGCCGGTTCTTTTCCGCCGCCGGCCTCCCGCTATCGACTTACCGGATCGGTTAAGCTGGATAAGGGCACGGTCACGATTTGCGGCAAGACCTTTTCTCCCGCGCCCGATTGGCGGAGCTTCGATATTGCCGTTCCGTTCGGACTCACGAAACAGTTCTTCCCCAGGCTGTCGATCGGCATCGAACCGGCCATGTCGATATCGCTGCGCGATTTCAAACTGACGCCGGTCTACGAGGCAACGGATGATAGCCGCATCGCGCTTCCCGGAGACCGGGATCTCGAACGCATTGTTCTTCCCGCCGATCCATCCTTTCAACTGAAATACAACGCCATGTATTGGCGCGGCTATCTGTGGATGCTTTCCGGCAAAGCCCTGCCCGTTTACGAGTTGGCGCCGGGCGTGAAGCCGGGCAAAACGGAATTGACCGGTTCTTTGCTGATCAGCGACGACCTCGGCATGTGCAGGAAGAAGAAGCGCAAAAAGCTCAAATCCGGAGGCTATTACCTGAAGATCGATGCCGATGGCGGCGCGTTGTTCGTCAGGAATCCTCATACGGCCAAGGCCGCGGCGGTCAACTATGTCCGTAACCTGGGCGTTCGGCTTTACGCCATGGATCTCTTCCGCCTGCCGGAAATCGATGCCCACCTTGCCCTGCCCGCCGTCAATCAGGTCCGGAATCCGCGGTTCGCTGTGTTGACCCAATCGCCGTACACCGCCGCCATCGCGGCTCCTGTTCTGCTCAACGGCGGGATTCCCGTTGCGGTCGAAACCGGTTACCCCACCGATATGAACTGGTATGGCGAACCGATGGGCGGCAGCGGACATGCCACGGAATTGATGATACCCTACGGGAAATACCACAAAGCACATCCCGAATACTTCGTCAACAAATGGAAGCCCGGAACCGTTCACTTCTATAACGTGATCTGTCAAACCCTCCCGGAAGTCAAAGCCATCGTTTCCGAGCGCGTGCGGAACTGGATCAGGAGCGTTCCCGATTGCGACATCGTGCATGTCAGCCAGGGTGACGGCATCAATATCTGCAAATGCGACCGTTGCCTGGCATCGGACCCCGACCCCGACGGCGTTTCCAAAACCGACCGGGCGATGCGCTTCGTCAACGCCGTTGCACGCGACGTGGCGAAGGAGCTTTCGGGGAAGTCATTGCGCTTTCTTTCCTACACCCAGCGCTACGAAGAACCGCCGACCGAGGTCATGCCGGAGAAGAACGTGGTGATCGAGTATTGCCTTTGGCCCTCCGACTTCCCGTGGGTGCACAACGTATACAGTCCCTACAACGAAGAGGGACGCCGGCACGTAGAGGAGTGGAGCAAACTGGTGGGACGTGATCGACTGGGCTTCTACGTCTATAGCCGCCGGCCGCTGGAGAACATTCGAGAGGCCGAATTCCTCAACCGGTACGGCAATCTTAACTACTATCTGTGTTATGGCATGGGTTACGGCACCTTGTTGAGCGAATATCTTGTGGCGCTCTGGAACTGGGGAGAGGATCTCGACACGGCCATGACCGAGTTCTGCGACGCCTACTACGGACCCGGCGGCGCGGAGGTGGCGCGGGCCTTCAAGGTGTTGGATGACTATTTTCAGAACTACAACTACACATCCGATTACGTGCGCGTGTACCCGGCGCCTTCCGCCATCGACCCACCCACCTTTGAGCGGCTGTGCGCGCTGTTCGATGCCGCCCTCGACCAGGCGGACGGCAACGCGGACTATCGCAACCGGATTCTGTACGAGAAGGTCCTGATTTCCGGGGTACATATCAATACCCACAACCGTTACGAGTGTTCCAGCGACGAAGAACTGGAGACCTTTGGGGCATCCATGGCGGATTTTCTGCGGAACTGCTCCGAACTGTACGATACGTCCCGCATCCCCTCTCGCGCGTTGTTCTTCAAGAAATTCTGGAGGAGCACCCCCGCGCAATTTCTGAGAGAGATCGCCGGCATCCACATCGACACGCCGCTGGGCGAGGACTGGACGAAGGATCCGGCGGTCCTGGCCTTCATCGAAGACCCGATGAAGGCCATTCGGGCTCTGGCGCCCTCGGTTCAGCAACCCATCGCGGGTGGATGGCGCATCCCCGCGTCAGGATTGAATGGGGGATCGGGCGAGATGCTCTACGACTATGAATGCCCGCCGCGCCACTGCACGCTCCTTCGCCGTCCCGCCGCCGGCGGAAAGGTCAGCCGCATCGTCGCGGTCCTGGAACTCGAACACGCCCCCGCCGAAGGTGGCGCCGTTTTGCGGGTCATCGGTCAGGATGACGATAAGGAGGGCCGGGCCTTCTGCAAGGTGCTGGTGAACGGTCGCGAGGTCTTCAGCGGCGTCAACACGTTCGCCGAGCGCGGCTGGTCCACGATGACGATCCCGGTCCCGGCGAAGCATCTTGCCGCGGGCCGCAACAGGATCGAATTCGTCAACACCACGCCCGAACGCGGCGAGTCGAAGACCAAAGATTCCTATAATCAAGGCGGCGCGTATGCCGGACAGGTCAGGGATTATGATTTCTTCTGGGGCTGGATCGCGCTCAGCGAGATCGAGGTGGTGGCAGCGAAAGCGGTGAAGGAGTAGAATGAGGGAAGGTAACCACGGAAGGCACGGAAAACACGGACATATTATAGCGGGGAGGTCGCTCCCGTCCGTGGTAAGAAGCTAACCGGAGGAAACGAATGAACGCAACAGCCAGTGATCGACCGAATGTTCTTCTAATCATAACCGATCAGCAGCGGGGGGATTGCCTCGGGATCGAGGGGGCGCATCCCGTTCTGACGCCGAAACTGGACGAACTGGCGGCCGGCGGTGTTCGGTTTACCCAGGCCTATGCTTCGTGCCCCTCCTGCATTGCCGCGCGTCGCTCCATTCTTTCAGGCCAATTCCCGTCGACGCACGGGATGGTCGGGTTTCGAGATGGCGTCGAATGGCATCCTGAGCATACGTTGCCGGGAACGCTGTCCGCGGCCGGATATCACACGGCTATGATCGGGCGCAGCATGCACCAGACGCCGCATTATAAGCGGTTCGGCTACGATCATAAGATCTTTACCCCGTTCGATCTCAAGACGTTCAATGGTCTGAGCGCCAATGGCTGGACGGCCAGTCCCTGGAAGTACGACGAGTCGCTGCACCCCACCAATCAAACCGTGACCGAAGCGGCCCGGTTTATGTGGGATAGGACCTGCCCCAGATTCCTGACGCTGTCGTTTCACGCGCCGCATCCGCCCTATTTTCCGCCG
>CAYFPQ010000009.1:51273-66367 GCA_964345005.1 uncultured Victivallales bacterium | reverse complement strand
GCGTGAGTCTCATTGAGCATGAGACAGCAGTCCCAAGTTACGTGGACGCGACATCTTGGCTTGCGCTGCACTAAACAGAGATGATAAGCAACAACAAGAGAGGAGCAGGGCAACAGATGCACCAAACAGACTGCCAGAGACACGGCTTCACTTTGATCGAGTTACTTGTGACCATTGCCATCCTCATCCTGCTTATGGGCCTCCTGCTTCCCGCTCTGTGGAGCGCAAGGCAGGCAGCCCTGCGAAGACAGGCGCACACCGAAGCACTACAGGTCGAGACCTGTTGGAAAGCTTATTTCAGCGACTACCGAAGACTTCCCGGGAGCTACTCGCAAATGGATGAACAGGCCGTCCTTATGCTTCGAGGTGATTCAGGACAGCCGGACAACCCCAATCGCCTCTGCTATCTGGAGTTCTCGGACAATACCACAGCCGGGTTTCTGGACCCGTGGGGCACCCCTTACCAGGTTGCGCTCGATTCAACAGGGGCCAACCAAGTCATGGCAGGCAACCACGGAACACTCTACCGACATGTAGCTGTGTGGTCTCTCGGCCCCAATGGAGTCGACGATGGTAATAGCCCGAGCGGCGACGATATCGTGACTTGGGGACATTGATTCTGCGGAACGCTTGCTCCCCTGTCATACTCAGTCTTGTGATGCCAACATGCACTCGTCATCCGACGAGTGTAGAATCTGCTACTCTGGATTGAGCGCATCCTACAACTTCGTCAACCCAGTTAACGGATACACCGTGATGGTGACAGGGCTGCCGCGTCCATCGACATCTTCCAGTTCAATTGTTGCAGCCTGACCTCCATGAGCTGCCCCTTGGGGCTGAAACAGAATGGGTGCAGGCAACGATGAGAAACACACACCGGTCGGCAGATGGCCCAAGGCCCCGACTTGCACTTGGTGAACACGGTTGGTCATGAAATATCCGGAAGCATCGGCACTCTCAAAGAAATGAAGTTCAATAGGTTGCCCCTGCAAGATAGCCTGCTGACGAGCCAAACCGATAGTCGCACGGAGCGTATTGATTGCTCCACGCATACGAGCGCCCTTGCCCATGCCATGATATGACACCCCCACCACGCCCAGCAAGATGGCGATGAGGCCCACGACCACCAGCACCTCCAAGAGGGTGAAACCGCCATATCTTTCCTTCACACCCTTCATCGTAAACATCACTCCCGCTCCGCCCTAATCCGATAGAACATCGGGCTATTCGTCAGCCCAAACACCACCACCGCATTGTTCGTCGGTGTCGGCGGCGGGAAGCCTGCGATCCAGCCCCATCCGCCGGTATCCATCAGATTCGTGTTCCACTCTAACCATTGCCATGAATCGACACCGCCCTGCCAGCCAATTCTCGTGCCGCCCCACTCCTCGCCGAGACTGAGTACGCGAAGAATCGAGTTGCTGTCATGTGGGTCGGTATCCGCCGCAAACTCGTTCAGGTTATGGTGTGCGTCACCGTCGGGGTTCATACCGGCATCGTTGCTGTGAACGTTCAGGAGATGTGTTACCTCCCATCCATCCCACATCTCGTCATCATCCGTATCCCGGTCATGCGGATCGGTCTGGTTCATGTACTCGCCAAATGTGTTTAGATCATCTTCGTCCGTATCTTCCGTGCCGTCCGTGGTGTTCGTTCCCCCGTACTCCCGAACTTCCCAATAATCCGCCATATGGTCCCCGTCCCCATCCACAAACTCATCCGCGCCCATATCCATAGCCAGCCCGAACGGACGCGCCTCGCCGTCCATGTCTACGCTCGCACCCGCATTCGTGCTTCCCGCATCTATGCATGGCGAGCCGTAGAGCAGGTGGAAATCACCCGCCTCGGGGTTGGCGAAGATCGGGTCGGTGCTGATGACATTGTGGCTGGTGGTCAGCGTGCCATAGACGTCACCAATGTTGCAGAGGGCGGCATGGGCGATAGATACAGCACCGCAGTGAAGGTCTCCTCCCAAAACCGCACTGTTAGACGAGAGTAGACTACTCTGTAATGTCAGTGTCCCCTGACTGATGCTACCAGCCACCATCGCACCACCCCCAACTCCGGGCTGTGGACCATCACCTTCCAAGACGATGTTCCGTGCGAGCGTGGAAGCCACGACTGTTGCTTCAGAGAACGCGTTGACGTGAATGCCTCCCCCGCCATACTGAGCAGTGTTCTCCGCAACTACGCAGCCGATGACCTCGCCGCTCCCATCCAACTCGAAACGCACTCCTCCTCCACTACTTGATGCGTGATTTGCATCAACACGACATCGTTCCGCAAGCATGCGGCTAGTAGCAGAAACCACAGCAATGCCGCCGCCCACTCTTGCGGCGTTGGAAGACACTGTAGAGCCCACGATTCGGACATCAGAACCTAGCGAGCAGTAGACCCCTCCGCCCACATCATTGACTCCATTCGTCGAAGCATTGTCCACAATCCAACACCTGTCCGCCTCAAACTCCGACTGCCGCACATGCACGCCGCCACCCCACTCGCCTTGACCGCGCGTGATCGTCAGACCATCCACGCTCAGTCTTGCGCCGTTATCCAGTCGGATGCCGCGCCGCGTTCGTTGTCCGTCTATGACCGTCTCGTAGCAGTCGATGTCCCGTTCGGTGAAGTGCGGGCTGTAGCCACCTTCGATCACGATATCCCAACCCGACCCATCCAGATCCAACACCGCCTCAACCTGGTCGCCCGTGTACGTCCCCATCGCCACGCGAATCTCATCCCCCGTCACTTTCGCTGCGTTCGCCGCCGTCTGTAGGGTCTTGAACGGCGCGTCAAGCGTCCCCAGCTCCTGTGTGGCCGTGCTGTCGGCATAGACATGGACATAAGAGTGGGTACGGAAGCTCATCTCTTCGGTCACATTCGTCAGCCCATTCGTCCCCACTGCTACAACCCGACACAGGTAATTCGAGCCCGACAGCAATCCGTCCAGCACCACAGAGTGCTCCGACCCCATCCCCATACCTACTTCCGTGCTTTCCGTGCCTTCCGTGGTTAGCCTGTACCTGACTTCACCCATGCTCTCGATCCCGGTATCCCACGACACCACCGCATTCGTTACCCCCGGCTCGATCGACACACCAGAGATCTCCGGCGGGTAGTCATACGGATTTCCTATCCTCAAAGAGAAGGTCTCTTCGAATACCCCCTGATCGCTCTCAACACTCAGCACGAACCAAGCATTGCTGTTACCCGGAAAGCTGTTCGACACCGCCACCTCGAACGGAGGCACGGATGTACTCACCCCTCCAATCCCGATAATCCCAAACAGCGTATTGCTGCCCGTCACCTGGGTGTTGGTTGTTCCTTGTTGGCTGTTGGCTGTTGAGAGCACTCCCACAGCATTGCTCAGCCCCATCTCGTGACTCGTCAAAGCCACCACCAGTTCCCCGCTCTCCCCCGGTTCCACATAGCCGTCACCATCGCCAGTCTTCTCCGTCAGCGTGGGCTCCAGACCGAACGGCAACGCATAGCTTTCCACGATCCCGGCCGTACCCGCCGACCCGGGCACCACCGCGCCATAGCCCAGCCCGCGCTTCGCGAAACCTCTCCACAGCGCTATCTGGTTGACACCGCCGTTGTTGACCAGATCCGCCTGTAGAACCGCATCGCGTGCCTCCTCGAAGCTGGGGTTTTCGGGGGTAAGTTTGAGCCCATCGACCACGAGTTGCATGATTATCTCGTTGCCTATGAGTCCGTAGCGTTCCATGAGGTTGTTGCGGCATTGCCAGAGCATGAGGCACCAGATCTCGCCGATGTTATGGATCTGGTCGGCATCTTCGCTGCCGAAGTCGGGATTTCGCGGAATAGACGGGTTGAAATGGATCTGATTGGGATCGATGTCCTCCAGCGTCTGCGGGGCTTTGTTTGTATCGGTGCTGTAGGGAAAGCGCCGGATGCCATAGTAACGATCGGCGCCGTACTTGTTCGCGGCCTGGAGATAGCTTGCGAATGGGTAGCAGCCATCTGTGCTGTCACCCGTCTCACTGAGCAGGGCCAGGGGGAGGAAGTCGCTCCACCCTTCGGCCAGGCCACGGGCCTGAGTAGTGGTCAGTCCGAAACCATTGCCGATCAGACGCGTGGTCAGTCCGTGCGTGATCTCGTGCAGAAGGAGCTCGGCATCCATTGCGCCGTCCCGGCGTGTGGGACTGGAAGAGGTGGATACCGACACCTTTCCATAGGTGCCGTCGCCCCACCCCTGATAGAAGGCGTAGATCCCGTGAAGGCCACCCGTGTTCTCGTCGTTCTGAACTTCAATCCTTAGTGCATCGCCACCCGTTCCGCCGCGTCCGAAGTTGTCGTTCTGAAAGTTCCCGGCTGCCTCGTCGAAACCAAACTCGTACATACGGTCATGAAAGAGGTTGGCCATGTAGAATGCCTGTACCTGGGAGAAATCGACGTAATCGGCAGGATTGCCTGCGTGATCGTAGGGGAGATCGAAAACGCGATAGGTTGTGCCTGTAACGGCGGGACCGTCGGGCGCGTCGTTGTCGTCCCAATCGGCATAGACATGGACGTTGTTGCCGGCAAGGGTGTTGTTGCCATCGGGTATCCATCCCTCGGGAGAGGCGTTCGTACTCCACGCGGAGAGCGTGATGTTGGTACGGAGCACTTCCACAGGTATGTAGTTGGTCGGCGCGTCGGGTCCGGGCGTCACGGGAAGCGGACTGTCGTTGGTGTAGACGTTGTAGGTTACGTCTTCGAGAGTCCAAGTCAGGGTGATGTCTTCAACCACTTCACCTGTGTCGGCTCTTATCAGCAGACGATGCACCTCCCTTATCCGTGCCCATCCGTGCCCATCCGTGGTTTCGTTCTTCTCCGCCAGAACATCCCAGCACTTCACCACACCAACCTGGTCCAACGGAAACCAAACCTGTTTCTCCGTCCCATTCGCGTCCATTCGTGCCCATCCGCGGTTCTCTCTCTTGAGCGCCTCATCCACCGTCACTTTCACCACGTCGTGAAATCGCACACACGGAATATGCAAGGCCCGGCTCTGCACATTGATGATCCGGTTCTCCCTATCCAGATTCAGGGCAAAGGTCGCACCGTAGATGTCCAGCCCTTCATGCTCCTGCTGCCAGGTAAGCGACCGCATTCCGTTGTGCCTGGTGGTCACGTCCCGCGTAATGCGTGCATTGGGCGGTTGGATATCGCTTGGCGCGAGCGTGAAAGTCTTGGCGTTGGCTTCGATGAAGGCAGCAGCAATGTCGACCGGTGCTGCATCGGGTGCGGGTTCGCTCAGACAGGCGCTCCGCCGTCGCGCAAAGCGCGGTGTGCCCATGTCAGAGTCGCGGGTCAGGTGAAGATCAGGGGTGGTGGGAAGAAAGCAGTTAACAGAGGAACACAGGGAAGTCACGACAGATGGCCGCCGGTTGAGAACGTAGGCTGCGGCGACTGGGTTGTGCGCTGTCGACGGAGAGCGGGGCTGTGGAGCGGCAACGGGCGACGCGCCTCTCTTCTGGTTCTCAGACACTAAATCTGCCGCTGTCCCGACCGTCCTATCCGCACCTTTCTCGACAGAGAACAGCAGAAGCACGAACAGCAGGCTCCCACCGATCAGGCAGCACCATCCCCATCTGTACCGCAGTTTCATTCCACGAGCAGCGTATCACGACGACCGAGCTACCCGCACGCGCGAAATCGCCATTGCCCTGGTGCTCTCAAACGTACGATGGGCGCAGACACCTATCCGCGCCGTTGGGGCGAAGGATAGAACTTTTGGAGATTCCTCTTCCACTGCGTCCCAGTCTTGGAAGCAGGCAACGAGTTGAGAAGATCCACCAGTGCGTCAAACCGCTGTTTCTGCTCGCGGATCTCATTTGCGAGGGCACGCTTGTCAGCAGCAGTCAGATCCCCAAGAGACTGTACCGACCTCTCAATATCGACAATCCTACGCCTCTCCTTCTGAGCTAACTCGAGGTGTTCATTCGTAGCCTGCTGCATCTTGAGTGTAGCCAACTCGACGCGTTCAGCGTAGTTGCGGTGTTCTGCAATGGCCTGTTGATAGGACGCATTCAGTTCTGAACGTTCCTTCTTCCATGCATGCAGTGCTGCTGTGTGGGCATCAAGTGCAGTCTTGGTATTCAGAAGCGCCCTTGTGCACTGATCCATGGTTTCCGTTGAAGCTTCAGCAAATGCTGAGAGCTGCCCCTTAATGAACGCTATCTTCTCGGCATGCTCCATCACCTTTTGCTCGACCACCTGTACGGCCGAGTGATTCCGCTCTATCAGCTGAGTGTTTCTGTCAATCAGCTTACTGAGGACGAAAGTCGCACCACCGACAGTGGCGATCATAACGAACATGATTGACAGCATTTGACCCGTATCACGTTGCATAAGTACGATCCTTACCTTTTCCCAGACTGCCGTGGATCCATGAAACCACGGCAGGATTGATTTCCCCAATGCACTCTCATGCCGAGCCTATCCTGCACCCTTGGCTAAACAGCTACGGCAATGTGCCGAGAACACCCACAACATGTCAACATCCACAATAACCACCGTCTTCACCTCCTTCTAGCACAAATTCTAGCTGTCAGAAGCAGGGGGTCAAGACTGGAAGTGGCTGAGAGGCGCCCTCGTGCCCTGCGAGAGATTCAAGATCCACATGCCAGAAGTTCCCCCACGATGAACTCGAGCATTCGGGTTTCGGTCTTCGTGCTTCATTCGGGCTTGGGTACTTAGGTACTTCGTCATTGGCGCGTCAAGCGGCACAGCACTTCTTGTACTTCTTGCCGCTCCCACAAGGACAGGGATCGTTGCGGCCAACCTTCTCGGCATCCCGGTGAACCGTGCTGCCCGCGCCCGGCATTCCTGCCGGCGGCAGCCCGGGAGCCATCTGGGGAGACGGTGCGCCCTGCGGGGGTCTTCCGGCTGGTTGCGGTGCGGCGGCAGGCGGTGCGGCACCTCCGGCGCCAAGCAGCGAGACCTCATCGTGCACCAGCGTCTGCGGCAGCGAAGAGATGAACGATTCGAACGACTCGACGTTCGTCGTCGTGCGGAACACCGCCGAAGCGACATCCTGCTTGATGCTGGTCATGAGCTGGCCGAACATCTCGAAGGCTTCGCGCTTGTACTCAACCAGCGGATCACGCTGACCGTAAGCGCGTAGACCCACGCCCTGGCGCAGTGCATCCATCGAGCGAAGGTAGTCCTGCCACTGCGTATCGATGCTTTGAAGAACAATCTGACGCTCCATCACCTCGACAGCGCCCGAATCTTCCATCTGACACTTCAACTCGTAGGCCCGTTGCACTCGCCCGAACACAATCTTCGCGACCTCTTCCGGGTCCGACTGGCCAGCCAGGTCGCTCGCGCGAAACGCGATGGGAAACGTGAGCTGGACCCACTCCATGAAGTCTCGCAGCGACTCCTCGTCCGGCTCCGCCGGCAGCCCTTCGGCCTGCTCGAGGATAACATCGTGCAGAATGTCGAAGACATGTTCGCGGATGCTCTCGCTACGGACGACATCACCGCGGAAACCGTAGATGACTTCGCGCTGGCGGTTCATCACGTCGTCGTATTCCAGCGTGCGCTTACGAATCGAGTAGTTGTGCTGCTCGACGCGGCGCTGGGCGGTCTCGATCGAGCGGTTGAGCCACTTGTGCTCCAGCTCCTGTCCTTCCTCCAGCCCAAGCCGTTCCATGATGCCGGCGATTCGATCGGACCCGAACAGGCGCATCAGGTCATCCTCAAGCGACACATAGAACCGCGACCAGCCCGGATCGCCCTGCCGCGCGCAACGTCCACGGAGCTGGCGGTCGATCCGGCGCGACTCATGCCGCTCAGACGCAATCACGTGCAGACCGCAGGGATTCTCCTCCAACACCGCGCGCAACGTCTTGCCGCCCTCCATGCGGTCGTCCAACGCAACCTGTGAGACAACGACATCACGCTCGATTCGAACGACGCCCTGCCCCAGCTTGATATCCGTCCCACGGCCAGCCATGTTCGTAGCGATCGTTACCGCACCCGGCTGCCCGGCCCGTGTCACGATCTCCGCCTCGGCCTCATGGTTCTTGGCATTGAGGACGTTGTGGACGATTCCCGCCCGCTTGAGCATCCGGCTCAGCACTTCAGACGTATCGACCGTGACCGTGCCCACCAGCACCGGAAGACCGAGGTTGTTGTAGTGACGAATCTCCTCGATCACGGCCGCAAACTTCTCACGCTGCGACTTGTAGACACGGTCGTTCGAATCCACGCGGCGCACCGGCCGGTTGGTCGGGATCACTACGACGTCGAGCGCGTAGATGTCCCGGAACTCGTTGGCTTCGGTCTCGGCAGTACCGGTCATGCCGGCCAGTTTGTCGTACATACGGAAGTAGTTCTGAATCGTGATCGTGGCCAAGGTCTGCGTCTCACGCTCGATCTTGACCCCTTCCTTGGCCTCGACAGCCTGGTGCAGACCATCGCTCCAGCGGCGACCGGGAAGGATACGGCCAGTGAATTCGTCAACGATCAGGACGCGATTCTCCTGCACAACGTACTCCACATCGCGCTCGTAAAGGCAGTAGGCGCGGATAAGCTGGTCTACGTTGTGGATCTTCTCGCTGCGGTCGGAGTAGGTCTGTTGAATCTCCTGCCGCATGCGCGTCTTGTCCTGCTCCGACACCTCGTCGCCCTTACCATCCAGTTCGGACATGGCGGAAATGATATCGGGAAGCACATAGGCTTCCGGATCGGTCGGATTGAGGGCCTCGCACCCCTTCTCGGTGAGGCTGGCGTCGTGTCCGCGCTCGTCGATCGTAAAGAAGAGTTCTTCGCGCAATTCGCGGGCCATTTCCTTACGCATGTCCGTCAGCATCATGTTCTCGACCTGCTCGTGAAGGCGCCGGACGGCGGGCTCCTCAAGCATGTGCATGAGTTGCTTATGCTTCGGCATGCCGTGGTAAAGCTGGTAAAGCTTGAGTTGCGCGTCCTCGTTCTCTTCGCGGTTGAGATGCTTCTTAATGTCCGTAATCATCTGGTTGCAGAGCGCTCGCTGCTTGCGCACGAGCTGTTCGACGCGGGGTTTCAGCTCGAAATACTGGTTGGACGAGTGTGGTGCCGGACCGGAAATGATCAGCGGGGTGCGGGCCTCGTCGATCAGGATGCTGTCTACCTCGTCAATGATCGCGTAGAAATGTCCGCGCTGCACCTGGTGCTCGACGTCGAAGGCCATTCCGTTGTCGCGAAGATAGTCGAATCCGAACTCGCTGTTCGTTCCGTACGTGATGTCGCAGCCGTATTGGATGCGCCGCTCGTCGGGTGTCATCTGGTTCTGGATGCAACCCACGGTCAGACCGAGGTACTCGAAGACCAGCCCCATCCACTGCGAGTCACGGCGGGCAAGGTAGTCGTTCACCGTCACCACGTGCACGCCTTTGCCGGCAAGCGCATTGAGGTAAACCGGCATCGTCGCCACCAGCGTCTTACCTTCACCGGTGGCCATCTCGGCGATCTTCGAATTGTGCAGTACGATGGCACCGACAAGCTGGACATCGAACGGCACCATGTCCCACTTCAGCTCATGGCCGCAGACCATCTCCGTGGTCCCGACCAAGCGGCGGCAGGCATTCTTCACCACCGCAAAGGCTTCGCACATGACATCGTCCAGCGTCTCGCCCTGTTCGAGGCGCGACCGGAACTCGGCGGTCTTGCCCTTCAGGCTATCCTCCGAGAGGGACTGGTACTCGTTCTCGTGGGCGTTGATGCGCTCCACGAGCGGCATCATTAGCTTGATATCGCGCTGGTGCTTGGTTCCGAAGACTTTCTGGAGAACAGACAGCATAGTTCCTCCGTTGAGAAAATGTCGTGGTATGCTAGGGCAGACCGCGCTATTTGGCGAGATAATAGACCCCGTTTTCGCGGGTCTCGGCAACGATACGGCCTTCGCCCTCCAACCGATCGATAAGCGCCTCCGTCTCACCATCGCTCATACTGAACGATGCCGCGATGTCGGCGGCGGTGCAGGGGCGACGAGCCAGCATGTTCACGACCTCCGAATCGGTCGCCGCGCTCCCACAACATGGCTCGCCCTGAAACCCGGCGATTAGCTCCGCCTCGGGTTCAAACAGCCCGGCCAACTCCTGCAATGCATCCGAAGAAACAGCTCCCGCCTGGCCATCGGCAGGGGGACGTACCACTGTGTTGAGCTGGATACGGTCAGGACGGATCCCTTTTGCCAACTCCGCTATTCTCGCCACACCGGCAGGATCGTCGTTCACCCCCGCCATCAGGAATACCTCCATCCAGATCCGCGCGCTGTACACGCCGCGAAGCGCACGCAATCCCTCGACCATCGATTCAAAGGAGAGCGATGCGTGGGCGTGATTGACTCGCTCGAACGAAGCCTGGTCCCATGCACTGAGCGAGACCTTTACGATCGAGGCATGCCCCGCCCCTTCACGCACTTCGGGTAGATGCATCAGCGAACTGTTCGTCAGCAGTGCCGTGGGGATATCGCAGCGTTCCGCGATACCTGCCAGGATATCGCCGAACCGGGAGTGAAGCGTGGGCTCGCCCGATCCAGCCACGGTGATGATATCCGCCGTGCCGTCCGATGCCAGCCAGCCATCGAACTCGGCCAACACGTCCTCAACGGGCACGTACTCTCGCCGCTCGATGGTATGGGCCGTGGTGAGACCGACCTCACAGAAAGGACAGTTGAAAGTGCAGGTCTTGACGGGCACCACGTCGACCCCCAACGAGCGCCCTAAACGACGGGAGGGTACCGGCCCGAACAGGTACCGGTACCCTCCCTGAAAATCATGTTGTGAGTTGCTCACAACGAAACGACCAGAAGCGACTCAGTCGCCGGCCGAGATCGCCTCGACGGGGCACTCATCCACGCACAGCGCGCAGTCCACGCACTTCTCGGGATCGATCACAAACTGGCTGTCGCCCTCGGAAATCGCCTCAGACGGGCAAACCGGCTCGCAGCTGCCGCACTTCGTGCAAGCATCAGAAATCACGTATGCCATTATAAAACTCCTGCTTAGGTGTTGTCGTCTTCACACAGACCCCCGTCCGTGCGAAAAAGCATAAGATAGTCAAAAGGGCCACTCGCCGTCAAGACTCCTACTTGCCGATGGCGAGCCGCTCGGCGAGTCGCCCCGGCAGTCCCGCGGCCAGGATCTTGGCCTGTGCGGCAGGAAGATCGTACGTCAGGCGACGGAATTCCACGGTCTTGGCCTCGGTGTCGTAGATCACGTAGGCACAGCGGGAATCGCCGTCTCGCGGCTGGCCGACACTGCCCACATTGATGAAATACTTATGCCCGATTTCGATCTTCAGCTTCTCGGTATCGCGGCGCGTCACACGCCCCAGCTTGTCGAAGACTACCGGCACGTGCGTATGACCGTAGAAACAGACCGAGGTGTGCTGGTAGTTGAAATGGGCCTCTGCCTCGAGCGTGTCGAACACGTAACCCCAGTGATCGGGCATGTCGAGCGTGCTGTGAACGAGAGTGAAGCCGTCGAGCGAGACATGCATTTTCAGATGGCGCAAGTACTCGATCTGATCGTCGTCGAGCTGATCGCGGGTCCAACTGATCACCTTTGCGGCCAAGGGGTGAAAATCCTGGAGCGATTCCTCGTGCGAGCAATAGTGGTCGTGGTTCCCGCGTACGACGACGCAGTCGAGTTCGCGTATCCGGTCAAGACAGGCCGATGGGTCGGCGTTGTAGCCGACGACATCGCCCACGGACACATAGTCCGTGACCCCCTGCTCAGCCGCGTCCGTGAGGACTGTACTGAGGGCCTCCCTATTGCCGTGTATGTCTCCCAGGACCGCGTAGCGGGCTGACTTCATGGAACAAAATTCCGATGCAGGTTAAGCAGCGTGGTCGCCATCGCCAAGTCATCCGGCGTTGTGATTTTGACGTTCGATACCGAGGCCTGCACCAGCCGTACCTTCTGCGAGGTAAGCTCAACCGCCGATGCCTCGTCGGTTACCGTCACGTCCTTCTCGTTGACCAGTTCGAATGCTCGCTTCAAAAGACTAACCTTGAAAGTCTGGGGTGTCTGCACAGCCCACAGCTTGGATCGATCGACCGTTCGTGTAACGGTAAGCCCCCGCTCAACATGTTTGACCGTGTCGGCAATCCGCACCGCCGCAACGCCTGAGCCGTAGCGCTTGGCCGACTTGATGGTCTCGGAAATCAGGTCCGGGGTAACACAGGGACGCGCGCCATCGTGTACAGCAACAATCTTGGCCTCTTCGGGCAATGCTTCCATGCCATTGTTGACCGATACCTGCCGCATGGGGCCACCGGCCACGATGTTCTTCACCTTGGAGCACCCGAACATGTCTACCACGCTGCGACCAGCCTTTATGCGCTCCTTCCGCAGGACAAGAATCACACCGTCAATGTCGGGGCATTCCTCAAAAGCCATGAGCGAATAGGCAAGGACAGGGCGTGGACCTAGACTGACGAAGGCCTTGTCAACCTTCGCGCCCATGCGCTCGCTACGTCCACCCGCTACGACAATCCCATAATTCATGACAACATCACTTCCCTACCTGCTTTCAACACGCGTGCGCTACGTTACGCCGAGCGGCCACTTCTCGTCAAGCAAGCGTTTACATTCGGGACCGCCATAGGCGCTTCCATCGCACACCGGCTTCCGCTATTCTTCTGAGCTTCATTCCTTTGACGCGACATGGAAAGGAACCCGATGAAGAGCATTGAACACGACCTGGAAGCGGGCGACATCGTAGACGGATTCCAGGTCAAACGGGTAACGGCCATCCCCGACCTGCAGTCCACAGCGCGTGAACTGCTCCATCCCAAGAGCGGTGCACGTCTGCTTCACATCTACAACAGCGACACCGAGAACCTCTTCTCAATCAGTTTCCCGACCCCACCCCCCGATGACACCGGTCTGCCCCACATCCTGGAGCACTCCGTTCTGGCCGGCTCCGAACGATTTCCCGTCAAGGAGCCGTTCTTCGAGATGATCAAGATGAGCATGGCAACCTTTATCAACGCCATGACCGGCCCCGACTGCACTTACTATCCCGTCGCCAGCAACGCCAAGCGTGACCTGTTCAACCTGGCTGACGTCTACTTCGATGCCGTCTTCCACCCACTTCTTTCCGACACGACATTCCGACGCGAGGCTCATCACCTTGCACCGCGGGACCCCGCCGACCCAACCGGTGCGCTAACCGTTAACGGCATCGTCTACAACGAGATGAAGGGCGCCTTCTCGAACCCGGAAGCCTGTCTCTACCGTGCGCAGTCACGGGGTCTCTTCCCCGATACGGCCTACGGACTGGAGTCCGGCGGCGATCCTGTCGCCATTCCGGATCTCACGAAGGGGGAGATGCTGGCGTTTCACCGGTCGATCTACCACCCGTCCAATGCCAGGTTCTTTCTTTATGGCGATATTCCCACGGAAGAGTATCTCGCTTTTCTTGCGCCTCGACTTGAAGCCTTCGACACAGCCGCAGCGCAAGCTCCCATTCCGCGCCAGCCGGCCTGGGATGCCCCGCGCGCCATCAGCGACACCTACCCCATTGGGCAGAATGAATCGCTGAACGAGAAGACCTATCTTGCCATGAGTTGGCGCTGCTACGAAGCGGCCGATCCTGTCGCCACCGTCCTGATGCGGATACTGGAACTGGTTCTCGTCGGCAATGAAGCTGCACCGCTCAAGAAGGCCTTGATCGACTCCAGCCTGGGCGTGGACATTGTATCGACGCACGCAGATGCTATGGGGCACGAAGGAACATTCTCCGTTGGCCTGAAAGGCTCTGAAGCCAACCGCCGGGACGCTTTCGAGCAGTGCGTGTTGGATACCCTCACGGCGATTGCGGACAACGGCATTGCGGCGGACAGCATCGATGCGGCGTTTCAACAGGCCGCCTACCAGTATCTCGAAATCCAGACGATGTTCCCCCTGCACATCATGGACCACGTTGTCCATAGCTGGCTCTACGGGGACGATCCCCTCCCCTTCGTCAGCATGCAGCGCCACCTGCAGACCTGCCGTGACCGCTACCGCGATGACCCGCAGCTCTTCAACACGACCATCCGCGAATGGCTACTCGACACCCCCCACCGCCTCACCGTAACCCTCACGCCCGACCCGGAGCACGAGGCGCGGCAGATCGCCGCATTCGAGGAGCGCATGGCACAGACGCGCGCGGGGATGGATGATTATGCCGCGCGGCGGATCGCAACGGACGCGGCCGAGTTGGACCGCGAGAACAGCCTGCCGAATACACCCGAGCAGATCGCCTCGCTACCGCAGCTCGCCATCTCTGACCTTCCCGCCGAGCTTGTGCACATTCCCACGTCCGTTGAGTCGGCAGGCCCGATCACGCTGCTCAAGAACGACGTACCATCCAACGGCGTCAACACGTTGATGCTCGATTTCAATCTGCAGGGACTTCCTGAAGCGCTGTGGCACCGACTGCCGCACTATGCCGAGGTGATCAACAAGATGGGCGCCGCCGGCATGGGATACGAGGTCATCGCCCACCGCAAGGCCGCCGCCACCGGCGGCATCGGCTGTATACCGGTGCTTATGACACACAGCACGCAGAACGAACCGGTATGGGGTCTGCGGCTGACACTGAAAACTCTCGATGACCGCATCGGCCCGGCCATGGCGTTGCTACACGATATCCTTTTCGCTGCCGACCCGCGCAACCGTGAACGCCTGCACGACGTTCTCTCCCAAATGCTGGCCCACTGCCGCACCGCCATGGTTCACAACGGAAGCGCCACCGCGGCCACGCATGCGGCACGGGGATTGAACGTTGAAGATCATCTTGAGGAAGTGCTTCACGGCCTGCCCCAACTCGATCAGGCAGAGGCCCTGGTGTCCGCGTTCGACAGCAAGTCTCAGGAGGTTATAGCCACCGTAGAAACCATCCGCGACTTCCTGCTCAATCGCGACCGTCTCACCGCCAGCTTCACCGGTTCACCCTCCGTCTTCACGGTCGTGCAGGATTCGCTCGCGGCATGGGCAGGCGAAATGAGCGAAGGACTGCCGCCTCCGGTATCTACCGGGTATATGCCCTACGAGGAACCACCGTGCGAGGGATTGGCCGGCCCGATCCAGGTGGCGCACTGTGCGCTCGC
>CAYFPQ010000009.1:39495-51263 GCA_964345005.1 uncultured Victivallales bacterium | reverse complement strand
AGCCGTTGCTCGCCGTGGCGTCGCATCTGGTGCGTATGGAGTACACCCTCAGCGAGATCCGCTTCAAAGGCAACGCCTATGGCGCCAGTTTCAATCACAATCCCTTCCACAGCCGTATTTCCATGGGCTCGTTCAACGACCCACACATCGCGCGGACCCTCGACGTGCTCGCGGGGACAAAGGGGTACGTCGAGGCTGCCGGGTGGACACAGACCGATGTTGACCGCGCCATCATCGCCACGGCAAAGGATATGACCCGTCCGATCCGACCAGCCGCCGCCACACGCGACGCCCTCACACGTCACCTCGCCGGCATCACGCACGACGTGCGCGAGCGACGGTATGCCCGACTCCGCTCCGTCACCCCCGCCGAAGCCTGTCGCGCCATGCTTGAAGCGCTCGAAACCGGTCTACCCAAAGCCGCCACCTGCATCGTCTCCAACCGTGAAAAGCTCGAATCCGCCAACCGGGAGATGGCCGGGACCCCCCTCGCCATCCGGGATATCCTCAAGAAGGAAGATTAGCGGCTACGGCTGATGGCTGGCGTCGGTAAGCGCGCGGGGATTGCCCGATCTTGTGCTTGAAGATGCGGCTGAAGGCCTGGGGTGATCCGAATCCGGCCTCCTCCGCCACCCCGGCGACAGGGAGATCCGTTGTGCGCAGCAATGCCATCGCCCGATTGAGCCGGTAATTCAACATATAGCGACCCAACGGAACCCCGGCGGTCTCCCTGAACAACACGCGAAGCCGCGACACCGACATGCCGAGCCCTCCGGCAAGATCCGTGACCGAAACCGGTCGCCCACGCCACTCCGAAAGCAACCTGTTCACGGCACGCAACAGAGCGCCCTTTGGCTCGGGAGGAAGATCCGGGGCTTGCACTTGCAGGTCATCGCGCAGCGAAATCAGGAGATATAGCAGGACAATCTGCAACTGCATTTCCTGCATCACACCGGGACGCCCTGCCTCCCTGCATCGACGCCATTCGGTCAACAGCAGATTCAACGCCTGGATCGATCCCCGTCGCGGCAGGAGTGTACGGTTCCTGAACGGCTCCAAGAACGTTCCCTCGGCCATATCGAACGTACAGAATATCCAGTCGATCCGCTGAGAGGCGAGATGACTGAAATGGTGGAATTGATAGGGCAGAACCAGCAGGGCTTTCCCGGGATCAAGCGGCAACAGCAGATTGTCGACATGCACCGTACCTGAAGTGCACAGGTTGAACATCAGGACATAACGGTGATGAGAGCAGTTCTGCAGCGTGTCCTGCTGGAGCTTCTCCGTCGTCTTGCGCTGAAAGAACAGGATACTCGTCGGAATGGGCAGGGACGAGCCCTCACCGACGCCCGTCCAATAGCTTTGCGGATCCTCGATAGGCAAGAGTTTCGGGTCAATATTCACTGTTCCAAGAGCATATCGCCCCACTCCAAGAAGTCAATAAAGTTAACTTTATAGCGAAAATGACAAAAAAATGATCTTTATTAATGACACCGCATGCGGGATTCTTTTTCGCGTAAAGGGAATTGGATCATGACAAACGCAGTGCTTAAGCCCGTATTGGACCCCGAATTTGTTCCGGCTGTGCTGTGGAATCGCACTTATCGTAAGCGATGTGCCGACGATCCCGGCAGCACGGACCTAGCTATCGGGCTGTCTCGGCCAGACGGAACGACGTTTCTTGAGCAAACCCGGATACTTCCCTACGAAGAGGGCAATGCAGCGCTTACCGGTAAGTTCGTCGAACGGATGATCAAGACCCTTTTGTGGCAAAAGGGAGGATCGAGAATATTCGTCGGCGGCTCGGAACCCATTGCCGCCATGATTCGGGACTGCTTCAGCCCCGCGGGCGCGCGAGCATTCGACAACGAGCTGATCGGCACACGCGCATTTGGCGAGCAGATCTCGGTCACGGCCTGCGCCATCGAAGATGTACCCGCCGCCACGCACCAATCCTTGCCGCTGGGACGCCACCTGAACGGCTGCCGCATCGGATTCGATCTCGGCGGAAGCGACCGCAAAGCGGCGGCGCTGATCGATGGCGAAGTTGTCTTTTCGGAAGAGATCGCCTGGGATCCCTATTTTCAGTCCGACCCGCAATATCATTACGACGGCATCAACGACTCGCTCAAGCGGGCGGCGGCGCACCTGCCCAGAGTCGATGCGATCGGCGGCAGTGCTGCAGGTGACTACGCTAATACGGAAGTACTCCTCGCTTCCCTCTTCAGGGGAATCTCTCAAGAGGATTTCGACAAGCATATCCGGCGCATCTTCTATCGCCTTAAGGAGGAATGGGGCAACGTTCCCTTCGAGGTTGCCAACGACGGGGAAGTGACGGCACTGGCCGGCTCGATGTCACTTAAAGCCAACGGCGTGCTCGGCATCTCTATGGGAACGAGCCAGGCGGCAGGCTATTGCGACAGCGCCGGACATATTACCCCGTGCCTGAACGAGCTGGCGTTTACACCCATCGACTACCGGGACGATGCTCCGGCTGACGAGTGGTCGGGCGATATCGGCTGCGGCGTTCAGTACTTCTCGCAGCAGGCGGTGGGCCGTCTCGCTCCCCGCGCCGGCATCGAACTGCCCGACGAAATGCCATTTGCCGAGAAACTGGTGGAAGTCCAGAAACTGATGTCCAACGGCGACGAGCGTGCCCGGAACATCTACGAAACCATCGGCACCTATTTCGGGTACACGATTGCGCACTACGCAGAGTCCTATGACATTCATAACCTGCTGATATTGGGACGCGTGACATCCGGCGAAGGCGGCGCGGTCATTATCGAAGGCGCCCAGCAGGTATTGGCACTCGAGTTCCCCGAACTGGGGGATAAGATTCGCATAAGCACACCGGATGAGCAGTTGAAGCGTCACGGTCAGGCCATTGCCGCCGCCAGCCTGCCACAGATTGAGAAGTGAGGTGGATACGATGATACATGATCCGTTCGGCAACGACACATTCGTACCCGACGGCACCCCGATGCCCCAGGCCCTGGCTCGCACCACGCACCTCTGCGTGGGCGCGCACCAGGACGACCAGGAGTTCATGGCGCTGCACGGCATCGTTGAGTGCTATGGAAGGAGCGACCGATGGTTCACAGGCGTCTGCCTCACGAACGGCGGTGGCAGTTCGCGAACCGGACTGTATGCCGACTTCAGCGACGAAGAAATGAGGAAGGTGCGCCAGCAGGAGCAGCGCAAGGCAGCCTACACGGGCGACTATGCCTGCCAGATACAACTGGGGCACCCCAGTTCCGACCTGAAGAATCCGGCTGAAACCGCAGTCGTGGAAGAATTACGCAAGATCTTCGAGGTCGCTCGCCCTGAAGTCGTCTACCTGCATAACCCGGCCGACAAACACGACACCCATGTTGCCGCCGTGCTTCGCGGCATCTCCGCTCTGCGTGCCCTGCCGCAAGACAATCGCCCCAAGACGGTCTACGGATGCGAGATATGGCGGTCACTCGACTGGCTGAAGGACGAAGACAAACAGATTCTACCCGTTGACCAACGCCCCAATCTGGCCGCCGCTTTGGCCGGGACCTTCGATTCCCAGATCGCCGGAGGCAAACGGTACGACACGGCGGTAGCAGGACGCCGCATGGCCAACGCAACCTTCTTCGAGTCACACGCGTCGGACAAGACCACAGCCCTGAGCTGGGCCATGGACCTGACTCCCCTCATCCGCGATGACACACTCTCGGTCGCAGAACATACAGGCAAGTTCATCGATCGGTTCGCACAAGATGTAAGAGAGAAGATAGAAACGTTCGTCGGCTAACCAACAAAACACAGAGAGGTCAAATCATGAAGGTATCCTTCTACGGACACGTACGGCAGTACGAGAACATCAAATCGGAAATCGACGCCAACATGCAGGAAGTGCTCATGAGCGGCAGTTTCGTTCAGGGCCCGATGCTCAAGAAGTTCGAGGCACAGGCCAAAGAGTACTTCGGCACCACCCACGCGATTGGCGTCGGCAACGGTACGGACGCGCTCTGGCTGAGCTTGATGGCGCTTGGAATTGGCGAAGGTGACGAAGTCATTACCAACGCCAACACTTTCTTCGCCACAGCCGAGGCGATCTGGATCGCCGGCGCCAAGGCGGTACTGGTCGACTGCGAACCCAAGACCAAGTGCATCGACCCCGCGAAGATCGAAGCCGCCATCACGGAGAACACCAAGGCAATCATGCCGGTGCATCTGTACGGCCAGTGCGCCGACATGCCCGCCATCTGGGACATCGCCGAGAAGCATGGCCTCAAGGTCATAGAGGACAACGCCCAGGCTATCGACGGCGCCGGCGACACGTTCAAGCAGGGCGATCGCAGTGCGGCTGTAACCACGAGCTACATCATCCAGAAGAACCTGGGCTGTTTCGGGGATGGCGGCATGGTCTTCACGAATGATGCCGCTATGGACGAGACCATCCGCAAACTGCGCAACCACGGCTCCAGCGCCCGCAACGTGCACAGCTTCGGGTTCAATAGCCGCTTGGACGACCTGCAGGCCGGCGTCCTGAGTGCCAAGATGAAGCACATCACGGCATGGACCGACCAGCGCATCGCGTGGGCCCGGGTCTACGACGAGGGACTCAAGGACTGCCAGTCCTTCAGCCTGCCTTACAACGTACCGGGCTACCGCCACGTCTACCATCTCTACGCCATTGAGATGAAGGACGCTGCTAAACGCGACGCCATGGTCCAGTTCCTACAGGACAACGGCATCGATGCGAAGACGCATTACTCCATCGCGATCCATCAGCAGGAAGGTTTCCCGTGGGGCAAGCCCTGCGAGATCGTCGGCTCGCTCGAAAACGCAGAGGCTAATGCAGCAACCTGCGTCTCACTGCCGATGTACCCCGAACTGACCCAGGAAGAGGCCGACTACGTCATCGCGAAAGTCGTCGAGTGGGACAAGGCACAGTCATGAGCAAGTACTCCGTTGTTGTCGTCGGAATGGGAAAACGCGGCAAGCATCATGCCGCCGCGTTTCAAGACAATCCCAACTTTGAAGTTGTCGGCATTTGCGATATCGACGAAGCACGGCTGGCGGAGGCAAAGGAACAGCTTGGCGGCGCGGTCGAGACCTCGACCGATGCCGCTGCGCTGACCGCAACGCTGAAGCCCGACGTCTTCTGTTTCTGCACGATGCCGCATCTGCGCAAGGCCTTCGTGGATATGGCAATCGCAAGCGGCGTCAAGCTCGTCGCGTTCGAGAAGCCCGTGGCCGACTCCAGCGCAGCCGGCCAAGAACTCAACGCCACCATACAGGCAAGCGGCATCAAGGCCGTGGTCAGCCACCAACACCGCTACGGTCCGCACTACACCAAGGTGAAGGAGATCGTCGCCAGCGGGGCACTGGGCAAGATCCACACGATCTATGCCTCAACGCCGGGTTGGATGATGCACATGATGAGTCACATGATCGAGTACATGTGCTGGTATAACGACTACGCTCCTGCCGAGTGGGCCATGGCGCAGGCGGCTGGCCGAGGCAAGCTTGCCGACAACCACCCCTCCCCTGACTACATCGCGGGCCTTATTCAGTTCGCCAATGGCGTACGGGGCATCGTCGAAACCGGAGCCGGCGCCCCGAATATTTCGGAAGTAGCCAAGTGGTGGGGGCGTAACCGCATCCGCGTTATGGGCGACAACGGTTTTGCCGAGGTGCTCACCAACGGCGGCTGGCGCAGCGTCACCGCGGATGGAGGACTCCAGAGCGGCGAAGGTGCCATGGACTATGCGCATGACATGGTGCCCTATGTCCAGGAGATGGCCGACTGGCTTGATGACGACGCCAAGGTGCATTCGTGCAGCTTTGACCGTGCATTCATGGGCTTTGAGGTCATGATGGCCATGTGTCGCTCCGCATTGGAAGGCGGACAGGTTGCAGTTCCACTGGACAACGGTGGCGATGAAATCAACGCACTGCGTGAATCGCTGGGCGATAAGCAAGTTATTCTTGCCCACCCCGACCACGCGGACGAGTTCTGCTAACCCAGGAGAGCGAATATGGAAGTCATCATTCGCCCTGACAGCAAGGCGGCCGCCCACGTGGTGGCCGCCATGGTCGCTAAACGCATTCGGGCCAAGCCCTCATGTGTTCTCGGACTGGCGACGGGCGCAACCATGGAACTCGTATACGCCGAGTTGGTGCGAATGCATCGCGAGGAGGATCTCGACTTCTCCCTGGTGCGCACGTTCAACCTGGACGAATACGACGGCTTGGCGCCCGATCATCCCAACTCGTATCGCTATTACATGAACGAACACCTGTTCAACCGGGTCAATATTGACCTGCGAAACACACACCTGCCTCACGGGATGGCTCCGGACTTCAGAGTAGAATGCCAGCGTTACGAAGACCTCATCAAGGAATGTGGCGGAATCGACATACAGCTACTCGGCATCGGAAGATCGGGACACATCGGTTTTAATGAACCGCTCTCGGCGCTTCACTCCCGCACACGCGAGAAGGCACTGACGCCCACAACCATTCGTCAGAACGAGGGGTTCTTCCCCTCCCCTGAGATGATGCCGCGACGTGGCATCACGATGGGAGTCGGCACCATCCTGGAAGCAAAGAGCATTGCCCTGCTGGTCACCGGGAGCGAAAAGGCCGAAATCCTCGCCAAAGCCGTGGAGGGACCGGTAACATCCATGATTTCCGCCACGGCGCTTCAGTTGCACGCCCACTGCCATGTGATCGTCGATGACGATGCCGCAGCGGAGTTGACCCAGAAAGAGTACTACCAGTGGATCTTCGAGAACGAGCCGGAGTGGCAGGCATATCGGTAGGAAACAGTGCAGACAAAGCATGACATCAAATCCGTCACGGGGGCGTTCGATCTACAGGGACCGTTTGTCTCCGGTGGTCCGTATGGGACCGGACACATCAACGACACCTACGCCGTGACAGTTGACCACTCGCATGGCCCCAGGCGGTATATTCTCCAGCGCATCAATCACAACGTCTTCAAGCAGCCCGCGCAGGTCATGGCCAACATCGAGCGGGTGACAAAGCACCTCGAGAGCCAGCTCCTCCGAGACGGAGCCGATGACATCGACCGTCGAGCATTGACGCTTATCCCTACGGTCAGCGGCCTATCCTTTCACGTGGATGCCGAAGGGAACCACTGGCGCCTCTACATCTTCATCGAGCAGGCGCAAACCTACGACGAGATACAGACCACCGAGCAGGCATTCCAGTGTGCAAAAGCTTTCGGGACCTTCACAAAGCAACTGGCCGATCTGCCCGGCGAGCCGTTGTTCGAGACCATTCCGGATTTCCACAATACGCGTGCCCGGTTCGACGCACTGCAGGCTGCCATCGATGCCGACGTCTGTAACCGTGCTGTCGAGGTGACCGACGAGATCGCGTTTGCCGGTGCACGCGAGGAAATGGTAGACCGACTGCTCGACCTACAGCGAGCCGGCAAGATTCCCCTCCTCACCACCCACAACGACACGAAGCTTAACAATGTCATGCTCGATGACGCAACCGGCGAGGGCATCTGCGTAATCGACCTCGACACCGTCATGCCCGGTCTCTCCCTGTACGACTTCGGGGACATGGTTCGAACAGCCATGCGGCCCTGCCCCGAGGATGAGATGGACTTATCCAAGGTCTTCGGGCGAATAGAGATGTTCGAAGCCATCACGCGCGGATACCTCGCCTCGGCTGGGGATGCCCTGAACGCGACCGAGATCGACCACCTCGCCTTCTCCGCCCGCCTGATCACCTTCGAAATCGGTATCCGTTTTCTGACCGACTACCTCCAGGGCGATGTCTACTTCAAGACCCATCGCGACGGTCACAACCGCGACCGGACCCGTGTGCAGTTCAAGATGGTCGGATCGATGGAAGCTCAGGCAGAGGATATGGAGCGGATTGTCCGAGCGGCAGCATCCGAGACCCGATCATAGATGGCATCCCGGCCAGAGAGGCCGGTCTTCATCACGTGCTATCCGAGCGCACCGATCCAGCTACAGGAACTCAATACGACCGAAATGGTCTGGTCTGTGGAAGTCAGGAGCCGGGATGTCGACGGGATTCCATGTGAGGTAGTGCCGTTTGGACATGCAATCGCCGCACTTGTAGAAGTTTGCGCTACAGATGTGTCCCGGAAGCTTTTCTTCGGATATCCCCATAATTTCAAGAGGGATCGCTGCAGTCAGATGCCAGGCTGTCGGCTCCAACCTCTCAGAAAACGGATCGCTTCCCAACGAGGATTGGCGGCGTATCCGGGCGATGATATCGGGATCCAGATACTGGATATCTCCACGCCCGTTGCCGCACCCAACCAGGGTCGTCCCGATACAGTTGAACTCGAAGTTGAAATAGCCACCCGGAGATGGGGCAATAAACATCTCGACGCAGCTGTCCCGGCAGACCGAGGCGTTTGTTTCCGTTCGTTCCGCCAGCACGGAGTCCTCTTCTACCGCAAAACGGACACAGAGATCGCCGCCCCCATAGCCAATGGAAAAGGTGACACGGGGACAGTAGTCGAACTGAGGCCAGTTCAGAACATCGATGGCGTGGTGAGGCGAACCCGCTAACCGGCGTTCGATGTCGGCCGGTTCAAGCCGGGAGTCACTGATTCTGTATATTTCGAGCGCTTTCATATTGTGACCACAAGGTCTCTCCCTTCGGCTGTTGGCATTCGTCCTATTCGCCCCACATCGCGTTTGCTTCGAGGAAAGCAGAAGTTGACCCTACTGAACGACTCAAGTCAAGGCTCTGGGATCTAATCCACTCGCATCGCTGCAGGAATGACGTAGCACTATTTTGTGATGTGTCGCAACATTACATCGATATGGGATTGACACCGGAGCGCAAGCCGGTGATGCTTCATGGCCCAAAGCGAGAGGAAGCATCGAGACACAGGGGACGCTAGATCTATATGAATACCATTGTAGCGAGAGAACAACTGTCGGAATCGGTCTTCAAGATTCGCGTTGAGGCGCCACACATCGCATCAGAGCGCAAACCGGGTCAGTTTGTGATCGTTCAGCTCGACACGGACTTCGGGGAACGCGTTCCGCTGACGATTGCGGATGCGAACGCGGACGAAGGCTGGATCACGTTAATCTTTCAGGCCGTGGGCAAGACGACTCACCTGTTGGCCGAACTTGAAGCCGGGGATACGATCGCCAACTTGCTCGGCCCGCTCGGGCAGCCAACACATATCGAGAAGGTCGGTCGTGTCGTCTGCGTTGGTGGCGGAATCGGTGTCGCCCCGCTCCATCCCATCGCCAAGGGGATGAAGGAGGCTGGCAACGAAGTCATCACCATCATTGGCGCCCGGTCGCAGGACCTCATCATTCTTGAAGACGAGATGAAGGCCATTGCCGATGACTTCACCTGCTGCACCGACGATGGGTCGTACGGACGCAAGGCGCTCGTGACCGAGCCCCTCAAGGAACTGTGCGAGGCCGACCCGAAGCCGGATCTTGTCGTGGCGATCGGTCCGCCGGTCATGATGAAGTTCTGCGCCGAGACAACGCGCCCGTACGAGGTACCAACAGTCGTCTCACTCAACACAATCATGATTGACGGAACCGGCATGTGCGGCGGTTGCCGCGTAACTGTCGGCGATGAAACCAAGTTTGTTTGCGTCGATGGACCCGAGTTCGACGGACACGCCGTGGATTTCGACAACATGATGCAGCGTCTCGGCGCCTACAAGGTACAGGAAGACCAGGACCATGAGCAGTGTCACCTGGACATCGCAGCAAGGAAGGCGGAGGCATAGGATGGACTTGGACTACGACCAGATATCGAAGGAAGCACAAGAAGCCTTGGACGCCGTCTTGCAGCGGGAAGACCCGCTGAAGCCGAAGGACCGGATGGCGATACCGTCTCAGCCCATGCCGGCACAGCCCTCGGACGTCCGCATTGCCAACATGGACGAGGTGGCTCTTGGCTATACCGAAGCCCAGGCACGGGTGGAAGCGATGCGATGCCTGCAATGCAGGAAGGCGCCCTGTGTCGACGGGTGCCCCGTTCGCATCGATATCCCCGCATTCGTTACCGCCTGTGCCGATGGCGACTTCCAGCAGGCCATCGACGTTATCAAGGCCAACAGCCTGCTGCCTGCCATCTGCGGCCGTGTCTGCCCGCAGGAAGTCCAGTGCCAGCTCGACTGCACCGTCGGTCGTGCCTTGAAGGATGTCGAGAAGTCTGTCTCGATCGGTCGCCTGGAGCGCTACGTTGCAGACTTGGAGCGGGAAAGCGGCAAGGCTCACGCCCCCGCGGTAAAGCAGGAGACAGGCAAGAAGGTCGCCGTGATCGGCAGTGGCCCTGCCAGTATCACCGTGGCGGCCGATGTCCGTCGCGAAGGACACACCGTTACCATCTTCGAGGCCTTCCATAAGCCCGGCGGGGTTATGATGTATGGCATTCCCGAATTTCGTCTGCCCAAAGAGATCGTCCAATCCGAGCTCGACACGCTTCGGGAGATGGGGGTCGAGATCAGGACCAACTTCGTGATCGGACGCACGCGAAAACTGCAGGATCTGCTGACGCATGACGGCTATGATGCAGTGTTTGTGGGTACGGGCGCCGGACTGCCGAAGTTCATGAGTATCCCGGGCGAGAATCTTGTGGGGGTCTACTCCGCCAACGAGTACCTTACCCGCGTTAATCTGATGCGCGCGTTTGACAGAGATAATGCCGACACACCAGTACTGCCATCTCGCCGAACAGCGGTGCTTGGTGGCGGAAATGTCGCCATGGACGCCGCCCGCTGCGCCGTGCGCATGGGAGCCGAGGAGGTCCACCTGATCTACCGCCGCACCGAAAAGGAGATGCCGGCACGTATCGAGGAAATCGCCCACGCCAAGGAAGAAGGCGTAATCTTTCACACGCTCGAGAACGCGATCAACTTCCGCGGCGGCGATGACGGACGTGTCCATACGATGGAGTGTCTGCGCTACGAGCTGGGCGAGCCAGACGACAGTGGGCGACGCCGGCCGGTACCGATCGAGGGCAGTGAATTCCTGATGGATGTGGACTGTGTGATCGTGGCGATCGGCAATGACTCCAACCCGCTGATCAAGCAGACAACACCCGCAATCGAGACCAACCGCTGGGGCAATATTCTTGTTGACGATGCAGGCAAAACCACGATGGACGCGGTTTATGCCGGAGGTGACATCGTTCTGGGCGCCGCGACGGTCATTCTCGCCATGGGTGAGGGCCGCCGCGCAGCGGCCTCGATCAATGCGCTGCTGTCATGACGTGAACCAGGGAGGGACAATATGGGAGTACGCGGCGTTACACTGACCGATGTTGCCAGGCAGGCCGACGTGTCGCGCACAGCGGCCGCAAAAGTGCTGCTTGGAACGGGAGGCGACCACGTACGCGTCGGTGACGACGCCCGTAAGCGCATCGAAGAAGCCGCTGCCGCGCTGAACTACCATCCCAACCGTGCTGCCCAGCAACTCCGTGGTGCGAACACTCAGATGGTCGGCGTCCTGATGGACACGGTCAATGCGTCCGTCATGAACGACCGGTTGGCGGCAGTCGAATGGGAAGCATATCGGCGCGGCTACCGCCTCCTGATTGGACAACTCCACGGCGACCCCGAAGCATTGCGCGATTACCTAACCGATTTCGACAGCCGCGGCGTCGATGCGATTCTCTGTCTGTTCGATGTAACGCCCGGCCGAGCGGAGCGACTGAAGCCGATCATTGGCCGGCACACGGGCATTGTCATGCACGCCGAACCTCTGGAGGCAGGCGGCTACTGTGTCCGGGTC
>CAYFPQ010000009.1:32752-39485 GCA_964345005.1 uncultured Victivallales bacterium | reverse complement strand
GACACGACCCAGGCCATCGCATCGATTATCTCGCACCTCCTGCAGAGCGGGCGTCGCCGGATCGGCCTCCAACTGGAAGGGACGCCCGACGAGTTGATGGCCGTGCGTCGCGATGCGTACCTTGAAGCGATCGGCACTAACGGACAACCGGCTGACCCATCACTGATCTGGACAGCCCAGACTGAAATGGTCACCCCCACTACCGAGGTAACTGCGGACGCAATCGACAACCTGGTCGATAAGCAGCATGTGGACGCCATTGTTGCCCCAAACGATGTCTGGGCCGCACGCTTGATCCAAGGGTTGAAAGCGCGGGGACACCGTGTACCGGAAGACGTAGCGGTCACGGGGTACGATAACTTGGATCTCGCCACCGCCATTGATCCGCCGTTGACAACGATAGACCAGCAACACGACCGATACGCCGCTGCAGCGCTGGATATGCTGATCGCCATCGCGTCAGGAGTGCCTCAACTCCCGCCGGAAGCACGCACCGTAGTCGTGCCGCCCAAACTCGTCGTACGCGGTTCAGCCTAGTCGGCCTGCAAGGCAACCAGGATCCGGCCGGCCAGCGCCGGCAATCCGGGATCGCGCGCGCCCATGACGAGCACCGTATCGCCGTCCTTCGCCTCTCCATCAATCCAAGTGGGCACATCGCCCGGAGGCATTACATAGACTGTTGAGCCGCCCGCTTCGCGGATGCGCTCGGCAAGGACCTCTGACGTTACAGACCGGTCGGCGGTCCCGCCTGCATCGTAGACCGGCAAGACCACAAGTTCATCCGGTCCCGAGTTCAGCCCGCTGAACTCGGCCGCAAGCGGCTCCATCATCTGGCGTAGCGGTCCATAGCCATGCGGACGCCAGATTCCCAGTACACGCCCCCCTTCCCTGCGTACCGCGTGCCAGGCTGCAGCAATCTTGGCGGGATTATGCGCGTAGTCGTCGAAAACCCTCACGCCACGCGCTTCGCCGACCAACTCCAGGCGCCGGTGCAACCCCGGAAAACGAGCCAGGGCGCCAGCCACTTTCTCTAGCGAGCACCCCATACGCTCCATAAGCAGCACAACCAGCAGCGCGTTGGCGGCGTTATGGTAGCCCGGCATCGGCACCGTAAAGGTCATGCCCCCATGATCGAAACGGCCCACCCCCGCCTCCACGGTCGGCTGAAAGCCCTCCAGCAACCCCGGCTCATCGACCTCGCTTACGCTTCCCTTCCTTGCACGTTGTGCGAACGTCCGAAACAGTTTGCGTGCCTCTTCGACGCTGAAGTGGTCTGCCGAGACGTTTGTCACTACACCCCAATCGAAGTCGTAGGCATTGAGTGTGCGGTCGCTCTCATCGGCCTCGATCACCCATAGGTCAGACGCACCCATCCGGACATTTCCGACTGCCTTGTCGGACCGCCACACCGGAACGATCGCCCCATTCACAACGGTAGGATCCAACCCCAGCTCCTGTGCAACCCAGCCCACCATCGCTGTGACCGTGCTTTTGCCGGAGGTACCGGTGATCGCAACAACCTGCTTGCCCGCCAAACACTCCGCCAGAACGTCGGAGCGATGTCGCACGCGAACACCATGACGCTGCGCAGCCAACAGGTCGGGATTGTCCGCCTCGATCGCCGTGCTCATCACCACGCAGGCCGTGTCCGGTGAGACGGCACCGCCGTCCTGGGGAACAAGCTCCACGCCCGAGGCGGCCAACGGGCCAAACACTTCGGACCGCTCATCACAGTCCAGCGACCGATCCGACCCCGTAACACTGCACCCTCGCGCCACCAACACCTGCGCCAGCGCACTCATCCCAATCCCACCCACGCCGACAAGGTGAACAGTCTCTCTCGCGTCCATGTTTTAGACCGTAACACGTAAGCCATGGGACTGAATACCCTTATCCCTTACTACCAAAATCGAAATCGCTATCGCTATCGCTATCGGGATCGCAATCGCTCCCCCCGGCCCGGTTTCGATATCGATCACGATCTCGATGACAATGGACCAGGTTCACGCAGTGCCGGTTGTTTCTCGCACCTTCCCAACCTTCATGACCTTCGTGGTTACATGAACCTTGAACCCTGAACCTACATTCATGCATACTCGCGGCATGAAACGCCTGATGCTTGCCGTTCTCTGTATGTTGTCGCTGCTTGGTTCAGTTGGGCCCGCGCCCGCACAGACCAACAACACCGGGCCAGTCTACGTGATACCGATCCAAGGTATGATCGAGCGCGCGCTTGTATATGTCGTGCGGCGCGGCGTCAACCAGGCCGTGCGCGATAATGCCTCGGCAATCATCCTCGACATGGATACCCCCGGCGGACGGCTGGATGCATGCGAAGAGATCATGCATCTGCTCGCCGATCTTGACGCGACGACCTACACGTTCGTCAATACCGACGCCATTTCAGCAGGGGCTATCATCGCGCTCTCCACGGACCATATATACATGGAGCCCAGCGGGCGCATCGGCGATGCCATGCCGATCATGATGTCGCCTGTTCCGATGGGCGGTCCGCAGGAGATCCCCGATGGACTCAAGGAGAAGGCCATCTCCCCCACTGTAGCGCTCATTCGCGGCGCGGCACAGCGCAAGGGCCACGACGCCAACCTCGCCGAGGCAATGGTCCGGCCGGAATATGAGTATAAGATCGGCGATGAGGTCATCTGCCCTGAAGGCCAGCTCCTCACGCTCACGAGCCAGGACGCCGCACGCCTCGTCGGCGAAGAACAGCGTCCACTTCTTTCCAGCGGTACGGTGAAGGACCTGGACGCTCTGCTGCAGGTCATTGGCCACGCGGACAGAGAGGTGATCGAAGTCACATCCAGCGCGGCAGAGGACATCGCCCGCATGATCGACGGGTTCCCCCTTTCCGGCATTCTGTTGGCGGCAGGACTGCTTTGTCTCTATATAGAGTACAAGACACCGGGCTTCGGCGTATTCGGTCTAAGCGGGGTTGCGCTGTTGGCTGTCTGGTTCTGGGGCCACCACGTGGCCGGTCTCGCCGGGATGGGTGAGATCCTCCTCCTCTTGCTCGGCATCGCCCTGCTCTTCGTCGAGATATTCCTGATTCCGGGCTTCGGCATCACCGGCATCGCGGGCATCACCTGCATCCTTGCCTCGCTGATTCTCGCCATGATCCAACACTACCCCGGCCAGCCCTGGTACCAGCCATCGTCGATCAATCCCCAGCAGGTCCAGGATATGATCCTCAACCTCGGCGGGGGGCTGCTCTTGACCTTTATCAGCGGCGTACTGCTTGGCCGGTACCTGCCGGAGACGCGCCCGTTCCAGCGGCTGATGCTGAACAAAGCCGTGAGCACCGACGAGGGCTACCAGGCATCGGCACCGACAGATGATCTGCTCGGACAGACCGGCATTGCCGAAACCCCTTTACGCCCCGCGGGCATCGGTGTCTTCGGGAACCGCCGCCTCAATGTCGTCACGCACGGTGATTTCATTGAGAAAGATGATGCAATTGTCATTGCGGAGACCCACGGGAACCGTATAGTAGTGGACCGGAAGAACATTCAACATTGAACAAGGAACGCGCAACTTCCAAGTGAGCGAAGAGAGAGAATGGCTGGACCGGCGCCTCTTCCATTCGCGAGTCGCTCGCACTTGAACATTGGATGTTCCTTGTTGGATGTTGGATGTTGAAAAGAGCTTTAGAAAGATAACCCGGCCGAGGATCACAAATGAGTGGAGCAGCTATACAGATTTTCGCGGTACTTCTTGGTGCCGGGCTCCTTCTGTTGGGCGCGGAGATATTCGTGCCGGGCGGCATCCTGGGGACGTTCGGGGGCCTGCTGCTGCTAGGCGCCATGATCGCCGGGTTTCCCGCTTTCCCCGGCTACGGCCACTTTGTTGCAATCGGCATCCTGTTCCTGGTCGGCATCGCCATCGCGCTCTGGATCAAATTCTTCCCTCGCTCGCGGGTCGGCCAAGCCATGACCGTGTCGGAAGATGAGTCCGACTTCAGCGCGGTCCAGGACGGCTTGGACAATCTCGTTGGCGCACAGGGCGAAGCACGATCGGACCTGCGCCCCGGCGGATTCGCCGTCATCGGCGGACGCCGTGTCGATGTCGTCACGCAGGGCGGCATGATCGACAAAGGGGACTCCATTACCGTGATTGAAGTTGAAGGCAACCGGGTGGTTGTCAAACGCAGTGACACTCTGAACCCCGTCCCAGGCAGAACAAGTTCAGCAACCGCTTCAGCCACAGCTCCGGAGAACGGACCCGCAATCTAGATCTCAGAACTCAGAACTCTAAACAAGGAGACATCATGCCACTGGTTGTCATCGCACTTGCCATTGCGGCAATTCTAGTCATCTCGCTCGTCGGTATCTTTTTCTATTTCCTTGGCGTGTGGGTACGCGCCCTCATGTCCGGTGCCCGGGTCTCGATCTGGTCGCTGGTCGGCATGAAGCTCAGGCGCATCCCGCCTGCCCTCGTGGTGGACGCGCGCATCCGTTTGATCAAGGCCGGACTCAATCTCGCAACAGATGCTCTGGAAGCCCACTACATGGCCGGTGGCGACATCATCAACGTGGTTAACGCACTGATCGCGGCCGACAAGGCCAACATCGACCTGACCTTCCAGCGTGCCGCCGCGATTGACCTCGCAGGCCGTGACGTCCTGGAGGCCGTACGCACGAGCGTTAACCCGAAGGTCATCGACTGTCCTGATCCCGCCAAGAGTGTGAGCGGCATGCTCGACGCCGTGGCCAAGGACGGCATCCGCCTCCTGGTCAAGGCCCGCGTAACCGTGCGCGCCAACATCGAACGCCTTGTTGGTGGTGCCGGTGAGGACACAATCGTTGCCCGTGTCGGACAGGGCATCGTCAGCGCCATCGGCTCCTCCGTGAGCTACAAGGACGTGCTGGAGAACCCGGACCTGATCAGCCGCCGCGTGCTCGACAGTGGGCTGGACGCCCAGACCGGTTTCGAGATCGTATCGATTGACATCGCCGACATCAGCGTGGCCGGTGTGGCCGATGTTTCCAACGTAGGTGCCCAGCTCGAGACGGAGCGTGCCGAGGCCGACAAGAAGTTGCGCCAGGCCGAGGCCGAGGGCCGCCGCGTGATGGCCGTTGCCGCCGAGCAGGAAATGCAAGCGCGCGTCCAGGAGATGCAGGCGCGCGTAGTCGAAGCGAAGGCCGAGGTACCGAAAGCCATGGCTCACGCCTTCCGCGAAGGACGACTGGGTGTAATGGACTATTATCGCATGCAGAATATCGAGTCGGACACCTCCATGCGCCGCAGCATTGCCGGCGACCCGAAGGGCGAGGAAACCGACAAGAGCTGAAGCATGAACGCTTGATCGGTTGCGGACGCCCACCCGGGCGTCCGCGACAGACCGGTTGGGAGGAATGATGGATCTGCCTCATATCATGAAGGCTGGGCTCGATGATCTGATCCCTGTGATCATTATCATCACGGTGATCATCACCCGCATCATGAAGGCCGCTAAGCAAGCCAAGCCACTTGCACCGCCGCCCGCTCCAGCGAACCGCCCGCGCTCCCAGCCTCGACCTCAACCGCGGCCTCAACCTGCCGTGGCTGAACCGGCAGCGGAGTTGCGCGAGTTCCTTCAGGCGCTGAGCGGTGCGCAGATCAAACAGGAGCCACCGCCCCCAGCGCCCGTACAGCAGGCCGTTTCACAAGCACGTCCACAGCCCCCGCCGCCTCCGCGACAACCCGTAGCGCAGCGAGCCAAACCCGTGCAACGGACGAAACCGGCAACCGCCCCTGCCACGCGGCCACCAAGAACCAAGGCTCCATTGGAGCAAGCGGCGCCCAAGCCTAGTCCTGTCTTCGTTGAAGAACGTGAGCTGAGTCCACTCAGAAAGGCGCTGAACGAGCACCTCGCCGATCAGCAGAGCCTACGCGGGGCTTGGCTCCTTCGTGAAGTTCTCGGTCCACCAGTGGGTCTGCGGCACTAACGTACGAACCAGACTTTTACCTTCTTCCGGCGCCGTCCCCAGTCCAGGGCTCGGGAGTGGCTTCCGAAAAACAGGTCGATATGCTCGCCCTTGATGGCCCCGCCGCGGTCCTCCACACGGCCGTATCCGTAGCCCTCAATGTACATGATCGTGCCGAAGGGATAGCGCGACGTGTCGGCGGCGATGGTGCCGTGGTGTGCCCGGACGTTTGTCGCCGTGAACCCCACCTTCTTGCGTTTCCCTTTGAGTGGGCCGCTCTTGAAGATGGGCCGCCCATACCAGTTGCGCTTCCAGCCGCAGCACTTCCCGCATTTGCAGTAACCCGTGGTCATCATGATCCGCGCCACCGGCTTAACGCCACGCGGCGGACGTATACGCGCGCAGCCGCTTAACATCAGAGCGGCAAACACAAGGAGAAGAACACTTTGTCTCTGGACACGAACCATACGCCGTCTATCATAGGCGCCATGAGTGCGGAAGAAAAGCAGACTTCAACAGGAACGGACGATCTCACGCTGCTGGGAGCGAAGCAGACCGAGTACCCGACCAGTCCCTCCGAGGCCCGACTCGAGACGTTCGAGAACACGCACCCGGACCGGGACTACTGGATCACGTTCGATTGTCCCGAGTTTACCTCGATCTGCCCCATCACGGGCCAACCCGATTTCGGCCACATCACAATCCGTTACATTGCCGACAAGCGCTGCATCGAGAGCAAGGCGCTCAAACTCTACCTCTTTTCATACCGTAACCACGGCGCCTTCCACGAGGCCGTCACCAACGAGATC
>CAYFPQ010000009.1:945-32726 GCA_964345005.1 uncultured Victivallales bacterium | reverse complement strand
GTGCAAGCCGCGCCAGGCGACGGTGACCGGTGTGTTCCGCCCTCGCGGCGGCATCGCCATCACGGTCGAGGCCCACGCCTGAACGCAAAGAGGGCGGAGATGCCTACGCACCTCCGCCCCGTGGCGGGTAACTCTGGTAAGAAATCCTACAGAGCTATCGATAGCGACGCTGTCACGCCGTCATACGTCAGGTCGTTGTCAGCGTCATAGTGATCCCTTATGCGATACCCGACCGTAGCACTGAACGGATCCAGGTACAAAGACAGACCCGCCTCTGCATTATAGTGCTCGCCCGCATCCCAATCATCTTGCACGTCCGCGAACATCCAGGAAGCACCGGCATACCAGCCTAACGGGCTGTCCCCGAACGAAGCACCGGTTCCAACATAAACCATCGGACCTAACCGGCGAAGCTTGTCGTCATTGGCAACGTCCTCTTCGTCTGTGTAGCGGACACCGACGCCAATATCCAACCAGTCCAAAGCCCATACCAAAACGGCCTCGGCCTCTTGGGAATCGTACTCTTCGCCCGCTCCCCAGTCCTCTTCTCCAAACAACCACATAGCTGAAAGCAAAAACGAATCACCCAGATCGAGCAACAACGTCGGCCCCAACACCACGCTGTCCGTATCGCGCTCTCCCATGGTCGCATGCTGATATGTGCCCATGGAGTTCCAAGCTTTTGCCCCGATCTGCATCCCGGCGCTCGCCGACATCACCATGAGGACCGACAGGGCCAGCCCCAACACTACAACCGTCCTACGCATACCATGCCTCCTTTGAGTTGATTCAACCGGTGGAGCATCCACCGACACACTCCCATCTCGGGTCGATACTACGACCTGCCAAACACACGAACAAGGGAAAACACGCCTATTTCGGCACAGTCGTCAGCGGCAGCCTCGCCTCTGCGACCTCGGCACCGGCGGTCTTTCTGCGCAGCCCCCGGTGGCGGATATTGCTCTGCGCGAGGCTGTCGGCCAGCACTTCGTATTCTTCGCCATCGAATACCTGTGTCACGAGCATCAGCTCGGGAAACTCGATTGTCGAAGCGAAGAACTGCATCGTCTCGGACCCGAACGGCGCGCAGGCCTCGAACTCACCGGGGAGTTCGACCACCCTATTCACCTTGTCGTCCCCGATCGTATAGTTGAGATAGAGCGGATCGGGCACAACGCGCGCACCGTTAGCGAGGTGATAGATGAAACGCAGGTGGCAAGGTTTGTTCACGCGCGCATACAGCGTGATCGCGTCACCATCCTCCAGCGCCAAGCCGTCCGCACCCCGGTTCGTCCAGACCTCCAGCGACAAGGCCCCGCTGACCAGGTCACGACTCGCGAAAACACGCCGGTCCTGTAGCGCTTCCAGAAAGTTCTTCGGCTTCAGCTCCAGCCCATCAGCTCCGCTGAGCACCATCTGGCCATCCGCCGTTGCCACCACCTCGCTCGTCGCGGTCCGGGACAGACGAACGTAGAAATGAACGGCATCCTTCTTGGCGAAGTAGCTACCCGTCAGCAGGTAATCGGCCGCCCCATCCGCCGACGCACGGCGTGCCAGCCCGGAACTGTGCGGACGGAACGCGGTCTCGCCCAGCATCAGAGGCGTCAGTTCCGACTTCTCCGCCAATGCACTTTCCAGCATGGGGCGGAATCGACTGCTGAACTGGCTATATTGATAGGAGTCTTCCAGCATCAACGCGTTCACCTGCACGGCGCCTGCCTTCGGCGCGCGCTGTACCAGCTTATCCGCCAGGAGTCCTGCCGCCTCTGCCATGGTCTCGGCCTGTCGATCCCATAGAGCACGCGACTCACTGCGTACGCTGAGGATCTGCTTCAGGTTCTCATCCGTTACGCTCGCCTTATCCCCGAGCAGCTCCTGGATCAGAATAATCTCCTCCAGCTCACTGACGAGACGGTTACAGTCCGCATAGGTCTTACGAGCCAGCTCAACCTGCGTGGCCGCCAACTGCGCATTCCCGGCAGCCTGTTGCTGCACCAGCCGCTTCATCTTGCCGGCGAACTTCTTGCGATAATGGACGGATGCTTCCGCTCGATCCAGGATCGCGAGCGCGTAGACGCTCCCACGACGCGGCATGTACTCCTCGAAACGCAGTCCGTCGAGGTTGAGGCTGCTTTTCAGAACCGTACGCGACTTGTATTGGTCGACCAACTCCTCGTTACTGTTCACCACAGCCGAAAAGCTATCCACGATTTGTTCGGACGACACATTGACCTGCATCGAGGCCACCAGGCTTCCCGCCGCCGCATTGCGCGCATAGGAGAGCTTCTCGGCAGTCGACATGCTCTTGTCGCCCGGCGACATGCCAAAGCCCGTCAGGAAAGAAGAAGCGGGATGAGCCGCGCTCTCGCCGTGGGTCCGCACCCAATCGGGTTCCGTCGCTGCCACAACAAGAGAGGAAACACAGGCCAGCACACCAACTGCCAACGCGAACCGTTTACTCATACAGGATCCTTCTCACCTTCCTCCACACACCGTCTCACACGCTTCTCCGTCAGTGTGCGCGGGGGCGGCGTTTCTTCTTCTTCTCAGGCTCCGCCTGCTTGGTCTGCTGTTCCCAGTAGGTCGCTTGTTCCTTCAACTGTCGTTCGAGCGCTTCCTGTACTGCGCGTTTTGCCGCCGCGTCGGCAGCAGCCTTCTCGGCCAGTTCCCGCTGGCGCGCTTCCTCGGTCAACCGCCGTTCTTCGTCCGGAAAAGCCTTGATCGTCGCGGTCCGTCCCTCGAACACGCGCGCCACGCCACGCCAGGTTCGTACGCCGGAGGCCGCCTGCACCGTGTGTGTGCCGACGCTCATCTTCTCCCAGCGAAGGGTCTTCCCCGCGGCGAGCGAGTAGCCCTTACCGCCCCCGATCTGTATAACCGCATCGATCGGCGATTTCACCTCAAGCGTTCCATAACGGACCTGCGTCACTTTGGGTGCGGGCCGCACCACCTTGGGTGCAGGAGCAGTCAACACGGGCCCCAGCAGAGATCGCGGTGCCGGGGCAGGTGCAGTCGCGGGTCCGGCTGCCGACCCATCCTCATGAACAAGGAATACGAACTCGCCAAGATCGCTCCCGCTGGCCGTGTTCATCGGTCCGAATACGGGACGGCGCCCACTGTAGGCTGCGACATCGTTCTTGATCCAGCCGGCAAGATCCGATGCGGCGAATACGCTTTGCCGCGGGTACTGCAGCACCTGCAGGAACTTCTTGGCAAAGATGCTCTGGTCGGGAACCGTCTCGAGATCGCCACTGGCCACACACCAGCGCGTAGGCTGACTGATCGCGCGCCGGTACCAGGTATTCTGTTTTGTCTCTATATCGACTCGTCCGCCACGCAGCATGGCCCCGCTGAAACAGGAGTCGCTCACAACCAACACATGCCGTGCCTGCATCGCGTCGGTGTACTCCTTCAGGTTCGAGTTCTGGAGCCAGTCATTAATGGCCGGCATGCCGCCGACTTCTTCGCGTCCCTCGGAAGGGACCCAATACCCCTTCTTCAGCAACTTGTCGTAGTAGCCGTGCCCGGCAAAGTAGATAAGTAGCGAATCGTCCGGGGTGAGCTTGCGCGTCAACACACGCAGCTCACGCACAATGCCCTGCAGCGAAGCCTGGCCGTCGTAGAGCGTGGTGACCGCGCGGAACCCGTACCGGGACCGCAGCAGCGCCGCCACGTTCTGGGCGTCTTCGCGTGCCTGGCGCAGGCTGCGCCAGTGCTTGTACCGGTTAATACCGATTACAAGGGCGTGATAGTTGGGAAGGCGCAGATCTTCTCCCAAGACCTTGCGGACCTTGAGCCCGCGTTCAGCACCCACCATTGTTGTCGCGGACACCACAAGAACAAGGAGAACACCACGCCAAACCATCTGCGTCCTCATGACGCTCCTCCATTAACAGCTATACTCTCTACAACTCAAATTACTCGGACTTCTCCCAAGAGGCAACCCGTAATCGCGGCCCGCCATAAGCGACAAGCGACCGGAAACACCATATGACCGGCCTGATCTCAACCATGACCACCTAACCGGTGGAACGCAGAGTTCGCCGTTCAAAACCATGACCGCGGCCTGCGGAGTGAAATATCCTAGCCTATATCCCTTTGAGTGCGGTATCATTTAGGGACCAGTGTAAGGGATAAGCTATGTCTGGAGCGCGCACCTACCTACTTCTTCTGCTTGGTATTGTGGCCCTGGTTGGGGCCAGCGGAGGTCTGGGTTACTACTTTTTCGCCATTCTTCCTGCAAAACAGGCGGAAGTCCCTCCCCCTGAAGATGTATTGCTGGATGCGTTACGCGAAGAGGGCTCTGAGACACCCGGCGAGAGGGGAGGAAAAGGAATACCGGGTGGGCCCGATGATATGGAAACCGATATAACGCCCGCCTGGTCGATCGGTCCCAGTGCACGCGAAAGCCGTTTCGGGTTCAAAGCACCCGCGTCGCCTCCCCCGATTATGGCCGTGGCCGCCAGCACCGTTGTCATGGACGTGCCACAGAACGTGGAGCGCCGCCGCAGCGCCGGGGCCCCCATGGATCTGCCGCCGCTCTACTTCGAGGAACTCTGCGAAGACTACTTCGGCGAGTTTGACCTCGCCGCGAACGGTGCCGCGCTGGACATTCTACCTGGCGGCGGACAAGTTGCCCTCAGAATCGAGCGCCAGCATATCGATCTTACCGTCAGCGAGAACGTTGAGTGCGGTCCCACGGACAACCGTGAGAAGATCGATGACCTCGACTGCACACTCGACATTTCGCTGCGCCTGATGGGTAGCGGACCATTCGGCAGCGTTCCATCGGCCGACGGCCCGTCCAACACGGACGGAGATCGCTTCGCTCGCTGGCATAACGGCGGCGCTTTTCAGCAAGACCGCCAACGACGTCGCTCCGGCCACAAAGGAACCGGTGCCACCTCTTTGGATCCGGCCAGCCATTACGCCATGGGCGCCGATCCTGCGCTCTGGTTCACCGACGTGAACGGCTACCCGATCGTGCAGTACCCCGACGTCTTCCCGGGCATAAACCTGGACTGCTATGCCGAGCGAAACCGGCTGGAGTTCATCTACACGGTGGGCCCTGATGGGGATCCGACAGCCCTTCAGATGGCGTTCGATGGCGCCGAGTTGGCAGAGATCGACACCTTCGGCAACATGGTAGCTGAAATGCATTGCGGCAAGATCGTTCAACATGCCCCCCGTGCATTCCGCATCGATGAAGGGCATATCCCCGTCCCGATTAACGCCCGCTTCAAACAACTTGGCCCGTCGGTACGACTCGACCTTCCGGCTATGGAACACTCGGTCACCAGTCCCCCTCCGGCGGGACCGCAACTTGACTTGCTCTCCTATCTCGGCGGCGAAGCCAACGACACCGTGTTCGCCGTCGCGGTCGATCACAACGGATTTACCTACGCCGCAGGCGAGACCACCTCGCGGCGCTTCGCGGGCAAGACCCCTGACCCCAAGCGCTTTGCCAAGGATGTGGATGTCTTCATCACGAAGTACCGCAACGTCGACGGCCATCCGGTATTCACAACGTTCCTGGGCGGCTCAGCCGAGGATCGCGCCATGGCGATGGTCGTCGCTTCCGACGGCAGCATCGCGGTCTGCGGCGAAACGCTCTCGCGCGACTTCCCCCTGGTTGATGCGCCCGAGATCCTCCCCTCAGGACAGAACTGGGACGGGTTCCTGACGCGCCTGGATGCCTCGGGCAAAATCGTCCAATCCACACGTATTGGAGGAAACGGCGCCGATCACGCGCAGGCGCTTGCATTTGCGGCAGACGGGGCGATCGTCCTGGCCGGTGACACAAGCTCCGACGATTTTTCCGGCCTGCAGAAGATAGGGCCTTGCGGCAGTCGTGATGGGTTTGTCCTGAGGGTTAAGTCCGGCGAAGCCCCTTCAGGCGTCCGCATCGGTGGTAGCGGCAACGATGCCGCGTACAGCCTGGCCCTTGGCAATAAGGGTCGCGTTGTTGTGGCAGGCGAGACGTCCTCGTCCGATTTCCCGGTCCAAGACGCATGGCAGGCGGAAGCCGGTGGTGAGGTGGACGCATTTGTTGCGGTGCTTGACGCCGCGATGACTTTGAGTTTTTCCTCTTACGTTGGAGCGGAGAACGATGATCGTGCCTACGGCGTCGCTCTCGACAGCGCCGGTTACACCTACCTCGCAGGTGAGACAGCTTCTCTCGATCTGCCCACGATCAACCCGGCACAGAGCGCATTCGGTGGTGGCATGTGGGACGCCTTCCTCTGCAAGTTCGACCCCGAGAACATGCAGCCGATCTTCGCCACCTACTTCGGCGGGACCGGCGACGACCGCGCGTTTGTCGTCGTGCCCAGCGCCATCGGCGAGGCCTCGCTGGCCGGCGAAACATCCTCCACCAACCTGCTTGTCGCGGATGCGATACAGGATACTCACGGCGGTGGGCGGTGGGACGGTTTCGCCGCCCGGTTCAGTGTTGGCGGATCGAACCTCGTATACGGCACATACCTTGGCGGAGGCCAGGCCGACCACCTGTATGCGGCCGCCATGGAAGCGGGACGCAGGCTCCACGTGTCGGGGCAGACGGCATCCACGAACCTCCTGCCCGCCAATGCTATCCAGACGCGTCACGCTGGAGGCGGGAATGACGGGCTCCTCGCTACGATCTCACCACCCCCCAACCCCGGACCGGACCTGGCCTGGGTTCCCGGAGGCAAACAGACCGGTGGGCCTGAATACGGTTTCTACATGGCCCGTTTCGAGACGACGAACGATGAGTTCGTTCGCTTCCTGAATGATGCGCAGGCCCATACCAATGAGCACCGCGGCACGAACCTCTACTTCGATGCCGGGGGCAACGTCTGGTTCAACCCGAAGATGCGACCTGACAGCGATGAGGTGTTCTCCGTAGGCAAGAGCCGTATTGAGTACCATCCCGAGTTCCCTGTCGGTAGTCGCTACGCGGTCACGCCCCGCGTTTCACGTACAGGAAGCTCCTATACCAACCATCCCGTAGTGGGCGTCTCCTGGTTCGGCGCGGTCAAATACTGCAACTGGCTGACGATCGACACCGGTCGCGGGGCTGGCCAGCGCTGCTTCCGTGAAGGAACGAATGCCCTCGACTGGGCTCCAGTCACTTGCTCGACCACAAACTGGACACGCGGAGTCTTCACTGCCGAGGAGCGTGACGAACTGCTTGGCTATAGCGGGTTCCGTTTGCCCATGGACAACTGCGCCGTCTCCTCGGACTGGGACATGGCCTACCTCCTCGTCTCGAACCGGGAGTTTGTCGAGTTCCTGAACAACATCGAGATACCGGCAGCCGATTCACGCAATGCCAACGTGTTCGTCGACGGCTCCGGGAATGCCTGGTTCAACAGCGCCATGCACCCGGGCCGAGACGAACTGTTCAAGCGCGACGGCAGCCGGGTTGATTTCCATCCCCAGCGCGCACTTGGTTCTCGCTTCACAGTACCTCCCTACGAAGCGGATCGACCCGTCAGCGGCGTCTCTCCGTGCGGCGCCATGAAGTACGCCAACTGGCAGTCACTGCGCGACGGCATTCCGGAAGACCAATTGGCCTACCGCGAGGGAGCGTGGCAGGAGGACTGGGCGCCCGCAACATGCGGCATCATGCAATGGCGCGACAACCGTTTTGACGAGAGCGATCATCAGCGCTGGATCGATAACGTAAAGGGGTATCGCCTCCCGATCAAGACCGTCGAGCCCGCAGAAAACCCCGACCACAATGACTTCCGCGGCATGAAGAGTTGGCCCAACCCGTTCAACGAGTTCTATGCGGCGGCGGCTTGGAACGGGAAGTCGAACACCCTATATGGATTCGGACGAGACAGTGCGCATCCGCTTGACGCCAACTTCTTTGGTTCCCTGGGTGGCCATACTCAGGACACGATGCCGGTTGGCTATTTTGACGGAGAGAAGCGCAACGGTCGTCAGCGGACGCACACCAACCAGAACGCGTACGGGATTTTTGACCTGAGCGGTAATGTTTCCGAATGGCTGCTTGATCCCGGCCTTGCCGGCTCGTCGACCAACCGCGCGGCATGCGGAGGATCGTGGCGATTCGCACTGCCGGCTCTGACCGAGCGGCGATATACGCCACCTTACCTGACAGACGGCTTCGGGGGGTTCCGTCCCGTAATCAGCGCCAATACGCCTCCGGTCGCGCCCTACGTGGTTCGTATTCCTTATCGCCTATGTCTCTGCCCGTGCGGACTGGGCGCCGATGAAGTCGGCCATGTTATTGAGAAGAGACAGGAAGAGGAAGAAGAAGAGCCTGAGGAAGGACCGCGTGGCCGCGATCCGGGCGGACGACTGCCTTCCGACGACGACGATGACGACGACGATCCGGGCGACAACTTCTACGACGGCGATGACGACGATGATGACGATGACGACGATGATGATGATGACGAAGACGACGACGATGATGATGATGACGATGAGGGAGAAGAGTCGCCTAGCGGAGGCTAGCATCGCGTAAGCTGGGTGGAACCACTCAGCATGGTGCGTCTCCACCCCCATCCGGCAGGACTTCGGCACCACCCCGCAAATGACCACACGCACGAAGATCAGAGACGTTCTTACCGCCACTGCAGTGATGGTTATATTGGCGCTGCTCGCCGCCAGTGGCGCAGGAATTCACGGGTGGTCGCTTGCAGGTGCAGCAGTGCTCCTCGCATGGACCGCCGTGATGATTGGCCTGCTGCCCGGCCAGGCAGGTGGCGCCGACACACCCCCCTGGCAACGGATCGAATGGGTCTACCTTGCGGTTCTGTTTTTCCTCTGCCTCATGCTCGTCCCACTCCCCTTGCGCGCCACCACGATGACCGGCGTCCACAGGTCCGCTGTCAACCAGGTTGCCGCGGCCCGACTGCGCCAGGCGGCGGCTCTCGATGTCATTGATCTCCCCGCCCTCTTTTTCAGCACCACGCGCAATCGGGCCGGAACCTTACGGGTACTCGCGTTATGCATTGGGGCATTCAGTTGCGTCTTCCTCTTCCGGCGGTTGCCGCCGCCGCTTCGCCGGATCCTTCTCAGGGCTCTCGTACTCAGCGGCGCCGTGATTGCCTGGGCCGGCATCGTCTCCCTTCTCTACTTCCCCCAGGGCAGGACGCTATGGTGGATGATCGAGAGTCCCTATCGTTGGGCTAGTCCAACGGCCTGCTTCATTAACCAGAATCACTTCGGCAGTTTTGCAGCCATGCTCTGTCCCGGTGCGGTTGTCCTGGCAGCCTATGACATGCACAAACGTCACTGGCCCGCTGCCATCCTCATGGCCATCTGCACCATTCTGCTGGCCCTTGCCGTGCCTGTCTCCCACGCGCGTGGAGCCATGGTGGCAGGTATGTCCGCTTTCATCGTCTTGCCGCTCTTTATTTTCTCCAGCGGACACCGCCGCCAAGCGGTCTGGACGCTTCTCCCAATACTGGCCCTCCTCGTCGCGATCGGTCTTTTGGCCGCGCCACACAAACAGGAGAGCATGAAAGAACTCCTCCGACCGACCGAGAGCGCCAGTCTACAACGCCGCATGCAGGTCTGGCACGAATGCCTCATCAACTGGAAACGTCACCCGGTTCTGGGCAACGGCCCAAACAGCTTCCGCACCTCCTATCCCATGTGGCGTTACAGTTCCCTGTCGAGTAGCCGCACCCATGCAGAGAACATGTACGTAGAGGTGCTCTTCGACAGTGGCATCGTGGGAGCCGCCATTGTAATCTGGGCCATCGCGGCACTGGTTGCGGGTATGAGGCGAACACGGGCGAGCGAGGCCTGTGAACCGTCTGTCACCTATGCGGTAGCAGGGTCCCTTGTCGTGGCGGGCGTGAATGCGCTGGTTGACTTCCCTGTATACATCCCCCTCTACGCCTTTACGCTGGCCGCTCTGATCGGCCTTGTACTCCCCCCTCCGGAGCATCACAGACGCCCCACGGTCTTGCTGGCGGGGGGCATCCTTTCGCTCCTGGTGGCATTCACCGCTCCAGTCCTGTACAGCCGGGATTCCATCACAGCCATCCCCAAGGCAGACCTGAACAACCTCGCCAGATCGATCGTCTGGGCACCGACCTCGCAGCATGCGTGGTTCTATGCCGGCCGTGAGATGATGCGCAGCAAGGAGAAGCCGGTGCGGCGTCTGGGTGAGCGCTTCATGACCCAGTCGATGGTGTATAATCCCATGAACTACCGGCACTGGAGAAAGCTGGGCGAGCTGCGCGAGAAGAGGCTCAAAGACAGGGATGGCGCACGTGAGGCTTACGAACGCGCGAGCGAACTGCGCGATTGGGTCAAGGTGCCGGCACATCTGAGGGAGGACGCGTGAACCAGATCGTCATCGGTGCGGCGATTCCTTATGTGGCGTCAGCTCTCATCTACTTCGCCGGCAAAGCCCGCGCATCCACGACGCTGCTGATCGTTGGTCCGCTTAGCATGGCCATGTGCGCCGTCTGGGCTGTGGTGCCGGACATACCACGGGCCTTGGGAATGGATAGCCTTTACCATCGGCTCGCAAACGATCCCCGCAGCAACATCTTCTTCATGCACTACACGATCGACAAGCTTGAGGGCGAATCCATCCTCTACACGGTCGCTTTCGTGCTCATGGCATTATCGGTGTTCGTCGTTGCATGGCGCGAAGTGTGGCTGACAGAACAGGAGCGAGGAAAGACATCATGATGCACTCCACGCTCCATTTCTCTCTCGGTATGGTTGTCGGCACGGCGCTGACCTATCGGCCACTCCTGGACGCGTGGCGTCGCAGAACCGCGACCGCGCCACATTTGCGCCGCTGGCTTGTAGTGGCCTACGGGCTGGGAGTCTACGCGATCATACCCAATCTGCTGCGCCGCGCCGGTGTGCCACACAGCGTGTGTGAGGCGTGGTTTATGAACATTTTCCTCCTTTCCCCGGCACTCAACCGTCTGGTACAGGGCGGTACAATCTACGGTCCGTTTGTCATGGGGCTGTTCGTTGTGTCACAATATTTGACACTCCTCTGGGCCCTCAAGCGTGCGCAGCGCTCGCGCTCTTGAGAGCGAACTCCGTGCAGAACACCATGCAACAGGCCTTCTACCCCCCATTCTTGTATTTCACAAGGCCTACATTCACCCCTCAGCCATCTCGTGGCATGGAAGCTGCTATTTAATACGGCTCGAAGTGTTGAATGGCGGATGCGGGATGAAAACAAGACGGACAATTCAGGCAGCTATGGTCGCCAGCCTGCTATGCGGGTTGCTCAGGGCCGCACCTCCGACTCCGGAGTCTGTCATGCACGACAGCCCCGGCAGCTACCCCCACGGGATCACAACCGATGGCACCAACCTGTGGATGACCGACTACAGCACGACAAACCTCTACTGCATCAGTTCCGCTACAGGTGACGTGCTCCACTCCGTCCTCCTCGATACCGGCAACCGGACCGCGCGCGGCGTCGCGTGGGATAACGGATACGTCTGGGTGGCCACCAGTTCGCGGCTCTTCAAGATCGACCCCCAGACAGGCGATGCGATCATGAACTGGTCGGGCCTTGATGGTAGCCAACAGGGCGTCGCATACGACGGCAGCAATCTCTGGGTGGTATCACGATCAACCGGTATGATCAGCTGTGTCGACCCCTCCACCGGCACGGTACTCCAACAGATCCCCTCCCCGGCGTCGTCCCCTCGCGGTATCGAGTACTACAACGGCAGCCTCTGGCATGTTGACTCGTACCAGGACCGCATCTACGAAATCGATCCGGCCACCGGTGAAACCCTCAGCTCCTTCCTCGTCTCGCGTAGCGGAACACGCGGTATAGCCTGGCATGCGGATCGGTTCTGGCTGGTCGACAAGGACACGGCGGGCATCGTCGGCTTCCCGATGAACACAGACGCCTCCGATGTGCGTACCACAGCTTACATCTCGAAGGGCACCGTCACGTGCAGCTTCACCAATACAACGGAGGACGCCTATCTCGATACACACGTCCTCACCGCTCTCGCGGAGTCTGACGAGTCCGCAGACATTCTGAGTCGCCGGTTCTCGCTCAACGATGTCGAGTGTACGCCCACGGGACTTTCCACTGACGAGTTTGGCCAAGTCACTGCGGAGCTGGACATCGGCACCGTTGCTCCGGACGAGGTCGTCGTGGTGAAGGTGGAGTATGTTGCCCGCCTTCACAACTGGACCGTGAATGTTGACTCGAACCTGGTCCAAAGCCTCGACACAATCGACCCCGATCTGACAGCACTCTACACTCGCGACGAAGAGATGTACGGCATCTACGATCCATACATCGTCTCTCACGCCGATGCCGCCGTCGGCGCCGAGACGAACGTCTACGCGATGGCTCGCCTGATCCATGACCACGTTATCGATGAGCTGGACTACCAGACCGGCACCCCCTGGGACGACGCTTCCACTGTTCTGCAGCAGGGATATGCAAGCTGCTCGGGCTACGCGTTCAGCATGATTGCGCTTTGCCGCACCAAGGGCATCCCCGCACGCTTCGCTGGGGGCAGCGAGTGCCGCAGCTTTGAGGTCGGCCGCACCGACACCCTTCACCACCGCTGGGTCGAGGTGTACATTCCCGGCTACGGCTGGGTTCCATTCGACCCAACGCATGACGAGTGGGATATCGACGACCCGGACGTGCGCTGGCGTGAAGTGGGCGCCCAGCAGCGCGGCCTGGTACTGCGTCGCGGTGGTGGCACCAACAGTACGATGGGATGGCTCTACACGAGCCTTGCCCGCCACCAGTATGGCTATATCGCCAACGACCGCTCCGTCGAATGGGTTGGGCTGCCCTGGGATGACAGCGGCGATTTCGACGGCGACGGAGTCCTCAACAGCGTCGATGCCTTTGCCTATGATCGTGCTGCCTCCGTTGACAGCGACGGCGATGGCATGCCGGACGACTGGAACAGCGGGTACAGCGCCGCCGATTCACTGAGCGTCCCTCTCGTTGCAGACAGCAATGACGATAACGACTCCATGACAGACGCTGAAGAAGCCATCGCCGGCACCGATCCCACCGACGCCAACTCCGTCCTGGCTGTCGCAGGGCTGGCGACTGTCGGCAACAACCTGCAGTTCCGGTGGCCAAGTGTCAGTGGCCGCGTTTACGAAGTGTGGGCCAGCGACACGATCGGCGGCACATCCGTATGCGAATACGCCGACATTGCGGCGACGCCCCCTCTTAACACGTACGAAACAAGCATTCCACCAGGTCCCAGGTTCTACCGTATTCACGTGGAGGTGGCACCATGACGCAGAGCCGTACACTTGCACCCGAAACGGGTCGGCGCTACAGTACAGTGCCAACAGCTACACGGAGTCGAGAGTCTATGTGTTGCAGACGCCTCAGCCTGCTTCTTCTCCTTTTGACAACCCTCCTTGCGTCTGGATGCGGCACAACCCGGCAGCGTGTGCCGGGTTTGGCGTGCACCGCGCTCGACCCGAAGCTCCGCCTTACGCAGGGATTCATTGCACACGGCGAGTCGCTGAAGTCGGCCCGCATTCTCGTCAAGACACTCAACCGCAGATGGCGGCGCTCCGAACGGCTCACGCTGACGCTGCTGGATGGCGACAACCGAGAAGTCGCCAGAGCCACCCGGGCGGTCGACATGGGATACCGCGGCTGGGTCCAGTTCGACTTCCCCGAAGCGGGTGTGGCCCTCTGCAGGGGCGAGCGCTATTTCCTGCGCGTTGTGGGCAGCCGCAATTTGCCTTTCGGCTGGTACCATCGCCGGGATTTCTACACCCAGGGCATAGCTTACCAGAACGGCGTTGCGCGCCCCCATCTGGACTGGTACTTCAAGCTGGTCTGGGCAACCCCGGCGGAGCCCTACCAGGTGGCGGCCTACCGGCCCGGTCTATCCGAGCAGCGCCCCAATCAGATCTACGCTACGCTTAACGCAGCCGCATTTTGATGCGACGAGGTCCGCTGCACGAGCACCCAGCGCCTCGGCGGAAACCGAATCCGTCAACAACTCGCGTGTGGCTGCCTCCAATTCTTCTTTGTCGGCCACTTGGATTGCAGCATTCGCGTCCAGAAAATCCTTCACCACGATGGGAAAGTTCTCCATGTTGGGCCCGAACAGAACAGGCTTACCAAAGAGAGCCGGTTCGATGATGTTCTGGCCGCCATGGTTGGTCAGGCTTTTTCCAACGAAGATCAAGCGGGCGTGTGCGTAGACACCCACGAGTTCGCCGGTCGAGTCGAGAAGCAACACGTCAACAGAACGCTCGGCGCGGAGTCCTGGTTCCAGCTCGCTACGCTTCACATACCGGACACCCAACATCTTCAACTCCCGCTCCACCTCTGCCGCCCGCTCGAAGTGACGGGGAACGAGAACAAGTTTCAGGTCTCGCACGTCTGACCGCAGATGCTTGTATATCTTAAGCAATGCAGCCTCCTCACCCGGCCAGGTGGAGCCACCGACCAGGATCGGCGCATCCGCTGCAAAACCGGCGGCATCCAGCACCCCACGAATCAGCTCGATCTTGGATGTATCCTTCGTCGCGACATCATACTTGGCCGTCCCGAGCGTGCGTACCCGTCCGGCACGCGCGCCGAGGTCTATGATGCGGGATGCGTCCTGCTCGCCCTGCACCAGCACGAGGGCGAAACGCTCCAACAGGTGACGGAAAAGTCTGCGACACAGCCGGTAGCCTCGGTATGAGCTGTCGGATACACGCCCATTCAGTAGTGCAATGGGGATGTTTCTTTCGTTCGTAAGATGGATCAGGTTGGGCCAAAGCTCACACTCGGTCAGTACCAGCGCCTCGGGGCGAATAACATCCAGAACCTTGTTAACAAAGACCGGCAGATCAACGGGAAAGTAAAGCAGTACATCGTCTTCGTGTAGACGGCCCTCTGCGATCTTGTGCGCTGTTGACGTATTGGTCGTGAGAACAAACGCGATGTCGCCATTCTCTTCACGAAACACCCTCATGAACTCGAGCGCAACAAAGACCTCGCCAACACTAACGGCGTGAACCCACATGCGCCGACGTGTTCCCAGCTTGGACAAGACCTCCTCACTGTAGCGCGCGAATCGTTGGGTAAAGCCCCTGGCATACCCGCCGCGACGACACATGCGCCACAGGTAGCGTGGCAACATCAGCGTGAAGCCCGTCACGAACAGGGCGTTGTAAAACCACCAATACATCGTTGCCTATCCCCCGATCATCCTACGCCCTCGGGTGTGCTTCCTCATACACACGCTTCAAGTGCTCCACCGACACGTGCGTGTAAATCTGGGTCGTGGAGACACTGGCATGCCCGAGCAACTCCTGTACGCTACGCAGATCCGCACCCGCATCCAGCAGGTGCGTGGCAAACGAATGGCGTAGCGTGTGAGGGGTAACCGTCGCGTCCAGGCCAGCCTCAATCAAGTACTTCTTGAGCATACGCTCAATCGAGCGCCCCGTCAGCACCCCACCCCGCAGGTTACGAAAGACCGGCGTGTTGCGTCCGCCGCCTCCCCATAGTTCCCGCGCTTCCTTGATACACGTGCGCAGTGCACTGCAGGCAGGCGCTCCAAGCGGGCAGAGCCGCTCCTTCTTGCCCTTGCCCTTCACCTTCACCACACTGCCCAGCAGGTCCACGTCCTCTTCTCGCAGGCCGGCGAGCTCGTTCAAACGCGCCCCCGTGCTGTAGAACACCTCAAGCAAAGCCACGTCACGCAGAACCCCATACCGCTTCTCCCGGCGCGACTTGGCCTTGGACTCACCTTCCTGGCGCGCCGCCAGCTTGCCGGGAGCCGCCAGCAGGCGCGAGATCTCCTCCTCGCTGAGCACTTTCGGCAGGTCATGCCCACGCCGTGGCGACCGCACCCCGGCGAATGGGTTCTGTGTGCACATCGCCTCGCGCTTCATGAAAGCGTAAAAGGCCCGCAGACTGGAGAGTTTGCGGGCTGTTGTCGTTGGAGCCATCTCCGCGCGGCTCAGTTCCACAACGAAACCACGGGCGGCGAGCTGGTCCACATCGCGCCATGGGAACGGCGGCTCTCGGTCCGACCACTGGTAGCACGCGAATTGAGCGATATCACGGCAGTAGGCATCGACCGTGTGACTCGATGCGTTCTTTTCGCTCTGCAGGTAGTCCACGTAGCGGCCAATCGCGGTGTCCTGTTGAGCAGACCTCGTCACACCTGCACCTCGCCCTACTTCTTCTTCGCACGAACCTTGATGTCGTATGTTTGGGCCAGCTCCTCGAAATTCGGAACGTGCTCGGCATAACGAGCACAGATCCGCTTCAGCGCACCACGCTGGCGCTCGGAAAGGAATTTCTTGCGGCTGTAGTAGCCTCGCAACGACTCAATGAAGGCCTTATCGTCGTAGGTTCTCTTGCCCCGCTGCGTGGGAGGGTTCCATTCGGTAACCGCACTCATCGCGTCAAGGATCGCACCACTCTCCTCGTCCTCTGGGATATCATCGATCGACAGCCCCAGTTCACCTAGAACCGATTCCGAATCGGTCATCTGCTCCGCCGCCCCAAGCAGGATTGAGTCGAGCACCTTGATCTGGGCTTCAGACAGAGCCCGCCCCATGTCGGTCTGCTGTCGAAGCGAGCCCAGGAACTTGGCGGTCGATTCATCGGACTCAAACGACTCCGCAACTTCCAGCTTCCGCAGCGTTTCCTCGGCCGGTTGCGAGTTGTGTACTTGTTCGACCATGGAGCCCAACCCCATCTCGGACAGCCGCCCCTCAACAGCAGGCAACTGGTCAGCGTACTTGCAGGCAATCCGCACCAGTGCCTCAAGCTGCCGTACCGAGACATCGCCCTTCTCGCTGTTTCTCTTGCCGACCGAGGCCACGAACTTCTCGTCGCTGTATTTCCGCTTGCCGCGCTTCACGGGAGGAGCCCACTCCTCAACGCCCGTCAGCACCCCCAGGACGCTCTCGACTGCCTCCGCATCTGCCGGCGGGGCTTTTGTCTTCTCGAGCCACTTCTCGAACTGCCCGTAGAACTCACCGAGCATTCCGGTCCAGTTTTCCTCACCGTTTTCCACACGGTCGAGCTTCTCTTCCATGGACGCGGTAAAGGACACGTCGAAGAGATCGCCCAGCGTCTCGACCAGAAGGTCGCTAACGCGCATTCCGAGGTCCGTCGGAGTCATCGTGCGCTTCTCCCGCTCGGCGTACTGCCGGTCGTAGAGCGTAGAGACAGTCTGCGCATAGGTGCTGGGACGCCCCACCCCGTTGCGTTCGAGGGCGCCAACCAGCGAGGTCTCGCTGTAGCGCGGAGGGGGCTGTGTCTCCTTCCGCTCGGCCAGCCATTCGACACAGACCAGCGGTTCGTTCTCGGCGAGGTCGGGAATGCGGTCCTTCTGGTCACCCTCGGCCTTCTTGCGATCCGCTCCGGTGACCTTCATGTACCCCGGGAACACGACATCCGTGGTCGAACCGTTGAAAAGGAACTCGCGCGCGTCGTCCGACGGCTTGACGGCCTCAATGGTGACCGTACGCTGCTGCAGCTTGGCCGGGCCCATCTGGCAGGCTACGAAACGCGACCAGATCAGGCTGTAGAGCTTGTGAGCTGCGGGATCGAGCTTGCCCTTCAGGCTCTCCGGGGTGCGCTGCACGTTGGTCGGGCGAATGGCCTCATGCGCTTCCTGGGCGCCCGCACGACTGCGATAGCGGTTGGGCTGCTCGGGACAGAAGTCGTTGCCATACTTGTTCGCGATGAATTGGCGGCAGGCCTGTACCGCGTCCTCGGCGAGGTGTACGGAGTCGGTACGCATGTACGTGATCAAACCTTCGGGCCCCTGCCCAAGGTCCACGCCCTCGTAGAGCATTTGTGCCAGCGCCATGGTACGCTTCGGTGAGTACCCGCAGAAACTGGAACCGGCCTGCTGCAGGCTGCTGGTGATGTATGGTGGCGGGGGGCGTTTGCTGATCTGCTTCGTGGCAATGCCCTGCACCTTGAGAGAGCGCCCCTTCAACTCGTCCAGTATGCCCTTCGAATCTGTCTCGCTCTTGATCTCGGCCTTTTTCCCCTCGATACGGATCAGCTTGATCTTGAATGGATCGAGCGGCGTGATGAGCTTACGCGCCAGGGCGCCATGGACCCAGTAGGCCTCGGGCTTGAATGCCTGGACCTCCTTCTCGCGCTCACACAATAGACGCAGGGCCACGGACTGTACCCGTCCGGCACTCAAACCGCGTCGGATGCGACGCCATAGCATGGGACTCACCATGTAGCCGACGATCCGGTCGAGTATACGCCTTGCCTGCTGGGCATCGACACGATTCTGGTCGATCACCGTCGGCGCGCCGAAGGCGCGTTTCACTGCTGCCGGTGTAATCTCGTTGTACTGCACACGCAACAGCTCGGCGTTCTTGTTGGCGTCTCCAAGGATTGCGGCCAGGTGCCAGGCAATGGCCTCTCCCTCGCGGTCCGGGTCGGGCGCCAGATAGATCGCATCACAGCTCTTGGCGGCTTGCTTCAGCTTGTCGACCACTTTGCGCCGCCCTTTGATCAAAACGTACTTGGGCTGGAAATCCGCATCCACATCAACGCCAAGACTGCGGACCGGCAAGTCCCGCACGTGGCCCATGGATGACTCCACTATGAAGTCCTTACCCAGTATCTTGTTGATCGTCTTCGCCTTGGCCGGCGATTCCACTACCACCAGTTTCTTTCCCATCCGAATCTACTCCTCAATCCCGACCGCACACTTCTCCACCATGCGCCCGGGCAACATGCGAATCATTCGCTTCATTTCCAGCCCCAACAGAACCGAGCCAACCCGCGAAGCCTGCAGCCCCGACTGTCGTATCAGCTCGTCTACGCCCTGCTCTCCGCTGCCAAGCAGCTCCAGGAGGCCAGTTTCCTCATCCGTGAGCGTGGTGAGTTCACGCGGAACGGCGTTCGCCCGCGACAGCGATCCACCCCACAGAGTGCCACACTCGTCCAAAATGTCCTGTACGCCGCGCACCAACGTCGCGCCCTTTCTTATCAGCGCGTTCGGCCCTTCGGCATATGTATTGTCAACCCGTCCCGGCACGGCGAACACGTCACGGCCCTGCTCCAGGGCGGCATCCGCCGTGATCAGCGCCCCGCTGCGACGCCCCGCTTCAACGACCACGATCGCCTTGCTCAGCCCGCTCACGATGCGATTCCGCATCGGGAACGTCGTCTTGTCCGGCTTGCGCGATAGCGGAAACTCCGAAATCACGGCTCCACGCTCAGCAATGCGATCTGCCAATTCCGCGTTGCATGCCGGATAAAGATTGTCCATTCCGCTGCCAATCACAGCGATTGTGCGTCCACGTACTTCCAGCGCGCCTTCATGCGCCAGCGTGTCGATGCCACGCGCCAGGCCACTTACGACCGTGTACCCCGCCTGCGCCAGCCCGGAGGCAAAGCGCTTGGCAGTGTCACGACCGTAGTGCGTACCGCGCCGCGTACCGACGATTGCCATCGCATGCTTGTCGCCTTCCTGCAGTGCGCCGCGCACGTAGAGCGCCAGGGGCGGATCATATATCCGGCCCAACGCCTCCGGATATTCCGCATCCACCGGCGTGACGATGCGAACATCCCTGGCTGCGGCACGTTCCTGCTCGCCCTGCCAGTCAATACGTCGGCACTGCCGATGAATGGAGCCTGCCAGACCTTCGCCAACGCCCTTAACCGCCAGCAGATCCTCCTTCGATGCCTCGAAGATCGCAGCGGCCGAGCCCAGCGCCTGGGACAGTGAACGCACCGTCACAGGCCCGACCTTCTCCATCAGATTCAGGGCCACATAGGCGTCGCGTTCCTGCATAACTCCTCTAAACACGGGACAACAAAGCTGAGGTAAATAGCACATGAAACTGCCCGATGCAAGACCCTTGTGTGCACCTCTAAATCCTCTCGCTCTTTGACAGCCAAAGGCTCTTCTGAGACAATCCCCAGCGTCATGTATCACAGCCGTCAAAACGGATGGATGAAGCGTCACGTTGTGTTGCTCTGTCTCGGCTGCACGTCTGCCATCGTCGTGTTTGCTGTTGGCGTGAGCCGGATACCGTCGCGCCATCTCAGGCACGAGCCGCTCGATATGACGGAGATCGAGGACGTGGTGATGCCGTTGCGCCAAGCGCCCGCGTCTTTTCCGCGGGGCACCTATCGACCCAACCGCCGCGAATCGGACGTCAGCGGAGCGATCGACCTGGCCACGTTCTCGGCTGGGCGAGATCTCACTTACGTGGAAGACGATCGAGCGTGGTGGGAAAGCGACAATGACAACGGTGATACAGAGTGTGACCACACCGTTCACCATTCGCTCCGAGTACCGCTGGAGCAGGCCATTCAACTCACCGCCGAACGGGGTGCCGTCCTGAAGATACAGGACGCCTATCGTGGGGCAGGAATACACAATTCGAAGTCGCTCCACAAAGAAGGGCGTGCCATCGACCTCACGTGCGATGAGCTACCGCTCGAAGAGATTGCCAAGATCTGCTGGCAAGCGGGATTCGACTGGGTCTACCACGAGAAGGGCTCCCGCAACAACGGCCCACACATTCACGCATCGGTGGCGAGGTAAGGGCCACCGACCGCCACTTCTGCCATGCCATCACCAGAATCGTGGTAGGGCCCGCTCTCCGAGCGGGCCGGGCGTAGGGAACTCGCAAGACGAGCGCGAGAGACAGGAGGCGATTCTCGCGTCCTCCGTCGCATCCCTTGCGCACGCCTTGCTCGCGGCCCGCTCGGAGAGCGGGCCCTACCTCATTGGCGGACGAGCGCCCTACGGCATCGGCAGGCCTTCCATCGATGCTTCGTAGCGCTCCAGCATTTCGGCCGGTAGATCGTGGTCGTGGAGCTGGCCGTCCAGGTAGGCCTCGTAGGCCGTCAGATCCATCAGACCGTGACCGGACCAGTTCATGAGAACGACCTTCTCCTTGCCTTCCTCCCTGGCTTTCTTCGCCTCACGGATGGTCTGTGCAATGGCGTGCGAGGTCTCAGGCGCCGAAATGAAGCCTTCGGTATGTGCCCACAGGGTTGCACCTTCGTAGCATTCGATCTGATGAATCGCCTCGGCCTCGATCAAGCCCTGGTTGACCGCGTGGCTGACCATAGGGGCCATGCCATGATAACGCAGGCCGCCGGCATGAATCGGAGGCGGCACGAAGGTGTGGCCCAGACTATGCATCGGCAGCAGTGGCGTCATCATAGCAACGTCGCCGGAGTCATACCGGTACTTCGCCTTGGTAAGCGTCGGGCAGGCCGCTGGCTCGGTGGCAACGATGCGCACATCCTTACCGTGAATCTTGTCGCACACGAACGGGAAACTCAGCCCCGCAAAGTTCGATCCGCCACCGGCGCAACCGATCACGACATCGGGGCTTTCGCCCAGTTTCTCCATCTGCTTCTGCGCCTCCAGTCCGATTATCGTCTGGTGCAGCATTACGTGGTTGAGCACGCTGCCGAGAGAGTAACGCGTATCCGGATCCGGAACGGCCTGTTCCAGCGCCTCGCTGATTGCAATACCGAGGCTGCCCGGGGTATCGGGATCCTCTTCGAGGATGGAACGTCCGACCTGCGTCTCCATATTCGGGCTCGGCACACATTCGGCGCCCCAGACCCGCATCATCATTTTGCGGAAGGGCTTCTGATCGAAACTGATCCGCACCATGAACACCTTGCACTGGATACCGATGAGCTTGCAGGCGAAGGACAACGCACTGCCCCACTGCCCTGCACCCGTTTCCGTGGTCAGACGCTTGATGCCAAACTCACGGTTGTAGTAGGCCTGCGCTACAGCGGTGTTGGGCTTGTGGCTGCCCGGGGGCGATACGCCCTCGTTCTTGTAGTAGATCTTCGCTGGCGTACCAAGTGCTTCCTCGAGTCGGCGGGCGCGGTACAGTGGCGTCGGGCGCCATAGTTTGAGAATGCCGAGGACCTCTTCCGGAATGTCGACCCAGCGCTCCTGGCTCACCTCTTGCTCGATCAGATTCATCGGAAACACCGGGGCCAGGGCGTCGGGCCCGATCGGGTTCCCATCCGGACCAACAGGCGGCGGCATGGGTTTCTCGAAATCGGCAGCCAGGTTGTACCACTGTTTCGGGAGTTCGTCCTCGTTCAGGTGGATCTTGATCAGCTCACTCATGTCCCCTCCTTGTTGGTATGGTTAGAGATGCCCGCCGTGGCGGTCATGCCTCGTTGCTCCTGTCTATTAAATGGCGGCACACGGACCCGCGCTTCTTCAACACGCGCGAACCCCGCGTTATCTTGCAGAGACTGATCCCAAGCTTGGCGGCTACTTCCCGCTGCGGCATTCCGCTTTCGAGCATCTCCATCAGCTTCCAGCGCAGTGCCAGGTCATGTCGCTCCGCCTCGGTAAGAATCTCCCCGAGGAACCGGTCCATCTCCGCAGGATCGGTCACACGGCAAAACACATCCACAATCTTATCGTGATGTTCCATACGTTTCGCACTTGTACACGTAGAAGCTCAACCTAGTGTCCTGTCTCAGAATCAAGCTCTCAAAATACGTAAGTCTCTGTCATTCCGAGCGAAGCTGCCTGTCCGCCTCTGGAGGAAGGAATCTCTTGTCTATCATGCGGCAGAGATCCCTCGACTTCGCTCGGGATGACACACGAGTTATACAACCCTATTTGCGGGACACGACACTAGCGAAGCCACAATACGGTGTAAAGGGATATTCCGGGGGCTCGTCCTATCCGGCACGGAAAAAGGGGGAGGAGCATCCCTGCTGCTTGTGCTACGCTATCCCCATGACGTTACCGGCACATGAACACTTCATGGACTTGGGGCTGAGCGAAGCACGCAAGGCCACCGAGGCAGGCGAAGTGCCGGCGGGGTGCGTTATTGTCAACACTGCCGTGGACCGCGAGATTCCGGTCGGCGCCGTGATCGGACGTGCGCATAACCAGACCGAACTGCTGAAGGACCCGACTGCACATGCCGAGATGATTGCTATCACCCAGGCGGCGAGCACAATCGGTGACTGGCGGCTGACCGACACCATCCTCTATGTAACCAAGGAGCCCTGCTCAATGTGTGCCGGCGCAATTGTTCTCGCACGCGTGCCGCTCGTGGTTTACGGCGTTCCGGACCCCAAGCGCGGCGGAGCACTGTCGGTGTTCAACATCCTCGATCACCCGAATCTAAACCATCGCTGCGAAGTGGTGACGGGAGTGAGGGAGGAGGCATGTCGAGAGGTGCTGCAGGCCTTCTTCCGCGCCAGGCGATAGGCGGCTCGCTCGGAGAGCTCGCCCTACCTTACCCTCGATGAATCTGTACCCAGTGCCAGGGCGATCTGTCCCCCGGCGAGCCGGGGAAGATCAGTACGACTTCGCGAAGACCACTCGGCCTGAGCTCGGCTTGCCGCAGACCACACACGCGCCTTCACCATCCTGCCCCCGGTCACCGGGGATGCAGCGTATGGTCACTTTCAGCGCTTCGTTGATCTTCTGCTCGCACTCGTCGCCGTCGCACCAGTGCGACAGGGCAAAGCCGCCGTGGACTTCCGGCTTCTCGACGCTCTCCGGAGTGAAGAACGTTGTGAACTCAGCCCAGTCGTCGATCGTGCGGGTATTCTCATCCATGAACGCCTTGGCCCTCGCGAAGAGCGACGCCTGGATATCCTCGAGCAGATCGACAACGCCGGCCACGAATTCATCTTTCGGCTGCCCGTAGCGCTCGTTGCGCTCGCGGTCGCGGCGGCCAACGTAGACCGATCCGCTTGCCATGTCGCGCGGCCCCACTTCGACCGTCACGGGAATGCCCTTCTTAACCCAGTTCCACCCTTTCTCACCCGCATTCATGTCGCGCGTGTCCAGCTCGACCCCAAGCGGTTTGCCACGATAGGTCAGCTCGCGCAGAGCTGCGGCCAGCTCCTCGCAATAGGTCAACACGCCCTCCTTCTCGTCATCATTGCGGTAGATGGGAAGGACGGCCACGTGCGACGGAGCAAGCCGTGGTGGCACGACCATGCCGTTGTCATCTGAATGCACCATTATCAAGCCGCCGATCAGCCGGGTCGACACACCCCACGACGTGGTCCAGGCATGCTCCACCTCGCCCTCGCGCGACTGGAACTGGATACCGGACGCCTTGGCAAAGCTCTGTCCCAGGAAGTGGCTTGTGCCCGCCTGCAGCGCCTTACGATCCTGCATCATCGCCTCGATGCACAGCGTGTTCTCTGCGCCCGGAAAACGCTCACCGGGGGTCTTCTCGCCGGTCAGAACAGGAACAGCCATGTACTCTTCTGCGAAGGTCTTGTATACCTCGAGCATCTTGAGCGTCTCTTCCCATGCCTCCTCGCGCGTCTCGTGCGCAGTGTGCCCCTCCTGCCAGAGAAACTCGGTCGTGCGCAGGAAGAGACGCGTACGCATCTCCCAGCGCACCACGTTGGCCCACTGGTTGACCAGGATGGGTAGGTCGCGGTAGCTCTGCACCCACCTGGCATAAGTCGCCCCGATGATTGTCTCGGAGGTGGGGCGTACGACGAGCGGCTCTTCCAACTCGCCCGCCGGCACCAGCCCACCTTCGGGTCCCGCCTCCAACCGGTGATGCGTCACGACGGCGCACTCTTTGGCAAACCCCTCGACGTGTTCGGCTTCCTTCTCGAGAAAACTCAGCGGGATAAAGAGCGGGAAGTAAGCGTTCACGTGCCCGGTTGCCTTGAACATGCCGTCCAAGCCGTCGCGGATGTTCTCCCAGATCGAGTACCCCCACGGTCGGATCACCATGCAGCCACGCACCGCGCTGGTCTCTGCCAGCTCCGCTGCGCGTACCACCTGCTGGTACCATTCAGGATAGTCTTCCGCCCGTGTTGGACTGATCGCTGTCTTCTGCTTCTTAGCCACCGCACACTCCCTTCGATTCAGCCCCGCAACCTACCTGCATTACCTCGGAAAAGCAAGATTGGTCATTCCGGAGCGAAAGCCTACAATGTGGTATGAGCACATGCTTCGATGGTTGCAGCCGGCGCCGATTCATCGCCGGGGCGGGAATGGCCGTGGCGGGATCTGCGCTAGGCGCGGTGCCGAAGGCGGACGCGCATGCAGAGTTCGCACGCGAAGCGTTGCATTGGCACGCGGTGGGGCCGCAAACGGTGGAGTGTGATCTCTGCCCGATCCATTGCGTAACCGAACCGGGGGAGCGGGGCGAGTGCGGCGTACGCGAGAACCGTGGCGGCCGCTATTTCACCCTTGTCTACGGCCGCCCCGTATCCATGAACAATGACCCTATCGAGAAGAAACCACTCTTTCACGTCTACCCCGGTTCACGCTCGTTCTCGATCGCCACTGCGGGCTGCAACATCCACTGCAAGTTCTGCCAAAACTGGGATATTTCGCAGAGACGCCCCGAGGAAATACCGGTCCGCTATGTCTCGCCGGAGATGATTGCCCGGGCTGCCGTGCAACAGCGATGCCGAACCGTCGCCTACACCTACAGCGAACCGACCATCTTCTTCGAATACATGCTCGACTGCGCCAAGGCGGTTAAGGACGCCGGGATTGGCAACGTGGTGGTCAGCAATGGCTACATCGAGACCGCGCCCCTCAAGCAGCTTGCGCCCTATCTCACGGCCATGAAGGTCGATCTCAAAGCCTTCACACAGAAGTTCTACAGTGACCATTGCGAGGGCGAGTTGGCACCCGTACTGAGCACGTTGAAGCTACTGATTGAACTGGGTGTCTGGACCGAGATCGTCGTGCTTGTGATTCCCACGCTCAATGACAGCATGGACGAGATCAAGCGGATGGCGGCGTGGATTGCGCGGGAGTTGGGCCCTGACGTTCCCCTCTTTTTCACCCGTTTCCATCCGGCCTACAGGATCCGCCACCTACCGCGCACCCCCAGCAGGACTATCCAGCGGGCTGGCGAAACGGCACGCGCCGAGGGACTCAACTTCGTTTACGCCGGCAACATGCCCGGCACGCGCGGCGAGAACACCTACTGCCCGGCCTGCAAGGCCCCGCTCGTCGAACGTTACGGCCACGTTGTGCGTTCGCGGAAGATTGTAAACAACACGTGCCCGAAGTGCGGACAGACTATTCCCGGTGTCTGGTGACAACAGGGATTAGCGAGTCAGAGTGACAACTATAGATCAGGACTGGACCTTCGCTTTGCTGATTGACGGTTCCTATGCAATCTTCTTAAATCCTGCCCCTGTTCCACTGACTACGAAAAAGACAGGACGCTATGAGCCAAGACCAAGCCAGGATTATCTACACGTTCACGGACGAAGCCCCCGCATTGGCTACCTATTCACTCCTACCGGTTATCCAGGCCTTTGCCGGGGCCGCCGGTGTAGCGGTTGAAACGCGCGACATTTCGCTGGCAGGCCGCATCCTGGCGCAGTTCCCGGAACGTTTATCCGACGACCAGCGTATCGGCGACGCCCTGACCGAACTGGGCGAACTGGCCAAGACCCCCGCCGCCAACATCATCAAGCTTCCGAACATTTCCGCCTCGATACCTCAGATCAAAGCCGCTGTTGCCGAGCTTCAGGCCCAGGGCTACGACATCCCCGACTACCCCGAGGATCCACAGACCGATGACGAGAAGGCCATCCAGGCCCGCTTCGACGTCGTCAAGGGCTCGGCCGTCAACCCGGTCCTTCGCGAAGGAAACTCCGACCGGCGCGCACCACATTCGGTCAAGGCGTACGCCCGACGCCACCCCCACCCCATGGGCGCATGGTCGGCCGACTCGAGCTCACACGTGACGAGCATGGGCGACCACGACTTTTACGGCAGCGAGAAGTCGATGACCATAGAGTCGCCCTGCAGCTTCCGGATCGAGTTCCACGGCAATGACGGGGCGAAGGCTATTCTCAAGACCGCAACCCCCCTCCAGGCTGACGAGGTGATCGATGCCGCTGTAATGAGTACGAAAGCCCTGCGCAGCTTTGTCGCCGAACAAATCGCCGACGCCAAGGCCAGGGACATCCTCTTCTCGATCCATCTGAAGGCGACCATGATGAAGGTTTCCGACCCTGTCATCTTCGGCCACGTGGTGAGCGTCTTCTTTAGAGACGTCTTCGAGAAACATGCCGCTCTATTCGAAGAACTTGGCATCGAGGCGAGTCATGGGCTCGGCGATCTCGAAGCCAAGATCGTGGACCTCCCTGTAGAGACACGCAGCGAGATTGAGGCGGATATTCAGGCCTGTTATGCCAACGGCCCCGACCTCGCTATGGTCAATTCCGACAAGGGTATCACCAACCTACACGTGCCCAGCGACGTCATCATCGACGCCTCCATGCCCGCCGCCATTCGCGCTTCCGGTCAAATGTGGGGTCCCGACGGCAAGCAGAAGGACACCAAGTTCGTCATTCCTGACCGCTGCTACGCCGGCGTCTATCGCGAAACCGTCGAGTTCTGCAAGACACACGGCGCCTTTGATCCGACGACAATGGGCAGCGTCTCCAACGTCGGTCTCATGGCGCAGAAGGCCGAGGAGTACGGCTCGCACGACAAGACGTTCATGGCCCCGGCCGACGGCACCATCAAGGTCGTGACCGAAGACGGTGCCACACTGCTCGAGCAGGCAGTCGAGACCGGCGACATCTTCCGCATGTGCCAGGTCAAGGACGCCCCGATCCGCGACTGGGTAAAGCTCGCCGTGAAGCGTGCCCGCCGCACCGGCGCGCCTGCCGTGTTCTGGCTCGACGCCAACCGCGCACATGATGCCGAACTGATCAGGAAGGTGCAGGCCTACCTGACCGAGCACGACACCGAGGGACTCGATATCAGAATCCTGGCGCCCGTTGAAGCCACATGCCTCGCATTGGAGCGTGCCCGCGATGGCAAGGACACCGTGGCCGTGACCGGAAATGTGTTACGTGACTACCTGACGGACCTCTTCCCCATCCTTGAGCTGGGCACCAGCGCCAAGATGCTCTCGATCGTTCCGCTCATGAATGGCGGCGGCCTCTTCGAGACCGGTGCGGGCGGTTCGGCGCCCAAGCACGTGCAGCAGTTCAATGCCGAGAACCACCTGCGCTGGGATTCACTCGGTGAGTTTCTCGCCCTGGGTGCTTCATTCGAACACCTCGCACAGGTATTCGACAATCCCAAGGCCAAGGTCCTCGCCGACACGCTCGACCAGGCCACGGCCACGTTCCTTGAAGCCAACAAGGCGCCCTCACGCAAAGTCAACGAAATCGACAACCGCGGCAGCCATTTCCATCTTACCCTCTTCTGGGCCGAGGCACTGGCGGCGCAGGATGAAGATTCCGATCTCAAGGCGGCGTTCACGGCCCTCGCAACGGATCTCCGCGCCAACGAAACCGTTATTGCCGAGGAGTTGCTCTCCGTGCAGGACCAGCCGATGGACATCGGCGGTTACTATCATCCCGACTTCGACATGGCTACCGCGGCCATGCGCCCAAGTGAGACATTCAACCGGATCCTGGCCAAGATGTGATGAAAACAATCCGCAGAGCTTGGACGAGGCGTTTCGCAACAAGGCTCTGGGCTGTAACCGTCGGTCTGCTGCTCCTGCACGGCGCTCACGGAGAGGAACCGACCGGCGGCGATCAGGAACTGATCAAACAACTGAACATCCACAACGTCGACAACATGCACGGGCTGACGTTTGAGCTGTACATCTGCAAGTTGCTGGAGAACCAGGGATACAACGCTGAGAACCTCAGGGCCTCGAACGACTTCGGCACCGACATTATCGCCACGAATAAGAAGGCGCGCGTTTCCATCCAGGTTAAGCGATCCAAACACCCTATCGACCGCCGGGCCATCAGCGACGCTGTTGCCGGGATGGCCTACTACAAGTGCAACCAGTCAATGGTAGTCACCAACGGGCACTTCACTAAACCCGCCAAGAAGTTCGCAAGAGAAGTCGGTTGCACCCTCATCGGACGAACCCAGCTCATCGAGTGGATCGCCGCCTAACGGCAAACCGCCACGCACTACGGAAACGGAGTGCTATTTCGGCGACGGACGTATATCTGATCGATGGCGGCTTGGGGAGAGAGGGAAAGCAGGTAGCAGACGGTCTGCGCAATGTCCTCCGGCTGGAGCAGCTCGTCCGGATCGAGATCGGGGCGGGCCTGGCGGACCATATCGGTGTCGACCCCGCCGGGAAGAACGGCGCTCACCTTGATGCCGTGTTCTTGGGCCTCCACAGCGAGTGACTTCGTAAGCCCCATGATCCCGTGTTTCGATGCCGCGTAGGCCGACTGCAGCGGATAGCCCTTAAAGCCGACTACGCTGGAAACATTAATAATGTATCCCGCGCCCTTCGGAATCATACGCTGCATCGCCTCGCGGCAGCAGAAAAAGGTTCCCCGTAGATTGGTTCTGATCACGCGGTCGAACTGGTCTGGCGTGAACTCATGCAGTGGACCGTATTCTCCTAGCCCCGCATTATTGACAAGGATGTCCAGCCGACCGGGCCCGGCGTCGACTGTCTTGAAGAGCGCCTCAACATCCTCCCCGGAGCCAACGTCGGTGACGCACCACGATGCCTCGCCGCCAGCTTCCTGCACCCGCTTAGCCACCGCCGCGAGGTCCGCCTCACGCCGCGCGGCTAGCACGACATGCGCCCCAGCCCGCGCGAGGGCAAGCGCAATCGCCTCGCCAATCCCACGTCCCGCACCCGTGACCACTGCAACCCGATTCTTGAGATCAAGCTCCATCATTTGTCTTCAGCACGATACGGTACCCAACACGTTTGAGACGCTCCAAGTATCCCTCTATCGGCTGTTCGCCTTTCTCTTGCTGCTCTGCGGTAGGCGTGAAACCGCAAATCGGACGACGATCTTTCTCTTTCTCGTCATCAGGAAGCTGGGCATAGGGCCGAAGCAAGGGGTGCAGCTTTCGTACCGAGTCCTTTTGCGACACTCTAGCATAACGCCATCCAGCAATCATCCTCTCCACCATCCATCCATTGTGCTCGGCTTCAGCAAGGGTCTCCATATTCTCTTCCAGCAAGCCCTGTATAGCGTCCTGTTCGTTCGGAGGGAGAGGTTGGCCTTTCTCGACCACCAGATTGACAACAGCCAGGTTCGCCGAAATCCGAAGAGCCTGCTCAACACTGGAAGCTCGGTCCCCATCACTCAAATCAGCCCATGGCTTGTTCAGAACGTTGCCCTTACTCGACGGGTGCTTGCGCCAGTCTTCATGGAACCTCTCCGCAAGAGCTACTGCCTGCTGATGGAATGCCCTGTCGTCTTCGCACAACCCCCAAAACTCCTCCACATCAACATGGCGACTCATCAGCCCATGCCCGGGCAGACTAGAGCTGGCACCCATCTCCGCAGCTCCGCACTTCAGGCGCTTGCATAGAAACTGCAACGACCTGCCAGCGCTCTTGTATCTCGACACAGCCAACAAAGCTCTCAACACACTTCGGTCCAGTACAAGCTGCTCATCTGACCCCAGACCAAACACGGCACGAACAAACAGTGCCCTCCTGATCGGGAAGCACAGATCTCTTGGATCATCCTCCCAAAGGCGACGGAGCCCACTCTCACGGCATCTCTGCTGACGGTTCATTCCGAGCAGGTTCAGATGCGCCGCGACACGAGACCTGAAGTCTGGCCCCTTAGCAAGGACGAATGTCTGCCAGTCCTTCTCTGCCCCTTGTAGACGATCGAGCTTCGATTCTTCAAGTGCATGAAGCTGATTGGAGTCCATCAGGTTGGGGTTGATGGGACCGAAGTTCTCAAACGTGTAGGATGTGGCACCGGCAAAAGCGAATATGCACTTGCCGAGGGGATGGGTGATCTGCCCTTCCTGAAACTCGCCATCCTCCATTGGAGCCAGAAGGTATTGCAGCCAACGGTATCCCTGAGAGTCAAACTCGTCCCAGAAGACAAACGGTGTAGTCCCTGTCAGCGCCTTGTCACGCACTTGGTGAAACGCACCGCAGATGTCATCCACATGCTTGAACTGGGAGAGGTTAAAAAGAAGGATATCCTCTTTCCGGATGCCTGCCCCTTTCGCGATCTGCTTCGCGATGTAGGACTTACCTGACCCGGGAGGCCCAAACACACCCAAGTTGAGCGGTGCGCCCGGGCGTCCTTCTTTCAGGTAGTTCTGGATAAGGCACCGAATCGTTCGAAGACTCTCGATCTCCTTCCGTTCAATCGTCTGGTAGTTCCCAAACTGGGCCACAGGGAATCGCTCCAGGGCCTTCGCGCCGAGTACTGCAACTGCCAAGGCAACATCGTAATGCGGCCTCTGCTGCGCCTTCACCTGCGCCTTCACCTGCCACTCGTCGAGCATTGCCCACTGGGCCCGATTGACCTCTGTTAGCGCAATGGGTGAACCGGCAAACCTACCATACACCAGTGGATCGTCGTATTCACGTATTCTGCTCGCGATCTCCGCAAACGGGAAGCCGGGCATTGTGGGAGAATCGCCATCAGACACCTCGCCGTGACCGAGATACTTCAACTGGCGACCGGCACCTAGCCCTGCACCCAGGGCGGTCTCAAGGTCGGGTATCCCATTCCCCGATGTTAGACTCAACTCGCGAACAATCGCGGCAGTCATACAGGACGCGTAACCGAAGACGCCCCCATCTCCCTGCTTCTCCTCCCATTCTCCCTCGGCCAGTGAAGCGTCAAAAACCAGCAGGGCTGCCTCCGCATCGGGACTGCTGTCGTACCAGAAAGCCGCATCTGCCTGAAAAGCGACAACCAAGTGGCGCGCCTTGAGCAGGGGCAGGAGAACTGGATTCTGATGAAGTTCCGCCACCAAGTCCGTAGCGGTAGCTTCCCAGGACAGACCGCGACTAATCCTCGCATTCTCACGCCTCAAATGATCTGCCGCAACCACGACCACAAGCCTGTCCCCATACGAGTCAACCAGGGACTCCCA
>CAYFPQ010000009.1:0-935 GCA_964345005.1 uncultured Victivallales bacterium | reverse complement strand
CATATCACCGGTCCCTATGTTCCCGCTCAACTTCAAAACCACCCATTGCGGCTTGCCGTCGGAATAGGTGAGTGGCCAATGCTCTCTGTTGCACGGACTGCGGAAGTCCAAACCGGCATCATCAATCACCAAGATGTTCGGAGCGCCCTTGAGAGGCTGTTTCCGCGCTTGGATTGCCTCGTCTCGAAAGTTCTGTGACCCTTCTCCCAAAGGCTGAAATCCTGGATGACCATAGCCGAGCGGGGGCTCCACCGTGCGCCAGACGCACAGCCCCTGCCCATTGTCCTGCGGTTCCCACAGAGAAAACGCGTGATGTGTTGCAGGCAAGCCCATGAACGAGCCATCAAGACCATACTCGGCTGTGCTCTCTCCCGCCAGGAGCTCACGAACCAGATTCGTCAACAGCAATGCACCGCCACCCGTGCTGGCATAGCGTAGCCCCAGCTTACTCGGCGAATTGGCAGTCGCCCGCGTCCCCCTGTAGTAAGCGTGATCACAGACAGCATCGCCTGTGACAAGAACTAGATTCTCAGACATTTGGTTCCCTTTCTGGTTCGTTCGTGATCTTGAAGCCAAGCTTGAGCAGAGCTCTGAGCGTACTGATCGCCGTGGTTCGATCGTATTGCTTCTCGGCCTCGGACAGGTCAGTATAGGACACCAAGCTGGGGTGGAGCCTATCAGCATCACTCCGTTCCGGACCATAGGCCCACCCCTCCTCAATTCGTCGCGCAGCCCACTGGTCGTGGACGTTCTCCGCCAGAGTCTCAATGGAGTCCATTAAGTCTTGGGAAAGAACCACATCGGACACATCCATCGGTAAAGGTGCGTAACTCATGCCGGCGAGCTTACGCGAGGTCCCCGGCGAAAGCCATCGAATATTCACCAGCGATTCTCATTTTGACCGCCGCCAGTCTCTTCTGAGGGGTGCGGGGCGC
>CAYFPQ010000008.1:50974-71182 GCA_964345005.1 uncultured Victivallales bacterium | reverse complement strand
GTGCGACCTGTCGTGGCCTCATCCAACGCGAGCTGAACCTGGCGCTCCGACTCTGTATCCAGCGCGCTGGTGGCTTCGTCGAGGACCAGAATTTTCGGGTTCGTGAGGATGGCGCGTGCTATGGCTATGCGCTGTTTCTGGCCACCGGAAAGACGCACGCCGTGTTCGCCGATGATCGTTTCGTAGCCGTCCTCCATCACGCTGACAAAGTCGTGGGCATGGGCGAGCGTCGCGGCGGCCTCCACTTCCTCCATTGTGGCGTTCACATTGCCGTAGCGTATGTTGTTGGCGACGGTATCGTTGAAAAGGAACGTGTCTTGCGTGACGAGGCCGATATGCCGGCGAATTGAGGCCATGGTGTAATCGCGCATGTCCTGCCCATCCATCGAGAGCTTGCCTTCGCTCACATCGAAGAAACGCAACAGGAGACTGACGAGCGTTGTCTTGCCCGATCCCGACGCGCCGACGAGCGCGATCTTCTCGCCAGCCTTCACATGCAGGTTGATGTTCTGCAGGACTGCGCTATCGCCATAGCGGAATGACACGTCTTCAAAGACGATGTCCTCGGGTGCCGCGGACATCTCGATGGCTTCCGGCCGGTCCGTCACATCGATAGGTGTGTCCAGCAGTTCGAAAATACGCTCGGCCGACGCTCGTATCGGCTGCATGTTAACGTGCACCTTGCCCAGTCGTTTGATCGGATCGTACAGCACGGCCAGTGCCAGGAGCAGTGCGATGAACTCGTTCCATGCCATGCCGGACCGGTTAGCGTAAACGAGTGCGAAGGACATGCCGATGGCGCTGATGAAGATGACCACCGGGGCGACCGACGCCCTTGCCGTAATTGCCTTCATGGCGAAGCGGAAGTAGGACTGCGCGCCTTTCTTGAACTGCGACGCCTCGCGCTCCTCTCCGCAGAACGCCTTCACAACGCGGATTCCGTAGAGTGATTCCTGGAGCATTACCACCAGGTCAGCCAGGCGCTCCTGACGTGATCGAGCCGCCTTTCTCGCTCTGCGACCGAAGGAGAGAATCGGTATCAGGCAGGCTGGAAACAGGATCAGGGAGCATAGGGCCAGGATCCAGTCCTCCCAGAACACGTATCCCAGCGTGAAGATTAATACGAAGGGCTGCTTTACCAGATCGCGCAGCACGTTCGACGCCCCAAACTGGAGATGCTCGGCATCGTTCAACGTGCGCGAGAGTGCCTCTCCCGTTCGAGCCTGGCTGTAGTGGGCGATGGAGAGTTGCATCAGGTGATCGACCGAGCTCTTGCGGAGGTCCAACACCACACGGTTAGCCACCCACTGCACCAGGTAGATGGCAAGGAAAGCGCCGATTCCACGCAGTGCCGCGACCGCCAAGAGCAACGCGACGATTCCCAAGGTTGCAGCCAACGATGCCTGCTCTCCTATATTGACGAAGCGAGGCAGTACATCACGCACAAGGGGAAGTGCCCCGGCAGTCGATCCGGCAAACAGAATACCGCACAGGACCCCCGCCGCGAGCCGCCCTGAGTAGGGCCGCGCGAGCTTCAAGAGTCGCCGGTAGATGTGGGGCTGAGATGTGTCGGGCACGGTGCTCCTTGATTAAGTAAATATGGACGGCAAATTCGTCGTGCCGGTGAAGATGGAATGTCAGGAGTCCTATAGCAGGCGGGGAGATAAGTCAATGCCGATTGCCACCTTCCTTGTCGTGCAAGAAGGGAATTGCTACTGTGACATCCATGCAACGAGAGCGCATTGATCTGAACGAGGGGTGGCTGTTTCAGCAGCGACGCAAGCGCGAGACCGTGACGCTTCCACATTGCTGGAACGTTGACGACACGTTCCTCGACGGCGTTTCATACTATCGCGGGAAGGGCGCCTACACGTGCACGTTCACGCTTGGACCTGAAGCCCGGAGCGGGCAGGGCGAGTGGTTTCTGTGCTCCGAGGGGTTTTACGGAAGAGGGAAGGTCGAGCTTAACGGTAAGTGCCTGGGGCACGTGGATGGCGCCTATCTCGGTTTCTGCATCAATGTCTCGGATGCGCTACTTGTCGATGGCGAGAACGAGCTCACGATCACGCTGAGCAACAAACACCATCGACATGTGTTGCCGGGGATCAAAGACCCGGACTTCGTCCTCTACGGTGGCCTCGCCGGCCGCGTCTGGTTGGAACGTCGCCCCGCGGTTCACTTCGACGATGAAAGCATCCATATCCGTTGCACCAACGACGCCATCACGATTGACTGCCGGATCAGTGATGCGGCGAGTGCTGCGCGGGTCGAGTGGCAGATCATATCGGCGAACGGAGCCTGTGTAGCTGAGGCAGAGGCCGATGCGGAGGGCCATGCTTCGATTGACAATCTGTCCGCCTTCGAGCGATGGGATGTCGACAATCCGGTCCTGTATACTGCGGTCGGAACGCTGAGCGTGGACCGGAAACCGGTCGATTGGGTCCGCAAGCGTTTTGGTGTGCGCACGATTGAGTTTCGCCGCGGCGAAGGCTTCATTCTCAATGGTCGCCGCGTTGAGATTCGCGGCTGTAATCGTCACGAGAGCATGCCGGGTCATGGTTCCGCGCTGCCTCTCGAACAACACCGCGCCGATGCAAAAGCCATCAAGGAGCTGGGTCTGAACGCCGTACGCCTCGCGCACTATCCGCAGCACCCTGCATTCCTGGATGCGTGCGACGAGCTGGGCATCCTGGTCTATGCAGAGATTGCGACGTGGAAGAGTGTGACGACCGGCAAGTGGCTCAGCGCGGCGGAGCGCCAGTTGCGCGGCATGATCCTGCGAGATCGTCATCATCCAAGCGTTATCCTGTGGGGCCTTGGCAACGAATCACGCTCGAGACCGGTGTACGAGCACTTGAACGACATTGCGCACGAGCTGGACCCCGATCGCTTCACTATCTACGCCGAGAACCATCTCTACCGCGCCAAGCGGCAGAACACGCTCAACGTCGCCGATGTCTGGGGCTGCAACTACGAGCTGGATGTGCTGGACGAAGTCGTCGATTACTGCGCCACCGGTGTCGCCCTGGTCAGCGAATGTTCGAACAGTCCGCATACCGTCCGGGGCGACGAGCCGATGGAGCAGTACCAGGTCGAGCGCATCACACGCGACCTCGACACCATCGCCGCTCACCCGGCATGTGCCGGCTTCTTTATCTGGTCCTTTCAAGACTACGCCACCCTCCGCAAGAAACGCTACAAACGCCACTGCGGTCTCCTCGACGCAAAACGTCAGCCCAAGCAGGCCGCTCACATGCTCAGAGAACGTTTTCAGGCACCATCTGAGCGGTAGCGGCTCTGCTCGGCCCGTGATTCTGTTTTGGGGAGTCTGATTTCAATCGATCTGCTCGACATCGCCTTCCGGCAAGAAAACTGATTGACCCAACTCAGCCTGTAAGATATTCTATTACAGACGATGACAAGGAGTGATTTATGAGAAGCACGATAACCATCAGCGTTCCTGAGGAAATGCGTTCAGAGCTCGATAAGATATCTCAGGCTGACGGTGTGTCCCGCAGCGACATCGTTCGCGAGTCGCTACGCGACTACATGTTCGTTCGCCGCTTCCGCACGCTGCGCAACTCAATGGTCGCCAAGGCGTCGCGCCGAGGTATCTATACAGATCAAGACGTGTTCAATCTCGTGTCATGAGGCTGGTACTCGACACAAATGTGTTCATCGCGGCGTTCATCTCCCACGGAGTATGCAACGAGCTTCTTGAGCACTGCGTGCTCAATCATGAAGTCGTACTGTCGAAGTTCATCCTCGCTGAGTTGAAAGACAAGCTAACGGGCAAGTTCAAGTTCACAGCACGCGAAGCAAGTGCTGCTGTACGGCTAATTAGGTCGCGATGCGAGACCGTGACAGCCTTGCCTCTCGCCACGCCTGTCTGTCGGGATCCGGATGATGACTCCATCATCGCCACTGCGGTTGCCGGACAATGTGCCTGTATCATCGCAGGCGACAAGGACCTTCTCGACCTGGATACGCCCTGCGGGATCAGAACGCTCGCGCCGGGCGCCTTCTGGCAATTTGAGCAAACATAGGAGGCCGGACAGTAGAGAACTTGCATTCCCGGCTTCGCTGAGATGAAAGCACCGATCATCGATTCGCAGGCGCTGCTTGCAGCCACTGAGGCAGATCAGTGGGTGTAACCGTGGGGATTCGGAGCGCTGCGTAGAGGTCTGTCATCAATTTGGGCGCTGAGTCGTGAACCATCAGGGCGACCAGCGGCAGGGCCGGGCGAAGCCACTTGGTCGTCAATAGCGTTGACGATATATCACCCGCGACGAGGCAGTCGTCATCCAGTAGTGTCAACAGCACTTCCATGCCGGTCGTTTGTTCAAGGATGGACGCGCCCGGGAACATTCGTCCCAGGACCTCTCGATCCGTAATGCGGGGGTGAGGCTTGATGGCAACCTGTGAGGGCGCAAAGTGGTCCAGGAGAGTACTGCTGACCGCTTCGTATGTCTGTGGCGCATTGACGTAGCTGGCCTCGTGGGGGAGGGTGACTACCAGTTTCACTCCCAAGAGGGCTTCCGCGTATTCTTCACCATCGGGGAGCAGGTCTTTCGCCAGTGCTCTGAACTGAGGCAGGGCGAACGGCTCCGGGGCGATCTTTACAAGCTGTTTCTGTTTCAGGAGGGGATGGACGTGTTCGGGGAAGGCTGCGTAGATCGTCTCCACCCAGTCGGATGCGCCGGTGGTCAGGGCTGGCTTGTACCAGCGTCCGATGAAGAGGCGCTTGGCGAGCGGATCGATGTAACGGTGAGCGAAGTTCCCCATGGACTTGTGTCCGAAGTAAGTTATGGCTCCCTCGTCCATGTAGACGCCCTTGGGCCGGTTCCTGCCTTGTGACGCTATGTGCATGGCGTACTGGAACTCGAGCCGACGATCGTTACCCGTCAGGATACGCACATCGTCAACACCCGTGAGTAGCTCGTTGATGACCCGAAGGCGCGGATCGCGAATATCCCTGCTTTGATGCACTTCGTGCGGAAGGGCGACGACCCTGTTGAAGATGTCGGGGTGCTTCTCGGCGGCGATGCGAAACCGGTCGGCCACCTCTGCATCGCGGGACATGACGACGAGGACACTCTCGTTCTGTGCTTCCTGAATCGCGATGTTCGCCGCGATCAGGAAGTGGAGCGGTGAGGATACGAAGAAGTAGTCTGTCATTCCGCCGGCTCCTGCTGGTGTCCGGTAAGCGAATCAAACATGGCATTGATCCGCCGTCGCGCCGACAGGTTGAACGCAGCAATGGCGGTTTCGGCCTCGGCGTGAGCGTCGGCTGCATGCTCCAGCGCGGCGAGTAGGGATACGCTGTCTCTTCTGTAGTACAGATAGGAGTCCTGCGCGAGCCCTACATCGGCTATCAGTGCTTCGATCTTAACGGAGTTCGAAGGGACAGCAACGAACGGTGTGTTCTGTTGCAGGGCAAAGCAGAGCGCGTGATAGCGCCCGGCGCAGACCGCTCGAGAGGATGCGATACGAGCGAGTAGCTGCGACGTGTCATCCACTGCGTAGCAGAGCGCCCGGTATCGGGCGGGAATATCCTCGGGGAACCAACGTGCGACGGGGGGGTAGACCGCATACTTGAGTCGTCTACCCCAGTCTCTGGCACCGCGTAGGTGGTCAAGGTGTCTTGTGAATAGTGTTATGAAATCCATGTCCGGATCGTGTCTGCACAACTCGAGCGCCCACTCTGTTCGACTGGCGATCACCGAGTCTGTGCAGGCATAGTGGCCGCCGTCGGTTTTGGGGTATTCATGGTAGTCATAGAATGTGAGGTCGGGAGCATAGTCGGCCTCAACACCAATGCCATTGAGGTTCTCCTGGCTCCGACGATCTCGCGCATAGATTGTGGTGCACGCGTCCAGCACGGGCTTCCAGCGCGCGGGGTCGTTGTTCTGCCAACTGGCGTTGATAATGGCGACAGGATGGGTGCGCTGCAGAGCGGTGCAGATGGCGAGCAGGCGCTGAGTGTTTCGGGTGTCGTGGTGAAGCGATCCCTCACCGTTAACGATGACGAGGTGGGCTGCGTTGAGCGGCGCACGGACCCGGTTCAGGCGTGACGCGGTAGCACTGACGGGAAGCGAACCGGTGCAGGTCCATCCGCGTGCACTCATAGCGGCGTGCAGGTTGCGGATGACCGTCAGGCCGCCGTGATGGTTGTCATAGCGGGTGTCGTTGACGAGGAAGTAGGTCCGTTCTGCCATTGTAGCTATTCCTGCATACGACGGATCTTGCTTCTAACCCTGGATGACACAGAGTCCTTCTTGTAGCGGCCTTTCGTAATGTGCCGGATTTGGTAGACCCCGTCGATCTCCAGGGGTACGCCCTGCGACCCCAGTAGCCAACGGAACGTGCGATCCTCGTAGGTCTTGCGCCAGTGGTCTGTGGGGGTGTGATAGACACGCAGGCCATTGCAGTAGCCGATTGCGCGGGCGACGTCACCGTGAATAATCTGGAAGGCGCCCTTGGCGCGGTCGCGTTCGAACAGCTCGAACGCGGATGTGTCGATATCGACCAATTCGGGTGCTTGGCCTTTCTGGAGAATGTCGCTTGAGTCGGAGAGCATGGGTGTGGTCCGTTCCTGGCGGGGATATACCAGCACATCGTTACGTCCCTTAAGCTGTTCGGCGAGTGAGTCGAGACAGTTTGCGTGAAAGACGATATCGCAGTCGGTCATCCACACCCAGTCGGCCTGCGAGGCAAGCGCGGCGCGATTGCGTCCGATGCAGCGGCGCATGAGTTCACTCTCCGGCAGACATTGCCAATTCCATGTGACGTTGGGGACATCGTGCTGTCCGATGAAGTCGAGCAGAGCCACCGTATCGACGTCCGACTCCGCATAGAACACGGTCACGGTGAGTTTGAGCTTAGTGGGAGGGTGGTTGATGAACGAACTGAGCTGGTAGACGAGTGTGCGTGCGTATTGCCAGCAATGCGAGACGATCTCAAGGGAAGGAAACTCGCCTGAAACGTGACGCGTCTCGGCAGCGGGGATTGCCGAACGAAACCACGACGCGGGCAGCAGGCCGCTGGCGGCCCAGCGCATGCCCAGGCTGAGCATGGGGTCGTACCAGCGCGGTTGATCCAAGTTGGGGGTGGCTGTGTTAGCGGTCATCTGTCTGCAGCGTGCTTGCGCACCATGAAGAAAACACTTCTCAAGTTGGCGGCACTATAAGAGAATGCGCACTCATCCGCGAGGTTTATCAACGCGAGAGGTATATGGCGTCCAAGCTAAGAGAACGGCTGCTAGGTGCCCTGCGGTCTTCCGTGGGGGCTGCCAGGGGCCGCCGGAAACCGGCTCTGGTCATCAGGTGCGACAGCATCGATGACGCGCTGCCGTATGCCTACTGGACCGAGAAACGACCGGTTCGCCTGATGCTTCCGGTCGAGTGTCTACGCATGCAGGGCGCTTTCCGATACGATGCTGCACACCCGTTCCTGGCTGCATTGCGCGATGGTTCGGAAGCACTGGCGAACTTCTATAACGAATTCACCCCCGGTTCTGTATCCGGGATGTACGGACTGCCGCAGACCGGACGGACGGGTGAGGACCTGCCGCAATGGGAATTGCCCTGGCTGATGCGTCAGGAACGGCGTCCCCCGCCGGGAGAGCGTGGGCTGGGGCCCGAGCACGGGGTCTCTTTCTACGGCCCGGCAACGGAGCAGAAGGTCGAGTTCGAGTATGAGCGGCTCAAGCGGGTTACGGCTCTGATTGAACAGAATGGGTTTGTTCACGAACGCTACCGCGATATCGAAGGGCACCTGATGACGAACGGGGAACAGTCCTGCTTTTTCGTCAGGGGCGGAAAGCACCGGACGGCGGCGATGGTACACCTGGGCCATGCGCATATACCCGTTCAGCTTCGCCGCTGGTGGCCACTGATCGTCGACTCGCGGTCCGCGGAGGGCTGGCCCTTGGTGGCGAATGGGGCAATGGACCGGTCGCTGGCAACCGATATCCTGGATACGTATGTGAGAGGTCGCAGTGGGCGAGAGTAGAGATATGAGATACACCGGAAGCGTCGCGAGCCGCTATGACGAGAAGCGCCAACGGTCTTCGCGGTGGTGGAACGAGGTGAAGGTCTTTGGTGGGTGGCTACAGGAGACGCCTCCCTCTACCATTCTGGATTGCCCCTTTGGCACGGGGCGGTGGATCCCCCAGTACGACGAGATAGGCGCCAAGGTCATCGGAGTTGACATTTCTGGGGATATGTTGGCCGAGGCGCGTAAGAAAATGGAGCGCCCGGACGCCTACGAGCTCATTGAGGGGAGTATCTTCGATACGGACTGCTCGCAGATGGCGGTAGACCTGATTGCGTGTATACGCCTGCTGAACTGGATGCCGTATGACCAGGTGGTCCGGACTATTACCGGGTTGAGCGCGTGTCCGGCGAACCAGATGGTTGTAGGATGTAGTGTTGTACCGGCTGGTACCAGCCCGTTGAAACGGTTCCTGATGAAGGGCCTTCTACGTCTCAAGAACATGCGGACCCGTAGCGGTAGCCAGTTTGTACATGACGAGAAAGGCCTTCTGGAGGCGGTAGAGTCGCAAGGCTGGAAGCTTGACGAGAAGCAGTTCATCTTTCGCAACAGCACTCGCGAGAACCTTTTCTATCGGTTCTCGCGCTAGCCTTGAAGGAGAACCTGGTTCAGCTCGCGCTTGAGCGTGTCGTCTGAGTCGCATTCCCGGAGCAGTACCTCAAGCCGTCTAGTTGCTTCGTCCGCATTGTCCGGTATGCACCCCACGACAGAGCAGAGGTCCACGATGTAGCCGCGCACCTGGCGGCGAATGCAGCTTGCGATCTTGTCCGGACGCACGCCAGCCGCCTCAACGTGTTCCCGGCGGCAGCGGAGCTTGGGACGTAGCCGGTGCACGTTCTCCGTGAGGAATCCGCAGGTGAGACCAAGTGCTTCCTCATCGCGATGGAACTGCTCAACAAAGCAGAGGCCCAGCGGCTGGGGCCCCAGTCCGGCCGACCAGAGCCGCGCGCTCACGATCCACAGTTCGGCGAGTCGGCGTACGATGGGGGTGGTCAGGGCTTGGTTCCACTCGTCGGAGATGTAGCGCCCGAGCGAGAGCCCGGGCTGTTGGAGCACCTCAGCGGAGGGACGGGAAGGCGATGTGCAGTCGGTACTGCCGTCTCGTGAGTGGAAAAGCTTGGCCTGAAGTTTCGGCAGGTAGAACATCCAGCGACCCACACTGGCGCTGCACCGCCTGCCGTCTACCAAGGCGATGTCGGAGGCGGTGTCGAGACCCACGTGCTCGAACCGATAGATCCGTAACGGCTTGGGTTCCCGTGGCTTCAATGCTCTTCTCAAGTGGATCATCGAACCAATCCTAGCTTGAGATGTGGTGCCGCACCATCCCAAACCTGTCCCACTCCTAATCGTACGCGTAATCCTAATCGTAATCGGCGGCAGACTAGCAGTGCGATTAGGATCACGATTAGGATTATGATTAGGAGGGGGACGCTCCCTTGCCACCCTGTTCTCCTACTGCTAGCATGCGAACCATTGTGAAGAGGGAGAGATCAATCGAGCGGCTGGCCATCGTCTACCCGAAGGCGATTGGCGATTTTGTCTTTGTTCTGCCTGCACTGCATACCATTCGGCGTGCCTTTCCGGATACCCACATGACCCTGGTCATCAAGGAGAAGCAGGCTCCTCTCGCCATGCCGCAGAAAGGCACGCTCTGTGATGATGTGTTGGTTCTCGGTCGTGGCGGGAGCTGGCGGGAGCTTCGGAAGCGGCTCGCCGAGGCGCGTTGCGATGCCGTTATCGACATGGTGGGGAACGACCAGTCTGGTTTGCTCCTTGCCTGGCGCGGTGGCCGCCGGATCAGACCGCACCGCAAGGACTGCAAGGGGATCTGTGCGCTTTATTCGCCGTGGGCGGAGTCCATGCCCGCGCTCACGCCCGGCATGCACCGCGTCGATGAGCTGCTGGCGTTCGCCGCCTACCTGGGCACCGCTGATCCCGTCTACTCCTTTCAGCTTCGACTGCCCGAGCGGGCCGTTGAGGAGAGTGAGAAGTTAATCGATAAGTACAACTTGCGATCGGGAACCGTCATTGCCCTGAACCTCGGCGCCAGCCGTGCCACGAAGTGTTGGCCGGCCGATCATTTCAAGACGTTGGCCAAGGTGCTCGTTGCCAATGGACTGCGTGTGGTGCTGATGGGTGCGGCGGAGTTCAGGTGGGACGACAACTACGACCGGCGTACGGTCGAACAGTTTCGCAGGGATGGCCTGGTTGACGGCGAGCATTGCATCGACTTGGTGACGGAGGGCGGACTCTCGGCGGATCTACACCTGCAGCGCGACACACATTGCCTCCGCTACGCGAATGTAGCCGAGGTCGTAGTGGGCAACGATACAGGCGCTTTGCATATTGCCGGATCGGTTGGTGACGACGCCAAACGCAAGACGGTATCGCTATTCGGGCCTACGAACTGGGGGCGTTACGCTCCGTATGATCCCACGCGAAGCTATCCAGACAAGCCGTATGGTGAATGGAATCGCGTTCTGTTTGCCGACGAGGATTATCTCCCCAAGGGGCACGAGGAAGCCTGTAGCGATTATCGCAAAGGAGGCGGACCCGCGCGAAGCATGGTGGAACTGCATCCCGACCGGGTATGCGAGTGTATTATGGAGATGGTGAAGGCGTGAAGAAGAGCGAAAGCGTTCTGGTTGTATACTCTGGCTGGCTGGGGGACCTTGTCTGGATTATCCCGACCATCCGTGCACTGGGTTCGGTCTATGAATCGGTGTCGTTGGTAGTCTCGAAGACGCAGGCGCCGCTGGCGCGTGTTCTCGAGAACGGCCTGGTCGACGTGCTGTATATCGACGATTCGTCGAACCGGATGACCACGGCCAAGCAGGTGCGTAAGGCAGCACGGGAGCGCGGGACGAAGACGTTTATCGATCTCAAAGGACGCGGCAAAACCGGTCTCTATATCCCGTGGGGCAGGGGGCAAACCGTGTTGATCCCGCACAGGTCCGACGCACGTGAGTACGTTTTCGCCCGCTTGCTGCACCCCGGCGCCTCTTGTTTGCCTTCGCGGTCGACCGGACACATGGTTGATGCATATCTCAGCGGGCTGAAAGGGCTGGGGATTGAGGATGCCCCGGTATCGTTCGAGCTGCCGTTCGACGATGCGACGGTTGAGGCAGGGGAGGCGATCGTCGAGCGCGAGGGCCTGCGCGACCGGAAGAGCGTGGCGCTGAACATCGGGTCGGCCCAGTTCAGCAAGATCTGGCCGGCGGAGAACTTCAAGCGGTTGGCGGAGGTGCTCGAGAGCGACCTGGGCTGCAAGGCTGTCATTATGGGGGCGCGCGATTTTGAGCCCAACGGCAACTACGACATGCATACCTCGCAGGAGGTCTTTGCCGATGAACCGTTCACGAACCTGGTTGAGGAGACTGGGCTTGCGGTCGATTCGTACCTGATGCAGTCGGGGGCATTCTCGCTGGTGATCGGTAACGACAGCTTCGCCGGTCACATGGCCGGCTCAGCCAGCGAGGTGGAGGAGGGCACCCCCGGGGCGGCTCAGGCCGGGAACGGGCGATGGTATAGGGCCAATCGGACGGTCTCCCTTTTCGGCCCCACGAACCCGCTCTACTGCAAACCTTACGATCCAACCGACAGTTTCAACACCGTGGTCAAGCCAGAGACCTATCCGGACATCTGCGTCTACGATCATGAATCTCACATCTGTCCCCACTATGGCGACCGCTACTGTGTCGACCGTGCCCACTGCATGGCCGAACTGAAGGTTGAGCAAGTGGTGGAGGCGGTGGAGGAGAATCTCAAGAAGAAACCCGATCAACCGGCCTGAGTAGCCGGTCGATCGGGTCTATGCTCTAACGGGGCGGGGTTGAATTAGAAGGCGCAGGAGACCGACACGGTGTGCTGCTCGGTCTCGCCGAAGATGTCTTCCTTGTCGTTCAACGCCTCGCTGACGTAAGCGTAGTCCAGCGTCGCCGCCTCGCACATGCGCCAGGTGAAGCCGGCGGTCAGGCCACTGTTGTTCGAGCCCACGCGCACATCAACCGCATCCACGATGCGCTGTTCCACGCCGATGTTCCAGCGGTCGATGTCCTCGTCGAACTCAGCGCCTGGTTCGGACCGGCCGTCCACATCGCCATTCCAGTAATCGACGACAATCAGGCACCCATCCCAGGGCGTAATGGCCACGCCGGCGGCCACGTAGTCGATCTTGAAGTCGTTCTGCATCTTGGTGCCGTCGGGCAGTTCAACTTTGAGCTCGTCGATGATATGGATAACCTGCAGGCCGACATTCACCGTGTCGCACAGGCGAGCCAGTGCACCGAACTGGATGCTCCCCACCTGGCTCATTCCCTCTCCGCTGAAAGTACCGCCAGGAGTTGTGACGTCCACGTTGGCTTCTTCGTACGGGTAGGCGCCGAAACCGAGGGCCAGGCATTCACTCACATCCCGGCCATACTGCAGACCGAGCGTCGTGCTGTCGTATTCCATGGGGCCACCACCGATAATCATGGTGGGATCGGCTCCGTCGCTGGAAACGTGGTCGACCATCAAGCGGGCCGCGCCACCGATCTTGGGTGCAGCAAGTGTTGCATCGAGACGGCCGCGGTTGGCATCCGGTCCCGTGTCATGGTCGTACATGCCATAGGTGGCCGTGACGGTGCGACCGACGCGCGCCAGGGCTGCCGGGTTCATGCTGCCGATCCCTTCCACAGCGATGTAGCCGCCGCCCATGCCGGCGCTGCGCACCGTTGGCGTGAGTCCCAGTGCATACTCGTCGCGCATGATGGCCGCGAGCTCGGTTTGGCCAAGAACTGCTGCCGGGAGTAGAACGATCCCGATAGCCACAATAGCCAGTAAGTAACGAATCATGAGTGGATCCCCCTGTTTGTTGTGCTGTCGGACAGTCTGCCGACGCTTTGTGGCATTATTCCGATTCGCAGCAGGAAATCCACACATTTCTTTGCAGAGCCGGTACCGATTGTGCTCAACGCTCGGAGTGACTAGTGTCGTGTCCCGCAAATAGGGTTGTATAACTCGTGTGTCATCCCGAGCGAAGTCGAGGGATCTCTGCCGCATGATAGACAAGAGATTCCTTCCTCCAGAGGCGGACAGGCAGCTTCGCTCGGAATGACAGAGACTTACGTATTTTGAGAGCTTGATTCTGAGACAGGACACTAGCACAGACGATAGGTTGTGGTCTGCTGCACACGGCGGTGAACTGCTTTACGGGGGATAGAGCGACTGGTAAGAAAATTGGCACCCCCTAGGGGAATCGAACCCCTCTTTCCGGGATGAGAACCCGATGTCCTAGCCGATAGACGAAGGGGGCACAGCTCTCAAACAGGCGCGTAATTTACGGAATGGGGTCAGGGAAGTCAACCCCGCACTGGTCCGATCAAGCGAGGAATGGGGGGCGACGATCGCGCGCCTGCTTGAGGAACGCGGCGTATTGTGCTCCGGCATGATAGGAGGAGCGCACCAGCGGGGCAGATTCGCAGTAGGCGAAACCGCGGGACAGCGCTTCCTCTTTCAGGTCAGCGAACTCCTCGGGCGTCCAGAATTTCTCGACTGCTGCATGGGTTTTGGTGGGCTGTAGGTACTGCCCCATGTTCACGACGTCGACGTCCACGCTGCGCAGATCATCCAAGGATTCAAGAATCTCGTCACGCGTTTCGCCGAGGCCGAGCATGAGACTCGACTTCGTGGTGGCCTGAGGATCCAGTTCCTTAACGATGCGCAGGTAGGTGAGCGAACGCTCGTAGTCGGAGCGTGAGCGGACCTGCTGTGTGAGTCGCCGGACGGTCTCGATGTTGTGGCTGTTGATGGCCGGCATGCTGTCGGTCACGATGCGAATCGATTCGCGGTCGCCCATGAGATCGGATACCAGCACTTCGGTCGAACACTCCGGCGCCAGCTCGCGAATGGCTCGGACGGTGTCGGCCACAGCACTTGCACCGCCGTCGGGTAGATCGTCGCGAGTCACCATGGTTACGACCACGTGCTCCAGTTTCATGGCTGCGACAGACTCGGCCACGCGGCGGGGCTCGTCCGGGTCGGGGGCAGGTGGTCGTCCGGTAGCAACGGCACAGAACCGGCAGGCGCGGGTGCAGGTCTCACCCAGGATCATGAACGTAGCGGTCTTGTGCTTCCCCCAGCACTCATGGATGTTGGGGCACATGGCCTCCTGACAGACGGTATGGAGCTTCTGTCCCTCTACGAGCTGCTTAACTTCGTTGAACTCCTTGCCGCCCGAGAGCCGAACCCTGAGCCAGTCGGGCTTGCGAAGCTGAGATGTTTCGTGGTCAGTCATATGAGAAGCCTTGGCATCGCTGAAAGGTCGAGGCTATCACGATGGAGGCCACGGGCTCAATGCTTCCTTCCTTCGCCCATCCTGGACAAGAAAGAACATTGACAAGATTCGGGGTTATAACTATTGTTGTTACATGACGATGGAGACAAAAGTTAGGAAGATCGGTAACTCCTTGGGCATAGTGTTGCCAAAGGAGGCAGTGCAGGCAATGAAGGTGAAAGAGGGCGCCGTGCTCTACCTTACGGAAGCTCCGGAGTGTTCACTTCGTGTTACCCCCGAACGGCCTGGATTCGATGAGATGATCGAGATCGCCGAGGAGGGGATGCAGAAGTATCGCAACGCACTTCGGGAACTCGCCAAATGAGTGAGCCGACTTGGGTTGCGCGCGATGTCATTGTCTCTGTACAGGAGGAGCTACTTGCTCGTTTCGGAGGGCTTGCCGGCATTCGTGACGAGGGACTCCTCGAGTCTGCATTGAGCCGGCCTCGGCATCTATACGCCTACGAGAATGCGTCACTCTTCGCGTTGGGTGCTGCCTATGCGCATGGTCTGGCCAAGAATCACCCGTTCGTCGACGGCAACAAACGTATAGCCTTCATGGCTGCGTACATGTTCCTTCGCGCCAACGGTCACAAGCTTGACGCCTCAGAGGAAGAGGCCGTCGTGCAAACGATTGGCTTGGCAGCAGGCGACATCGACGCAAGCGCATACGCCGCATGGCTGGAGCAATCCTGTGTTTGTACTGCGGATTGAGTGTAGTCGTGTTACCGCCCTCGCTGTAGTCGTCCTGTTTGTCCGCTCTAAAGATCGAACGGGCTGATGTAATCGCCCTTCTCGGCCTGGAGTTTCTCGAGGCGGGCCTTCTCGCCGGCCATCTCGTCTTTCCAGGTCTGCGGGGTGTCATCGATCGTTGCGAAGAGCTCCTGCATGCGCGCGTGCTTCGCGAGCAGTTCGGGGATACGCACCGTGAACTGGTCGACGTAATCCTGCTCCGAGTAATCCTCGCCGCGCACGTCCTTGAACAGGCGCTTGAGATCCTCGTACTTCGGAATCATGCCGCAACCGGCATCGAGCGCATCGGCCTCGCCGTGGATACGGAGTTCCATCCACTTGATCCAGACAGCTTTATCCAGCTTGCCGTTGAGGAACTGGCCATCCTTCTTGATGAAGTAGTTGGTTCCGAACACCTGGGGACGCTTGATGTCAGCGGCGAATTTCAGGTTGTTCTCGATGTAGCGTCCGACGCTCATGGAGAGGAAGTCCATGTTGGACATCACGTTCCAGGTGCGGACACCTTCCTGGCCGATCGTGGCCGAGGTGGTTTCGGATTCGAGCGTAGCGCCCATCGTGCAGATGCCGTGTTCCCAACTGTAGGCTTCGCGCACCGGCACGTTCGTGTCGCTGTCGCGGCCACCGTAAATGATGCCGCCAAGAGGCAGGCCCTTGGGGTCGTCCCAATTCGGGTCCGCGTTCTCGAGGTCTCGCATCTGCACGGTGTAGCGGGCGTTCTTGTGGCTGCAGGTAGAGGTGCGACCGTCCGGTCCTTCCATACCCTCGGTCCAGTGACCGCAGTAGTTCTCGCCCTCGCCGGGGACATCTTCACCCATACCGATCCAGTAGGGCTTGCCGTCCTTGACGAGCACGTTGCCGAACACAACTTCGCCGGGCTTGGTCAGCACGTCCCAGATGACCGGGTCGTCCTTCTGGTTGACGTCTGTGATAATGCCGAAGATTCCGTTTTCGACGTTCGCGGCACGGAACTCGCCATCGATGACCTTGAAGTAGGCCAGGTCGTCACCGACGATGTTCTCGCCCGGGATCATGGCGGTAGCCGTCTTGCCGCAGGCGCTCGGGAAGGCGCCGGCCAGATAGGTCTTGCGCCCGCCGGGTCCGTTGCTGGCCATGATGAACATATGCTCAGCCAGCCAACCCTCGCGGTCGGCCTTGCGGATGGCCAGGCGCAGGGACAGCTTCTTGAGACCGACGGTGTTGCCGGCGTACTGGGTGTTGACGCTGAGCGTGGTGTTCTGGGTGTAATCCATGTACACACGGTTCAACTCGTAGTTCTTCGAGGTCTTGCGCTCATCGACTTCGCCGGTGGCATGGCGATACTTGAAGAACTCGAAGTCCGGGTTGGCGGCCGACTGGCGCTTGAACTCCTCGTAGCCGCGGCGGTAGAGCAGGTCTTCGCTGTGGCACACGTAGGCCGAGTCGGTGATCTGCAGGCAAGGAATCGCGAATACGGAGTTTGGCGTCCCGAGGCAGAAGAAACGGACCAGCATCTTGCGGCCCTTGTAGCCGCCACGCTGCAAATCTTCCATCTCTCTAATGCCTTCATCGCGAGGCATCTGGTTGAGCTTCTTGTCGAGGTCGACACCTTCGGGTACGAGGTACTTGGTGACGTCCTTCTTGCGGGCCTGGTCATAGTAGCCGTCCCAGTGGACCGTGTGCCCTTCGGTCGTGAGGGGAATCTCTTCCTTCTGGTCGATCGCCAACTGGCGGCAGTAGGCGACGTCCTCGTCGGAGTCGTCACCGACCCATACGGACTCGGGTTCGCACAGCTCGATCGCGTGCGCGATGAAGGCAAACACCTTCTCGTTGTCAATGGCGGCGAGCTTCTGGAAGCTCTCGTCGCTCATCTTGCTCTGAAGCAGTGCCTTAACGTCACTCATGTCTGTCTGGCTCCCTCCTGTTGTGCCAAATGAAAAAGCGGCGTGAACTCATGGCCGCACGCGCCGCAGAAGCGCGGTATTGAGCCATAATGATGCGGTTACTGCAAGTCCTAAAGGTGGCCTTTTTTGATTGAATGCCCGCGGGCGGAACGTATGCTGGACCCAACCAGTGAGGAAGGTGGGGGTATGAAACGTTTTGTAGCGCTTGCGGCGGGGCTCATGGCTATGGTTTCGGTGGCGGTTGCGGCGCAGCCGCTGATGGTGCAGGGGGTCCGGGAGTTCGGCATCGGCGGTCTATTGGACGACAACGGTGAGCATCTCGGTCTCATGTTGGACAGCCGTTACGGACACTTCGTCGTAGACGGCATCGAGGCAGGCGTCTATGGCGGGGTGGCGCTACGTGGCAGCGGAAACCGCGACATCTCTCTGGGGCTCTTCACCGAGTACAACTTCGACATGGGGGGACCGATGGTGCCGCACGTGGGGCTTGGGATCGGCATGGGTTGGTCAGATGTCGGAACGAAGCATGACAGCTATGCCGAGATCGAGGCATGGGGGGGAATGAAGTACTTCTTCATCGACTATGCCGCGATCGGTTTCGACCTCGCCCTTCAGTACGCCACGGAAGACGTCTACAACGGCTACGACGACCCGATCGACTGGGCCATCCGCATGAGCACGCGCTGGTTCTTCTGAGGCTGCTAAGTGCTGGTAGGGCCCGCTCTCCGAGCGGGCCGCAAGCAAGGGCTGAACATGTCTTGCGACAGAGCAGCGAGAATCGCTTCCCTGTCTCCCTGTATTCTCTGACTTGCGCCCGGCCCGCTACGGAGAGCGGGCCCTGCCTTTCCCTGTCAGGCAGGGCCTAGAACGTCAGCCCGGCCTGCACCGAGATGCGCTCGACATCGTTGGCGCGCGGGTTGTCGGTGCCGCCGTCGGCCTGGTAGTTGGCGTACTTGGCGATCAGCGTGAGGCGATCGTTGCACTTCTTCGTGGCGACGACATCGATCTCGTCGCCGTACGAGATGCCGCCTTCATCCGACTCGAAGTCGTGGTAGACAATCTTGATCGTGGGCATGAAGTCCTTCGGGCACTTGAGCTTAATGTATGCATACGTGTCCTGCAGGCCCTCCGCCGGAGCGGTCAGAAAGACGTCAGCCCAACCGTTGAACTTGTGGCCCGTGGCCAGAGGGGTGCGGAACTGGCTGCCGTTGTCGCTGCCGAGTAGCTCGTACCCGAGGCCGAGGCCCACGTTCTTCATTCCTGCCGAAATGTCCGCCATGATGTAGTCGGCATCGTAGTCGACACCGGCAGTGGTTGCATCGTTGTCGCGCTGCTGGGCGTATTCCAGTGTTGCCCCGGTCTTGACTCCGTTCTCGAACGTGTGCCCAAGGCATGCGGAGATGCCGTAGGTGTCACTTGAGTTGGCGCGGCCAACTGCACCGGGACCCAGGTCAAGCAAGTAGGCATAGGCCGTGGCCGAGAAATGCTCGCATGGCGAGAAGCCGAGGTTAAGAAGGTGCGAGTCAGAGTCGTATGTAGCCGCATTGCCGGCCGCGCCCTCAGGCTCGGAACCGTTGTCCTGGCCGAAAATGCGTCGAACGGAGTCGATATAGGCATAGGTGGCCTTCACACCGGCGATCTCGGGTGCGTCGAGGCGGATGGCATCGTAGGTCTGCTCGTTCTGGCGCCAGCCAACGTTGCCGATGAAGCGGGCGTTGCCAAGGATGATCCGTTGACGTCCGACTCGCGCTGTACCCTTGCTGAGTGGGCAGACCACATCGAGGTAGGCCTGGTTCAGCTCTGTTCCCTCGACATCGGCGATGACCGTCTTGCCGGCACCTTCGGGATTCAGACCGGCCTGGTTGTAGTCGTCGTCACCGGTGAGCGAGGAGACGTCCTCGAACTCAACAGTGGCGCTCACGCCCTTATAGGGCGCGGTGGTGTATCCCAGGCGCGTCCGCACCGTGAGTGCGTCCGACTCGTCCTGGCCATCGGCCTCGGCATGTTCGTAACGCAGGCGCGCGTCCACTTTGACGGTTCCAGCCGTCAAGGCGTCGAGGAGCGATTCGGGCTGCTCTTCGCCTTCGCCCATGACCGTCACGGCCATGAAGGATGCGAGGACGAGAACTCCCGTCCACATGATAGAACTGGTTCTGAACATGGATCCCTCCTTTTGGTGTTTTCGCGCCCTGAAAGAGCGCGGCACGCATCACATAACATGAGCGTTGAGGTCATTTATCGTTTATTCATCCGTTGGTCAACCGCGGAATCGCCAATTTCTTGACCGCTTGCAGTTCTTCTGCCATTGTCACATAGCTGGCTGGCTCGCAACAATCGCATCACTAGAGGGAGTAATATCATGGGCGGATTCTTTGGCGTCGCCGCAAAGGAAGATTGCATTCAGGACCTATTCTTCGGGACAGACTACCAGTCGCATCTCGGCACACAGCGCGGCGGCATGGCAGTACTGAGCAGTGACGGCTTCGCGCGGCACATTCACGACATCACGAACGCACAGTTCCGCTCCAAGTTCGATGACAACATCAAAAACATGCACGGTCCGTTGGGCATCGGTGTGATCAGTGATTATGAAGATCAACCCATCCTGATTGGCTCGCACCTGGGCAACTACGCCATCGCGACCGTCGGCGTGGTCCAGAACGCAGAGGAGCTGGCCGCTAAAGCCTACAAGAAGAAGCATACCCACTTTGCGGAAATCGCTGCCAACTACGTGAACCCGACCGAACTGGTCGCAACGTTGATCAACGAAGAGGACTCCTTCGAAGCGGGGATCGAGAAGGCGCAAGCGCAGATCGAGGGCTCCTGCTCTATTCTCATTCTGGCGGACAGTGGGATCTACGCTGCGCGCGACAGGCTGGGACGTACCCCCATCGTGATCGGCAAGAAGCAGGGCGCACACGCGGCAGCGTTCGAGACCTGCGCCTTTCCAAACCTGGACTACGAGGTGGAACGCTACCTCGGACCCGGCGAAATCGTGCGGCTGACGGCCGACGGCGTTGAACAGCTCAAGACGCCCAACGACGAGATGCAGATATGCTCGTTCCTGTGGGTCTACTATGGATACCCGTCTTCTCACTACGAAGGGATCAACGTAGAGGATTCGCGCAACCGTTGCGGTGCCGCACTGGCGCGGAACGACTCCCACGAGGTCGATATCGTCGCGGGTATCCCGGATTCGGGTAC
>CAYFPQ010000008.1:15622-50964 GCA_964345005.1 uncultured Victivallales bacterium | reverse complement strand
GCCCATGCCATCGGGTACGCGATCGAGGCGGGCGTGCCGTATCGCCGGCCGTTCGTCAAGTACACCCCAACCTGGCCGCGCAGCTTCATGCCGCAAGTCCAGGAGATCCGCGATCTCGTGGCCCGCATGAAACTGATTCCGATCCCCGAGCTGCTGAAGGGGCAGCGCCTGCTGTTCTGCGAAGACTCCATCGTGCGCGGTACCCAGCTGCAGGACATCGTTCAACGGGTATTCGATTACGGGGCGAAAGAAGTGCATATGCGCCCGGCCTGTCCTCCGCTTGTGTATGGCTGCAAGTTTCTGAACTTCTCGCGCTCGCGTTCTATCCTCGACCTCGCTACCCGCAAGGCCATTCGTGAGATGGAAGGCGACGAGAACACCGAGAGACCCGAGGTCTATGCGGATTGCACCACACCGGAGTACGAGGAGATGGTGGAGCGGATTCGTGTCCGCCTGCGCCTGTCGTCGCTACAGTTCCAGAAACTGGACGACCTGGTAGATGCGATTGGCTTGCCGAAGAACAAACTGTGCACCTACTGTTGGGATGGGTGTGAGGGCTGCAAGTAGACGGCGGGATACGTCCGCACCGTGACTTGACCGCGCTCCGCTGCATTTCACAGGATGCTCTCGATGAACCTCAAGGTTATAGCCTGTAACGTAATGTGGCGCGAACTGAGCTATTACGCAGCGCTCTCGCCGCACGCCTTCGACCTTCAGTTTCTCGAGTGGGGTCTGCACGAAGAGCCGGAAGCGCTCCAACGCGAAGTGCAGCGCGCGGCTGATGCCGTGCCCGAGAAGTTCGATGCTATTCTGCTGGGCTACGGGTTTTGCAGCAAAGGTATTGAGGGTGTCACAGCTCGTCATACGAAGCTGGTGGTGGTGAAGGGACACGACTGCATTACGCACTTTCTTGGATCTCGACAGCGTTACCGGACCTATTTCGACGAGAACCCCGGCACCTATTGGTATACCCCCGGTTGGATCGAGAATCATCCGGCGCCCGGCAAGGATCGCTACGAGGCGACCTATCGTCAATACGTGGAGCAGTATGGTGAGGATAATGCCGAGTATCTCATGGAGATGGAGCAGGCGTGGTTCCGCGAATACAGCACGGCGGCCTATATTGACTGCGGTGTGGGCAACACTGAAGCCTATGAAGCGTACACGAAAGAATGTGCCGAGTGGCTGAACTGGCGCTTTGACCGCCTTGAAGGCGACACCGGCCTCATCAAGCGCTTCGTAAACGGCGAATGGAATAGTGATGATTTCCTGATCGTGGGTCCTGATCACAAGATCGAAGGCACGAACGACGAACAGGTGATCCGCTCGGTCCCGGTCGAGGGATGAAGGTGCTCCGGACGGGCTCCCCGATGCCTCGGCAGCAGAAGGATCTTTGCCTCCTGCGGGCAAGCCCGCAGGGGGGGCGGGGACAGGTGCAGGGGTGTGGGCAAGCCCGCGGGGGGGCGGGGACAGGTGCGGGGCCGTTGGCAAGTGCGCAGGGGGGTGGGGACAGGTGCAGGGGTGTTGGCAAGTGCGCAGGGGGGTGGGACAGGTGCAGAGTTGTTGGCAAGTGCGCAGGGGGGTGGGACAGGTGCAGAGTTGTTGGCAAGTAGGGGGGATTAGGAGCGTGGTGCTGAATGCGTGATGGGCAGGAACATGCCCCCAGCGACCTTGCGTCGCTGGAGCAGAAGATCCGGGAGCTGGCGAAGCCGCGTCCCATCTACACACCTCGCAGTGTCCGCAAGGTTCATCATCTCCGCTACGACTGGACCGGATGGCTTTCCGACGAAGTGTCTTTCCCTCTCACAACCAAGGATGCCATCCAGGAATGTGCTGAAGCTTGGCGCTCTGACGGGTTGGCACTGGCGGAACACCGCATCCACAACGATCGCGTCCAGATTCTTTTCGATGTTGAGCCCGAAGTGAGTCCTGTCATCTGCACCACGCGTACCAAGGGCAGGCTTCAGCACGCTCTTCGGCAGGCAGGCACGCCGGTTCGCTTTAGTCGGAAGATATCCTTTCGTTCTCTCGGTGAGAACATTGACACCACCGTGGAGAAGTATCTCCGCAAGCAGGTGCGCAAGGAGGGGTTTGTAGATCAACGTTACGTGGAGAAGATGAGGGCCTTCACGATCGAGAACGAAGCGGTCGAGCTGTCCGAGCCGGTGGCCACGCAGAGTGGGCGCTACTGGTATGGGCTCCATCTGGTCGTGGTTATGGCTGGTCGTCGACGTCTGGTGGATTATGAGCTTATGGGCTCAATTCGGGATACGTGTCTTGCGATCGGCCGCAAGAAGGGATGTGGGATCAAGGCTGTTTCGGTCATGCCCGACCATGTGCATCTGGCCATTAAGGGCAATGTCGAGATGAGTCCGGATGAGATTGCGCTGTCGTTTCTCAACAACCTCGCGTTCTTGATGGGGCAGAACCGCGTGTGGAAGGATGAGTATTACGTGGGGACGTTCAGTGAGTACGGCATGGACACGATCAGGGATCTCTTCGATCGTTTGGGGCTCAAGGGATCTTTGCCTCCTGCGGGCAAGCCCGCAGGGGGGCAACTGCGCAGACGCTCTCGGAGAAATTAGCTCTCGGAGAATACGCCGCGGGTACGGCGGATCGGTTTCATCGCGTCTCTTGCAACCAGCAGGAGACTTTACTTCCCGAACTTGCACATCACGCATGAACGGCAGTCGAGGTGGGCCGGGGGCTCGAATATGGTGCCCTTGCGCTTCGCGGCGATGGCTTGGAGGTGATTCATGCCACCGAGCAGGCAGCCCAGTGCAATAAACCCGCCTGGCGCCAGGATCATGAGAATCATCGGCTCATAGCCCGCGACAGTCCACTTGAGGTCGCCCCAGACCGTGATCGAACCGGCACCGAGGATCTCGCGTGTGGCGCCGAGTACGGTGAGGCCGAGGGTGAAGCCGATGCCCATTCCGATGCCGTCCGCAATCGAGAGCCAGAGCGGATGACGCGAGGCAAACGCCTCGGCACGGCCAAGAATGACACAGTTCACCACGATGAGCGGGATGAAGAGCCCAAGGCTCTTGTGGAGCGCGGGAAGGAATCCGGCCATCATCAGGTCCACAATCGTCACAAAGGTTGCGATCACCACGATGAAGCAGGGGATTCTGACCTTGGCTGGGATCAGGTTGCGGAAGACCGAGATGACGATATTCGAGCAAATCAGAACGAAAGTCGCGGCCACGCCCATGCCAAGGCTGTTTTCGACGGAGGTCGTGACGGCCAGGGCAGGACACATTCCCAGGACGAGACGGAAAATCGGGTTCTCCTTCCAGAGACCTTTGGCGAGTTCTTTGTAGAATCCCATGACTCAGTTCCCCGCAATGGCGGCCGTGTTTGCCGTGAAGACGTCGAGACCTGCCTTAACGGCCTCGGTGACGGCACGCGATGAGATCGTGGCTGCAGTGATCTGGTCGATGTCGCCACCATCTTTGGTGACGGCCCACTTCGTGTCGGCAATGGAGCGGCCGGCAAACTTGCTGCGGAACTGCACTTCGTCTTCGATCCAGGCGCCGAGACCGGGCGTTTCCTTGTGCGCGAGCACTTGGATGCCCTGCACGGTACTCTCAGCCGTTACACCAGCCATGATCGTGATGTCGCCGCCGTAGCCTGCCGATGTCGTGCTCTCGAAGGCCGCTCCAACGAACTGTCCTGCTTTGCGTGCCACGAAAAAGGTCCATGTCCTACCGTTGTGTTCGATCTGTGTGCTCTCTTCGGCCGGGTTGTTGTCGCACTCAGGGAGCACTTCCATGATAGCCGTTCCCTTGGTCATCTGCGCAGCCGCTGCAATCGGTTCGGCCGTGACGTCGTGTACGACGGCTAGCAGGGCGCCTGCCACGCTGCAGATGACCGTCAGCACGATAACGAGTTTCAGGGATTCCATCATGACTGTTTCCGGCCTCCCTTCGGGGCGCCGAACACGCGCGGACGCGTAGCGCGGTTGATCAGGGGTGTGACAGCGTTCATCAAGATAATCGCAAAGCTCACGCCTTCGGGGTAGCCGCCCCACTTGCGGATGAGCATGGTGAGAACGCCGCACCCGACGCCGAAGACCAGCATGCCGCGCTTCGTAACAGGGGATGTCACCATGTCCGTCGCCATGAAAATGGCGCCGAGCATGAGTCCGCCACTGAGGACGTGGAAGATGGGATTGAGGTTCTGCTCCTGGTTGGTCAGCCAGAGGACCCCTGAGAACGCCACAACGGTTCCGATATATGCCACGGGGATATGCCACGTGATGCAGCGACGGTACAGCATGTAGATGCCGCCCAGCAGCAGCGCGGCTGCCGATACTTCACCAATACAGCCATTCTGTTGGCCGACGAAAAGCTGCAGGATAGTAGCACCGTTGAAATCGAAGGGAAGTGCACCCGTGCTGCCGACTGTCGTCTTCACGAGACCAAGTGGCGTGGCGGTGGTGATTGCGTCCATGTTGATCGGGGAGGGGATGGTCCACTGCGACCAGCGGGTCATGAAAACCGGGAACGAAATCAGGAGCATCACGCGTCCCGCCAGCGCGGGATTGAAGGGGTTGTAGCCGATGCCGCCAAAGAGCTGCTTTGCGATCAGGATGGCAAACGCCGATCCAACGCAGGCCATCCAGGTCGGGAGACTGGGCGGCAGGTTGAATGCGAGCAGGATGCCGGTGATCACGGCGCTCAGGTCGTCGATCCCGACGTTACGCCCCATCCACTTGCGCGAGCCGGCCTCGGCAGCGAGACAGGTGATGACGCAGGCGAGAATCAGTCGCACGGAATTCCAACCGAAGAAGTAGACCGACACGAGCATCGCGGGTACCAGAGCGATGATCACGTCCAGCATAATCCGCCGCACGGACGATCCGGAATGTGCATGCGGTGAAGAACTGACTATGGCTAGATCGCTCATGATGCTTGTTTCCGGCGGTTCAACATGACCTGGGCCTTGCCCCGGCGCATGTGCTGGACGAGCGGACGATGGGCCGGGCACTCGAACGCACAGCATCCACACTCGATACAGTCCATTACGTTGTACTCCTCGGCCGTCTCGTAGTCTTCGGCCTCAAGGAATTGGCTCAGCTCGTTGGGCATCAGGTTCATGGGGCAGACGCCCACACAACGGCCGCAACTGATGCAAGGCATCGACTCGTAGGCGTGAACCGATTCCGGTCCGAGCAGCAGGAGTCCGGAGGTGGTCTTGGTGGTCGGACCGCTCATGTCGGCCTGGGCGAAGCCCATCATGGGACCGCCGGAGATGATTTTGGCCACCGGACCGTCGGTACCACTGCAGAACTCCACCATGTCGGCCGTCGTCGTGCCGAGTCGGGCCAGCACGTTGGCAGGCTTGGCCACGGGTGCGCCGGTGACGGTGGTTACGCGTTCGGTCAGGGGGCGTCCATTAACGACTGCATCCCACACGGCCAGCGTGGTGCCCACATTCTCGACCACAACGCCGACGTTCAGGGGGAGCCCGCCAGCCGGAACTTCACGTCCGGTGACGGCGAAGATCTGCTGTTTCTCGGCGCCCTGCGGGTACTCGGTCTTCAGGGCGACCACCTGGGCGTTTTCCGCGTCCTCGGGCATGGCGTCCTGCATAGCGGCGAGGGCCAGGGGCTTGTTGTCCTCGATGGCTACGTAGATCGTCTTGGCCTCGAGCGCTTTCGCGATGATCAGGGCACCCTCCCAGATATCGGTGGCGCGTTCCACCATCAGACGATAATCAGCCGTGAGATAGGGCTCGCACTCGGCGCCGTTGAGGATCAACGTGTCGATCTCGGTCTCGGGCGGTGGGCTGACTTTTACATGCGTCGGGAAGCCGGCACCGCCCATGCCGGTGATGCCGGCGTTGGCGATCTTCTCGACGATATCCTTCTTCTCAAGCGCGCGCCAGTTGGGGCAGGGGGTGATGCCTTCGATCCATGTGTCCTCGCCGTCGGGCTCGATCGTGATGGCCGTGGCACGCGGACCGGACGCGGTGGCGACCTCTGCAACGAGCTTGACCGTTCCGGAGGTGGGCGCATGGACAGATGCGGAGATGAATCCGGCGGCCTCGCCGATTACCTGGCCGCGCAGAACCGTGTCGCCCTTCTTGACCGTTGGTGTGGCGGGCTTGCCGAGGTGTTGGGACATCGAGACCACGAGGGAGGCGGGCAGGGGCATCTCGGCGATCGGCTGCTCCGCGGCCAGGTCCTTATGGTAGGCCGGGTGCACGCCGCCGGGCGCATTGAATTTCGCTTTGATGACTCCCATCAGATCCTCACGATACACTTGCCGGGGCATTTCTCGATAACGGTGTCGTTATCCAGCTCCTTGTCGTAATCGACGACGGCAAGGAAGCCCTCCATCTTAATCGCTTCATCCTCGGCTAGCTTGGTACAAATCGTACAGCCAATGCAGCCGACCTTGCAGGCCTTCTTGACCACGGGTCCCTTGTCCTTGGAACTGCACATGACATGGATCTTGCGGGCATAGGGCACCATCTTGATCAGGTTCCGCGGGCAGGTCTTCACGCAGGCCTGGCAGCTGATACAGAGATCGGGGTGGACCTTGGCGATGCCGTCGACGATTTCGATCGCGCCGACCGGGCAGGCGCGGGAGCAGCTCGCGTAGCCGAGACAGCCGTAGGCACAGGCCTTGTCTCCGCCGCCGGTAGCGTGGGCGGCCTGGCAGTCGGCCACGCCGTTGTAGTCGAACTTGCGCGGAGCGTTTTCGACATTGCCGCCGCATAGCACCACCGCAACCTTGTGCTCGGCCATTTGCGCGGTCTGGCCCGTGGCATCGGCGAGCTTGGCGAGAATCTCGGCGCCGCCGGGCGCGCATAGGTTGATGGGCGCACCTTCAAGGACGATGGCTTCGGCATACGCGGCACATCCAGCATAGCCACAGCCGCCACAGTTGGCGCCGGGAAGGATCTCGTCGACCTCGGCAACGCGAGGATCTTCCTTAACGGCCAAAAAGCGCGCCGCCAGAGCGAGGGCGCCGCCACAGACGAGCCCCGCGCCACCGATCGTCAAAGCTGTCGTCAGTACTGCGGTCATTTCACAAGTCCTGCAAAGCCCATGAATGCCAGGCTGAGGAGACCGGCGGTCACGAGCGCGATCGCGACGCCCTGGAAAGCCTTGGGCGGGTTGGCGCGATCGATTTTCTCACGCAGCCCGGTGAAGATAATCAGCGCGAGAGCGAAACCGAGGGACGCGGCGAATCCGAAGATCACAGCCTTAAGGAAATCGTACTGCATCTGCACGTTCAGTACCGAAACGCCAAGCACGGCGCAGTTGGTGGTGATCAGGGGAAGAAAGATGCCAAGCGCGGCGTGCAGGGGAGGGGCGAACTTCTTCATCGCAATGTCCACGAGCTGCACGAACGAGGCAATCACGAGAATGAAAGCGATGGTCTGGAGATAGCCGAGGCCGAGCTTCTCGAGCACGAGGTGCTGAAGGGCCCACGTGACGGCAGAGGCGGAGGTCATCACGAACACAACCGCCCCGCACATCCCCAGCGCTGTGCCGAGCTTCTTGGACACGCCCAGGAACGGACAGATGCCAAGGAAGCGGGTCAACACGAAATTGTTGACCAGCACAGCTCCGATGATCAGGAGTACATATTCAGCCATAGTTCAGCCAGCTCTTCTCACTCGAACGGAAAGCCTAGAACTATAGCCTGTCGCCCCAGAGGGCGCAAGCACGGGGTGACAATGTGTTAAGAAATTATCGATTGAATAGAGCCCGGGCTGTCTGCAGAAAGCGCATGCACAGTACGTGATGCACCATGCATGCGCTATCAAGCTCTCGTGATTGGGCCTGTGTCTACGCCTTGATGGCGTTGTTGACGAAGACCATGACAAAGAGCGCGACGGTTTCGATGACACCGAGGGCCATCAGGTAGTTACCGAAGCCCTGGCCGGTTTCGGCCAGTGCATCCGATGCCCCCGCACCGGCTTTGCCCTGCATCCATGCGGACATACCCATCGCCATGCCGCCGAGAACGCCAGCGCCGATCAGGGCGGGGTAGAGCTCGGGTGTGGCGGAGGCCTTGACGATGTTACCCATCAGGATCATGCCGTAGATGGTCTGCGAGAGCGGTGCGCCAACGAAGGCAACCAGCAGGAAGGGCGCGGCCTTGCTCTGCGCGTAGCACTTCTTCCAGGCGCCGATCGCGGCGGAGCCGGCAGCACCGGTTCCGAGGGCAGACCCGGCCGCGGCGAGCGACAGGGCGGCGGCAGCACCTAGCTTGCCGAGCGAGCTTCCGATGAGTGTAACGAGTTCTGCGTTCATGTCTCTCCTTAGGGTTCTGAGTTGTGAGTTGTGAGTTCCGAGTTGTGGAGCGTGCGGCGGGCAAAGGGGCGGAACGTAATGCCCGTCCACTGCATACCGATGTGCCCCGAAAATTCCAGTGTGTTCAGCCTGACTCCGTGCACCAGGATGCCCATGGCCCCGAGCAGGATGTTCAGAAGATGCCCAAGCAGCAGAATCAACGCTGCCCCGAGCCCGGCGCCGACCGAACCGATGCCCTTGGCAAGGGCCATCTCGTTGAATGCCGCCGCCACGGCGAGCGATGCCGAGCCCACGGCAAACAGGCGCACGTAAGAGACGACGTCGACGAAGTTGCTGATCACGTCGAGCGGGAGCATGACGTGGTTGGCCCAATCGGTCTTGAGCTCGCGCGGCTTGGCCATGAAGAGAGCCACGAGCGAAATACCGCCAATCAGCAGACCGTAGCCGAGGCGCGGGAACGGTTCACCCAGAATCATGGTGCAAGCCGTCAGGAACATGGTCCAGGTCAGCGCAATCCACCCCAGCTGGGCCAGGGCCTTGGTGCTGTTCAGAATTCGCAGGGCATTCCAGGCGTGGGCAACGGAGAGGTGCAGCGCCCCGATAAAGAAGCAGAGCTTCATAATGTTGGTCTCGGCGGCGTCTCCTGTCAGCCAGCCCAACGTCAGCGATTTCAGGGGAGCAGGCAGGCTGGTGACGCCGAAGTAGGTGCCGGTCAGGGCACCCCATACGATCGTGCAGACACTTAGAATAATCAAGAGGTGGAACGGGTAGGCCGGGGCCTTTCTCGCCTTTGCGCGAACGGCCAGTGTTGCCACGAGGAAAAGCGCACCATAGCCGGCATCCCCGATCAGCATCGCGAAGAAGACGCTGAAGAAGAGCAGGAATGCAGCGCTGATATCGATCTCACGGTAACCGGGGAGCAGGCCGATCATTCCGAAAACGGCCTTGATGGGACGAATCCATGCCGGGTTGCGGATCAGCGTGGGCACGTCGTCTTCCGGATCGGGGTCGCGCACCACGAGCCCCCAACCGGACCGAACGGCCTCGGCATTGACTGCCCTGACATCATCGGCCGGACAGAATCCCTGGAGATAGACGAGGTCGCGTGTGTCGCCCATGCCCGCGGACACAGAGAGCATCTCGTGGCGCTCGCTGGCGGCTGTAAGGTGCTCCTCGAGGAGGGGACGATAGACAGCCATGTATGAAAGATGATCCGCAATGTGCACCATCCGGGCCTCGCAGTCGTGAAGGTGCTTACGGAGCGCGGCGAGCGACTCTCTGGGAGGCTCTATTTCTCCCTCGACCTCGAAAGGTTCGGGAGAGATCAGAGCGGCATACGTATCGCTCTTGTGCTCGGAAAGGATGTGAACCTGTGCCGACGCGGGAAACTCGGGAGCTTTGTGTGCATTGTATCGCACGAGTTTCACCGTGATACCGGCGGCAGCCAGCGACGCAATTCGTTTCGGGTCGAAGTCGCCGAAGTTCTCGATGCGGGAAATCTCGGCCTTAAGATCGCTCATACGGCTTTCGGTCTTCTGCCGATCGACCAGGTAAGACTCAATGCGCCGCATGACGATCAGGGCGGAGAGCGAGTGGTCGATACCGGGAGCCTCTTTGGGAATCTCATGGGGCAGGATGCCCAGCGCATGCGTGATGGCGGCGGCTTCGTCGCGCGCGGCATCGATGGCGCTGCCCTCGGGTGGCACAACCGGGCTCACGTGGACCACGCCGAGCCCCGCCAGCTGGTCGAGCGTGGTGTCACGGTCGGCCTTCTGGCAGATCAGCCAGAGCTTTTTCATCGATACGATCATGCGTTGTCCGAACGTTTCTTGGCTATCTTGCCGCGTGCTACTGCCGCGGTCTGCTCATCGCCGAGGAAAATCTTGATGACCCGGATGTTCTCTCTGCACTCCGGGATTTTCACCTTCTCAAACAGGTTCACACGCTGGCTGGTCACGCGTAGCTCTTCGACGATCCGCTGCCGCTGCTCTTCGAGCACCTCGCGCGCGATGCGCAGCTCGGTGAGCCCCTGCACCATGTCGAGCGCGTCGTCGATCCACGAGGGCGTCTCGTAGAGGTCGTAGTCCTTGCGGGACATGTGCACGGCTTTCAAGACCGGGATCGCCACGCCGGCGATGTTGTCTTCACCGGTCTGGGCCGTGGCCGGACCTATGATGCTCTCCAGATCAGTCGGCTCGGCAAAGAGGGCGATCCAGGCATCGAGTTGGGTTCGCTTTGCCAGCTCGGCAGCTTCCTTCTCCTCGATTGCGGCATCAATGCCCTGGATCTCGGCCTGGAGCTGTTGCTTCTTGAGCTGAAGCATGGGCAGAAAACGCTCGAACCGACGCAACGCTTCGTTCTGCGCCTTCAGCTCGTTCTTCGTATGTTTGATCTTAGCCATATGGCAGGCGTCAGGCGCTTGGAGCTGCAGCTTCCTCGGGCGCTTCAGTCTCTTCTACAGTGTCTGGCTGATCGTCAGCTTCCTCGGGCTCAGCTTCTGACTCCTGTTTTTCGTCTTCTGCTTTCTGTCCCTTGGGCCAGAACTGATCGATCAGACTGGTTTGGATGCCCGTCTCCATCGACTCGAAACAGTCGGCGAGGATGCTCCAGCCGAGATCGAGAGCGCCCTCGAGCGGGATGTTGACGGAGAGATCCATCATCTCCTTTTCGAAACGCTCGCCGTACTTGAGCAGCTTCTCATCCCAGTCACTCATTCGGAAGCCCATCGACTGCTTCTCGAGTGTTTCACGGTATCCCGCGAAGAGCTGAATCATGGTGTTCATGATGGTGCGGTGATCGTCACGCGTATCCCCGTTGACCTGCTGTTTCAGGCGGCTGAGGGAGCCGAACGGTTCGATGCGTCCGTCGCGCAGGTAGAACTGACCCTCGGTGATGTAACCGGTGTTGTCGGGTACGGGGTGCGTGACGTCGTCGCCGGGCATTGTGGTGGCGGCAAGAATCGTGATCGAACCGGCACCGTCAAAGTCGACCGCCTTCTCGTAGCGCGCGGCGAGCTGGCTGTAGAGGTCACCAGGATAGCCGCGGTTGGAAGGGATCTGCTCCATCGTGATGGCGATCTCCTTCATGGCGTCGGCAAAGCTGGTCATGTCGGTCAGCAGGCAGAGCACGCGCTTGCCTTCAAGAGCGAACTGCTCGGCCACGGCCAGGCTGATGTCCGGTACAAGCAAGCACTCGACGATCGGGTCGGACGCGGTATGTACGAACATGACCGTGCGCGACAGCGCGCCGCTCTCTTCCAGTGTATCACGGAAGTAGAGGTAGTCGTCATGCTTCAGCCCCATACCGCCCAGGACGATAACATCGACCTCGGCCTGCAGCGCGATACGCGCCAGCAGTGGGTTGTAGGGTTCGCCGGCACGGGCGAAGATCGGAAGCTTCTGGGATTCGACCAGCGTGTTGAACACGTCGATCATCGGAATGCCGGTGCGAACCATGTTACGCGGAATGATACGCTTGGCGGGGTTAACCGACGGGCCGCCAATTTCGACGAGGTTGTCCGACAGCTCGGGACCACGGTCGCGTGGGTTGGCGGCGCCGGTGAAGATGCGCCCGAGAAGCGATTCGGAGTAGGGCACCTGCATGGCGTGACCCAGGAAGCGAACCTGAGCATCGGTTGCCACGCCGCGAGCGCCGGCGAAGACCTGCAGGGAGACTTCGTCGTCGTGCAAGCGAATCACCTGGGCCAGTGAGGTGCCGCTACGCGAGGTGACTTCGGCCAACTCGCGGTAGCGCACGCCTTCGGCGCGGATGTTGATAACGTTACCTGCAATATTGTGAACGCGATGGTAGACCTTATGCATGGGTTGTCACCTCCGATACCATCTGCTCAAGGCGTCCCTGTAGGTCCTTGAACTCCTGGGTCTCCATATCCACACGGTTCCAGTCGCGCGTGGTCTGGGTTAGCTGATGGAAGAAGCTGCGGGCGGCGGCCTTGTCCTCGAACGCGAGGTCCGCTTCAAGGAATCCGGTCATGACGCCGTAGACGTGCTGCTGCCTTTCGGCGGAGGTCGCGCCGTCGACTTCATCGAAGGCGTCCTGCTGCAGATAGGTGGCATCGAGATATTCGGATTTCAGGTAGAGCACGAAATCGTCGAGCGAGGTGCCTTCCTCGCCGACCACTTTCATCATCTGGCCCACCTCGTTGCCGCGACGGAGGACGCCGCGGCCCATTTCTACGGCCTCGTTGTCGACAACGCTGTTGTACTTGCTCCAGCTATCGAGCGGGTCGATCGCCGGATAGCGGCGTGCGTCGGAGCGTGCACGGGATAGCCCGTGGAAGGCGCCCACCACTTTGAGCGTGCCCTGTGTGACGGGTTCGTCAAAGTTGCCGCCAGCCGGGCTGACCGTGCCGCCGATCGTTACCGAGCCGGTTGTCCCGTCCTTGAGAGTGACCACACCACCGCGCTCGTAGAACGAAGCGATGACGGATTCGAGGTAGGCCGGGAAGGCCTCCTCGCCGGGAATTTCTTCGAGGCGGCCGGAAGTCTCGCGCAGCGCCTGCGCCCAGCGCGACGTGGAGTCGGCCAAAAGCAGTACGTTCAGCCCCATTTGGCGGTAATAGCCAGCGAGCGTCACGGCGGTGTACACTGACGCTTCACGGGCAGCCACCGGCATGGAGCTGGTGTTGCAGATTATGATGGTGCGGTCCATGAGCGATTTGCCGGTACGCGGGTCGTTCAGCTCGGGGAACTCACGCAGAGTTTCCACCACTTCACCGGCGCGCTCGCCGCAGGCGGCGATGACGACGATGTCGACGTCGGCATGGCGACTGGTGAGCTGCTGAAGAACCGTCTTGCCTGCCCCGAAGGGGCCGGGAATGCAGTAGGTGCCGCCGCGGGCAACGGGGAAGAAGGTGTCCACGATGCGGCCTTTGGTGACAAGCGGCTCGGTCGGGCGCAGGCGCTCTTTGTAGGCCTGGATCGGCATCTTCACCGGCCAGCGCTGAAGCATGCTGACCTCGGTTGTTTCGCCGCGTTCATTCTTCAACGTCGCGATGGTGTCCTCGATCGCGTAGCTGCCGGCTTCGGCAATCGACTCGATCGTGTAAGAGCCGGGCATGCGGAAAGGAACCATGACGCGGTGCGTGAAAATGCCCTCCGGCACCGTTCCGAGCGCTTCACCCGCGGTCACCGTGTCGCCAACGGTGGCCGTGGGGGTGAAGTCCCACTTTGTGTCACGCGGCAGGGCCTCGAGGTAGGTGCCGCGCTGCAGGAAGAAGCCGCACTGTTCGGCTAGCTGTGGCAACGGGTTCTGCAGGCCGTCGTAGACCTGGGTCAGGAGACCGGGGCCCAACTCGGCTGAGAGCAGATCGCCGGTGAAATCGACCGGGTCGCCCACGGAGAGACTGGATGTGTCCTCGAACACCTGCAGGTCTGCGCGCGTGCCGCGGATTCGGACGATCTCGCTCATCAGGCGCAGATCCCCAAGCCGGGCGTAACCGACCTCGTTCATGCTGACGGCGTCTTCAAACTCAACGGTGATCATGTTTCCGTTGACGCCGACTATGGTTCCTTGTGTCTGGCTCATGGCTTATCTTCCTCGTCAGCCGGGCTTCGTTCCACGAGTGAATCCACCGTGGAAGCTCCGGATTCCTTGTCCATACGTGACCATCGTTCCAGGATGGTGAGCTGCAGGCCGTATGCCAGCACGGCATCGGCAGTGAAGGGATCGAGCCCGCCAATCTCCTCGAGGCGGCTCCAACGGATGCGGTCGAGCGCTTTCTCGCGGTCGAGTGGGGTGGGGCGGCTGTAGGCATCCGTCACTTCGCGCTCGATCGCGGTGTCGATGCCTTCTATATCGCGTGTGTAGGTACCCGAGTCCTTGCGCATGCGTTCGGAGCGTGTGCGGGCGATGGCGTTGCGCAGATGTCCGTCGGCCATCTGCCAGCGGCGGGTAAAGGCGTGAGACTCCGGGGCTGGTTCGCCTCCGAGCAGTTCCTCCATCGCAGCCATGTCGTGCGGCGCCAGATGCGATGCGCACTGGTCCCGGAATTCCTTCACGCTGAAGGGGGGAGGCTGCTCCAGTGTCAGCATCGGAAGGCTGGCTGCGAAGTAGTAGTAGGTCATGAACCGGCGGCGCCTTTCACGATAGCGGCCAGGTCGGTCCGCAGTAGGGCGCCAAGTGCTTCAGCGACTGCCTCGCCGGTGAAGTCGTGCTCGACCTCCTTGTCGGTTACAGCCACCTTGAAGCCTGCATCGATAACACTGCTGCCTTCGATCGTGACGCCGTTGGCGAGTTGGTCCTGAAACTTCTGCGACAGGTAGGCCACGACGTCGGCTTTCTGCTCCTCGCTGAGAGTGATTGCCAGACGGGAGCCCTCGGCGTTGGCCTTGGTGTAGGTGTCGATGAGCGTGGCAACACAGCTCTGGATGGTTGCGGTGTCCAGTGATTTGGCCACTTCTTCAGCGGCGATTCGCGCGAAGATGGCCGCCACGCTACGCTCCACGGAAAGGACTACGTCACGTGCGGCCTGGTCGAGGGCCTTGGACGAGCGTGCCTCGAATGCCTTGCTGTCCTCCTCAGCCTTGGCCAGGAGCGCGGCCGCATCGGATTCAGCTGTCTTAACCAATTCGGCCGCCTTGGCCTCGGCATTCTTGACGATCTCGTCGGCCTTGGCGTTGGCCTTGTCGACCCCGTCCTTCTCGATTCTATCCAGCAGGCTTTGCAGTTCTTCGCTCATAGTTTCTGTCCTGTCCGGGGCCGATCAACCGGCTCCTTCAAACGGGTGAAGCCGCACGACAAAAAACAGTCGCGCGGCCCCCCTTTTCTCTGTTCTGTTTCTCCTAATTAAAGGAGAAGACTATTCGCCGCAAGGCTCAAGTGCAGCCAACTTGGTAAGCAGGTCGAACTTGGCGACTGCCTGCTTGTCGGCTCGGGCCATCAAGGCTTTCGATTGTTCCGGCTGCGACTTCTGCAGGACGCGGAACCGGTTCTCCTTGAGGGCCTGCTCGCTGAACGTCATCGTTGGCGCCTTGCTGTCGAGCTTAAGCGGGTTCTCGCCCTTGGCCGCCAACCCGGGGTTGTAGCGGTAGATCGGGAAGTGTCCGCTGGACACGACCTCCTTCTGGTTGTCCAGACCGTTCGCCATGTTGATCCCGTGCGCGATGCAGTGGGAGTAGGCGATGATGAGGGACGGGCCATCGTAGGCTTCAGCCTCAACGAACGCCTTCACGACCTGGTTGGCGTTGGCGCCCATCGAGACGGCCGCCACGTAGATGTTGCCGTAGGTCATGGAGATCATGCCGAGATCCTTCTTGCCGACCGGCTTACCCGCAGCGGCGAACTTCGCAACGGCGCCCAGCGGCGTGGCCTTGGAGGCCTGCCCGCCAGTGTTGGAGTATACCTCCGTGTCCACCACGAGCACGTTCACGTTGCGGCCGGAGGCCAGCACGTGGTCGAGGCCACCATAACCGATGTCGTAGGCCCAGCCGTCACCTCCGAGAACCCAGACGGACTTCTTGACAAGGTAGTCGGCCACGGAAAGGAGCTGCTTGCACTCGGCGCAGTCGCACTTGGCGAGCACTTCCTTGAGCGCGTCGACACGTCCACGCTGTGCCTCGATCGCTTCCTGGGTCGACTGGTCCTGGTTTAGAACGCCTTTCAGCAGTGCGTCCGGGACTCCTGTGCAGGGCGAGTCATCCGCCATCAGGCGGTTGGCCAACTCCTCGGCGTAGGTCGCGAGACGGTCGACGGTCAGGCGCATGCCGAACCCGAACTCCGCGTTGTCTTCGAAGAGGGAGTTGGACCATGTGGGACCGCGTCCATCCTCGCGCTGGCAGTACGGGGTTGTGGGCAGGTTGCCGCCGTAAATCGACGAGCAGCCGGTCGCGTTAGCGATATACGCATGATCGCCGAAGAGCTGGGAGAGCAGCTTGACGTATGGGGTTTCGCCGCAACCGGAGCAGGCGCCCGAGAACTCGAAGAGCGGCTGGCAGAGCTGGCTGCCCTTGACCGTATTGCGGTTGAAGGTGCTCGGATCCAGCAATGGCAGGTTGAGGAAGAACTCGAAGTTCTCCGCTTCGCGCTCGCGTAGCGGAATCTGCTCCTTCATCAGGATGGCGCGCTTGCCGGTTTCCTGCTTGGTCTCCTTATCGCGTTCGCGACCCGGGCAACGCTGAACGCAGATGCCGCAGCCGGTGCAGTCTTCCGGGGCTACCTGGACGGTGAACTTCATGCCGGCGAATTCCTTGCCCTTGGCATCGAGGCTCTGGAACGCCTCGGGGGCCCCCTCGAGTGCGTCGGCCGGGTAGATGTTCGTACGAATCGCGGCGTGCGGGCATACCAGCGAACACTGGGCGCACTGGATGCAAAGGGAGGGATCCCATTCCGGCACTTCGGTCGCAATGTTACGCTTTTCAACGCAGGTGGTCGCGGTGGGCCAGGAACCGTCGTCCGGCATGGCGCTTACGGGCAGCGAATCGCCGTTCTGGCTCATGATGACGCCGGTTACGTTCTTGATGAAGTCGGGCGAGTCGGCCGGAACCGGGGGCGGCATGGTGAGCGCGCCGGCCGGGGCGTCCGGCACGGTGACTTCGACCAACGCATCCACGGCGCCGTCGACGGCGCGGTAGTTCATCTGGACGATCTCGTCACCCTTCTTTCCGTAGCTCTTCTTGATTGCCGCCTTGAGCGATTCGATCGCTTTGTCGGTTGGGAGAATGCCGGAGATGGCGAAGAAACAGGTCTGCATGATCGTGTTGATGCGTGCACCGAGTCCAAGGTTCTTGGCCAGGTGAATGGCGTCGATGATGTAGAACTTGATCTTCTTGTCGATAATCTGCTGGGCGGTCTCGTCGGGGATGTGTCCCCACACCTCGTCTGCGCCGTAGGGGCTGGCGAGGAGGAATACCGCACCGTCCTTGGCGTTGTCGAGCATGTCGTACTTCTCGAGGAAGGAGAAGTTGTGACATGCCACGAAGTCCGCCTTGGTGCAGAGGTAGGGACTGCGGATCAGCTCGGGACCGAAACGCAGGTGTGAGGTCGTGATGGCGCCGGCCTTCTTCGAGTCATAAACGAAGTAGCCCTGCGCGTAGTTGTCGGTATCCGACCCGATGATCTTGATCGAGTTCTTGTTGGCGCCAACGGTACCGTCAGAGCCGAGCCCGTAGAACATGCACTCGAAGCGGTCGGCGGCGACCTGCCAGGCATCGTCCCATTCCAGGCTCGAGTCGGTAACATCGTCGTTGATGCCGATCGTGAAGTGGTTCTTCGGAGCCTCCGTGGCCACGTTGTCGAAGACAGCTTTGACCATGGCCGGCGTGAATTCCTTGGATCCGAGTCCGTAACGGCCGCCAACGACCTTCGGGTAGCCGGACAGGTTGCCCCAGCCGTTCTCGAGGGCTTCGCCGAGAGCGGTGCGCACATCCTGGTAGAGCGGCTCGCCAATGGCGCCCGGCTCCTTCGTGCGGTCCAGCACGGCGATCGATTTGACGGACGCCGGGAGCGACTCGGCGAATGCCTTGGCGTCGAACGGGCGGTAGAGGCGGACCTTAACGGTGCCGACTTTCTCGCCGGACTTAACCATATGCTCGACAGTCTCGTGTACCGTATCGGCACCCGACCCCATGATGACGACGACGCGTTCGGCGTCTTCGGCGCCCATGTAGTCGAACAGGTGGTACTGGCGGCCCGTGAGCGTGGCCAGCTTGTCCATGGCGGCCTGTACGATGGCCGGTGCGGCCTGGTAGTACTTGTTGACCGTCTCGCGGCCCTGGAAGTAGACGTCCGGGTTCTGCGCGGTACCACGGATGATCGGGCGGTCAGGCGTCATGCCACGTGTACGGTGGGCGATGGCGCTGTCCTCGTTGATCATCTCGCGGATGATCTCCTTCGTGACCATGTCGATCTTCTGAATTTCGTGAGAGGAGCGGAACCCATCGAAGAAGTGCAGGAACGGGACACGCGAGTTCAGCGAGGCGGTGTGCGCGACGAGGGCGAGGTCGCCGATCTCCTGAACGCTGGCGGAGGCAAGCATGGCAAAGCCGGTCTGGCGCACGGACATCACATCGGAGTGGTCGCCGAAGATCGACAGCGCCTGGCAGGCCAGGGAACGCGCCGAAACATGAAAGACCGTGCTGGTGAGCTCACCGGCGATCTTGTACATGTTCGGGATCATGAGCAGCAAGCCCTGCGAGGCCGTGAAGGTCGTGCAGAGTGCGCCCGAGGTAAGGGCGCCGTGCACGGCACCGGCGGCGCCGCCTTCGGACTGCATTTCGATGACTTCCGGGACCGTGCCCCAGATATTCGTCCTGCCGGCAGCGCTCATCTCGTCGGCCAACTCGCCCATCGGTGAGGACGGCGTAATCGGGTAGATGGCGCATATCTCGCTGATGGCGTGGGCCACCGTCGACGCGGCGGCGTTTCCGTCAATCATTACCATGTTCTTGTCTGCCATGGACTCATCTCCTTTGCCCGCCTCTCGTTCGGGCATTAGGTGTGCGATGTCAGTGGTCTAGAGGCTGGCACGCACCGAATCGAGCTGCCCGGCACTACCGAGGATCTCGTTCTTGTGCGCAATGTACTTGGCGTACTCGGCCATGAATATCTTGCCCGGAGGACGGAGGTCGAAGTTCTCCGCATCGTCCCTGAGCGCTTCGCGATGCACGCGACACCACACCAGGCGTCCGTCGGTATCGATGTTGACCTTGGTGACACCCATGGTGGATGCCTTGGTGATCTGCGCTTCGTCCACGCCTTTGGCGCCTTTCAGGGCGCGGCCGGCAGCGTTGATACGTTCGACTTCGTCCTGTGGGACGGAACTGGAACCATGCATGACCATCGGGAAACCGGGAAGCAGTTTGGCGATCTCTTCGATGACCTCGAAGTGCAGGCCCTGGCTTCCCGTGAACTTGTAGGCGCCGTGGCTGGTGCCGATGGCGCAAGCGAGGCTATCGCAACCGCTGCGTTTGACGAATTCCTCGACCTCTTTGGGGTCGGTCAGCTTGGCATCGGCCTCGTCGACGGAGACGTGCTCTTCTACTCCGCCCAGCATACCGAGTTCGGCCTCGACCGCCACGCCCCTGGCATGGGCCGCTTCAACCACGCGCTTGGTGGTGGCGATGTTCTCGTCGAAGTCTTCGTGGCTCGCATCGATCATGACCGAGCTGTAGAAGCCACTGTTGATGCAGTCGTAGCAGGTGTCCTCGTCGCCGTGGTCAAGGTGAACGGCGAAGACGGCGTCCGGGAAAATCTCGTCAGCGGCACGAATCATGGCCTCGAGGAGGCGCTTGTCTGTATAGGAGCGTGCGCCCTTGGATAGCTGGACGATGAAGGGGGCCTGGCTGTCCATGTTGCCGCGGAACAGGCCCATAACCTGCTCGGCATTATTGATGTTGTACGCTCCCACCGCATACTTGCCGTATGCATGCTCGAACAGTTTCTTGGTGGATACGATCATTGGTTGCCCTTTCTATATATAGGTAGACCTCTCCCGTCGAAAGTTGGAGCGAGGGACTATAATCGGGGGGGCGTTTCGGGTCAAGAAAAGGATTTGACGCCTACTCGTCGAGCACTTCTCCCCGCTTGATTGTGGGGGCGGTCATGGTGATCTGGCGGGAACAGTTGGAGCAGGTATAGCTTTTGGAGTTGTACTGCTCTACGGTGTGCCCGCAGAAGGGGCAGTGCCCGTCGCGGAGTTGGTTAGCTTGCGGAATGCTCTCCAGAATGGTGTCCAGTCGAAGTGTCTTATGTCCGAATCCTGGTGGGTGGTTGCTGGCGTCAGCCTCCTCAGTACGCGGACGAGCGGGCACGCTGAGGCGTTCGCCGCATTCGGGACACTCGAGCTGGCGGCCCTCGAGTTCGGAATAGAAATCGTCGTCCAGTTCCATGTTGATGCCACACGCGGGGCAGACGAGGATCGAGGTGATGGGAATGGACATCTGTTCCTCGCAGACGGGGCAAAGGAAGCCGGTGCCGCCTAGCGCTTCCAGGGCCGAGCAGGTGGTTCCGCATGATGGACAGGGGAATACGAGTGTGGGCTCCGGCGCTTGTACAGATTCACCGCAGTCGGGGCATGGGAACTCCTGGCCGACGGCCTTCTGGCCCACGCAACAGTGTTTGCCGCAACTACCGCACTTGAAGAGTATCTCCATCTGTTTATCCTCTTGCCTTCAGAAGCAACACGGCTACCACGATGACGGCCAGTGCCAGATAGAAAAGGGTTTGTATCGGGACCTTTGGCCGCCAGCGCCTGGTTCGGAGCCGGTCGGGTTTCGTGGATTCGGGCTTGGGAGGTTTGAGTAGCTCCTTCTCATGGAGTAGCTCGGCCGATGTGAGGGCGGAGGTGACAGCGGGCAAGACGTTCGCGTTCTCGTCCGTAATGCCTATGGCATCGGCAGGCGAGATGGTTTCCCAGACATCGCCGATTGCATCGTCGTCGATCATTACGTCCTCGGGACGAACGCCGTCGGTCGGAGGGGTAAGCGTGTCGGGTGCTTCCTCTACCTGGTTCGTGGCCGGCGAGGCGGCAGGAGCCGCGTATATTTCACACACCCCGGCCGCGAGAAGGCAGGCCAAGAACCCTAAACACAACGTTCTCATGAAGCTAGCATAACGACTGCCAGCATGGAGGCAATGCGGAATTTCAGGCTGAAGGCTCAAGAAGGTCATCGATTTCACCGCTTTCGATAAGGGCGGACAAGCGGGATTACGGCACAAGATAGCCGTTCTGGATATCGATGACCGTGTTGGTGGGTACGAGTGTTTCGGCGGCGAGGCGAACCGACGCCCTGGATGTACTGAGCGTCAGGCGTGTGACCAGGGCCGCGGGGACGCGTACGCGTACGAGGCCACCGCTACGGAAGAACCATCCACTCTTGCTGCAGCGCAGTTCGGCCACGCGGCTGCCGTGCTCTTCCGCGATGTCTATCTGAGATTCGAAGCCGGCACCGGCGAATCCGCGTCCGATCATCTCTCCTTCGATCCGGAGGGGCGCCTTCTGCGTGAATGCCAACTCCACGTCTCCACCCGCCGTGATGATGCGGACGGCTTCCGGGTGATTCTCTGTGGGAAGTTCGTAGCAGAAGGAGCGGTATATCGGCGATATGGTGAGCACCAGTACTTGGATAATTGCCGGGACTAGCACAAGCAGGACAATGGCACTCCACGGCCGGCGCGGGTGGCGTTGCGAGTCAGGCTCGTCCTCGTAGGCAGGCACATTGAGAATCCCGTAGTAGACCACGGTATTGACGATGAACATGACGGCTGCCGACCACGCCACGTCTGACGCAAAGTGCCCGCCAACGCGAATGCGGGAGAGGCCAATGGCCGACCCAACGACCAATCCGCTGAGGAGGGCGATCACCGCCCAGCGTGGTCGGTCGCGGCGCAGGACGAAGTAGAACGCGGTGAGGTAGTAGCCGATGGCGCTATGTCCCGAAGGAAACGATCGGCCGCGTCCGGCCTCGCCCGGTACAAAGGGCGAATGGAAATCGAGCCAGCCCCCGAACTCGATGAGCTGCGCGGGCTTGGGCCGTCCCCAGTTCATCTTGAAGATGCCCTCAACGATGAGACCTGCGCCCAGCCACAGGGCGAGAAGGAGGTAGATGCTCCGGATACGGACATGACTGCTGCACAGGCGGAGGGCGCTCAGGAGCAGGAGCACCATGCAGGTTGGGATGACGAGGGCCAGGATCACTGGCGGTGCGTCGTAGAGCCACTGCCAGGGCTGCTGGGAGGGATCGGGCCAGCCGACGGTGGCGCGTGCAAAGAACCAGCGTGATATGCCCAGATCGACTGTATGTCGCGACAGCGAGATGCTGATGGCAATAAGGAGCGCGGCGATGATCAGGTCAACCCGCCAGTAGCGTCGGTACTGCCATATGCGCGACCAGGTCATGGCGAGGTCTGCACGGGCTTGCTTTTAGACAGAACGGCGTCCAATGAGGCCTAGCTCCCGGGTTGTTGCCAGTTCTTCACATCTTCTTCTGTTACTTGGAGCGTGAAGACGAGCGAACTGTCCTGGTCGGCGATCTCGATCGAATCGTCGATCTTGATCCGGTTCTCGGGGTCCGTTGTCTCGAAGCTCTTGGCAAGCATGGGGAGCACGAAGGATTGAAGCAGGTGGGCGCACTGTTGGGCCTCCGAGGCGTTGCCAAGCTCGAGCGCAAACCGCAGAACGATGACGTCAGCCGCTTTGGCCCAGAACACAAGGTTCTTGGTGTTACGCAATGGACTGAGGAACCCGGCGACAATGCCCCTCTGAGACTGTTGCTGTTGGGGGTTCGCGTCGGCCATGGAGTCGATCAAAGCTGCGATCTTCCCGCGCATCGTATCGGATGCCAGCAGAAGAAGGCGCATCTGGGTGCCCTCCTCAATCGTGCTGCCGAGCCTGATCATGTCCGGATCGGGCGAGGCCGGCTGGCCGCTGGAATCGCGCAGGATCATGTCGGCCATCGCCTCCTCGGTGAAGGCAATCAGGAGGGTCATCTCCGTTCGGGACGAGGTCGCATGGACAATCGGTTCCCTGGGGCCACTCGGTATCACACGCGCAACCTTGCGACCGCCCAGCTCGATCTCCTCGAGTTTTGCATTGGGTGACGAGCTGGACATCATTTGCATGACTTCACGCACTTTGTCGTAAGAAAGCGGTTTGGCCAGCGACACTGCGGCGCCGCCGTTGACCTCTCTGATCTCTTTGCTCATGCGGGGTGCATCAATGTTGAAAGAGTCGAGATCGGCCGAAACGAGCACCGTGAGGATATCTTCCTCGCTAAGGCCCGTCAGTTCCTGGACCTTTGCCCAGTCGGCTTCATCCATCCGTCCTGGCGCGGTTCTGCCGGCCGCGGCCCGCTTCTCCTTGATCTGTTTCATGACCGGCGTCTGGCGCATCGACGCGAGGTCAAGGTAGTACAGCAGATCCGCGTCAGGCACGATGGCTGCATTGACGCCGACGTCGCGTGCTGGCGTGGCGGTCTTGTCCGCAGGGCCGGTCGTCGCCTGCTGCTTTCCGCAGCCGCCGACCACGAGTGCCGAGGCGACGAGTGTGAGCAAGATGAGTTGGGTGTGCGTTCCTGGTTTCATAGTATTCTGTCTCCGCTCAGCTGTACGCAGCTGAAGTGATTCCTTACGTGATTGCTGTGACCCTGCAAACAGGTTGGCAAACGTTCCCGATTCAACCACGTGGACTTCATCGCGATCAAGCGGAAAGAAGAGGAATCCATGTCGGGGCTGGATTCGCCGCATCTGTCCGGTAGTGTGTCGAGGTGGCCTACTGTGATGCGTTGGAGCGTGGGGAGATACCGCGAGGCGAACGGGAGACCGTGGATGCAAAAACGGATCTGGTCGAAAGGCTTATCTTCGGGCTCAGAACTTGTACTTCAGGGTGAGCACCGGCAATGCGGCCCGGTCGGGTTGGATGTCTACATCGCCCTCTATCGCTTCGGTACACTCGCGCAGGCGGCGGCGGTTGTGGCGGACGGCTGCATCGGCGCCTCCGTAGATGCTGCCGGAGTAGAAGGTGACTTCAGCGAAACCAACGAGGGCGACACCGCCCCACTGTTCTTCTTCGATGAATTCGGCCAGTCCCCAGATACAGAGACCGTTCAGAATCAGCGAGCGCGCCGCGTTGGCGTATTCGCCGGAGTAGGCGTAGCCCAACCCCGGGATCAGGCCGAGCAGGCCGCCGACAACGTGGCTCTTGTCCTCGCCGGCTTCATAGACGGTCACGGCATCGAGTCCGGCGTCGAGGTCGTGTGTAGCCGTTTCACGCAACGCGTCCCTCGCGCCGTCAAAATCGCGCATCTGAACCCGAACGGCTGCAAGGCGCTTCGCGGCGGCAGTTCGAACCGGCTCTGGACGAGCGGAGTCCGTGAGACTCTCAAGATAGAATGCCGCTTCCCGTAGGCGATGGCGCGCGCGGTTGTGGTCGCCATGCAGGAGATAGACCTCTGTTTCGAGGTCAGGTGCGACAGTCTCGACCTGCCCAAGCATGCGCTCGGCCTGGGGGTAGCGTCCGGCCGCAATATACTCGTAGGCCGACATCCAGAAGAGCGAGCCCTTGGCCGAACCATCGGTCGCATCCATGGCCAGTCGCCGGTACTCAAGCGCAGCGCCGGCGTGGTCCTGGTCGTCGGCAAGCTCTTTCGCAAGCGTCAGGCTGGCGGCTTGGTCGGCTGTGAGGGGTGAAAACGCGGTGGCCCAGAGCAGGCCGGCTGAGATCAGAGTCCGTGGTGTCATCGTCTACCTCCGATGTGATCCGACAGCGGATCGGCGTAAATGGTACGGCCGTGTTTTCTGCCGATGGGGTGCTCCTTGGCGTTTACGACAGAAGGCTCCCTGATTAAGCGGTCGGCGGTCATGGGAATACTCAGCCATCCGCGTTCCCTTGCCGCCTGGAGACTGTAAGCCGAGCAGCTCGGGTGGAGTACGCAGCGCGTGCCGAGAGCGGGGGCAATAATGGAGCGATAGAAGGCCACCAGACCCCGAACAGGAAGTGCTCCCACCCGGCGCCAGGTCGAGGGCCGGCTGTTCTGGCCACTCTGTCTCTGATCGACCGTCGCGGCCAGCTCTTCGGCCTCACCACGCTGGGCGGGGTAGCGGACCGCCACGCGTCGGCACTCGAGCAGGCAGGCCTCTCGGTCGCCCTCCTCGGCCAGCTCGCGGGCGAGTTGCAGTTCTGTGGCGGAGCAGGAGAAAGAAGACAGGACAAGCGCGAGGATCGCGAATGGGAGGCCGCAAGGCCAGCCATTCGCTCCATTTCGCGCGCTTGGAAGTTGGATGTTCCCTGTTGGCTGTTGGATGTTCAAAACCTTTCGGCTTGAGTTCATCTCATGTCCTGGACATCCGCGGGCGTCATGCTCTGAACGATACACAAGAAAAGAGGGCTCCCACCGCGCGGGTGGTGAACCCTCTCTTCAGAGCAATCAACCAACCACGATCAGTAGTAGTTGGCGCCGTAGGCTTCCTGGAGATCAGCTCTGCCTTTTCCGCCGGAGATATCGACACCATCCCAGATGGCGAAGATAGCGCCCACGTACGGAATCACGCGGCAGATTTTCACGCCAGTGGAAGTCCTTGCCGTCTTTGTAGTCCATCTGGGCACGCGGGCCCAGGCAGAGACCGACGAGGAACCACGATGTGAAGTCCCGGTCGCCGATGCCCTGGTCGTTGTAGTCTGCACCAACACGCAGGCCGAAGCAGCATCCGCTCAGGAATCCCTGGGCCCCACTGCCTTCCGCGCTGGCCATCGGTGCGGTCGCGAGGACGACTGCAATTCCCAGTGCAACAAACAATGCCTTCTTCATGGGTGTCCTTTCTTTCTCGTTTTGAGAAGTATCACTGAGCCTAGCCAGATCGGATAGGGCGTGCAACAAGAATTATTGTTCAAGCAACTCCGCCATTTCTTCCTGGCTCACGAACCTGACTTTCTTCGCCCATGGCTTGGGATTGAAGTGCCTGGGCGCGATGTCGCGGTTGACCACGATGCTGCTGGCGCGGAGGGTTTCGAAGACGGCTGAACCCTCGCGCCGGTAGCCCGTTGTTTCCTGTGTGCAGGGAATCCAGATGTCCTGTGCGACCTCTTTCCATCCGCTGTAGTCCACCTTCAGCAGTCGGTTGGTTTGCGCCGAGGAAGCGAAGAGTTCAATACGGCCAAGCCGGTTCCCGGCGGTCATCGAGACAACGGTGTAGGGGAGGGGCGCCGATTGGGTATACCCGCGGCGGATGGGAAAGCCGGGCTTGGAGGGAAGTGGTGTTTCGGGGCAGTTCTCCACGTGCAGCAGGTACTCCTGCCCGGTCGCCGGCACGCGTTGAACCTGGATCAGCTCGGCCTTGGGCGCTTCGTCCAGCCGGATCTTCACGCCGTGGGCCTGTCCCTTGACCCATTTGAAGATGGTGGTTCCATCCACGACGATCCCGCGCGGCGTGGGCGAGACGGATTCAACGCGCAGGCGGTTGGGGCGCTCGAACCAGACGCGGCTGAGCGAGGTTTTGAGTTGCCCATCCACGTCGACTTCCCTACGGACATCGCAGCGCATGGTCTTGATGTCCGCGTGTGCAGCGAGCAGTTCTTGGACGAGAGTTTGTTCGGTCGAGTCGGGGGCGGCCGTTACAGATGTCCACAGCAGTGCTCCCCCGAGGATGAGTAGTCGTTTCATGCGGGCAGGCTAGGATAGACCGATGAGACCGAAAAGCGAATTCTGACGATGCGCGGTCGATATCGCTGCGGCCCGCTCGGAGAGCGCGCCCTACCTTGCACATGGTGGAGATTCACCGACGGCGGGGTAGGGCCCGCTCTCCGAGCGGGCCGTGTGTGCTCAGACGCCACCATACCCCCTCCTTTTTTACCTTTGCAGCTTTGGTTGATGTGTGATAGCTCTGCATTAAGTTAGATCGGAGAGGCGCTTGCGCAGAACCGGTCTGAGAGGCAGTAACACTCAACTCAACTAAAGGGGGTACCATGAGGACCTTGATTGTCTGTGGCATGCTTGCCATGGCTGTAGTCGGCACGGCGAGCGCGGGGGCGCTGGCGGTGGACATGCCCGCCGCGGCGACGGCGAATGTTGCGGCCATGCCGAACGTTTCGGTCGATGCCTTCGGCACAACGGCTGATGATTTTACCGGATACGGCCTGCGCGGCCAGGTTAAGGTAAACGACTCCTATGCTGTTTACGGTTCGGTTGGCGTGCCCGAGGATGGCCTGGGCGTGGGCATCGGCGGGATCATGACGCTCCCGTTCGACCTGCCCTTCGCAACGGGTGTGCGTGGCGGTGTGGGGTATTGGAGCGACGAGGTCGGCGGTCTCGACATGAGCTCGACCGATATCAATGCCGCGCTGGTGGCGAGCGGGGGTCTCGATGACGTGGTGGAGGGCCTGGGCTGGTTTCTGAGTCTAGGCGTGCACTATGTCATGTACGAATACGAGTACATGGGTGTGGCCACGGCCAAGACAAGTAAGGATATCGCCCTCCCTGATCTTCCGATCGACGGCGGTGATCTGAGCGATCTGTGGGACCTGCCTGTGATCCCCGATGGCGGCGACTGGGAGACGGTTTTCCCCGACTCGCCTACCCTCACCAAGATGAAGGATGACGATTCGGACACGCTTGTTCATGTCGGCATTGGTCTGATCTACGACATTTCGGACGCAGTCGGTGTGTTTGCCGGTGCTGATTTTATCTCCGGCGATTATGTCGACGAAACCTTCATCGGTGGTGGGGTCCGTGTTGGCCTCGGTGGCGGCTCGGCCGAGATGTAATCTTCAGTTTTCGGTAAAGCAAGAAGCCCTCGCCTTGCCTGGCGGGGGCTTCTTCTTGTTTTTATTCCTTCCATTATCTGTCGGGTCTTTGCTATATTGTAGTTGGCTTTGACCGGTATTGTTGTTCTTTTCCATACAGTTGTTCCTTCCTTCTTAGTCCCGGGGAGCGTGGTCTGTGCTCTTCCGGTAGGACGACAACTACCATCTGTGAGTCAATAGCTTTTGACATCCAGAAGGCAATTCATCCCGATCCTCCGGGATGAAACCTCGACGCCATGGACCGTCCCGTGCGGGCGGCGTTGTTAGTAGTGTCGTATCCATGTAAGGAGAATGACTGTGAGGAACTCTTTCTGTACTGCCGGTATCCTGCTTCTCACTCTTTCCCTGTGCCTGTTTGTCCCTCAGTCCGCCGATGCTGAAGTCATCGTGCAATGGTTTGAGACCGAGTGGGATGAGATGTATCAACGCCTGCCCCAGGTAGCCGAGATCGGCTTCGAGGGGATCTGGCATCCTTCCCCCTGCAAAGCCCCCATCGCGGGCGTGTTTCCTAATGGAGGGGGTGGAAATGTAGGCTATAACCTGTTCGACCGTTTTGACGTTGGCGAACATCCACAACGCGGCACGCTGGCCACGCGCTACGGCACCCGCGGGTCGCTCAAGAACATGAGCGACAACGCCCACAACTGCGATATTCGCATCTACCCGGACATCGTCTTCAACCACACCGGTAACGGTCCGCATATCGATACCTATCCCGGCATGCGCTACTACGACTTCCATGGTTGGGACGATGGCTCCTTTCCGCTTGGGTTCAAACGCACGCAGCGCATGACTGACTACGATCCGAACGATGGCGGCTGCGATCAGAACTTTCAGCAGGAGTTGGTCAGCCTGATCGATATCGTGACGGAGTTCGACAACCGCTTCTCTGTGGGTGGTTCTTGCGGTGCCGGCATGGTCACGCCTGGAAACTATGTCCGTCATCCGGGCATGTACGAGAAGTATCCGGGCATCGACAGTCCCGATCCGCTTCCCAGCGAGCACCCGGTGCAGTTCCTGGAGCGCTGGATACAGTGGCTTGGAAACGCGCAGGAGTGGGACGGCGTGCGCCTTGACGCACCCAAGCATGTGGTGCGCGAGTTCTTCGGAGAACCCGGCTATGGGTTTAACCACTGGATCCAGCACAACTTCGACGCACGCCGCGGGCACGCTGACGGGGATGACCAGGACGAGATGTATTGGTGGGATATCCGGCGAGACGACGCCCTGGTCTTTTCTGAGATGTTTGTCTACGACAAGAGCGAAGTGGGCTACTGGCGCGACTGGAACGGCGGTGCCGGGCCGGATAACGAATTTGGCGTCAAGATGCGCTACCTGGATTTTCCGCTCCTGAAGCAGATGATGTATCCCGCCTTCAACGGTGGCAACATGTCGGCTCTCAACGGCTTTGCCGCGTTCGGACAGCGCGAAGGTGTCACATTCGTGCACAGCCACGACGAAGACAACATGGGCAAGAAGGACCTTGCGTATGCCTACGCCCTGACCCATATCGGTATCCCCATCGTCTACTTCACCGGCAACAACTACGACCCGGCCGACCAGGGCTCCCGCAACTGGCTGAAGATTGGCTACGAGAGCGCCATGGGCGACTGGAGCCACGGCGTGGTGCCGAACCTCGTCTATATTCACAACCAGTTTGCGCGCGATTGGGAGTGGGGGCGTCACGCCGACGGCGACACGTTCGTGTTCGAACGCTTCACCAATCTGGACGGCAGCAATGACGGTAGCGGCAACTTCACCCCGACCACAGGCGAAGGGCTTCTGATGGTGGGGTTGAACGATAGCGGGTGGGATCAGTACCGTCAGGTCTTCACGGCGTTCCCCGATGGCACCGTGCTTCACGACTACACCGGGAATAATCCGTCGGATGTGACTGTCAGTGGCGGCCAGGTCGGTTTCACGATTCCTGGCATGGGCGGTCAGGGCTGGGTCTGCTACGCGCCGCGCATCCCGAGTGCCGATGGCGATCCGATCCGCTTCTCCGGATCAACGACCATGCCCTGGATCGTTCCTGACGGCCGGATGATCGATGGCGACGGTACGCTACGCAACGTAACGCGCCTGACGAACGACACCGTTAACATCAACGTGCACTACTTCGACGCTACGGGTGAGCCGGGCGTTGACGAAGTGAACATCAAGTGGGGCGGCGGCTGGGATATCGATGCCGACGGCGTGACGTATCACGGAACGAAGGACTTTGTGCGCGGCGGTTTCATGGCGGCGACCAATGTTCTCGGCGCTCACTGGCGGCTGAAGGTGAACCTGGCGGGTGTTCCAGAAGGGCTCCACCTGGTCAAGGCGCGCGTGTTCAATGGCGGCACTGGGGTACCCGATCGCTTCCAGACCTTCCACGAGACCGTCTATGTCGACCGGAGCGGTCCGGATATCGACATCCTGAACCTGACGAACAACGCGACCATTGACGGTGACCGCACGATAGAAATCGCCAACACCGATAAGACGGCCGGCTACGTCGAAGTGAGAATCGACGGCGGCTCGTGGAATCCGGCACATGAGATCATGAAGGGCGCCTGGAAGTACACGATCCAGGGACAGAGCGCCTCGAACCACACGGTCGAAGTGCGCGCGCTGGAGTATGACTACGCAGCTTCGCCGAATGTGATCAACACCACCACGCTGTTGCGCAACTTCAGTGTTAACGACACCAGCGGGATGACGCTCACGATGAATCACAGCGAGGGGGCCGCGATTCATCTGCCGTTCTTCAAGACCAGCGGCAGCGTAGGCAGCGGTACGCTGACACTGCTGTGGGATGGTTACGTTCTCGATAACGTGACCGTTACCAACGGCAACTACACGAACTTCTTCACCGGACAGTGCCTCTCCGGCGGACAGCCTCTTCACTTCACGGGCGCGTTTGTCAATGGTCCGCATTTTCTGGAGGCGGTGCTCGTGGATGGCGGGAACACAAAGGTGGTCTCGCGTACGGTTCATTTCAATCTCTTCAACAAGGCCAACGACGTAGACGACTGGCGCTATGCCTACGATTCCGACGGCGATGGCATCCCCGACGAGATCGAGGCGCCCGGATTTACCGCCGGTGACTTCCCGGGGCCGAACGTCCAGTGGCCCGGCGACAACGGAGGCGGTGGCGATGGGGCGTGGGACATGATCCCGCAGAGCTGGGAGTCGTGGAGCTACTTGAACCCGATGAACCATGACACGACCTATAACGGAACGTGGGATGGCGACGAGGACTGGGACGGAGATGGGTTCAATAACCTGTGTGAGGTGATCCAGGGCTACCTGCTTCAGAATGACCCCGCTTACTTCAATATCTACGATGCGGGTAGCCACCCGAACACCTGTGAAAGCGGTCCTGTTCCGGCGCAGGTGAGTTGGTCACCGCAGTCCCCAGATAACTGTGACGGGTCGACCGTGACGTTCTCCTACACGGTCAACGAAGGGCCGCTTGAGAACGCCACTAACGACGTGCGGATCGGTATCAACACGAACGGCAACTATAACGGTACGTTCACGATGACTGACAACGGCGGCACCTGGCAGCACACGCACGGCATCGACACGAACACGACAGCTCTGAACGTATGGTTTGAAGCAGAAGCCGGCGGCAGTACGGTCTACGACAACAACGGTGGGCCTCCGAACTACGTGGTAACGGTAACCGCGTGTGTGAATGACGATCCCTGCTTCGAGATGGACGGCCTGTTCGACAGCTCCTATTACGAGGTAGCCAACACTGGCATGAAGATCGTCACCGCCGCGAGTGAGGACTGTTTCTACGTGGCGACCTGGTCGGCTCACGATGGCGCCAACGACCACTTCATCTATGTGACCGACGATATCGGCGATCTCGAAGCCGCGCCATGGGCGAAACAAGGCACGGTCATGTTTGACAAGGCCAACGATCCCTGGGTGGCGGGTGAGTCCGATCCGCATGACACCGGGTTCCACGTCCTCAACAACGGAGGGACGTTGGGGCGAGTCGATATGGGGCCGGGCGGTTCGGCGCTCGAAGCCGAGTTCAACCTTGTTGAGGTGTTTGGGTATCGGCCGGACGTTGTCTACATCGCGGCCGTGGCGCACGGCGATGGGGAAGGTGCCGGTTCCGATATTCAGGGCCAGTGCCCGGCGGAGTGGTACGGCGCCGAGTGGGACGACTTCGTGGGCGCCAACGTTCGCGACCTGGATAGGCCCGAGTTCTTTCCCGTTTGCGTGGAGAGCATACAGGATCGCAATCTGGACGGGCGTTTCGACAGTGGCGCGCCGTACATGGAGTCGGAGGTCGGCGGCAACGTGCGCGATGCGAACTACGATCTGCGCCGGTTCTTCATCGATGAGCTCGCGGGCGATTCGGAATCGATCACCGTTCGGCTCTATCCCAATCTGGAGCTGGGCGATACGGCCACGAGTGTTGAGTTGGTCAGCAATCTGAACCGCCGCGATTTCGCCGCGATCGTGTCGCCGACCAAGGCACTGGACCTGACGATGTACGAGGTCAACCCCTTGACCGCGGAGGCAACGGCACCGACGGAGGCCGGGCGGAGTACGTTTGAGGACCTCTACAGCAACAACACCGATCGGGTGGACGCCCTCAACACCGGCTACTACACCAATCTTGGTGTGAACATGCTCTGGCTGCAGCCCATCCATCCGATTGGGACGGACAGCAGGGGCATCGATCCCGAGACCGGTTCGACGTGGGATCCGGGCAGCCCCTATGCCGTGAAGGACTATTGGAGTGTGAACCCGAAGCTGGGTGACGACAACACGGCGGCCGATGCCATGCAGGAGTTCCAGGACTTCGTGGATGCCATGGACGGCGCGGATGTCGGCGTGATGATGGATGGCACGTTCAACCATTCGGCCCCGGACGTTATCTTCGGTCAGGGCGCTGCAGACCTGTTCCCGTGGGCATCGAACACCATGCGGGAGATCCGTCTCGATCGCCCGGAATGGTTCGCGAAGGCAGGTAGCCCCGGCGAGCATGCTACGCACTATGTCAGCGCATCGATCAATGACGTTGCCGTTGCGCCGGACCGCATCGACTTCGGCAAGTGGACCGACGTGCGCGAGTTCTGGTTCGGATCGTACGACTGCCTGGTCAAGGGCGGTGCGCCCGGGGAGACCACGAGCCGTCACTTCCACGAGTACCTGTCCGAGCGGGACGCTTTCTTCGGTCACGATATGTACTCCGAGGAGGTATGGGAGTACTTCGCGTACTACCCGCTCTTCTGGCTGGATCGCTCGGGCTGCCCGGAAGGGACGCCCAAGGCGGAATCGTACAAGGGAATCGACGGCCTGCGCTGCGACTTTGCGCAGGGCCTGCCCAATCAGTTCTGGGAGTACTGCATCAACAAGACGCGTCAGCGGAAGTGGGACTTCATCTTCATGGCGGAGTCACTCGACGGATTCCGCGACATCGATGGGAGCAAGCGCCATGGCGTAGGCTACCGATCGAGCCGCCACTTCGACGTGCTCAACGAGAACCTGGTGTTCTACTGGCGCGACCAGTTCTTTGGGTATCCGGCCAACGGGTGTGGATCGGCTAGCGGCAATCTTGCCCCCAAGACGATCGACACCAAGAACGCACTGGATGACCGGCGGAATGCCTATGACGTGTCCTCCATCCTGCTCAACCTGACAGGCCATGATGAGGTGTTTCCCAGTCACGATCCGTGGCGGATCTTCTATGCCTATGCTGAAGTGGCGGCCCTGGACGGGTTGCCGATGATATTCTACGGCCAGGAGGCCGGGGCGCAGAACGATACGGACACGTATCACTGTGGTGACTCGTCGTCGTGGATTCCCGACGACACACACAACTTCGACAAGTACGAGCTGAACTTCGGCAAGTCGATTCCCAACTTCAAACGCTACAACTGCATGACGAGTATCTGGGCCAACGCCGATGCCGACCTTCGGGCCGCCTACGCCCGGGCCAACCGCGCACGTCTGCAGTCGGAAGCGTTGCGGAGCCAGGGGCTCTACTTCCTGTCGAAGACCAGCGGTGGCTACTCCGACGAGATCTTTGCCGTGGCGAAATACGAAGAGCCGGGCGTCAGCGCGGCGACGCAGGACGTGGTGTTTGCCTTCGTGAACAACCATTACTGGGACGAGGGCTACAGCAACGTTGTGGGCGCCACCTTCGAAGTGGATGCCGACTACGGCGGCAAGAACTGGTTTGGGATCGTTCCAACGCACGAATACAACGTTGTGGACCTGCTCTCGACCAACCCGACGAATGAGTTGTGGATCGGTGGCGATGAACTCGGTTCCAACATCATTGCCGGCGGTCTCGGTGTCTTGTTGAACCAGGACCCGGCGCAGGGTGGACAGGCCCAGTACATCAAGCTGATCGACAAGACCGACGCCGGCCCCGGCGACAACGACGGCGATGGCTTGAACGATTGGCAGGACGATGACGACGATAACGACGGTATGTCGGACGAGTACGAGGAGGCGAACGGGCTCGATAAGAACAGCGCCTCCGGGGATGATGGCTGGGACGGCGACAAGGACGGTGACGGCGTGTCCAACGGCGAGGAGATGATTGCCGGAACCGATCCCGACGAGATCGCGGACTTCCTTGCCATCACCGGCGTTGCCACCAACCCGAGTGGTGCGGAGGTCGAGTGGCGAAGCGTCTCGGACATCAACTACCGGGTTGAACACAAGGACGACCTGCTCGACACGGGCACGTGGATGCCCGATGGATCGCTGACCGCGGGATCCTCGAACGAAACGCTTGGGGTATCGCTTCCAAGTAATGTCAGTAACCGGTTCTGGCGCGTACAGGTAATTCACTAGGAGGTCAAAGCCATGAAGCGTCTTGCTTTTGGGTTCCTGTGCGTGCTGGTAACCGGTGTTCTACCGGCGGCTGGTAACGGCAATGTCTACGTCTCGCGATTCTGGCACAACCACCAGCCGATCTACTGGCCTGAGTGGAACGGCAACGGTGGGCAGGATCTGCGGGTTCAATATGCCTGGGATTCGATTGTTCTGAAGGGCGGTCAGACCTACGGAACGGGGCAGGGCCATCCCGACAACAACCTTGTCGAGATCTTCGGCAAGAACGACCGGGTACAGTCTTACCAGAACACGCCGCGCGACTCCCTGGCCAACCTGTCCGAGTGGGCGGGGTATTCCATCAGCTACTCGGGTTCGTTGATCGACAACGTCAACAACCTTGGCGCCAACAACCAACTCGGCTACGGCAGCGGTTGGTGGAACGGTTATCGTGAGGCGCGCAACTGGTACACGCCCAGCGGCAACGGTGCCCGGCGCATGGACATGCTCGGCTTCACGCACCATCACTCGTTGGCTGCTGTGCTGCCCAAGCCGGTCCTGCGGAAGGAGATCCAGGCTTTCAAGCAGGCGTGGTGGAAGGCATGGGGCGGCAACAGCGACCTCAGTGACCACTCCAAGGGCTTCTTCCCTACGGAGATGGCTTTCTCCACCGAGCTGGTCGATGTGCTAGTTGACGAGGGGTACGAATGGGTCATCGTTCCGAGTCACCACCTCAGCCGGACGTGTCCAACATACAACAACCATGCCGACCCGGAGGGCTCCTTCCAGATCAAGTCCTCGCCACCGAACCGCGCGGACCAGTTGGGGCCGTCGCCCACGAGTGGCTGGTGGTTTGCAGAACCCAATCCCGGCCAGGCGGCCTGGAACGTGGCTCCATATGCCTACCAGCTTCACAAGACGCAGTACGTCAACCCGGACACCGGTGCCATCAAGAGTATCATTGTTGTGCCTTCGGATGATGTGCTCAGCTACAAGGCGGGCTACAGCGGCGCGGAAATC
>CAYFPQ010000008.1:9882-15612 GCA_964345005.1 uncultured Victivallales bacterium | reverse complement strand
CCATGCGAACTTCTCGCCCTACGCAACCGATCCCAACCGCCCCGTGATCGTGCTGCCGGCAACGGACGGGGACAATGCCTGGGGAGGCGGCTCGTCGTCCTGGTTCGAGTCGACTCCCAGCTTCTTCGGGCAGTGCCAGGGCTCCGGCTATAACGTCTGCGCTGTTCAGGACTTCGTGACTTGGCACAAGGCGGCGGCGGAAGCGCTCCCGCCGGTGCATGTCGAGAACGGCGCATGGATCTTTCCGGAAAGCGCCTACGGCGCGCCGTACTACCTGAAGTGGATCGAGCCGCCGCTGAACGAGGATAACCTGCATCTCTGCTATACGAACACGATGGTCGACCTGGAGACCCCCGGCTTTGCACTGAAGTTCTGGAGCTGGGCTCCGGTCATGACAGGCGCCAACTGGTGCGAGACGGCCGAACAGATCTGGAAAGACCAGGGCGGCACAGTCGAGGCTTGGAAGATTGCACACCCCTACGACAACCTGACCAGTGGTGCGTGGACCGACCCGAATGTCGTTGAGCGGGCCTGGCACATCTACCTGAACGGTCTCGACTCCGGCTTCAACTACTACGGCGGGTTGGGCAACGACGACGAGGTCAAACAGGCGTTGGCGACACGGCGTGCGATGGAGCTGCTTGACAGCTATGTGACCGGTCAGCTTGCCGGCGATCCTGACCGCGATAAGACGCCCCCCACGGTGTTCTTCCCGCAACGCTTCCCGTGGAATCCGGGCTGGTATACATTCGGCTGGTTCAACCGGCAGCCGGGTGTTGACGAGAACTACCTGAAGAAGATGCCATCCTACTTCTATGTTTGGACACATGTCTATGACGTCTCGGATGTCGCCAGCGTTGATCTCAAGGTCCGCATCGACGGAGACGGGGTCAACTCGCTCGGTACGACCGCCAACGAGCGATACGCCGACAGCGGGGAGGTAGGTGCGTGGCAGACGATTCCGATGACGATGCGGACAAACCTGAACGACTCAGCCTCGCTTAATGCAGCGGCCAACAACGGTCAGATTGACTACTTCGCAGCAGCGCTCCCTCCGGATCTGGCCGATTACTACTTCGCCAGGATCGATAGTTCCAGTTTGCCCGGCTACAAGGGCAAGCTCCTCGACTACTACATCGAGGCTGTTGACACGCGTGGCAACACAAACCGGACCGACATTCAGCATGTGTTCGTCGAGGATGACGGACTGGCGGATGGTTCGGTCGTTACCTTCAGCGACGATCCCAGCGACTGCGACCCGATCACCGTTACGTACGCGGCGGGCGGGGGCGTTCTTCAGGGGGCAACGCAAGTGGTCGTCCAGGCAAGCCTTGACGGCGAGTCAAGCTGGACTCCTCATGTCATGACCAATCTCGAAACGGATGTGTGGCGGATCGACGTGGTTCCAACCAACAATGCGCCGTCGCTGACGGTCTGGTTCGAGGAAACGGATGGCGATCCGGTTGACAGTCGTGGTGGTCTCAACTGGAGTACAGCCATTCGAGACTGTGATGCACCGACCGGAACGGCTGCCGTCGTGTTCAGCAACGCTCCCGTTTCGGAGCCTGTTGTGATTACGTTCCATCCCAATGCGGGTGTGCTGCAGGGATCGGCCCAGATCTATGCCCATATCGGGTTCAACTACTGGGAAACTGTCTTGGATCCGGATGTCGCTATGTCGAAGGTGGGTGAGAATAGCTGGCAGTATTCGGTCGTCCCGATAGACGGCTCGACCAATATCAACATGGTATTCAACGATGGCGCTACCACCTGGGACAACAACTCGGGCGACGACTGGCACTTCACAGTGACCGGTGCTGTTCAGGAGGTCGTTCCACCGGGGATCATCATCACCGACCCGGAGGAGGAATCTGTTCGCATTACCAACAGTGTTGCCCTGATCACGCTTGAGGGCACTGCCGGCGACGGGGTTGCCGGAGATTTGACGTGGACGAACGTGCAGGCCGGGGCCGGCGGCATGGTCAGCAAGACAAGCCACTGGACCATTGCGTCTCTGCCACTGGTGTACGGATCCAATACGGTGACCGTGTCAGCTCTGGCCACTACACAGCCCACCACGAACGCTACTGACGATGCAAGTGAACCGGCCTATGGCGACGGGTGGATCAGTGGTGACGACGGCGGTATCGGTTGGGGCGGGGGATGGAATCTCATTGGCGGCGCCAATGCGGGGTTCTTTGTTGCCAACTCAGGTGCGAATCCCAACTTGGACATCAACTCGCCTGCGTTTGGGATGTACGCCAACAGCGGCGACCTGTCGCAGGCGATTCGGCCGTTGGCCGATCCCCTTGTCACGGGCCAGACGTTGCGCGTGCAGTTCGAGAACAACTCCATCGGCACAAGCAATAGTGTTGGCTTCGCCCTCGAGAACAACAGCGAGTCACTGTTCGAGTGCTACTTCTTTGGTGGCGAGTCGAATTACCGCGTCACGGACAGCATGGGCAACCGCGATACTGGTGTGGGATGGACAGATTCCGGCCTGGAGATTGTGTTCAGTCTGACCGGCCCAACCAACTACAGCGCCTCGGTGGGTGGATCGAATATCACAGGCAACCTGATAGGCCGTTCCGATTCGGCTATCCGACAGCTCCGCTTCTGGAACTACAGTGCAGGGGTCGGCGATAGCCACAACGCCTACTTCAACGACCTGCTCCTGACGCAGGCGGCTGTGGGCGGTACACTGCAGGACACGGTTGCGATTATCCTGGTCGACCCGGACAACAACATCCCGGGCTGGTGGCTCGAGCTCTACTTCGGCTCAAGCACGACGAATGTTGCCCAGATCGACAGCGACAACGACGGACACGTCAACCAGCACGAGTTCTGGCTGGGGACGAACCCGACCAACGATGCGTCCAAGCTGGTGATCGAGAACATCGCGATGACCAATGCAGATGATTACGCGATAACGTGGCAGTCCGTCGGCGGGCGCTCGTACGATGTGGAATACGACGATGATCTGTCTGGAGTCCCGGGTTTCAACACCATCATCACCGTACAGGAATCCTCGGTGTCCAACGGCGTCACCACGAGCCGCACGTTCGTGGACTCCATATCGCCTGCGCCAACAAACGGTACGCGATTCTATCGCGTCCTGCTGCATCGCTGAGCGAACGAAAGGTCATGGATTGACGTGAATGAGGGTGGGGCTATACTGCGTGCTCATAGAGTAGCCGACCATCGAAATCGCTATCGCCCATCGAAATCGATCTCGATGGGCAGGGGCTGAAGGAAGGAGCAGGCATAACCGTGGCGAGACTCAGGAGTTCCATCATATTCATTTCCCTGGCTCTGCTCGTTCTAATGGGTGGCTGCCGCGAGTCGACACCCCCGGCTTCTGTTGCGCCGGCACCGCCCCCTGCGGATGTTCCGTCTCTGCCGTCCGAGTATGAACCTGGCGACGAGCCGGTACTCGGTCCGAAGATCCGCGCTGTTCCGGGCGCAGAACCCACAACCATGCTCTACTACCGGGAGCGGGGACTGACCAACCTGATGGTTGCAGGTTCCTGGAATGCCTGGCTGAAGAAGCATTCGTTGGTCCGTCGGGGCGATCTGTGGGGACTGGATATTTCGACGCTGAAGCTTGGGCTTGGGCGCTATGAATTCAAATTCCTCCCGAATGGGAAATGGGAGGCAGGAGATAACCGCTTACTGTTTGTGAACGAGGAGGGACAATTGGAACAGCCACAAGATCTCATTTTTGCTGCGCGCATGGATCGTAGCGACCGGATCGACGTATTTCTCAGTCGAGCCTTGCCCGATCCGGAATTGGTACGCGTGCACCTGGTGCCGGATACGCCGGTCAAGGCTATCACGTGGGATACCCAATCCGATGGCCGTGATCTGCTGGGCTACGCGATGGCTGGCGAGCACGTCAGCTTCTGCATGGCCGAGAGTACCTACGGCCTATCGTTGGACGGTAACGACCGCGTTAACGTGGCCGGGAGCTTCAATGGCTGGAGGAGTACGGCCGGCGAATGGGAGCTGAAACGCGATGCCGAGACACGTCGCTGGGAGGGAACATTCCCGCTCGACGGGGGCGGGAAGCGACCGCTTGCCGAGTTCAAGTTCGTGGTCAATGGAGACCGGTGGCTCGATCCGCCGCTTATGGCCCCCAACGCCGACTCTGACGGGCGCGGTCATGTGAACCTTGTCGTGCATCCCACGCTGTCTGTAGGACCGGTGCTCTATGTCGAGACGGATGGCCCGCTCGATCTCAGCGGGGGACACTCGGTCGTGCTCGACAGCGACGGCGGCGCACCGGCCTATGCCGTTATCATGCCCGGTGATGCACTTGACGCCGTGAAGTCGGATCAGCCGCTTGGTGCAATCCTCGATCGCGAGGGCAACCGTACCGGCTTCCGGCTCTTTGCGCCGCGTGCGACGGAGGTGACGCTTTGCCTCTACGACGGGCCGGAGTACCAGTCAGATGACGGTGAATGGATCGACCCGCGCGAGTCTCTTGTGATGGAGCGCAACCGTGCAGAGGGCGTGTGGGAGGTCTGGTTGGACGGTTTGCGAATCGGTGCCTACTACAGTTTCCGGGTCGATGGGGCACAAGGCAACGGCGACGGTTTCAACCGTGACGTCCCGGTCGGTGACCCTTACTGCAAGGCCGCCGTACATGAGCGGGGCAACTGTATCGTCATGGATCCGGACGGCGGTCAGGAATGGTTCAAGGGATGGACCGACGACGAGTGGCAGACGCCTGCATGGGGTGACGCCATTATCTACGAGGCGCACGTGCGCGATCTGACGAGTCATCGGTCGTCGGGCGTTCCCGAGGAGTTGCAGGGAAGCTATGCCGGACTGCTTGCATCGGAGGGCATGGGCACGGGGCTGGATCACCTCAAGGCTCTGGGCGTCAATATGATCGAGTTTATGCCTGTGCACGAGTTCGAGAACGGCATCACGAATCACGGCTGGGGCTACTCGCCGGTTTTCTTCTTTGCGCCCGAATCGTCATATGCTCAGGCGCCCTTGAAAGGGTCGCACTACTACGAGTTCAAGAACCTGGTCAACGAGTTGCACAACCGCGGTTTCGGTGTGATGCTCGACGTGGTCTACAACCACATGGGCTCGCCCAATGTGTTCGCCATGATCGACAACAAGTACTACTTCCGGCTCGATCACGAGTTCCGCTACAGCAACTTCAGCGGGTGCGGCAACGACGTCCGTAGCGAGGGGCCGATGATGCGGCGGCTGATTATAGAGAATGTGCTCTACTGGATGACCGAGTTTCATATTGACGGGTTCCGGTTCGACCTCGCGGAACTGATCGATATGGACACGCTCATGGAGCTGCGCGACGAGGCGGTCAAGATCAACCCCAACGTGTTGCTGATTTCCGAGCCGTGGAGCTTCAGGGGCAACCATAAGATGGCGCTGAAGGGGAGGGGATGGGCAGCATGGAACGACCAGTATCGCAACCCGGTGCGCGACTTCGCGCGTGGTCACGCCGACCGCAAGAGCGTTAAGACTGCTATTCGTGGCTCGGTGGATTCGTTCGCCGCCACGCCCGTGCAGTCGGTCAACTATCTCGAAAGCCACGATGACATGTGTCTTGCCGACGAGCTGACAGAGGACGCCAGGCATGATGGCCGTAACCTGACGGCACTGGACGCACGCCGTCACCGGCTGGGCGCCGCGATGCTGTTTACGTCGCTCGGAATCCCGATGATCAGCGAGGGCCAGGAGTACATTCGGAGC
>CAYFPQ010000008.1:0-9872 GCA_964345005.1 uncultured Victivallales bacterium | reverse complement strand
GGCATCCACAACACGTACAACAGGGGCGACGAGATAAATCAGCTCCGTTGGGACGACCGGAAGCGGTCGGAGGCGGCGGTGACGCTGCGCTATTACCGGGACCTGATCGCGCTTCGCAAGAGCGCTGCCGGTCAGTCGCTGCGCTGGGCAAAGGCTGTACCGGATAGCTACGTGACATGGATCGAGCCCTCTAACCAAAAGGCTCTCGGATATACGGTCAATCTCAGCGGAGCAGAGTCCGGCGCCCGGTTTGTCGTGCTGGCTAACGGCTCCGCGCGGACCGTTGGCTTCGATGTGAAGGTGCCCGCGGCGCGCTGGCGGCAGATCGGTAACGGCAAGGAAGTCAACGTGGATGGCGTCGATACCGGGGACGGGCAGGTACGAAACTTCGGAGCCGGAACTTACCGGGTGATGGTGCCTGCGCAGACGGCGTACGTGTTTATGGGTGAGTAGAGCTCCAGAACGCCCGGCAGTATGTGGTGAGGTCCGAAATCGAAATCGAAATCGGGATCGAAATCGAAATCGACCCTCGCAACCGATAGCGATTTCGATAGCGACGGCGATTTGGAGAGAGGTACTGCCAATGAAAGACTGGATTCCTGATTCAGTGATCTACCAGGTCAACCTTCGTGCTTTCGCAGCGCGAGAGCCTCGCAATCCCGTAGAAGCGTTTGACGAGACAAGAAAGGGGGCCGAGGGCGCGTCACCGCTCCAGTTCCTGACCCGGAACCTGGACTACATCAAGGAGTTCGGCGCCAACGTGGTCTACATGATGCCGCCCTTTCCCATGGGGGTCGAGGAGCGCAAGGGGGTAGGCTCAAACTACTCGATTCGCGATTTTCGCGCCATCGAACCCGAGTACGGGACGATGGAGGACTTTGTCGGTCTTGTCGGGCGCGTGCATGAGCTGGGGATGCGGATCATTGTGGACCTCACCCCCAACCACACCAGTCGCGATAACGTGTGGACTTCAGTCGACGGCATTCACTGCCGCAACGGGGATGGCAGTCTCTATTACGACTACGACTGGTCGGATACGGCCAAGCTCGACTACACGAACCCTAAGACCCGTCACGAGATGCACGGCGTTCTGGCATTCTGGTTGGACGTATGTGACGGGGACGGGGTTGACGGGTTCCGGTTCGACATGGCCCACATGATCAACGACCTCTCTTTCTGGGACGACGCGCTGCCGGAACTGAAGGTGCGGTACAGCGGACGTGACCTGCTCTTTCTTGCCGAGAGCTATGGGGTAGAGAACAACCGCGGTCTGTTCGAGAGGGGCATGAACGCTGCCTACGATGACGATTTCTACAAGGTCTGTGCCTACGGCTATGCCCGTGGCGAGGACGGTCAGAGCAGGATATGCCTCAGTCGCGATGCTTTCGATAATGCAGATTTCCGCAGCAAAGCCGAGGCCTTCGAGAGGTCAGGCATTGCCGCAGCTTTCGAGGAGGCGGTTATGGATTACGAGGCGGGTGATGACTGCGCGTCCGGACCATGGGTGGCGCGCTACACCGATAACCATGACGAGGGGCGGGGTGTCTATCGGTTTGGCGATGGCGCCGTGAGGGCCGTGTCGCGCCTGGTGTTCCTGTCCGGGCACTGTCTGCCATTCCTGCTCTGCGGGCAGGAGTTCGGCGCCGCCAACCGACCGACGATTCATGACCGGATCAAGCCGTGTGACAAGGGGTTTCGCCTGTGCGGCCCTGATGGCGAAGAGTGTGGCGGCACAGATGGCGTGGAGTTCGAGGGCAGCATCTTCGCGCGCGGATCACGCCGGCGAAAGGCCTGGTACTCTTTCTACAAGGAGCTCATCGACCTCCGCGCCGCTCACCCGGCACTTCGCAGGGGGAGCACCAGGCTTCACAACGTAGGCGAGGTGTGCGGGAAGCACGACCGCACAGTTGTAGGGCTTGAGCGCAAGTGGGACGACACCATCATTCGCTGCGCAGTGAACATGGGCCCTGAGCCCCGCCGCCTGAAACATCTCTCAGGTCTTGCTGGCGACGTTCTCTACGGTAGCCTCGCTGACGGAACGCTCGATCCTTTCGAAGCCATCGTCACCCTGATGACCTAGCACGGGGCACTGCAGTGCGTCGTGAGAAGCATCAGGGAATGACGAAGTACCCAAGTGCCCAAAGAATGACTAAGCCCGAAGAGTGCTGGCGCATGGTCTTTTCGGCGTTCTTACTTCGGATTTCTCTCGTGCTTGGGTAGTTCGTCATTAGGGATTGCAGCGAAGCTGCCTAGATATACTCTTCCATATGAAGACGCTGCAGGAAATCCTTGGAGTGGACTCGGGGTGGGATGTCGTCGTTTTCCTGTAAGTCCACAGCACGATCGAGTTTGCGGCGTTTGATTCGGAAGTCCGGCTTCTGTTGCGCCAGGGCGATAGCGCGAGCGTGCTTGACGATACGATCGAAGCTCGCGAGATAGTCGCGGAAGAAGAGAGCCGCAATGGGCGTGATAGCGCGTTCCGCGACCTCTTCGCCCAGTAGTTGCTTGGCGGACTCACTGCTCCTGGCGTAGTTGTCGCGCCTGTCCAGCAAGACCCGTGCTGCCTCCTGGAAATCCGTTTGACCGTGTTGAAGCGAATCGCTCACCAGACCAAGGATGCTGGCGGTCTTGCTGTAGAGATCGAACAGGCGTGTAAGCGTTCTCTCCGGGAAGAGGGCCGCAGGCTCCTTGCGACGGCGGACCGACGTATCCGATATCTTGTCGAGATGATCGCCGATCCGTTCGATGTCGCTCATACAGCGCGATACCTCCTGCATGAGCATGAGTTGCCGCCGGGAGAGCTGGCGAGCCGAAAGCTGGCTGAGGTAGGCCTTCACATGGACCTTGATTTCGTTGACCGCTTTCTCGTTGAGCTTGATTTGTCGCAGTGTTGTGGGACGTCCTTTCAGGAGAATGACCTGTGCCAGCAGCGCGTAGGTGTTGCGGCAGATGTCGATCGCGCGCCGCAGTTCATCGATGGCCGCCTGGATGGAGCGTTCCGGTGTGTGAAGCAACTCCGGCTTGAGATAACTGGGGGTCGGAGGCTGCTTTCGTGAAGGCGTGACCCATCGGACCACTACAGCATGGAGCTTCCAGAACGGCAGCACGACCAGTGCAGCGGCGGTCATGACGAGTGTGTTCATGTTGGCGGTCTGACGAATGAGGTCGTCAGAGGTGGCCTGGGAGAGCGCGATCACGTAGGGTCTCAGAGCCAGGACGAAGGCCACGGCGAATAGCTTGAAAATAAGGTGAGAAACCGCTGCCCGACGCGCTTCGATGTGGGCTCCAATACTGCTGAGGAGTGCCGTGGCGCACGTCCCGATATTGGCTCCCATGACGATCGGGAGTACCTGGTGAAGGTCTGTGAAGACACCAGCCGAAGTCAGGGCAAAACACATGCCGATCGTGGCGCCGCTGCTCTGCCAGATCGATGTAAGGACAGTGGCGATTCCTATGCCAAGAAGTGTCCCTTGCCATGTCCGGCCATCAACTACGGCGAGGAACGGCTGCAGTGTTTCGCGATGCGGGTATATTGCCTCGCTCATCACGTTCATACCGAGGAAGAGCAGTCCAAACCCCAGCAGAGCACGCCCGACCTGCCGCGAACGTGGACCACGGCCCAATCCGGAGAAAAGGAAGCCGGCCGCGATGGCGAAAAAGCAGTAGTCGCCGAGCTTCAAGGACACTGCCTGCATCGAGATGGTAGTGCCGATGCAGGCGCCGAGCGTGGCGGGAACGGTTTCGGCGAGGGAGAGCAGACCGGCATTGACGAACCCGACCAGCATGACGGTCGCTGCGCTACTGTGAACGAGGGTGCCAAGCGCCGTACCGAGGGCCAGGCCAAGCACCGGACTTCGTCCGGTACGGGCCAGCACGGTTCGCAGGCCGGCCCCGCTCGCCTGGCGCAGCCCGTCCGTCATCAGTCCCATTCCAAAGATGAAAAGGGCCAACCCTCCCAACAAGGCAGCCCCAAGAAATGCGTAATCCACTATCGTCTCCTCCCGCAGTCACAATGACACAGCGGAGAGGAGAGGGGAAGTCGGAATGCTCAACGCAGAGACTGGAAGTCGAAACCCGGAAATCGGCGCGCTGGTGCCTACTTTACGATCAGCATCGTGGGCGGTAAGAAGTGGCGGATCTCGATCTTGTTGAAGTAGACATCGTTGCCGGGATCGCCATCGGTGTCACGGTCGTAGAGCGCCACGCTGTCGATGCTGCCTGACGCGCCGAGCGTACTCGTGATGTTTGTCAGAGCGACCACAGCGTTGGTGGCATCGTAGATGCTGACCTCATAGCTGTCGGCGCCCGTTAATCGAAGGACGATGTCGAGTCCGGTGAAGCGAGGGGCTACACCAGTGTCAACGCCTCCGCCGCTGCCATCGTAGATGGTATAGGTGCTATCTGCAGCTCCAGCGCCGCGAAACCAGCCAAACTCAAACCGCGAACCTGTGTTGTAGTTCGAGGCATCGGCATCGCTGTTGCCGTTACGCAGGGTGAATCCACAGGACGAGTTGGGGTCGATCGCCCCATGTTCGAATGAAATTCGGAATTCGTCCCCAAATCGTGTGAGGGCATTCTGCCAGTAGCTGCCATTCCACCCGAAGCCGCGGAAGGCGGCGACGTGCTGAACCCCTGCGCCACCTCCATCATTGGCCCACATTCCCCACGTGTTTCCGCTGGTGGCAATACCATCGACCTGGCCGCCGCTCTCGTCGAGATAGAAGCCACCACCCCCACTGATCCGGAATACCCATGTGTCTAGACCCAGACCTTCGTCCCCCGACCATGTGCTATTGGTGTAGTTTGATGCGTCGTCTTGGGCGACAAGGAGGGTCACGGCATGCGCCAGTGGGGGGATAAGGACCCCCACCAGCACAGCCACACTGATCACATAGATGGGGCGCGCACGAAACCTCATGCTTCATCTCCTATCAGTGAAATTCTAAGGGAAAAGGGGCGCCGGATCAATCATGGAGATTGATCCGGCGCTGGGATTTTCGGTTAGTTGATCAGGATCCACGACCCTGAGGCCGTGCTGGATCCCGTATCAGGCGTGCTGAAATCGCTATCGCCTCCGCTGTTCGAGGCCTTTACCCAGAAGTAGTAGGTTACGCCTGCGGAGACGGCGCCGTTCTCAAGGCCGTGGAATCCGCGACACCGTCCACGGAGACGGATCTACAGATAGCGTCTGAACAGGTGCGTCTACCGTGGTGGCATATTCCTACGTTGGATGAAGCCCGCACGACATTGGAGTCGATCCGTGCAGAGGGCGGGACGGACAAGCAGGGACGAACGGAGGCGTGGGCTGAAGCTCTGGTGCAGACGCTCGAGGCAGGAGAGCCGCAGCCATACATCGACGTGCTTGTCCAAGCTCTTGGTGTAGGGGGTGCCGTCTTCCTGGCGCTGCCGGGCGAGGTGTTTGCCGAGATTGGACTGACGGTCAGGGAACACGCCACCGTGCAGCATCTCTTCCTGGTTGGCTACTCCAACAATGGCGAAGTGGGCTACATTCCGACGCAAGCCGCCTTCCCGGAAGGCCAGTACGAAGTGGACTCCGCCCCCTACTACTACGGGCTGTTCCAGCTTTCCCCAGACTGTGAATCGCTTATTGCGCACGCTGCCTTGCGGGTGATTGACCGGGTCAGCGATGCGTCTCGTGGCGCCGGATTTGACGGTAGGCGCCCGGGGGCATGCCCATAATGCTTCGGAACGAGCGGTGCAACTGTGACCGGCTGCCGAATCCTGTTTCACCGGCGATTTCCACGACGCACTGGTCTGTGTACGTCAGCAGATCACAGGCGGACCGAACCCGTTCGCTCGTAAGCCAGCGGATAGGGCTCATCCCGGTGACTTGCCGGAAGAGGAGCGAGAGCTGGGTGGGACTGTAACCGCTGCGGTCAGCCATCTTGTTCAGCGACCAGCTCCGGTCAAGAGACAGGCGCAATTCATCCGCAAACGATTCAACGATATCCCGTGCTCTCTTGCTCACAGGCGCCGCCGCCGGCTGGTGTTCATCGGCAGCACGCGAGATCTCGACAAGAAACTGGGTCAGGAGAGCCTTGCACATGGCCGGCCGTGTCTGCGAAGGACGGTGGCACTCATCGCCGAGGCGATCGATTGTGAATTCCACGGCTGGTCTCCGTGCCTGCGTGAGCGGTAGGACTCTTGGGATGGCTACGCCGTCCACCGAGAAGGGCATGGATTTCGGTCTCCCGATACACACAGGTAGAGCCCTGAGGAATTCATGGCGTGCCATCAGGATAGAGCGGACGCCGCATACGGATTCACAGGCATGTGCCTGCTGCGTGCCAATGGTCAGGAGGTCACCGGTTTTCAGTTGCAGCGGTCTCCCGACCACTTGGACGTTTGCCGATCCCTTCCGAATGTAGACAAATTCCCAGTCGAGCCCCGTATGGCGGTGGTAGGCGGATCCCGAGACTGCTGAGCCACTGATTGCGAACACCGGTAGCGTCCCGTCAGGGTAGTTCACCGCCACTCGTGGTGTCTTCTTCATTGATGAACTCTATCACGGCCTGGTCTTGCGACACAAGTCCTCCGTGAGATATGCGACATATTGCGAGAGAGCGGGCACACATCCCATGGGGTGAAAGGTGTAGTGTGCGTTCCATACACGGTCGATTTCCAATAGTGGCGTCGACCGGGCGTCCTCGTCCTTTGGCCGGGGAAACTGCTCAGATTGACGAGCAAAGGACGGTTAGTATGAAGACAGTTGGAATGGTTGGGTCGCAGTTGATTCATACGTACGCGTATGCCATGCAGTTCAAGAAGCCGGATATTGAGGCGGCCCGAAGGGGCAAGACGGTTCCTGCGTGGCAGCTTGCCATGATGGAGGCTGCGCCGGACTTGAAGCCGTTGAGCGGCGCCAAGCTGACGCATGTGGCGGGCGGCTTGGCAGGCGTACCTGAGGATATGGCGGCTACGTTTGACCTCAAGGTTGGCAAAACAACCGATGAGGTCATTGAGGCCTGCGACTTGATCATGGTCATGGACGAGATCGTCGAGTCGCGCACGGCCCTTGTGCGCAAGGCCCTCGAAGCAGGTAAGCCTGTGTTTGCGGACAAGGCGCTTTCGACAAAGCAGAGCGTGACGGAAGAACTGGCTGCGTTGGCCAGGTCCAAGGGCGTCGGAGTGGCTTCCTGGTCGCAGCAGGGATACTGCCCGGAGTATGACGTGCTGAAGGATCTGCCCCCGGGGGGCGTGGCCCTGGTCTCGTTCCGCATGACGTCGGATATTCTGATCAAGTACGGCATTCACTTGATCAGCACGGTCCAGGCCTGCTTCCCCGGCCCCTACAAGAGGGCGGAGCTTCTCACCGATGGCGATACCCGCCTCCTTCTGCTGGAGAATGAGCAGGGAACGAAGATCGTAGCGGGAGCCGGCGAGGCGTTTCCTGCCGGTATGTCTCGTGTGGACTACTGCGTGAATGGCCAGCCAGTCGTTGTTGAGACTGCTGATCGTGTCGGGGCGTTTCGCCGGGCAGCGACGGACGTGATCGGGTTGCTTGACGGGAAGACACCGCGCTTCTCGCCAGGCGATATGATTGAGGCGAGTGGCCTGATTGAACTGATCAGCGAAGGAGTTGCGCAATGACACCGGTACGCTATGGGATCATCGGGCTGGGACAAATTGCCCGGAACGGACATATCCCTGTATTGAAGGATGTTGAAGGGGGCCGTATTGCGGCGCTTTCCGATGTCAGCGCCGAGGCGCTCGAATCGGCCGCCGTCGATTTGGGTGATATCGCGACCTACGAAAACTATCACGACCTCCTGGTGGACCCGAATGTGGATGTCGTAGTGGTTGCCACCCCGAACTGGTTGCACTCCGAGCAGGCTATTGCCGCGTTCGAGGCGGGCAAGCATGTGTTCTGCGAGAAGCCGTTGGGTATCGATATGGCGGAATGCGAGGCCATTCTAGCGGCGCAGCGGAAAAGCGGCCGGCTCCTACAGGTGGGGCATGAGTTGCGGTATAGCGGATTGCTTCAGGCCGCGCGGGAGAAGATCGATGCCGGCCTGATTGGCGCCGTGAAAATGATGGTCTTCAGCGAGTTCAGGAAGCCGTTGCTGCCGGGCTGGCGTCAGACCGGAAAGACCGGCGGTGTGATGCTGGAGAAGAACTCTCACTTCTTCGACCTCTTTAACTGGTTTGCCGATGCAGAGCCGGAGCGCGTCATCGGGGTTGGCGGCAACAATGCCACCGCTGGTTCTCCCCTTATCGACAACTGCGTGGTTACCGTTGAGTACGCGAACCAGGTACGGGCGTCCCTGTTCATGTGTCTGTTCTCGGAGTATGGAAGCGGACAAACACTCGACATCGTGGGGAATTGCGGCCGCTTGATCGCTTATCTGGATGAAGAGCGTTTGGTTCACTACACGCGCACCGACGGTGAGCCGCAGGAATGGACATTCAAGGCCGAAACGGAGGGCCTAATGCACCTCGGATTTTCTGAAGAGCACAGGGCGTTCATTAGTGCCCTGCGCAACGGGGAGTCGGTGCTGGTGGATGGAGGTGCGGCGCGCCAGACCATGCGGGTGGCGCTGGCCGCCGAACGGGCCGTGGCAGGAGAAACCGTGGTGGACGTATAAGGAGTAACGATGAGTGATATTGGGTTTCCGGAATGGCCGATCTTCGGTAAGGAGGAAGAGGCGAACCTTGCAGCTGTACTGGAGCGGAAGAAGTGGTGCGTCTCTCAGCATCAGGGGAACGCCGATACCTCCTTTGTGCATCGGTTCGAGAACGAGTTCAAAGCCTATCACGAAGCTGAACATGGGGTTGGGGTGGCCAACGGAACCGGTGCGATCGAAGTGGCGCTGAAGGCGCTGGGTATCGGCGCCGGTGACGAGGTCATCGTTCCTCCCTATACGTTCTATTCCACTGTCTCCGCTGTGCTGCAGGTCAACGCGACGCCTGTGTTTGCCGATATCGATCCGGTCTCGCTCTGCATCGATCCGGCGGAGGTCGAGGCCTGCATCACGCCTCGCACCAGGGCGGTCATTCCCGTGCATATTGCCGGCATGCCATGCGATATGCCGTCTATCCTGAAGCTTGCCCGCGCGCACGACCTCTACGTGGTTGAAGACAGCGCCCAGGGGCACGGCGCAATTGGCTGCGATATGGACGGGCGCCCCCGTAAGGTCGGCGCCATCGGCGATATCGGGACGTTCAGTTTCCAGGCATCGAAGAACATGAGCGCTGGCGAGGGCGGGATTATCCTCACCAACAGTCAGGAGTTGCACGACAGGTGCTGGGGCCTGCAGTCGCTCGGGCGGAGACCCGGCGGCGCATGGTATGGCCATTTCGACGTTGGCTGGAACTACCGGATGCCGGAATTCATCGGTGCTGTATTGTGTGCGCAAATGCAGCGAGTGGAAGCACAGACACGACAGCGCACGGAAAATGCGGCGGTTCTGGACGAGATTCTGAATGGGGTTGCCGGGCTCACGATTGGTCCGACCGACGCCCTTCCGTATTGCACGCGGCGCGCATATCATCTCTACACGATTCGTTTTGAGGACAAGGATCGGATGCTTGAGGCATTGAAGAAATACGGTATTCCGATCAGCCCTGGATACACGACCCCGCAGTACAGACAGCCCTACCTGGCGGAGAAGAGCTTCGACACATCAGTCATTGTCGACACGCCCGACTACGCGAATCTGCGCCTTGCGGAAACGGAGCGAGCGTGCGCCGATGTCGCCTTTCTACCTCAGACAGTGCTACTGGCCCACAAGGATACCGCGGCCCAGATCGGAAGAGCTATCAGAGCCGCGGCGGGGAAGTAGGGGTTGCGGAGACCGGAGACAGGGTCAGACCTAGAAACTAGAAATTAGGTATTGACCTGTGAATGCGGT
>CAYFPQ010000007.1:62022-72168 GCA_964345005.1 uncultured Victivallales bacterium | reverse complement strand
GTCGAAAAAGCGGCAGCATGACATCAAATCCAACCGGATTTTGCGGCAATAGGGCCAAGGAGACGGTTCCCGTCTATAACTCTCTGTCCTGAAAGCGCATGCGGAGATTCTTGGGGCAGATTTCCAATCCAAGCGCTATCCGTTGAATGGCAGTAAGCTACAGACGGGTACCGTCTCTCAGTTACTCAGTCGAGCGTCCGGCGCATCATGCATAGGGGCATTTTCGGCATTGGGATTTCTTTTTCCACCTTGAAGCCTTCGCGGAGGTAGAGGCCGGCGGCGGGTGTCTCCTTGGGTACTTCGAGGACGACGGATGCGTAGCCGCGGTCGCGGGCGAAGTCGAAGAGGTGGCGGAGTAGGGTGCGGCCGAGGCCTTGTCCCTGGCAGTCGTTGCGTGTACCCAGCAACATCAGCTCCAATCGTCGCTCATCGCCTTCGCGCTGCTCGGACATGACGCGTGCCATCGTGCGACACATCCGCACGCCCATGACCCTCATCATGCGCCACAGGAATTTTGCCAGGACCAGACCGCGCGGCTCGTAACCGTCGGCGAACACGAACGCGACACATGCCAGTTGACCACGGCGGGAGATACCAAACAGTGTCGCATCGGGCGCGTCAGCGAACGCGTCGAGGATGGCAACAGCCATGAGATGCGACCGTCGACGAGTAGAGCCGGGAGGCATCATGGGATGGCCAGAGAACGCGTCGGCCAAAACAGTGATGGCCTCACCGCGTTGCGATGGGGGTAAAGCCTCGACCCGGTCAACGTGTTCGTCCATGGCCCTGCCGTCTCCTGCTTAACTCAGTCCTCCACGTCACCTTACAGGTCGATTGCCTGAACGTCCACAGGATTGGGCGAGGTGAGAGTTACAGACGGAGGGGCCATTTCACTCATATTTGTGGCTACAGTCCCTTCAGGACTCGTCGCGCGGCTGTCGCGTCGGCCGATGTATCGAGGGCAATGTGTCCTACGAATTTGCGACCGATGGCTGCGGCTGAGAGGCCACGAAGGTTAAGTCCTTTGGCGGCGAGGGCGGCTGTGATCGCTGCGCCGACTCCCGTTTTGTTGGTGCCCTCAATGCGTACGACGTGCAGGCTTGTGCTTCGCTTGAATCCGGCTTTGCGTGCGGCACGGCATTGTGCTGCTCCCTTGACCGGTGTGACAAACACAACGCCTTGCCCTTTCTTCTCGGGCCGGCGGCGTGCAATCACGAACTCCAGGTTTGCACCGGCCGCGGCCAGTGCCTCCAGTTTCGCGCTAAGCCCACCGGGCTTATCCTTTATGTTGGCGGCCCATGTATCTACTCTCTCGGTCTGCATGCTGCACCTCCCATGTTATGCTGCAAACGGCCTTACAGCATGAGTATACGCCTCACGGGACCGGCGTCAACTCCTCTCAAGCGTTTGACGGTCCTATGGGCAGGGCCATTTCGTGTTTCGGGATATGCTCTTGGAAGGCAAGCAGTTGGGAACGAAATGGACCGAAATACCCAAGGAGTATGGACTAACTCGCGAATGCCGCCACGATCTCGCCGTAGTAGATGCGGTGGTAGTCGTCGGTGGGGTAGTTCTTCTGGATAGTCTCGTCCACGAATCCTGTCGGGTCCATGTCCTGGTAGTAGATGGTTCGGCACTCGAGGATGAGGTCGGCTTCCTTGTAGGATGGGGCCGCCACGGTCTTGGAGTCGGTCAGGGTGAGTTCGACCAGGTCCAGCTTGTTCCCATCTCTGCCGGAGCGCGTACCCATGGTCTGCAGATCCTTGCGGTAGGCTTCCGGGAAAGCGCAGAGGGTGAAGGAGTCCATCTGGTCCATGTAGCCGCGGGTGTGGCGCTGCGGTCTGACGACCACTTGTGCAAAGGGCTTGGCCCACATACACCCGATGCTTCCCCACGCCACGGTCATCATGTTGCAGTCTTCGCGGTTGCCCGCGGTCAGCAAGAGCCAGCGGTTCATCCACAGGTTTACGGCATCAAGGGTCATAGTTGTGATATCTAGTTCAGTCATTTCTTCCTCCAAGGATCAGGGCTGGGTGTTAGGTGTTGCACCAACCCCCCCATTCATTAGGCATGACGTCTGTAGCACGGCTACAAGTTATGCTGAGCTGCAACTATAGGTGTGGGTGGGCAAGGCGTCGAGGGATTGTTCGATGCTCCGTGTCCCACCCCGTTCGAGGTCCGAGACACAGGCGAGACACACGCTACACACGGGAAACTGTGTCGGGATGTATTTTCTGGTGTAAAAGCTGCCAGAATCACCCGTTTCAAGCTCTCGCAAGAGGACATGGCGCGTTTCGTGCTGAATCAGCTGTGGCTGGTTGGGGAGTACGAAGTAGCGATGAACAACAGATGTCGCATAGGACGCGAAGTGGTCGTGTATGGCGTTGTGAACCCCCGCCTCCGCGTGAGCGATGTCGCGCCCGGCGCAAGCAACACCACGGTGTACGTCGAGGGGGAACAGGGCAGCTACGTCCAACTCCAATGCACCGGTAGCCTTACGTCACAGTGGGCCGACTGCGCATCACCCATCATGCTGACTGACGGCAGCGACGGCGTCGTCGATACGAACTTGCCCACAGTCCTGCCTCGGTTCTACCGTTACAGGGAGGACTGATTTCTCACCGCATGAGAGAGGTTGGGTTGGCTGCCGTTACCGCGGCGCAGTAGAGAGAGGAGAATTGCTATGATCAATGTAGTGGCATCGATAAAGGTAAAGCCCGAGTACTTCGATTCGTTCCTCAACATATTCAGAACGAATGTTCCGAATGTCCTGAATGAAGCGGGGTGCCTCGAGTATTCCGCTGCGACCGATTTCGAGACCGATATTCCGATTCAGGAACTGGATCCGGCAGTGGTTACCGTTATCGAGAAGTGGGAGTCGTTCAGCCATCTCCAGGCGCACTTCACTGCGCCGCACATGCTGGCCTACAAGTCCGATGTTAAGGGCATGGTTGAGAATGTTTCATTGAAGATCCTGCAGAACGTTCAGGACCCAGTGGAGGAAAGATAATGAGGATGCGATCAAGTTGTTTTGCGCTGACCGTATGGATAGTTGGATGGATCAGCCTGTCTGCCACGCATGCAGCACTGCCAATCGGCAGCACAGCACCGGGTTTCATGCTTCCGGGTGTTGATGGAGCCTTTCATAGCCTGGACACCCTTAAGGGCGAGAAAGCCACGGTGATCGTGTTTACCTGCAATCACTGTCCGGTGTCGAAAGCGTACGAGGATCGTCTGATCGCGCTCCAAAGGCGCTACGAGGGCAAGGGTGTGGAACTCGTCGCTATCAACCCGAACAACGCTGAGACTCACAAGCAGGACGGTTTCGAGAAGATGAAGAAGCGGGCCGCCGACAAGGGCTTCCCGTTTCCCTACCTGCGTGATCGCACACAACTAGTCGCCGCTACGTATGGCGCCGATGTGACGCCACACATCTTCCTGTTCGATTCCGGCCTTACGCTTCGCTACGAGGGGCGAATCGATGATAACTGGCATCGGCCAGGTGCCGTAGAGTCGCATGACCTGGCGAATGCGATCGATGCACTGCTTGCCGACCGGGACGTGGACAGGGCAAACACCAATCCGCGCGGCTGCAGCATAAAGTGGATCCTTCCGGGCAAGACTCCGCCTACCTCGTATCGCATCGCGCCGTCTCCCGATGCGATTGCGCCGTTGAAGGTTGGTGACACACTGCCCAACGCGTTGGTGGCGGATATGGATGGTAACGCTGTTTGGTTGATGGATGAAGTGCTCGGAACCAAGACTGTCCTCGTTGTCTTCCGCGGTGGGTGGTGCATGTACTGCACACGTCAACTGGCCGGTCTACAGGGCGTAGCGGATGAGATGAAGCAACGCGGCTACCGCATTGTTGCCATCAGTCCCGACACCCCGGAAGGGACAGTCAAGGGCACCGACGCACTGGACCTCGGCTACAGTCTCTTGGCCGACCTCGGCATGGAAGCAATCATAGCGATGGGCTTGGCGTTCGAGCTGGACGAGGCAACGCTCAAGGCGTACCGCGAGTACAAGATCCCGCTCCGCTCTCCGCCGACGGGCAGTGGCCGTGTGCTGCCAGTGCCCGCTGTGTACCTGCTCGACAAATCCGGACGCATCACCTACGTCTACACGAACGCCGACTACAAAGTTCGCCTCGATCCGGACAGCCTGCTAAAGGCGGCCAAATAGGTGAAGGGATTTCTGATCGGGCGCTGGTAACGATCGGGATTTCGATTTCGATCTCTGCGACGGATGTGATACTGATTGGTCCATGAAATACTCTGAGGCACGGCAGGGACGGGTATTTGTCTTGCGGCTGGAGGATGGCGACGTTCTGCATGAGGTGGTCGAGTCTTTCGCGGCTGAACACAACATACGGGCGGCCAGCGTGCTGGCGGTGGGTGGTGCGGATGACCAGAGCTGTCTGGTCGTGGGACCGGAGAAGGACCGATCCCAGCCGGTTGTGCCGATGGAATACCGGCTTGAACACGTCCACGAGCTGGCAGGGGTTGGTACGCTGTTTCCCGACGGTGAGGGCAACCCGATTCTCCATATGCACGTCGCTTGCGGCCGTGGTGGCGATGCCGTGGCCGGCTGCGTGCGACGGGGCGTGCGCACGTGGCATGTTCTCGAGGTCATCGTTCAGGAACTGACCGGTACCGCGGCTGCGCGACTTCCCGATCCCGAGACAGGATTCGAGCTTCTCCAACCCTGAGGGGGAATGAATATGGATGGTGAGAAGAGGAACTCATTATCAAGCGCGTGCTCCAAGCCATCACCCCGAAATAGATGGCGGCATGCGGGGGGCATACCCCTCGCTCTACTTTTCTTTCACTCCTGACTTGCTTCCCTGCATGCAGTGATTAACCTGTAGCCGAACGGGGTTGCAGAGCTTCGAGCAGTAATCCCACGAAACAGGAGATGAAAATGAAGGCAGTGAGCATAGTATTCGTATCCCTCGTCTTGTGCGCAGGGAGTGTGTTGGCAGAGCCGCTGGTGACGGATCGGCCGGATGCAACCGAGTCGAGTTCGGTCGTGCAGCCGGGGCAGACACAGCTTGAAGTAGGCTGGCTCTACTCTGAGTTCGGTGGGGCGGCGATTCATGAACTGCCGCAAACACTGGTTCGGATCGGCCTGGTGGACTGGGCGGAGTTGCGCGTGGGGTGGGGCGGCAACGTCGTCTCCGACAACGTGCCTGACGGGGCCACGGATGGCGAGCTGGGCGCCAAGTTCTACCTGCGAGGTGAAGACGGCGTTCTTCCCGAGACCGCGCTGCTGACCAGTCTCTCGATTCCGTGGGGTCATGACAATTTGACCAGTGACCGGGTTGATCCCGCGCTGCGGTTGGCATGCTCCCACACACTGAGTGACACGTTATCGCTGGGTTACAACATCGGTGCGGAATGGGCGACCGAGGATGGCCGCGCGCTCAGTTCGCTTATCTATAGTATTGCGGTTGGGATCGGGCTCTCCGATACAGTAGGCGCTTACGCGGAGGTCTTCGGCGATACCGGTCTGAGCGCCGATGGTGAGTCGCATTCGTTCAACGGTGGGTTTACCTTCCTGCTGGCCGACAACTTCCAGCTCGATGTTCTGGGTGGCTTTGGTCTCTCCAGCGTCGCCGCGGACTGGTTCGGCGGCGCGGGTATATCGTACCGCTTCCCGGAGTAGGCCGGCACACCGGAGTTAGAGCACGTGACGACGATGCTGCAGAAGCAAGCAGTGGTTGTCTTTGATGGAGTATGTAACCTCTGTTCAGGTGCGGTCCGCTTCATTGCAGGACGAGACCGGGGGAAGGTCTTTGTTTTCGTCCCCATGCAGAGCGCTGAAGGTCGCTCACTCATCGCTGAACACGAGATACCGGCGACAGACTGCGATGCACTTCTCCTGATCAAGGACGGCCGGGTCTACCTCCGCAGCGATGCTGCACTCGAGATCACGCGGGATTTGTCCGGTGGCTGGTTTCTCTTCCGCATCTTCCTGATTCTGCCACGGTGTGTCAGAGACTGCCTCTACAATCTGGTCGCCAGAAACAGGTACCGCTGGTTTGGCAAGCGCGATGTCTGTTTCGTTCCGGGTGATGAGTAAGCCGGGCTATCCGAACGTGTAGTGCTTGCGGACGTCCCCGCGGATGTTCCATGTGCAGGACATGCCCCGCGGGAAGGTGACCAGATCACCTTTACCCACTTCGACCGGGGCACCGCCGTCCGGTGTTACCTCCACGTCGCCTTCAAGAAAGTAGCAGGTCTCCGACTCGGAATAGCTCCAAGGAAACTGCGACGCTTCCTTTGTCCAGATGGGCCAGGCTCGGATACTAGTCGCAGGACTCGACCTCGTTCAGAATTCCATTGAGTGAGCCTTGGATGGCGGCGAGCGTGAAGGGTTTCTTCATTACCACTTCAATTCCCATCCGCCGGAAGTCGGACATGGCTGATGGATCGACAAATCCTGTCACCAGGATGACAGAAGTGTCCGGCGGAACGGGGGCGTTTCGCATGAACCACACCCCGTTATGCTCCGGCATATTATAGTCGAGAAAGATGATGTCATAGGTCGCCAGGCTCATCATTCGTATTGCCATTTGGGCACGCGGGGCCGTGTCCACGGTGTGCCCACACGTCCGCAGCATATTGCAGAGCGTCCCTAATGACGCAAGATCATCATCTACCACCAGCACTCTCACATCGATCTCCCGGTTACGAGCTTCGTCCAGTCCTTAGCAAAAGAGCATTATTCATACCAGAGATGGATGAACTCTCGGCGACCGCGGCCGTATCATCGACATATCCTCTCGAATGGTCGCAGAACGGGATGTAGCCACCGCGTTCAACGAGAGGGGCGCCCGACACCCGCCGGTAGTGGGAGGATGCCGGGCGCTGTAGTGAGGAGGTATCACTTTGTTGGTACGTTCTGCTCCACAGGGTCCGGAAGCTCCAGGTCGTGGTTCAATTCTTCGAGGAGTGTGGCCACGTTGGTAGGGAGTCGTTCAATCTCCTCGCTGGTGTTAACGGAGCCCTCAAAAATGGTCCGCCCATCCCGGTCTCGCGCTCGGAGATAGCGCCCTTTCTCATCCGAGATGAACACGCTGAGCGTCACGTCTCCCGCCGAGAAAACGACTGCTGGTGATGGACCGGTCTCGACTGGGCTGAAGCCGGGTGAGGGAGTGTCAGTCCGCACACGACCGGGCGCCCTTATCCGTGCGTCGGGAAAGGAGCGCCAGAGCCTCTCCATTGATTCCATCATGTGGTCGTGTCCGAGTCCCGACTCGCGCAACAGTTCTTGGACGCTCTTGTGCATTCCCATGTCGTTACTCGGCCTGAACGGTTCAGCTCTCGACGGCATTAAGCTGACGGGGGATGCTGCCATCCCCCCCGTCGGTAGGCCCGGACGATCGCTCTTGGCCAGCAAGGATTCGACTGTCACAGGATCGGATTGCGACTGCGTGGCCGGCTTGGGGAGCGGCTCCACGATCTCGGCCGGTGGCTTTACCTCGGTCTGTGACACGGTGTTCATGTCTTGAGAGGGGGAGGCGAAGTAGGCCAGCAGACCTGCCAGCAGGATGACGAACGATGCTGCTGCGCGCACCCACGGAAGCCGGTGCCAGGGCGTCCGGACGGGTGTCTCGGCTGTGCTCAACTCGCTTGCGATCCGTGCGCGAAGCAGAGCCGACGGACGGCGGGGGCTTAGTCCTCTGAGCATCTGTTCAAGCTGGTCGTCTTTATCGTTCATGCCATACCTCGGGGTCCAGCTTCTCGCGCAGGGCTTCCAGTGCGTACCGGTAACGGGAGGCGGCGGTTCCCTGAGGGATCTGAAGCGCATCCGCTATTTCCCGGAACTTCAATTCACCCCACACCTTCATCACCAACACCTCGCGCTGTTCGTCGGGAAGCGTCCGCAGGGCCTGCTCGACCTGGCCGGCCCGCTCCCTGTCCTCCAAGCCCGATTCAAACAGCGCAACATCCCGTCCTTGTTCTTCTGCGTGCTTCTCTTCACGCGTTCTTCGTCTTTGTCGGCTGCGAGCGTGATCGATCGCAGCCCACTTCACGGCCTGGTAAAGCATGGGCAGCGCGGCTTCCGTGTTGGGCCCGCGGTTCTTGAATACGCGCAAGAATCCATTCTGAAGTATATCCTCCGCATCCGCCCATGACCCGGTCCATTGCCGTGCATACAGCAACAATGCCGATCCGTGCTCGTCCAGAATCTGCTCCCAATCCAACAGCCGCCGTCCTTGCCTTCAGAGTTATATCGTTACTGCCCCGCCTGTTTATTTACAGCAAAGGGATGTTATTCTCAATGCGCGTAAGGTATGTGTCGCCCACTGACCCGGGCGTCAGGGGGCGCTAACGCGCTCGGGAGTGCCGTTCCCGAGTGCATCTCGGACGAGCAGTTCTTCGCGATGATCTCCAGCTTCCTGCCACGGGGGCATGTGTCCTGGGTCAGCGCCCTGGGCCTTTTTTGTCTGGCGGCCAGCCTTGCGAAACTCGCAGCACGAATGGTATCACTATCGCGTCAGGGCAGTAAGGTGCTACTCACAACACCGTTGGAGATGCCAGAGAACACGGGTCAGACGAGCAAGCAGTGCGAAGTGAACATTGAGGAGAAGCTGATGATTATGATTCCGAAGTACACGATGGGGATAGGGGACCGATTTGGGCGACAGGGCGAGGCGCAGCTCAGTGCATTGAATGCGGCACGGGAAGCCGGCGCCGAAGTGTGCCCGGTCTGGAACAAGTCCAACCGTGAGCATGGCATCATTCATACGGAGCCGGGTGATGTCCGTCAGGAAGCCGATGCGGCAGTCAAGACGCTCGACTGGAACGCGCCTTACTTCGTGGATGCCGACCATATCAACCTGGATACGGTGGATCGCTTTATCGATGCGAGCGACTTTTTCACGTTTGATGTGGCCGACGCCATCGGTAAACCCGCCGAATCGGCATACGTGAACGCGTTCCTCGCCCGCCACTCCGAGCTCTGCGCCGATGTGGAAGTCGACGGACTCGATGAGCCCGTACCGCTTTCGGAGGCGCGTGCGCGCGAGATCGCGGAGAAATACCTGTTCGCCGTGCAGGAGGCGGGCCGCATCTATCAGCGTGTAGTTGACGCCCGGGGTGAGGGCACATTCGTTACCGAGGTCTCCATGGACGAGACGCCGGAGCCGCAGACGCCGGATGAGTTACTGGTCATCCTCGCGGCGATCGCCGACGAGGGCATTCCGGCCCAGACCATTGCCCCACGGTTCTCGGGGCGGTTCAACAAGGGCGTCGACTACGTTGGCGAGGTGTCTGCCTTCGAACAGGAGTTCACGGCCGACCTGGCCGTGGTCGCGCATGCGGTGAAGGCATACGGACTTCCGGAAACGCTGAAGTTAAGCGTACACTCGGGCAGCGACAAGTTTTCGATCTATCCGATCATTGCCCGTGCTATCCGGGATGCCGATGCCGGGCTTCATCTGAAGACGGCGGGAACCACCTGGCTCGAGGAGTTGATCGGCCTGGCCGAAGCAGGGGGCGAGGGGCTCGATATTGCACGCGAGGTCTACCGCAATGCGCGGGGGCGCTTCGATGAACTGTGTGGCCCCTATGCCGATGTGATTGACATCGATGCATCGCGGCTACCGTCCCCCGAAGAGGTCGACGGATGGGGTGGCGCACGCTTCGCCGAAGCCATGCGTCACGACCAGTCATGCCCCAACTACAATCCAGATCTTCGGCAGTTGCTGCATGTGGGCTATAAGGTTGCTTCCGAGATGGGCGATCGCTATCTATCAGCCCTCGATACCCACGCAGAAACTGTGGCCCATCATGTCCGCGAGAACCTGTTGGAGCGCCACATCCGCCCCATCTGGCTGGGCTGATGTTTCTTCCGGCTGTACACGCATGAACTGGACAACCTTTTCGATTTCGAGGAATGTTTTGTCCTGATGCGAGAGCAGGTACTTGCTCTGCGGTTAGTGAGGCACAACCAGGGGGGCAACGATGCTCAAAGGGATCGATCCAATCATCAGTCCGGAACTGTTGAAGATTATGGCCGAGATGGGGCACGGGGACGAGTTGGTGTTGGCGGATGCGCATTTTCCGGGACACACGTTCTGTTCGCAAAACGTACTACGCGGGGACGGGCTGAAGATTCCCGATCTGCTGGTCGGAA
>CAYFPQ010000007.1:26120-62012 GCA_964345005.1 uncultured Victivallales bacterium | reverse complement strand
CGTGCCGCTGCTCGAACTCGATAGCTATGACGACCCGCTGATCATGATGGCGGCCGTCGAAGGCGACGAGCTGGATCCCCAGGTTGAGGCCGACTACATGGCGGCGATCCGGAAAACCGCGCCCGATGCAGCTGCCCCGATTCGTATCGACCGTTTCGCGTTCTACGACCGCGTCAAGACTGCCTATGCTTGTGTTATAACCGGCACCACCGCGAAGTACGGCAATATCATCCTGAAGAAGGGCGTAACGCCCTGTTGATCAGGCAAACTCGATCTTGAAGCTGATGACGTCTTCGTGCGGTGTGCTCGTTACCTGCGAGTCGCTCTTCTGGAAGACATGCTGCATGGCGCGGTTATCGCGCAGGACCTCGGCTGTGAAGCCTCCGATACCGTTGCGGCGCGCAATGGTGGTCAGGTGGCGGAGCAGAAAAGTCCCTATGCCCAGATTCTGCCAATCGTCGCGCACGACGAAAGCTACCTCGGCGCGGTTGGTCTTGTCGTCGAGATAGTATCTGCCGATGGCGATGATCTCTTCGCCCTGCGGGACAGGCATCGTGGCGACGATCGCAACGTCGGCGCGGTGGTTAATGAAAACAAAGTCTTGAATCTGTTTGTGCGGCACAGCGTGTGCGCGCGACATGAAACGGTAGTACATCGTTTCCTGTGAGAGCGCGTAGAAGAGTTCTTTTGTTGCGGGGACATCTGTCGGATGGATAGGGCGGAAGTTCACCTGGGTTCCGTCGGGCGCAACGTAGGAGGTTCTGAACTCGGGCGGTCCTACGACCAGCTTGTCGCCCACATCGGCCAACTCGGGACGAACGTACTTGGCCTCAATGGCCTCCTCCAGCAGTTTCTCACGGAAGTCGGGGTGTGCAATAGAGATCAGTGCTATGGCACGCTCCTGCACGCTCTTGCCGTGAAGATAGGCGATGCCGTATTCGGTCACCACGTAGTGCACGTCGCCACGTGTAGTGACCACGCCTGCGCCGGGCTGCAGGCAGCAGCGAATACGCGAGACGGCGCCATCTTTGGCCGTGGAAGGCAGGGCGATGATCGCTTTGCCGCCGCGCGAACGGGCGGCACCGCGGTTGAAGTCGACCTGCCCGCCGATACCGGAATAGAACTGGTTGCCCAGTGAGTCGGCACAGACTTGTCCGGTCAGGTCGATCTCGAGTGCTACGTTGATCGCTACCTGCTTGTGCTGTTGCCCGATAATGAACGGATCGTTCACGTACTCGGTAGGATGGAATGCGAATGCCGGGTTGTTGTCGACGTAGTCGTACAGTTTGCGTGTGCCAACGCAGAAGCTGGCCACGATGCGGTGGCGATCGAGCGTCTTGCGCTCGCCGGTTATGACGCCTTCTTCGATCAGTGGAATAATGGCGTCGGTCAGCATTTCGGTATGAATACCAAGGTCTTTCTTGTCATGTAGAAACTCAAGAACCGACTGCGGAATGTCACCGATTCCCAGCTCCAGTGTTGCCCCGTCAGAGACGAGTGAGGCGATGTACTCGCCAATTCTTCGTACATCGTCGTCCGGTTCCGGGATCGGTACAGTAATCAGCTCACTGTCTACAGGCACGAGCACGTCGATATCGTAGACGTTAATCATGCTGTCGCCGAGGGTCCGGGGCATGCGGGGGTTCACCTGCGCAATCACAAGGGCGGCGTTTTCGGCTGCACTCTTGACGATATCGACCGAAATACCCAGGCTGCACATTCCGTTATGGTCGGGGGGCGACACTTGAATTAGCGCTACATCCAGCGGGATCTGGCCCGACCCGAACAGGCGCGGTATGTCGGAAAGAAAGATCGGGGTGTAGTCGCCCAAGCCTTCCTGGATGATATCGCGGACGTTGCTCGAAATGAAGAGGCTGTTGACGCGGAAGTTCTCGGTCATCTCTCTGACCGCATAAGGAGCGTCGCCCAAGCCGAGGAAATGAACGATCTCGGTGTCGACCAGTTCCGGTGCGCGCGTCGTAAGGGCTTGCACAAGCTGTTGTGGATGTGCGCAGCCGGTACCCACAAAAATGCGTTGGCCGGGGGCAACCTGCTTCGTCGCCTGCTCCGGCGTTGCAACCATGTCGGCGTAAGTGGTCTGCCAGTTGGTGTCGTAAGTTGTTGCTTTCATGCTGTCTTCTCCTGAAACCTGGCACCTGACACCCGAAACCTTCTAGTGGCCCTTCTCGGCTGTGAGGGTGATGCGCGCATCCGCTGCGACAGATTCTTTGCCAACCGGACCGACGATGAAGGGGTTGATATCCATCTCTGCGATCTGAGGGAAGTCCTGGGCGAGTTGACTGATTCGCTGTAGAGCCGTGGCGATAGCGTCGATATCGACACGCGCCTGGCCGCGAACGCCTTTGAGCAATTCGAAGGAGCGGGTCGTTTGAAGCATCTGCAGGGCTTCCTCGTTTGTGATGGGTGCGATGTGGAACGTGACATCTTTCATCACTTCGACAAAGATGCCGCCCAGGCCGAACATCAGCATGGGGCCGAACTGTGGGTCCCTTGTCATGCCGAGGATGACCTCGCGCCCGCGCCCGCACATCTCCTCCAGGTAGACCCCGTGGATGCGGGCGTCCGGTACCCGTTGCCGGATGCGCATCATCATTAGATCAAACGCATCTCTCACCGCATCGGCGGTGGCCAGGTTGAGCTTTACGCCGCCCATGTCCGACTTGTGAATCACATCCGGGGAAGCAATCTTCATGGCTAGTGGATAGCCGATCCGCTCTGCCGCCTCGACGGCTTGGTCGGCCGTCGTGGCCAGCGTTCCATCGGGCACGTTGAAGTCGTAAGCTCTCAGCACCTCTTTTGCCGCGGCTTCGCCCACCTGCAGCTCGTCGGTGCGAGTGTGGCGATGGATGATTCGCTCGACGCGGCGACGATTCACGGGGAAGCGGGTGATGATGCGCGGGGGGCGGCTGAGCCATTCGGCATAGTCGACCATTGCTTTGAGCGCCGCCACCGCGCGCTCGGGAGCGGGATAGTCGGGCAGATTTGCGGCGACCAATTCTTCGCGGCCCGGTGTGACATCGGCGCCGCCCATAAAGGAAACGAGGATCGGCTTTTCGTCGCGTGTGTTGGTCTCGATAGCACGCGCCGTTTCGAGGGGATTGGTCATAGCCTGAGGCGTGAGAATCACGACAATGGCATCAACCGAATCATCGTCTTGGGCGGCATTCAGTGCATCGGCGTAACGTGACGGATCGGCGTCGCCGAGGACATCAATCGGATTGCCCACGCTCGCGGCGGCGGGTAGCTTTTTGGCGAGGGCTGTTGCCGTGCTGTTGGCGAGCACTGTGACTTCAAGCCCTGCCAGTTCGACGGCATCGGCCGCCATAATGCCCGGTCCCCCGGCGTTGGTGATGATGGCGACGCGTTTGCCCTTGGGCAGCGGCTGCATGGCAAACGCCGTAGCGTAGTCGAACATCGCCTCGAATGTGTCGGCGCGAATAATACCGGAGCGCTTGAAGGCTGCTGCGTAACCGGCGTCCGCTCCGGCAAGACTTCCGGTGTGTGAGGACGCCGCCTTGCCACCGGCGGCCGTGACACCTGACTTGAAGATGACGACCGGCTTGCGTGCCGCCGCCGCTTCGGCCGCCTTGATGAAGGCGTCTCCCGCAACAATGCTCTCGAGGTAGCCGACGATTACCTTGGTATCATCGTCGTTTGCGAAGGCCGTCAGGAATTCGGTCTCTGAAAGGTCGGCCTTGTTTCCCATGCTGACCAGCTTGGCTAGGCCCAGGTGCCGGTCACTGGCCCAGTCAAGGATAGCGGTGCAGAGCGCGCCGGACTGAGATATGACGGTGATGCCGCCGGGTTTGGGCATATGTTTGGCGAAGGAGGCGTTCATCTTGTGGTGCGTGTTAATAAGGCCAAGGCAGTTCGGACCAAGCAGGTGAACGCTGCGTGCGGCGCAGTAGGCGGCCAGTTCGGTTTCCAGCTCGGCGCCTTCCTCTCCAACTTCTTTGAATCCCGCGGTGATAATGGTCACCGCTTTGGCGCCTGCATCGATCGAGTCGGTCACGGCTTGGCGCACAAACTGGGTAGGTACTGCAATAACGCTCAGGTCGATGTGTTTCCCGCTGCTCTTCAGGTCGGGATAGCAGGTGAGGCCCAGCACGTCGTCCGCAGTCGGGTTGATTGGTACGATGGTGCCGCCGAATCCCCCCTGAATGAGATTGGCCAGGATCTCGTGCCCCACCTTGCCGGGCGATTTCGAAGCACCAATTATAGCGATGGAATCCGGTTTCAGTAATGCTTCAAACATGAGCACTCCAGCGATTAACTTGTTGCCTTCACCGCGTCGCCGATGGCGATGGCGAGCGAGTACATGACTTCATTTTTTCTAGCATACCTCTATTGCTGGTGGATTCAAGTCTGTGTGTAATCTATCCAATACGATCATAAGCGCTCGTAAACAATCATAAATGAATCAAAAAGAATCATGTTCTTCGATTCGGGCTTGCAGTCTGCGGGGAGTCGATATATGGTTCATGCTCTCTTGTATATGAAAGCGGGCAGAAGGATGTTCGTCACGTATAGGGAGATTAGAGTAACAAACCAACGCATCAGAGAGGCATAACCATGTCAGAAGAGATCACCGCCCCTGTGGGCAACAGCTATCCGCCCCCGGCCGACTTTGCCGCCGCGGCGCACGTATCGTCAGAAGATCAGTACAACGAAATGTATCAGCGCTCGATCAGCGACCCCGAGGGGTTCTGGGCCGAGATCGCCGAGCAGTTCGTTTGGAAGGAGAAGTGGTCCAAGGTCCTCGACTACACGTTCGAGGGCAACGTTGATGTCAAATGGTTCATCGACGGCAAGACCAACCTCTCCGTCAACTGCCTGGACCGTCACCTCGAGACGCGTGGTGACCAGACGGCCATCATCTGGGAAGGTAACGATCCCAGCGAAGATTCCAAGCTGACCTACAAAGAGCTCTATGAAGAGGTCTGCAAGTTCTCGAACGCCCTCAAGGCGATGGGTGTTGAAAAGGGCGATCGCGTCTGCCTGTACATGCAAATGCTGCCCCAAGCGGCTGTGGCCTGTTTGGCCTGCGCCCGTATCGGCGCGGTGCATTCGGTCGTTTTCGGGGCGTTCAGCCCGGATGCCCTGCGCGACCGTATCCAGGACTCCTCCTGCAAGATTCTCATCACGCAGGACACGGCCCTCCGCGGCGCCAAGAACGATATCCCGATGAAGACCAATGCCGACAAGGCACTGGCCGAGTGCCCGAGCATCGAGAAGTGTGTTGTGGTCAAGCGCACAGGCAACGAAGTCCCGATGCAGGACGGTCGCGATGTCTGGTATCACGATGCGATCGCCGACCAGGCCGCTGAGTGTGAGCCGGAGTGGATGGACGCGGAAGATCCGCTCTTTATCCTCTACACCTCCGGATCCACCGGCAAGCCCAAGGGCGTGCTGCACACGACCGGCGGTTACATGGTTTGGGCCGCCACGACCTTCAAGTACATCTTCGACTACCATGACGGCGACATCTGGTGGTGCACGGCCGATATCGGCTGGATCACGGGTCACACCTACATCGTCTACGGTCCACTGGCTACCGGTGCCACCTCGATCATGTTCGAAGGCGTACCGACTTACCCGGATGCCGGCCGCTTCTGGGACGTGTGCGACAAGCACAAGGTCACCCAGTTCTACACCGCCCCGACCGCTATTCGCGCCCTGATGCAGAAGGGCGAAGCGCCCATCGCCGCACGCGATCTGAGCACGCTCAAGCTTCTCGGCTCGGTCGGTGAGCCGATCAACCCGGAAGTCTGGGATTGGTATCGCGACCACGTTGGCCATGGCAAGACGCCTGTGGTGGATACGTGGTGGCAGACCGAAACCGGCGGCATTATGATCACGCCGCTCGCCGGTGCGCACACGCTCAAGCCGGGCAGCGCTTCGCGTCCGTTCTTTGGTGTCGAGCCGGTCGTCCTCGATGACGATGGCAAGGAAATGCCGCAGGGCGAGAAGGGCAAGCTCTGCATCAAGAAGCCGTGGCCGGGCATCCTGCGCACGACATACGGCGATCATGATCGCTATATCCAAACCTACTTCAGCACCTACAAAGGCTACTACTTCACGGGTGATGGATGTCGTATCGACGACGACGGCGACTACTGGCTGCTCGGTCGTGTTGATGACGTGATCAACGTCTCTGGTCACCGCATGGGTACCGCCGAGGTCGAGAGCGCGCTCGTTTCGCATCCGGCCGTGGCCGAAGCCGCCGTGGTTGGTTTCCCGCACCCCATCAAGGGGCAGGGAATCTATGCCTACGTGACGCTGAAGACCGGCAACGAGTACACCGACGATCTCAAGGGCGTGCTGGTTAAGCATGTCCGTACGGAAATCGGACCGATCGCCTCACCGGATATGATCCAGTGGGCCCCGGCCCTTCCGAAGACCCGCTCCGGCAAGATCATGCGCCGTATCCTGCGTAAGATCGCTGAAGGTGAAGCCGATTCGGTCGGTGACGTCAGCACGCTGGCCGACCCGAGCGTGGTCGAGAACCTGGTGGCCGAGTACAAGCCGCTGAGCTAGGTCATCCTGAACAACTAGACAAAGATCCGTAGCCCGGCAGTGCGGTTGCACTGCCGGGCTCGGCGACAAGATGGAGGACGTCATGTCCGAAGAAGCAGCGACAAAAGAACACACCGAGCCCCACCACGGGTGGCGTGTGGTATTCGCCGGTTTAGGCATCAACCTTGCGTTGGGCATACTTTATAGCTGGAGTGTGATCAGTGCCGAGATAGCCAAGACCGACTGGGGATGGACCGCAACGCAGCGCGCGCTGCCTTACTCTGTGGCCTGCCTGGTCTTCTGCCTCATCATGGTCCCCGCCGGCCGTATGCAGGACAAACTGAGTCCGCGTATCGTGGCCACGATTGGTGGCATCCTGGTGGGGCTGGGCATGATGGCGGCGAGCCAGTTCGAGAGCGTTAGCGGCTACGTGATCGGGTTTGGCATCCTGGCCGGTGCCGGTATCGGCTTTGGCTACGCCTCCGCCACCCCGCCTGCCGTGAAGTGGTTTCCGCCGGCGAAGACCGGCATGATTGCCGGCATAGTCGTTTCCGGCTTCGGGTTGGCCTCGCTCTACGCGGCTCCCCTGGCGCGCTGGCTGGCCAGCGCGTACAGCCTTGAGACCATGATGATGGTCCTCGGCATCGCATTTCTCATCGTAGTAATTGGTCTCGGCCAGCTCCTGAAGCCACCGCACAAGGCCATGCAGTTCGTCAAGGGCCTCGGTGATGTCGGCGAACAGAAGTCGGAGAGAATTTCGCCGCCGGTGAAGCGCAAGGAGGAGTTCAGCTCGCGTGAGATGCTGGGAACCTGGCAGTTCTACATGCTGTGGTTCATGTATGCCTGTGGCGCCGGTGCCGGACTGATGATTATCTCCTGCTGCAAGAAGATTGTGGCCGGGGCAGGCATTGCGGACGGGCTGGCCCTGGCCGCGGTTATGGGGTTGGCCGTGGGTAACGGCGCCGGCCGTGTTGTGGCCGGTATAGTATCAGACAGGCTGGGTCGCAACAGAACCATGTTGCTGTTCTTCCTGCTCCAGGCTGCTGCAATTGTCGGGCTGGCGGTTGCCAGCTCAATGGCGTCACCGTCGGCGGTCCTCTTGATCCTCCTGGCCGCGATGGTGGGTGCGAACTACGGGTCGAACCTGGCGCTGTTCCCGTCTGCCACGAAGGATTTCTTCGGCTTGAAGAACTTCGGCATGAACTACGGGCTGGTATTCACCGCCTGGGGGATTGGCGGATTCATCCTGGCGCAGTTCGCGGCGAGGGTCTACGATGGCAAGATCGTGGCCGACTGGGCGGGGAGCTACAACTTCGCCTTCTACACCTCGGCCATTCTGCTGACCGTGGCGGCGGCCATGACGTTCATGATGCGCCCCCCGCACCACGAGCACACTGAAGAGGCCTGAGACGGTCTGGCCGGTTAAGCAGAAGAAAAGAATGAGCGGCGATGCCTTTGGCTCGCCGCTCACTTTTTTGTTTCACGAGAGGGCACGGAGGTCAGGCGCCGAGCAGTTTCCTGATCTTTGGCATCAACGTGGCGGGATCGACTGGTTTCTCGAGGAAGGCCTGCACAGGCATCCAGTCGCCATCGATATCCTTCTCCGAAAAATCCATCGGGAACGATTGATTGACGCCGGTCAACATGATGATAGGCAGTTGGTTGACGGTGTCGGTGGCGCGGATCTTCCTGGCGATCGTGAATCCGGCCGAGGGATCTTCCGGCGACATGACGTCCAGTATAATCAGATCGGGCGGGTCCGCTACCAGCGTATCGACTACGGCGTCGGAGAGATACTCGGCTGTGGCCTCGAACCCCTCTTGTCTGAGCAATGCTGCCAAGGCCTCCGCGAGTTTGAGTTCGTCATCCACTATTACTATTCTTGCCATGCTGGCCCCTTTCATCGTTAAGCGTGCCCGTGCATTAAGTATGGTTCAGCCGTACATCTTCTGCAAGCAATGAATCACGAATTGGTGCACGCGCGCGAGTGTGCTATGGTTGTTCAGATTGATGGTGCGTGAGTCGGCCGGCGATCGCGAAGCGGTTCCGGGAGGTGGCTGAAGCAGAGGTGGTGCGGATGTGAACGCGGGGGAACAGCATGCATGGGCATCTCTCATATCTCTTGATCCGTCGGACGTCTGCTCGCGTACCGGGGCAGCCTTTGATCGCGATGACAGGAGTTACAGGCTGGACTTCTTTAATCAGCGAGTAACGGTGTCCCTTGCGCATGAGGCGATCATCGGGTCGACTCCGGAAGCCAAGTACCTGGTGGACCGACTGTCCTATTTCTCGCACCTTTCGCTCCTCTCGTTTCTAATCAACGGCCGGGACATTCCCTGCTCCGGGAACCTGGTGAGACCGGCCGAAATGTCCGGCATGGAGGCCATGGTGCGGGGAAGCCATACGCTGCCGCTGCACAAGCTAACCACACACCATGCGGACAGCATCGATGGCTTCCTGCAGCGTGGCGCAACCTATGGCGGAACTCCTCAATCCTACGGGGACGCATCCCTGCTCCTGGAGCCTTTCAAAGTCCTGCCGGTTGTCCTGATCCTCTGGGTCGCGGATGAGGAATTCCCTGCGCGGAGCGATCTTCTACTCGACCGCTCCAGCGAGAGCCAGGTTCCTGCCGACATCCTGTGGTGCATCATGATGCTGACGATCCTCGCGATGATGTGAGGGCTACCGGCTTTGCCGGTAGGCCTGCAGATACGAGTTACTGTAGATCGTCTTATCCAGCAACACCTCGGCCGTGATCATCTCATTCATCAGGAGTTCATCCAGCGGATCGTGAATGGAGGCATCCAATCCATTCGCGATGGCCATCACAATGAATGAACGGTTGATCAAACCGCGTTCGGTCGCGCCCTGGCTCAGGTTGCTGAGTCCGATGACGACGTGCGGTGCGGGATCGGACAGCATCTTGAACTGCGCGATCGTCTCCAACACCATTCCCGGTGCTTTCTGGTCGCAGTTTACCGGCAGGATAATGGGATCGAGATAGATGTTGTCGATGGGGACATCACGCTCTATGGCGGCCCCCAGCGCACGCATGGCAATCTCGAGCTTGGCATCGGTGGTCGCGGCCACACCGTTCTCGTCGATGGATAGGCAGACGATTCCGGTGTTGAACTCCCTGGCCAGGTCCATGAATCCTTCCAGCTTGTCCTGCTGCCCGGTAGTGGAGTTGATGATCATTCTGCCGCCCTTGTGTCCGGCCTCAATCCCGACGCGCATCGTGGCCAGTGCCGGGTTGTCGACGGCCAGCGGCTTGTCGGTTACCTCACGCGTGGCTTCGACGAGCCACTTCATGACGTCGGCGCGTTCCGCTTTCGGCACGCGGGTCCCGACGTTGATATCCAGCGCGTCCGCCCCGGCGGCGAGCTGCTTCTCGGCCATGGCCTGGACGGGTGTAACGTCCTTGTTGGCAATGGCGTCACCAATATCCTTGAACATTCCGTTGATGCGTTCCCCTATCACAAACATAGCTCTCGCTCCCTTCCCGTATTAAGCACTCAGTGTTTCGATATGATCGCGGATGGCCTTCACGGCATCCGGGTGACGCATCACCAGGATATCGCTGCCGGCCTGCAGCAGGACGGTTGCGGTCGTGAATTCCCAGAAGACGCCCCGGGTCGCTTCGTCGCCCCAGTCGGGCTGTTCTTCGTTTGTAGCCTTGGATTCCTTGGCGCGCCATGCTTCCTGGCCCACCATGCAGATGACCGGCAGCGCCATCATCTTGTCGCCGCTCAATGCGGCGACGCGTCCTCGCTCCTGAATCGAATAGGTGTATTCGATGCCATAGCCCAGGGCGCCGGTGGTCTGGTACATCACGACGCGATCAAGCGGGAAGCCCATCTCGGATACAAGGATGTTCACCTGCTTGGCGATGTTGATGTCGATCGGGCTCAGGCCGACGATCGAGTGACCATCGGCCAGACACGAGGCCACGAGCGTCTTGTAGTTGTCCTCCTTGACGGTGCCAAAGAGGCATTTCTCGCCAGCCGCCGCCTGGCTGCATTTCGGCAGCACCTCGTTGTCCTTCTCATCGTTGTCGCAGCCCCAGACGATCAGCGGGACGTCGACCGCCTCCAGCACGGCCTTCACGGTTGCCGCGGCCTCATCGGCCGAGCGGTCTCCAAAATCGGGGTGTGACCCCACCAGGTTGACGCAGATCATCTCGGCCCCGTACTGCTCGACACAGGCCTTGGCCCATTCAGCCGGCGATTGCACCGCCTCGCCCAACGCTTCCCGCAGGGGCGCAGGCCATTCGGTGGGTTCACAGTCGAGGATCTCCATAGCCACAACAGGCTTGTGCGGCGCCTGGCCTTCACCCGGAATGAAAGGCAGGGCATTGGCCCCACCGATCTTCACAACCGAACCACGTGTGCCGCCATCCGCGCTCGTGGCGCCAATGGTTACCTCGCGCACTGCCGCCGTCCATTTCTCCCGTCCGTCATCGATCATACTCATTGTTTGGATTCCTCCAAGAGTTGGGACACCATACTATCTACTGTTGCTGCTGCCCCCGAATCCGCTGTCAGGTCGAGGAGCGATCTAGATTCCATTTCGTAGTCGACCACCAGGGGATCCGTCGGGACCCTGGCAATCACCTCCAGCTTTGTTTCGTCAAAGAGGGCTTGCAGCTGGTCCGGCATCTCGCCATCACACCCGTTCAGAACGAGATAAGTCTTGCCGATATCGAGGCTCAAGCTCTCAATGAGTTCCAGGATGCGCATCGTAGTGCGTGCGCCTATCACCGTTGGCTGACACACCACCAGGAGCACCTCGACCTCGCCATTGGAGCGGCGGCTCAGGTGCTCGAGCCCGGCCTCGTTGTCGATCACCACGGCCTGGTACTGCTGCCCGATCTTGTCCAGGCAGGAGCGCAGGAGGTTGTTGATGTAGCAATAGCAGTCCGGGCCCTCCTGGCGGCCCATCGTGACGAGGTCGAACCCGACCGACTCGGTGACTTCTTCGTTGATCAGGCGCTCGATCCATTCGGTCTTCGAGATCCCGGCCGGTATCTTGTCCGGCTCCGCGCGCAGTTGTTCACGCAGCTCGCCGATCGTCTCAGCGGGCGTGACGCCCAGACGCTCGTGCAGGCAACTGTTGGGGTCCGCATCGACGGCCAGCAATGGTTTTACTCCACAGGTCCTGACCAGGCTACGGCATAGCAGCGCGGCGATGGTCGTCTTTCCTGTTCCTCCTTTGCCTGCAATGGCAACTCTCATTGGCATATGCTTACCTCCTTTTCGAGTTCTTTAACTGATGGAAACTTGTCGATGTTGGTGTGCGGTAGAAACAGGCAGGAGCTGTACTCATTCATGTAGCGGTGGTGCGTGCTCAACTCGATATGCATCATGGCTGCGGCAATGTTCTCGGACATTGCGTGCATGGCATCAATCGAGAGCAGGCTCATCTTGGCTCCCTGGACGGACCCGTTCCCCACGAAATGGAAGCGCTCATGGTCCATGTCGGGCAGCAGCCCGATATTGATGGCACAACGGATGTCCAGGTAGTTCCCGAACCCGCCAGCGATGTAGATGTTGGCCACGTCGTCGAACGACAGACCCATGTAGTCCAACAGGCACTCCGCGCCCATGTAGATGGAGCCCTTGGTATGGATCAGGTTGCTGATGTCGGCTTCGGAGAGCACGATGTCGCGCCCCAGTGCCGTTTCTTCCCCGGTAAACAGAACAAACTCTACGTCGTCGGTCTCGCTGGTACGGATACGCGCGCCGCAGGTCTCTTTCACGAAGCGGCCCCGCCGGTCGATACAGCCCACGCGCAGCAGTTCGCCAACGGCATCGATCAGTCCCGAACCGCAGATGCCGAGCGGCTTGCCGCTGCCCACCACGTCGCAGCTTGTGACGGCGCCACCCGGGCCGAGGTGGATGTGCTCGATGGCCCCGACCGTGGCCCGCATGCCGCAGCCGATGCCGCCACCCTCAAAAGCCGGGCCGGCTGAGGCGGAACAGCAGACCGTCCAGGCTTCGTTCCCCAGCACGAGCTCGCCGTTGGTTCCCAGGTCGATCAGGAGCGAGAGGTCTTCTGACTTCGTCATGCCCGATACGAGTACATCGGCAACCACGTCGCCACCCACGTAACTGGCCACCGAGGGTACGACTCCCAGCAGGCCGCGCTTGTGAATGCCGATTCCGACCTCGGACGCCCGAATGACGGGCGGGGAGGACGCGCATGGTACGTAGGGATCGCGGCGGATATGGGATGGGTCCAGGCCATAGAGGAGATGAATCATGGTGGTGTTGCCGGCGCCCGCGACATACGTGATGTCGCTGAGCCTGGCGCCGGCATCGACGACCAGGGCCGTGATAAGATCGTTGATGTCATCCACCAGAAGCTCGCGCAGGCCCTGGCGCCGCTCCGGGGTGGTCGCGCACATGATACGCGCGATGACGTCGTCGCCGAAGGATGCCTGTGAGTTGTACTTGGCGCGGGTGGAAAGGGTCTCGGAGGTGACCAGGTTCACGAGATGTGCGACCACTGTGGTCGTGCCGATGTCAATGGCGACGCCGAGATTGGTGGCGGAAGTGTCGCCCGGTTCGATGTCGACGATCTCCCCGGTGCCCTGGCGCCATCCCAGGATGGCCGTGACGCACCAGTTGTTCTCGCGCAGCAGGCCGGGCAGCCGACGCAGCACGCTGAGCCCGGTCTGCATCGTCGGCTGATCCACCTGTTGGCGGATGGCTCGGTAGAGGCGCTCTGCGTCGGATATGTTGTCTTCAATGGTCGGCGGCGGCAGCTGCAAGGCCAGCTTCATGCTGAGGGGGCGATAGGCAAAGGGCGCGGGACCGCCTTCTGCACTGGGCATCACCCGCCCGAAGCGTACCGCATCCGCGGACGCCAGTTGCGGAACGCCCCCGAGACGCGACTCCAGCGGCACTTCCACGACGGCATCGCCATCCACATAGGTCTGGCAGGCCAGGGCTTCGCCGCGCTGGATCTCGCGGCGCGTCAGGAACATGGTGGGCTGGGCGGTGACCTTGCCCGACTTAACCGTTACGCGGCATTTGCCGCACACACCTTCCCCACCGCAGATGTTGTTGATGGGAATGCCCGCCGCCTTGGCGGCCTCGAGCAGGCTCTTGCCGCGGGCAGCGGGGATGGTCTTCCCTTCAGGGAGAAAGGTGATGGTGTAGGTCTTCAAGCAGCGTTCCACACGGTTTTGAGGAATTTCGAAATGCCACTGGCCTCACGGGGCCCCACCATCACTTCCCAGCCGGAATCTTCCTTGATGGCGCCGCTCATCACCGAGACGTAGCCCGGAATGATGACCTTCTTGTGCGACACCTTGCTGGTCACGGCTTCGGAGTTGAGGAACTCGGCGACTTCCGCCGAGGTCAGCTTGTCGGAGGCAAACGCGGTCAGCACCGAGGTGCCCTCTGTGTCGATGACACCGATATAGGCCGGCACACGGCTGGCCTCGACTTCTCCTTCAACCGTGTAGTAGGTCAGCGAGAAGTTCGTGGTGAACAGCAACGGTGAATCGGAGGTCACCGCCCCCACCTCGTAGAGCTTGGGCTCCACCTGGATCGGCTTGCGCGGATCGGTGTAGATGTTCTGGCTCACGGTCAGCAGCGGCAGGATATGTTCGGGCTTGTACAGGCTGGTCAGCACCACCCCCGCGTACTTGGCCACGAACGTACTGCTCTTGCCCAGGTTGCGGAATACATCCTCGTCGCTGCATGCCACCAGGCAGGGGTACCCCAGGCTGCGCATCCCCTTCTTGATGGCGAGCTGCCGGGCGGCGGTCACGGCTTCCAGTTCATCTGCAACGCTGGCATCCTCCAGGTTCAACACCAGCTCTTCCACACCGGCAGCCTTGGCCTTCTCGGTCAGTTCCGCCAGGCCTTCCAGCGTGTCGGCCGACACCACGAGCGGGCAGGTCTTCTCGGCCGCGAGTGCGGCGAAGGCATCGCAGGTCTCAGCCGTTGCGGCATGGATCAGGGGACGGTCGTCGGCGCAGACCGCCAGTGCGGCCGCCATCTGGTCGGCGCCCCGGGCCATGAGCACAAGGGGCAGTCCCAGCGTCTTCGCGCTTTCCACGGCTGCGGCAAAAGCCGCCCCGTCGCCACTCGCGTTCTCGACGCCCACCACCCTGATGCCGATGTCGGTGCCCACACGGTGGAACTGCAGCTTGTCGACCGCCGCCACGCGCTCCGCGAGGGCGGCGTCATCAAGGGTGTCGGGGATGATCGAGCCGATGCCGGGCGGATGGTAGAAGGACTCGTCGTGCCGGAACATGACGGTTTCGTTGCCCAGCTGGACTTTTCCGGGTCCGCCGCCGATCGTCACGAGCTGGATCGGGGGTGCGGCAGCGCCTTCGAGTTGGGCCTTGGCATCATCGCTGGCATGCGGACAGTCGTCCAGGCTGGTCTGCTTCTGCGCCAGCTTCATGGCAAACGCCAGGCAGGTCGGGCAGCCACAGTCTTTGCAGTTGGTCTTCGGGAGCAGCTTGAATATGTCGAGTGCTTTGAGTGCCATAACGGTCTCCTTTGTTCTGTGCTACAGTTGCGTTCGTGTAGTTCGTGTGTCATCCCGAGCGAAGCCGAGGGATCTCTGCCCGGACATGGGGCTGAGATTCCTTCCTCCAGAGGCGGACAGGCAGCTTTGCTCGGAATGACAGAGACTTACGTGTCTTGAAAGCTTGCTCACGTGATGGGATCCTAGAATACAGCGTCCATTTCGAGGGCCGGATGACCAACCTTCGCCAGGTATTCCACAAGTTCCTCACCGGTGGTCGCCACGGTCTCATCGGCGATCTTGTCCATCAGGTCCGGCACACCCTCCTCCGTGGCGCGCGCGGTAAAGCGTTCCGCGAAGAAGTTCTTCAGCTCCTTCGGCATCCAGACCAGCCGTTTCAAGCCTCCGTCACCATAGACGAACTTGCGGCTGAGGACGTACAGGCGACCCACGCCCAGGAACCCCGGTGTCTGGTTGCCCCCGCCGACGCAGCCCGCCAGGGTCGAGAACTTCATGCCGCATGGTGTATCACCCGAGAATTCGCGGTTGACGATCATGAAGCCGTTGGCCTCCGGCACCAGTGCCAGGATGCATTCGAAGCACCCGCAAGAAGTCATCGGCGCCTGGATCACGGAGTAGATGCTGACGTTGTCGATCGTACGGTTCGAGTTGTTGTAGACAAACTCGTTGATGCCTTCCCAAATACCGGCATCGGGGTCGACCAGTTTTCCCTTGGCAATGGGCTGATTGCCGCCCGAGGGGTCGATCTGGTAGGCGGCTTTGCCGTCGAGCCAGTTGTAGGCGCCGCATAGCCCCAGCCGTTCGGGGCTGATGACGCAGATGTGGTTGGGGGCGAACGACTGGCACAGCGAACAGGAGTAGAACTCCTCGACGCTCTCGTCGGTCATGTCGGCCACACGGGCATCGCGCTCCGCATAGCCCAGCTTCGCCTCGCCCAGCAGTTCCTTCACCTTCGCCTCGTCGGAGATGACGGTGACCTGTACCTTGTCGACAATCTTGCCGTAGACATCGTGAATTCGTGCGTGCAGGATGGTGCCGAAGTGCTTGAGCCGGAAGCCGGCATTGAACGCCTCTTTGCTGATGCGCACCCAGATCAGGTCGCGTTGCCCCATGTGGAATGCACCCATAGCGTAGTTGATGAAGTGATGGACCTGGCGCTCCAGGATCGATTCGAAGTCCTTTTGCATTTCGCGACCGGCCACCTCGACATACAGGCCCAGCGGCAGTGCGTCCCCGAGTTCCACTGTATCGACATCGGGACCAATGACCTCGATCTTGCCATCTTCGATTTCGTCCATCTCGCGCATGTGAACGAACTCAAAGGCCTCGGAGTATTTGCCGCCGAACTGCAGCTGCATGTCCTCCTTGCGCACCCGCTCGCCTTCGAAGGCCGCCGAGAACGACACCGGGATATCGACCTCGGATACCGTCACCTTGACGCCGCGCACTTCAATGCAGCGCGGCACGATGTTCTGGTGGTCGAGTTCGTGTACCACATGCTCATAGGTGCAGATCCCGGTCGGGTGGATCTCGGGGATGGGCGTATCGGCGATGGCCGGGAAGCCCATGTTGATGGCGCCGGCCGCCGTGGCATACTTGAAGTCATCCACTTCGCCCAACGCCACGGCAAAAGCGAACACCCGGTTCTTGCAGTACAGCAGGCAGTCACGCGCGTTGCCCGGCGCGATGCCACCGAAGGTCAGGGCGCCGCGCATCGCCCAGTTCAGCGGATAGATCGTCGAAATCGTATCACGGCCAAACGGTACAATGTACGTGTCCCAGCCCATTTCGACGCCGGCTTCGTCCAGCTGATCGATAATGCTGACACCGTTCGAGGACGACCCCGCAAACACCATGATCTGCCGCTTCTGGAACTCCCGCACAATATGGACCGCCGTATCGGTGTCGGGTGCGGCTCCCAGAATCGCGGCAAACCCAGGCATGCGGCCGTCTACGAGCTGGATGCCCAGGGTCCTGAGGATCGTGTCGGTGAAGAAGCCGTTGCATCCATCCTGTGGCTCTTCGCCAAAGAGATAGCGCCCCGCACAGATGATTTCCTCCGCCAGCAGCGTTGCGATGCCCGAATCGAGGGCGTGGCCCAGGTAGGGGAACCACAGGTCGTCGGCCGGGACGGGCGCCAGAAGGTCCCGGGCGTGCTCCAGCACGGGCTTCAGCTGACCGACGGTCTCGATCTTCAGCTCCATCAGGGCATACGCCATCGGCAGGTAGTAGGCCGTATCCGGGAACTCGATTCTTGTGTCTTCGCTCTTCTCCTGCCGGGCACGCTCGAACATGGCTTCAGCCTGGCCGACAATCTCGTGCGCCCCGCGTATCGCTGCGCTGGCAATGATCTTGGACATAGTGACTTCCTCCTAGAAAGAATTCTGTATGGCTGTTCCCGGCCGGCTCACGGTCGTTTCCCTCCGCAGTGGTGACTGGGCGGTAGACCTTCGAAGGCTTCCATGTCGGCCGACTCAGCGACCATGACCTCCGGCGGCCGTGGTGCCGCCGGTGCTTTCTCTTCCTGCTTCAGGAACGGCTCATCGTACATCAGTGGACGCAACTTCAGGTCGGCCCGCTTCCGTTCCATGTGCTCCATCATCAGGCGCGCCGCCTTGACCGGGTCCTCTTCGAAGCTGAACTTGCCGCCGGTGATCTCCTCGACGTCCTCGGTGAGGAACTTGACGACCTCTTCGCTGCCTTCGATGCGCATGGTGGGCGCGTAGTTCACGAAGGCGCCCGTGGCGACGCAGTAGAATCCGATCGCAATAGCCTTCTCGCACATCGCTTCGGGTGCGGCCCCGGCAATCGGGAGGTCCGAGAGCTTCTCACCCAGACCGCCTTCCTTGACCATTTCGCAGAGCGCCACGAGGATACGGCTGTTGTCCACGCAGGATCCGAAGTGCAGGACCGGCGGGATGCCGACCGCCTCGCAGATCTCCTGCAATCCGCTGCCTGCGTATTCCGTGGCCGATTCCGGCTTCAGGAGCCCGACCTTGGCACAGGCTGTAGCCGCGCACCCGGTCATGATGACGAGCACATCATGTTTCAGGAACTCCTTCACCATCTTCAGGTGGCTGTCGTCCTGGGTTTTCTTGACGGTATTGCACCCGATCACCGCGGCCACGCCGCGCAGCCGGCCCGAAATGATGGCATCATTCAGTGGGCGGAAGCTCGAGCGATACCGTCCGCCCAGGTGGGTGAACGTGTTTGCCACGGTGAAGCCCGCGACCAAGTCGTTCTTCTGTTCGGGAATGTCAACCGGACCCCGGTTCGGGAAGTTGTCAACGGCACGCTGTACGATCTCCTTCGCGATGTCGAACGCCTTGTGTTCGTGGAACTGCACATGTTCGGCGCCGCGAATATGCGCCTTCTTGCTCGTAGTGATGACCTTGGTGTGGAAGCGTCCGGCGTGTTCGATGACCGCCGGGATGATGCACTGCACGTCCACCAGCATAACGTCCACTGCGCCCGTGGCGATGGCCAGCTCCTGGTGCAGGAAGTTGCCCACCACGGGGGCGCCCTGGCGCATCAGGATCTCGTTGGCGGTGCAGCAGATGCCACCCACCATGATGCCGTCGGCGCCCTTGCTCTTGGCCAGCTCCAGCATCTCCGGATCACGACTGGCTGCCACGACCATCTCTGAAAGCGTTGGTTCATGGCCGTGCACGACAATATTGACCTGGGTCTTCTGCAACACGCCGAGATTCACTTCGCTACGTACCGGGTCAGGCGTGCCGAATAGGATGTCGCCGATATCCGTGGCCAGCATGGCGCCGGCCCAGCCATCACCCATGGAGGTCCGCAGGCCGTGTTTCAGAATGTTCACATAGTCGGCATCCACGCCTTCGTGGGTGCGGTGGAGCGTTTCGACGATCTCATGCTCCACGCCCACGGGAATCAGGCCCTGCTCGCGCCAGTTCTTGACGGTGGCCTCCGGCGCACGTGCGGCGGGGTAGTGGATTTCGCCATCCAGGCTGTTGAACTGGGCCAGGGCGGCCAGCGCCAGCTCTTCGGCGATCGCCTCCTTGGTGCGCCCTTCGATCTCTATGTCCCATTCTCGTGCCACCTCGTGCAGGCGGCGCTCGCTCTTGATCTCGTAGCCCTGCGACTCGCCGCGGGCCGTCATGAGCAGAACCTTGACGATGTCATGGCCGTGATCGGCATGTGCCGCGGTGCCCGCGGCCACCTGGCGAATGAGATGCCGTGAGGCAATCGTGGCGGCGTCGGCTCCGCAGATTCCGCGCTGATTCTTGGGCGTGATTCGGCATGGCCCCATCTCGCAGATACGACAACAGATGCCCTTCTCGCCGAATGTGCAGCGTTTGCCCTGTGAGACGTGCCGGTCATAGGCCGTCCCGATGTCACTGTCGCCGGCCTTGGCCATCAGGGCCTCGGCGGCGGGGTCTACCGTGCGTTTCATTTCTTCTGTCATGACGAGTCCGTTCCTTCAATTAGCCATCGTGTTCAAGCGGTCAAGTAACGCCAAGATTGCCTGTCCGGTTGCGCCGTCTGCGGCCGGCACGCCCTGTCCCGTACAGTCGGCGGCCAGGAGCGCTTCATCTTCGGGAATCACGCCGAGAACGGGCAGGTTCGGGAGCGCATCCCTGATGAAGGCTTCATCTTCCGGGGTCCGGATCCGGTTGGCGACAACGGCGATCCGGTCGAGCCCTATATCAGTCGCCATCCTGCGGATCCGAAGGGCGGTCTCGATACTGCGCCGCCCGGGGTTCACCACCACCAGCAGGGCATCGACGCTACGGACCGTCCCGCGGCCCAAGTGTTCGACGCCGGCTTCCATGTCGAGGACCAGCGCCGAGCCGGGGTCAAGCAGCACATGCGAAACCAGTGCGTGCAGAAGCGAATTCTCGGGACAATAGCAGCCGGAGCCGCCCCTTTTGACTGCGCCGGCGACGAGGACCCTTATCCCGTCGATATCGACGCCATAGCTGTCGGGGATATCGGAGACTTCGGGGTTCAGGCGGAACATGCCGCCGGTCGTGCCGGGCTTGACGCCGGTTCGCTCTTCGATCAGGGCCTTAAGGTCGACCAGGGGCCGAATGCGTTCCCATTCTGCACAGCCCAGGCTGGCAGCCAGATTGGAGTCGGGGTCGGCATCGATGCAGTATACGCTGTGGCCTTGCTTCCGTAGAGCACGAGCCAACAGCGCCGATAGGGTCGTCTTACCCACACCGCCTTTGCCCGTAACCGCGAGTTTCATGTCGCGCTTACCACGTTTCTCGGCGCTCTGCCTGACATAGAACAGCTCCCTTTATCCCTGCACGCACCTGCTGCCAGGGAAGACAACACTCGACACAGATGCTGCCGTTACGTAGTGTTGCACCTCTTACGGAATCAAACTTAGGCTACCACATTGTGGTAGTCAAGCAGGATTGTGGGGCTCTATTACCCCCCCCAGTGCACCCCCGTAAGGGGCTGGGGGGTGGGGACCGGAGAAGTCTGAATGAGTCAGAGCGGCAAAACCAACACGGACAGAGGTGCTCGGCATGCCGATACGGTTAAGCATATCCGTAGAGAGTTGGGGCGTACACAGATAGAGCTTTCCGAAGCGCTTGGTATCTCTATCAAGGCGGTCCAGAGCTACGAGCAGGGGTGGCGTGATGTCCCTGTGCGCGTTCTGATCCAGCTACTCGTGCTCCTGGCGCTCTACCGTCGGCAGAAACTTGACGATGTGCCCTGCTGGGAGATTCGCAGGTGTTCGCCGGATCAGCGAGAGAGCTGCCCCAGTTTCACGGTCGGTGGTGGCCAGTTCTGCTGGTTTATAGGCACCAAGGATTGCCGGCCGCCCGATTCGGAGGCGCCTGACGCCATCCTTCCCTGCATGAGTTGTCCGGTCGTGAAGCGCCTGCTCGCCGGCACCCAGTGGGGCGGCACCGATTGACGCGCATACCACCGGGTGGTATCCTGAAGGTGGTGACAGACGGTTCTCGGAGGGACGCGATCATGGGGTTCAGGCGGTGTCCAGGCAGTTCAGGTTTTATGCAGCCCAAGATAGAGCTGCTGCCGTGTCCTGACTGTGGGCAAGATGTCGAGGTCTGGAGCGACGAGGCGAGCGGGAAGTGCTTGAACTGTGGAAGAGCGGTGTCGCGCACATCAGCTCCGGCCTGTATGGACTGGTGTGATCACGCAGAGGAGTGTCTCGGCGAAGAGAAATACAAGCAGTACCTCGCCATGAAGGCCGACGAGAACAAGAAGACGGGCTCCCAGGGCCCTCGCGACTAGAAGTAGTGCATGGCCCTTATCTTCTTGATCATAACGATATCGCGCTCCTCAATTCGGACGAGCGTCTGCAGTACATCGCGAGCTTCATCTGTCAAGTGGTGCTGCAGGATGGTCTTGTAGAACTCGATTAATCGGCCGTCATAGTTCAGCGCGTTTTCGAGAAGTGTGTTTCCGGTCACCTTGTCGGGTGTCGCATCGAGAGACCACGAGTCCGGCGCTGCAGCAAGCAGGCCGTCATCTTCGAGTTCGACGGCATGGATGCGCTCCATTTGAGAGTCGTCCATACCCTCGAAGCCCTGTTGAGAGTGGTGGCGATGGCGAGCCAGGTTGTACGTCAGAAAGCGCGCGTTGTTACAGGTCGAGTGGTCACGGACTGACGCGTAGTAGTTCTCCAGCCGTTCTTCAAACTTGGCGGCTCGGCTCAGGAGATCCCCCAGAGTTACAACAGCCATGATACGCCTCCTATTCAGGTTTAGTCTCCGGTGTACGCGTCCGCCGCGGCCATTGTTCGGAGAGGAATGATCACGTCAAACGTGGTGCCCTTGTCAACCTGGCTGTCCACGCGGATCGTCAGGCCGTTGTTCTGAGCAATGCGTTTGACGATCGCAAGGCCGAGACCGGTAGACATCGCATTGAACGTGGCGGCTTCGCCGGTCCGGTAGTACTCGTCGAAAATATGCGGCAGGGCGTCTTCGCGTATGCCGATTCCGTGGTCTGAGATCGATACGGTCACCGTTCCGTCAGTATCTCTGAGGATGCCAATAGTCACCGTGCCGCCATCGTGCGAGTAGAAGACGGCATTGGACACGAGATTGATAAGCGCTGTCTTCAGGTGAGTCGGTGACGCATAGACCGTTCCCGCGTCACCAACGACATGGATGGAGATGTTGCGTTGCTGGATCCGGTTCTCGACATCCTTGAGCGTCTCGGCCACGAGGGCGGGTATGTCGACCTGCTTAATGTTGGCCTTGCCCGCTTGGTCCTGCGATTTGATTGCGCCAAGCATGAGGATGTCTCTGATGCGCTCCCTAAGAGCCATGGATCGTGTTCTGATTTCCTCGATGAGTTCCTGGCCAGGCTCCGGCAACTGATCCCGGTAGAGGGTGTTCAGCAGCAGAATATTGCTCTCGATCCCCGAGAAGGGGGCCTTGAGGTCATGTGTGGTGCGCAGAACCTGCTGGTTACTCCTCTCGTCGGCCTCGACGAGTTGCTGATTGGCTTCCGCCAGTTGGCGGTCTCGCCGACGGAGAGCCTGGGCGATGAAAGCCATCAGGCACCAGACCGCCATCCAGAAAAGGATGGAGGAGAAAGCGTACAGCAGCGATGCGGGAGAGCCCTGGGCGGGTGCGGAAACGGAGATCAGTATGCTGTGCGTCGCGAGCGTTCCGGTCTGCTCGAGAGTCACGATGGTAAGGAAGAGGAATGCGCTCAGCAGTGTAACCAGCAGGCTGTATGGCGGGGCGAAGAAGACGCATGCCAGTACGATATGAAACAGGTACGCCAGGCTGACGGATGTGGTCGTACTTCCCGCGAGGTGGACCAGCACGGTCACCGCGGCGAGATCGAACAGGATCTGTATCCACAGGTTCCGGAACAGGCAGCGACGTGGTGTGGTCTCGCTGTACCGATGTAGCTGCAGAATATAGAAGAGGTTTGAGGCCGCCAGTGCCAGGGCGATCGGGATAAGGTGAGGGAAAGGCGAACGGACGCCGACGCTGGGGAGAAGACCGGGCCACAGCCGCTCCAGGAACGCGAATAATCCCATGGTGAGGACAACGCCCCAGCGGATACACGTGAACCAACGGGCATTGCGAAGCAGATCGCCTGCCTCCAGTCCCGCCCATCCCGTCGGTGACGGTCCCGACATCTGTTGACGCGAACTAATCTCGAGTGTTGCCATCACCTCTCCAAACAATCCGTCGCAGAACCAGAGCCGGCGTTTGGTCTCGTATCGCCATGTCGGCCTCAGCCGGATCCGATGCGAACGGCGCAGACCTTGAATTCCGGGATTTTGGCGATGGGGTCCACGGCGTCGATGGTCAGCTTGTTGGCGGCGCCTTCGTGGAAGTGGAACGCCATGAACACGGTTCCGCGCGGAGAACGGTCGGTAACCCAGGCGTCGGCCTCGATGGTGCCCCGCCGCGAGGCGACGGCAACGCGCTGGCCATCTTCAACTCCCAGGCGCGCGGCATCCTCCGGATGGATCTCGATCGGTGTCGGTGGACAGATCGCTTCGAGTCCCTCGCTGCGGGACGTCATGGTACGCGTGTGCCAGTGATAGAGATAGCGCCCCGTTGTTAAGAGGAACGGGTACTCCTCGTCCGGTGCTTCCGCAGCGACGCGGAACGGGGTGGCGTGGAACTTGCCTTTGCCACGCTTAAACTCGCCCTCGTGCAGGAATGGGGTGCCGGAATGCTCCCTGTCGGGGCAGGGCCACTGCAAGCCGATCTCCTCGATTCGATCGAAGGAGATGCCGGCATAGATCGGGGAGACCGACGCGATTTCGTCGAGGATCTCGGAGGGGGAGGCGTAGGACATGGGATACCCGATACGCGTTGCCACCTCGCATAGGATAGCCCAGTCATCACGGGCCACACCGGGCTTTGGCACGGCGGTGCGGACGCGCTGTACACGCCGGTCGGTATTGGTGACGGTGCCGTCTTTCTCGGCCGCCGAGGCGGCGGGCAGCACAACGTCAGCCAGCTCGGCTGTCTCGGTCATGAAGATGTCTTGTACGCAGAGAAACTCGAGATTCTTCAGCGCATGTTCAACGTGATTCAGGTTCGGGTCGCTCAGCATGGGGTTCTCACCCATGACGTAGAGGCCCCGAACAGAGCCCGATCCGGCCGCACCGACGATCTCCGTTACGGTCAGGCCATTATCCGGTGAGAGGGGGACACCCCATGCCGCTTCAAACTTCTTCTGGATCGCGGGATCGTTGACATCCTGGTAGCCGGGGTACTTGTTGGGCAGTGCGCCGAGGTCGCAGGCGCCCTGCACGTTGTTCTGGCCTCGCAATGGGTTGACCCCAGTGGAGGCGCGGCCGATGTTCCCGGTTACCATGGCCAGGTTGGCAAGGGCGAGCACGTTGTCGGTGCCGGTCGTGTGTTGGGTGATGCCCATGCTGTAGGCGATCGAACCGCATTCGGCTTTGGCGTAGAGCCGGGCGGCTTCGCGGATCTTATCGGCCGGAATGCCCGTGATGGGTTCCGCCCATTCGGGTGTGCACTCCTCAACGCAGGCGCGCACGCCCTCGAACCCCTCCGTGCGTTCCTTTACAAAAGCCTCATCGCACAGTCCTTCGCTGATGATGACGTTGATCATGGCGTTAAAGAGCGCTACGTCGGTACCGGAACGCTGCCGAATGTGAAGCGTGGCATAGCGAACCAGGTCAATCCGGCGCGGATCGGCGACGATCAGCGTGGCCCCGTGGTCGACGACGGCCTTGATAATTGAGATGGCGGTAATGGGGTGCGCTTCGGTCGTATTGGAGCCGGTGACGAAGATGCAGTCGGCGTGCTCGAACTCGGCTTGCGGGTTGGTCATGGCGCCGGACCCGAAGGCACGGGCCAGGCCGGCGACGGTTGACGAGTGGCAGAGCCGGGCACAGTGGTCGACATTGTTGGTTCCGACGCCGGCGCGGAAGAGTTTCTGAAACACGTAGTTCTCTTCGTTGGTGCATTTGGCTGACGAAAACCCGGCCAAAGCGTCGGGCCCGTGCTGCTCCTTAATCGCCGTCAGTCTGTCAGCCACGAGCGTAAGCGCCTCTGTCCATGTTGCCTCCTCGAAAACGCCGTTGCGCTTGATCAGCGGCGTGGTGAGCCGATCGGGGGCGGAGACATAGTCCAGGCCGAAGCGCCCCTTGACGCAGAGACTGCCGTGGTTGGAAGGGGCGTTGAGGTCGCCGCGCACGCGGACGATCTTACCGCCACGGGTGCCAAGCTCGAGGCCGCACCCGCACCCGCAGTAGGGGCAGGTTGTGCGTACGGTGTCCATGGGTGGCACCGTCTCTTTCTTGGCCCAGAGGGCGTTGACGGGGCAGCGGTCGACGCATTCGCCGCACGAAACGCAGGTTGATTCCGAAACGGGTTGGTCGCCGGGCGCCGCGATGCGGCTCTCAAAACCACGGCCGGCTATCTCGATGGCGCCGATGCCGCGTAGCTCGTGGCAGGAGCGCGTGCAGCGGCCGCAAAGGATACACTTCGACAGGTCGCGGGTGTAGAAGGGGTTGCTGTCATCTACGATCGGCTTGCGGATCATGCGGCGCAGGCGGCTGCCCTTGATGCCGAGGAAAGCGGCCACGGTCTGTAGGCCGCAGTTCATGTTGGCGCTGCAGGAGAGACAAACGAGCGGGTGATCCGCGATCAGCATCTCGCAGATGGTGCGGCGCACACGGTTGACGCTGTCCACATCACTGCGCACCACCATGCCCTCCTCGGCCGACGTCGAACACGAGGTCGGCATGCCGCGCCGACCGTCAATCTCGACGATGCACAGGCGACAGGCGCCGTAGGGTTTCAGTCCCTCGCTGTAGCAGAGATGCGGAATGTAGATTCCCGCGGACTTGGCGGCGCTGAGGACCGTCTGTCCCTTCTGCGCGCTCACGCTCACTCCATCAATCGTGAATGTTAGTTCGGCAGACATGGATTCAGCTCTTGGTGATGGCGTTGAATTTGCAGGCCTGGAAGCAGGCATCGCAACGGATGCACTTCTGGGGGTCGATCACATGCGGTTCCCGCGGCTCACCCGTGATGGCCTCGGCCGGACAGGCTCTGAAGCAGGCGGTGCAACCGGTGCAGGCATCCGCCACAACCGCATAGCGAAGCAGGCCCTCGCACTTGTGAGCGGGGCAGCGCCGATCCTTCACGTGGCTTTCATACTCGTCGCGAAAGTACTTTACCGTGGTCAGAATGGGATTGGGCGCGGTTTGTCCCAGGCCGCAGAGTGAGCCGGCCTTGACGGCGTGGGAGACTTCAAGCACGAGATCGATATCCCCCGGCTTGCTGTCTCCGCGGGCCATACTGTTCATGAGCAGGAGGAGCTGACGGGTCCCGAGCCGGCAGGGCACACACTTGCCGCAGGACTCGGCTTGCGTGAACTCCAGGAAGTAGCGGGCGACGTCCACCATGCAGGTGTCCTCATCCATCACGACCATCCCACCGGAGCCCATGATGGCGCCTGCCTCGGCGAGATGCTCGTAGTCGACCGGCAGATCAAGCAGGTCGGACGGAATGCAGCCACCCGACGGACCGCCGGTCTGCACCGCCTTGAACGCTTTGCCGCCCGGTATGCCGCCACCGATATCGAAGACGATGTGACGCAGGCTGGTGCCAAGGGGCACCTCAATCAGGCCGGTACGGGCGATCTTCCCGGCCAGGGCAAAGGTCTTGGTGCCGCGACTGCGCTCGGTGCCGTTTTCGGCAAAAGCGGCGCCGCCTTGCTCCATCAACACCGGTACGTTCGCCAGCGTCTCCACGTTGTTGATATTGGTGGGCTTGCCAAACAGACCGCTCTGGGCGGGGAAAGGGGGGCGGGTGCGCGGCATACCACGCTTGCCCTCGATCGAGGCCAGCATGGCTGTCTCCTCGCCACAGACAAAGGCGCCGGCGCCTTCCTTGATCTTCACGTGAAAGGAAAATCCGGAACCGAGGATGTCGTCGCCGAGCAGTCCATACTCGGTTGCCTGTGCAATGGCTATCTCCACGCGTTCGACCGCGAGGGGATACTCGGCCCGCACGTAGATGTAGCCTTCCGAAGCGCCGATGGCATACGCGCCCACGATCATGCCTTCCAGCGTGGAGTGCGGATCGCTCTCGAGTACCGAGCGGTCCATGAAGGCGCCGGGATCGCCCTCATCGGCATTGCAGATCATGTACTTCTGCTCGGCGTCCTCGTTGCGGCAGAATGCCCACTTCGTGGCGACGGGGAAACCCGCGCCACCGCGACCGCGCAGGCCGGATGTCCGTACCTCTTCGACAACGGATTCCGGGTCCATCTCGAGCGCACGGGCAAGACCGGTGTAGCCGCTACGGGCGATGTAGTGGTCGATGTTCTCCGGGTCGATGCGTCCGAAGTTACGGGAAACGACGCGGACCTGGCCGTTCAGCATCGGTAGTTCCTCGAACGCGGGGGTATCGCCGTGCGGCTGATCGCACATTGCCGCCAACGCTTCCATGTCGCCGCCACGGTAGTAGGCGGCGAGGATCTTGCCGAGCGATTCTGTTGTGACGCCGCTGAAGAGGAGCGGCGGACGGTCAGTGCCGCGCAGCTCGACGAGTGGCTCGGCGTAGCAGAGCCCCAGGCAGCCGACCTGCGTGACCTCGATATCCAGTCCGAGTTCCTTGAGGTGCGTGGGCAGTGCCGCGAGCAGCTTGTCAGCCCCGGCCGCCTTGCCGCAGGTGCTGGCGCCGACCAGCACACGGGGCCGGCTCGTGTCGAAAAACGATGCGGTGGCGTCCCGGGCATGTGCATGGATCTCGGCGAAGCTCATGTCAGTTCATCCAGAAGTGTGACGGCCACCTCCGGCGTTACGTTGCCGTAGACCTTCCCGTTGATGACAACTACCGGTGCCAGCGCACAGGAACCAAAACAGGCCACCCGTTCAACGCTGAACTCGAAATCCTTGGTCGTTTCTCCCGGCTTGATACCCAGGCGTGCCGATACCGCGCGAATGATCTCGTCGGCCCCCCGCACATGACACGCCGTGCCCTGGCAGACCTTGACTTTGTGCCGGCCCTGCCGGGTGAGATAGAACTGGCTGTAGAAAGTGACTACGCCGTAGACCGAGCTTTCCGGTATGTTGAGGTGCATGGCCGTAGCCTGCATGGCTTCAGGGCTGATGTATCCCAATTCGTTCTGGATGTCCTGGAGAAGCGGAATCAGTTGACTCTCTTCGCGGGTGTAGCGGGCCAGAACACCGTCGAGTTCTGGCAGATGTACCGCAGGGCTTTTGGCGCGCCGCTCCATGCATGTTCCCTTCTGGGGAGGGAACATAGCACGCGTGTCAATCCCGGTCAATCTTGGGCACACTGCGGCAGCCGCCATTGACAGGTCCATGGGCGGCTGGCATTCTTGATAGCCATGCGGCTCTCAGTCACATCTGCGCGAATCTTCAGGAGAGTCGTGCAGGTTGTGGTCGTGTCGCTCGTCATCCTGGCAGCCCGGGATGGCGCTTTCCGCCAGGACTCCTTGCGCGAGAACCGTCGTCTTCACGATGCGTTTGCTCCCGAGGCGTCTGCATACGAGCACATTCTCGACACGCACCCCCGACTCGACAGGGGACTCGAAAACGTGCGTGGCGGCACGTGGTTCTTTGACCTTGGGATTGTCTCTTTTGCCGATTCACTTGCGGTAGTGGAACACGTGGCCGTATCGCGCTGCCTCTCGGTTCCACTACTCCTCGCGGGCCTATGGCTGTTGTTGATCTCGCTGGGACTGGGGCGGGTGTTTTGCTCGCACGTATGTCCGGCCGCCCTGCTCTTTGAAGCGGGAGGATTGATTAGGAAAGGACTGCTGCGAATCGGTCTGCCGCTGCCGAACGGGTGTGTCCCGCGCTTCACCAAATATATGGTGCTGGGTATAGGTCTGGCCGCTGCGACCGTTGGAGGAGAGTACATCCTTGCCTGGGTCTATCCCCCGCGGCTGGTCTGCATCGAGCTGGACCAGTGGATCTTCAACGGTGCGCTCCGCTTTGGGGTCCTTTTTCTCGGGGGCGTCGTTTTGCTCGAGATCCTGGCGTTTCCCCGCGCCTGGTGTACGCACCTCTGTCCGGGCGGCGCGCTCTATTCACTGTTGGGCAAGATGCGCCTGCTGCGCATCAGGCTGCACGAGCCGCGCTGCACAAGCTGCGGCGCGTGCCGCGCGGTCTGTCCCTACGATCTACGCCCGGACCTGACCTCGCCGGGGATGGAGTGTGACAACTGTGTCCGCTGCATCGCGGCATGCCCGGAATCCGCGCTGACATTCCGCAAGCAACCGCCTCAAACAGGCAGGGAGGTCGAATCGTGACACGGGAAACCCGAACGCGGCGCGAGTTCTTGAACGACCTCGGGGTGGCATCGCTGGCCACGATTGGTGTGCTGGGAGTGCCCTGGCTGCGTGCGCTCCCGCGCCAGGAAGGCGAGTACGGCGTCTACCTGCGACCACCCGGCGCCCTGCCTGAAGCGGACTTCCTCAAGGCCTGTATCCGCTGCGGGGCCTGCGCGCAGGCCTGTCCGCCGGACTGCATCCGCTATTTCGATCGGGGCCCCCGCCAGGACACCCCCTACATTCTGCCGCGCAAGAAGGCGTGCGAGCTCTGCATGAAATGCGTAGAGGTTTGCCCCACAGGTGCTCTCAAGAACATCCCGGTCGAGGAAGTCAAGATGGGCAAGGCGGTGCTGGACAAAGACCTGTGTCTCTCGCACCGCGGCCGGGGCGTCTGCGAAGTCTGCTACCAATGCTGCCCGCGCAAGGGCAAAGCGATCACGCAGGACCTGATTCGGCTCAAGCCCATCTTCCACGAGGAGCACTGCACCGGCTGCGGCATGTGCGAGGAAGGCTGTCCCGTACGCAAGAAGGCCGTTGAAGTCATCCCTATCGACGCCAACATCCGCCAGGCTGGCCTCAAGGGGCTTGAGCTGGAGAACCAGTAGCTACAGCAGGGTCCCGCGCATGTTCATGTCGAGGTGCATGATCCAGAGTGAGAAGTAGGAAAAGAGGATCATGGCCGCGAGAATAGGCACTTCCACAAGGTAGGACGTGGAGCCCTTGCCAAAGAGCCGCCGCGCAACGCGGTGCGTGATCGCTATTCCGTAGACGTGTCCCACGATCACCAGGACAACCTGTGCGATCCAAATCGTATTGGTCGAGAGCATCTGCGGGTAGGCGCGGGTCGCCGTGCCGAAGAGGTCCCAGCCCCTTCCCATCGGATCGGAAAGATAGGTCACAACGTTCTGCCCTTCCATGAAGAGATGCATGCCGTTGTGGGCCAGGTGGTAGAACAGTGCGATCGGCAGCAGGGCATAGGAGAACTGGATGAAGATCTCCATGGTTGAGTGCCTCTCGCCCCCCTCTGCCTTGCGCGCCGCGAGTGCGGCGACGACCCGGCAGAAGGCGAGATAGAGCAGTATCGGCGCGGCGAGTATCGCGATCATTCCGATCGTGAACGATCCCAGGTGCCCCGTGCCGAACAGGTCTCCGACCCAGCCAAGGATCGTGCCTTCCGGCTCCATCACGTTCTCCCAGAACGGGGTCATTGTGAGACCGTGGAAGCTCGTCAACGAGAGCAGCGTTATGGCCAGGAACGCCTCGTCGCGCCTGGGGCCGGCGTAGTCGTAGAGGTCCTCGCCGAAGGGACGCAGGTTCACCGCCACGTTGTCTTTCGGGCAGCTCTTGACGCACTCGCCGCACATCGTGCAGTAGGTGTTGTTTTCGAGCGTCGCCAGGCAGAGCGAGGTAGGGCAGGGATTCCCCTTGTCGTTGCCGGCGAAACAGTCACGTGTCTTGCACGACGCACACACATCACGGCTGGCCGCTCTCACCTCCATCGGCGCGAAGTTGGCATACATGCCCGCGATGCGGCCCACGAAGCAGCCGTAGCGACAGAACGACTTCTTGTCGAACAACAGTGCGGGCACCAGGGCCAGCACCAGCATGCCAATCGCCACGTAGGCCGTCTTCATAGGCGACTTCGTCACATGCAATCCCAACTCCAGCCACGTAAGGGCAATGAACAGCCAGAGCGCCGGCCAGACCGACCGCAGACGGCGCGGCCATTGGAGACCGAGGTTGAGCGGTGCACTGCCGGTCCCAAAGAGACGCAGGCGCGAGAGCACGGTGGCCACAAAGTCCCAGGGACAGAACACGCACCAGATCTTGCCGGCAAACAGCACGATGAAGATCAGCCCCGCCCACCAGATGGTCCAGGTCAGCGTGGGAACAATGTTGATGACCTGGTGTCCCGCGAGTCCGGCGTAGATAAGGAAGCCAAACAGGAGCGTTGTCGGTAGCTGGAACACCATGGGGAAGATGGGCAGCCGAACGAACCGTTTCAGATTCTGCGACCGGAAGAGGTTAGAGCGATGACGCTTTCGTTTGCGCGGAACGCGGCGCCCGAGCGTCTCCGCAAAGAAAAACGAGACGAGGATGATCGCGACGATCCCGGCATAATAGAGCCAGTCCGGAATCCCCGGCATGACCACCATCTTGCGGTACTCCGAGTCGAAGATGATCGCCTTACAACCCATATCGCAGTTAACCATGCCGCAGAACTCGCAGATCTCGCCATCAGCTTCCGCCGCCGGATGTTCCGCCCCGTGTACCGGGCAGTGCGCGCACGCGCCAGGCGCTGCGTTGGTCGCTTCGGCCTCCTGCGAAAGGGCAACCAGGCCCGCCGAGAACAGCACCAGGATGCAGAGGCAAAGCCAACCTGTTTTGGACCGAATCATGGGACGAGAATAGTAGCCCAGTTGGCCGCCGGAGGCAATCCTCCGAGCGCTGACGGCAGTCGAGGTAATTGCGCTGTTGAATTGATCAATGATACCGCGATCAAGCAGCAGTTGAGAATTTAGGTTACCCCAGTAAAGGAGGGATTGGACACTAGGAGCTAGGCGTAAGCTCGGTCACGGGGAATATCAACCCCATGATAATGAAGGGTTTACGCAGTAGCCGCCGAACCTGAAGGAGAATCGATTCCAGCTCATCCCTAGCACACTATCGACTAACGCCTGCGCTTGGCGCGACAGCGCAAAACGGTTCAGTCGACATACAGAATGAGACTTTCTACACTGCAGGGCATTGCAGAGGGGGGCGATTTGCTGACAGGTTGGGGCAGACGGGTATGACGTTCATGTTGCGATGGCAGCTTGTGGTGTTGGGAATCGGCCTTGTGGGAGGTGTGGTGGCACTGATACGGCAGCGGGCGCTCTGGTTCCGCGGCTGTGTGGCGGTCGGTCTTCTCGGTGTGGTGTTCCTGCAGCTTTTCGTAACGCCCCTGGATCGCCGCATTGCCGCCTTACAGGCGGAGATCGCATCGCTTCCCAAGGAGCACCCGGAGGCCCGGGCACTCGCTTCCTTGTGCGCGGATGCGCAGGCGCGACGCGGAGAGCAGAGCCGACTGGGTCGGCTGCCCATCCGATTTGGACTGGATCTGCGTCGCGACACGGAAATACGGTTGCGACTCCATCCGCACCGAACCCGTGTAGAACGGCTGCTTCGTGAGCAGCAGGCCCTGGTACGGCAGCAGCAGACATCCGGCGCGCCAGACCCCGAGCGCCAGATGGTGGTCTCCCGCCTTGCGGATGCGATTGCGAAAGAGCAGACGCGTCTCGATGACCAGTTGGCACAGGCGGTCGATATCGTGCGCTATCGCCTGACCGGGATCGGGGTGGGGGATGTGGCGGTGCGACGCGACGGCAAGGACCGCATCCTGATCCAACTACCGGACATGGACAGTCGCGAGGCTGAATCCGTCGTGCAGGCGGTTGAGCAGCAAGGCGTCCTGGAGTTCCGGATGATCGTGCCGCGCACCGGTCCGCATGGGCATCCGCATCTCTACGCATCTATCGAGGCGCAGGGGCTGGACCGTGACAAGTTTGGGCTCACGATGGACGGAACGCCGACGGACGACTCCTCCGCCGGGGCAGTCTTCGATTGGTTGCGCACTCCCGACCGTGCGACGGAAGAGGGTGAGCTGCGGCGCGGGTATTTCCGGGTTGTCGCGCGCGAGGCGGTCCTGGCCGGCGCGGACATCGTTGCGGCACGGGCTGCGGTAGACCACCGTGGCGAGAACTGGCGGGTGCAGGTGGAGTTCGATTCGGAAGGGTCGCAACGCATGCTGGAGGTGACGCGGGACAACCCCGGCCGCCAGCTCGGAATCGTTCTGGACGGCCGCCTGGTCTCCGCGCCGCATATCGCCGAGATCGTTGACGAGGGACGAACCGAGATCATGGGCGACTTTGCAGAACGCGAGGCCCGTGACCTTGCGGTGATCCTGCAGAGCGGCGCACTGCGCGTGAGCGTCACACGCGAATCACAGACGCGGATCGGCCCCAGCCTTGGGGAGGACTCCATACGGCGTGGGGGGCTCTCGCTCATGGCGGGCCTGGCGGCGGTCGTGGCATTCACGGTCCTCTTCTATCGGGTCGCCGGCCTGATTGCCGTTGCGGCGCTCGCGGCCAACCTGGCGATCCTGGCGGCGATTCTCTCCTGGCTGGACTCGGCAGTGGCATTGCCGGGCATCGCGGGGGGAATCCTGCTCGTAGGTATCACGGTGGATTCGGCCGTACTGATCTACGAGCGCCTGCGCGAGGAGCAATCGCGCCACGACTCCCTGTACGAGGCGGTGCACGCCGCACACGATCGCGCCTTCACCACGATCGTGGATGCCAATCTTACGACGATCCTGGCGGCGGGAATCCTCTACCTGTTTGCGACGGACACGGTCAAAGGCTTCTGTCTGGTACTCGTGATCGGGATTCTGACCGGGCTCTTCTGCTCGCTGGTCGGCATCCGCTGGATGCTGGACGGGCTAGCCGCGTGGCGGCCCCGGAGGCAACTGCGCATGATGCGGGCGCCGCGTCTGCCCGCGATTGATTTCGTGAGGACGCATCGCTGCACGGCGATACTCAGCCTCGTCCTCATTATCGGTTCCATTGGGCTGTTTGCCTTGCTGAACCACCTGGGCCAGGCTTTTGGGACCGAGTTCACGGGCGGTACGCGCGTGCAGTTCCGCCTGTCGACGCCGCAACAAGTAGCCACGGTGCGTGAGCGGTTGCAGAGCACCTGGGAAGGGAGTGCTCCCGCCATGACGCTCCGCTCACACGGCGCAGCAGTTGGCGGCGGCGCCGGAGGCCGGCCCCATTTTTCGGAGTTCTCGCTCACGGTGGGACAAGGGGTTCACGGCGAGCCAAAGGACACTGGATCCCTGGCCCATGTTGGACACACCATCAGCCGTGCCCTGGAGGATATGGTGCCGGCTGATGGGGATATCGTGCAGCGTGCCACGCAGGTGGGGCCGCTCGTGGCCCGGGAGATGCGACAGGCCACACTGAAAGCCGTGGCGCTCAGTCTCGGATGCATCTTCCTCTACATCGTCTTCCGCTTCCGCAAGCGACCGGTCTATGGCTGGGTGGCGGTGCTGACACTGGCACACGACGTGATCATCACAGTGGGCGTACTCCTGCTGGCGGGCGTACTGGGCTGGGTGCCGGGGCAGATCGACCTTAAGGTTGCGGCCGCACTGCTGACCACGATCGGCTACTCGCTCAACGATACGATCGTGGTGTTCGACCGCATTCGCGAGCGGGCGGAAGGTGCGACGGCTACCCGCGACATCGTCAACGCCTCGATCAACCAGGTCTTCCTGCGCGCGCTGATCACCAGTTTCACAACCCTCCTCGTTGTGGTCGCGCTGCTTGTGCTTGGCGGCGAAGTCCTGCGAGGCTTCGCCTTCACGCTGCTGGTCGGAATCGTTGTCGGAACCTACTCGTCCCTCTTCATGGCCGGGCCGATGGTGGCGCAGAGGGCGGAAGCGACGCAGACTGCCGCTTCTTGATGATCGCTACGGCGCCGATAAGGAAGAGAATGGCAAGGGAGGATCCTGCGAGGAGGATGTAGTTGGGCTTTACCCTGCCGACCTGGAAGCGGAAGGTTTCGCTGACGGCCTGGTCGCCTTCTCCCAGCGAGATCTGGGCGTAGTAGATGCCGTCTTCTTCGTAGACCCAGCCGACCTTGTAGATGTTGCGTGGATTGGCGTATGCCTCGTAGGGGTGGTTGTCCTGGGACAGGTCTTCGCCATGCCGGTAGACACGAAACGTGACCGTGCCCTCGAAGGGCCTGTCCGTAACGGCATGCTTGACGTACAGGGCCAGGTCGAGCGCCTTCTGCGCCGGGACCGGCCAGAAGGTGAACTGGAGCGTCCACGGGCCCGCATCACGAAACTCCTCGAACAGCGGCGCCTGCGGGTAGTTTTCCTGGTAGCTGTAGTGGGGGATGCCGCGAATATGATGGGCATCGGCCGTCGAAGTGGTGAGGAATGCTGCCGCGGCAACGCCGAGCAGCGTTTTCGATCTGTTCCATTGTTTCTTCATGCTGAAACTGAACCGTAACGCATCATCGTTGCACACTTCAACGCACCTTCCACAGTTGTCGCATTCGCCATCGAGTCTGCCGCCTGACGGGGCCAGGTTATACGGGCAGGCCAGGTCGCACTTGCCACAGGCGGTACACGCCTCCGAATTGTGCTCTACTCTGAGCCTCCGGAACCTCCCCAGCCACGCCAGCAACGCGCCGCCCGGGCAAAGACACTTGCACCAGAGACGCTCACACAGAATCAACTCGCAGAGCAGGAGTATGCCGATGAAGATCAGTTCCGCCTTCATGAAATTCCCGAGCCATGTATCGGTCACAGCATCGGACAGGATACGGGGCGGATACAGGCTATAGAAGAAGGGGACCGAGAACATCAGGCAGGCCAGGCATCCAAACACCAACAGGACATACTTGGGGTGCCCTGACAGAGGCAGGTTGATGAAGTGGATGCCGACCCCTGCCAGCTTGCGCCTCATCCACCGCACGAGCTCCCCCAGCAGTCCCATAGGGCAGACCCAACTACAGTACACACGT
>CAYFPQ010000007.1:0-26107 GCA_964345005.1 uncultured Victivallales bacterium | reverse complement strand
GCAGAATGGCGAGCGCAGGAATCATGACAGACAGCAAGAGAACCAGCGAGAGTCGCTTGGCTGTCAGAATGCCCCCAACCACGGCCAGCGGGTCGCTGATACGGACCGACCCCGCTTTGAACGACCAGAGCCCGCCGGAAACGGTAATGGGGCGGTGATCCATGTGGGGTGACGACCCGCGCGCACGGTCGATCAGCCGCAGTCCGGCATGCTTATCGATCTCGAACTGGCCGCCGTACTGCGACTTGTAGCGGCGGTGCTGGTTGAGCCCGGCAATAACGAACAGGGCCACCAGGACCGCGATACGCAGCAGGTGACGCCAGGGCGCGATGACGTGCCCCTGTTTCATGCCACCACCGACTGCGGCTTCACGCGGATGGCTTGCGGGTAGACGATGCAGGCTTTTTCGCACAATCCGCATCCTACGCAGGTCTCCGGGTCGACGACGGGCCGCTCCCACGTGAGCGCCTTGAGCGCCTGGCCTTTGAACGGGCAGGCCTGCACGCAGGCGCCGCACGCGAACCCGTTGTAGGAGTTGCAGATGTTCTTATCCACCACTGCCAGCCCCATTTTGACGTTGGCCTGGACATCCTCGCCGCTATCCGTGGGCACGGCCTTCAGCGCGCCCGTTGGGCACGCCTGCGTGCAGCGCATACAGAGAATGCAGGCTTTCTCGCGCAGTCTCAGGTAGGGGGCGCCGATACCGTTGGTGGTGCGGTCGAACCTGATGCAGCCATTGGGGCAGACATCGCCGCACTGGCCGCACCCGATACAGCGCGCGAGGAACTCATCTTCCGGCAACGCTGCCGGGGGCCGGATCACGGCCTCCCGCCACTTACGGGCACGCGCCAACACGTCCTCGCGGCTGCGGACCAGCCAACCGGTTATGGCGCTGGCCACGGCAGCGGAGAACAGGCCTTCGAGTACACGGCGCCTGGATATCCGATTCATGCTGGGAGCCTGGCGTATCTTCAGATACGTTCAATCCTTGCGGCGAGTTTCTTGAAATCGACCTGCCCGGAGACAGGGTCGTAGGCCCGATGACTCGTGGCATTCACCAACCACTTGTTCTTCTTGGGATCTGCCGAGTCCGCAACCGAGAGATTCCACGGGCTAAACACATAGCCCCGCGGTACTTCATTCCGTGCCGGACGCACCTTGGAGTGGACTCCACCGATTGACACGCGACCTTGATAGCTGCCCCGCCGGGTCACAATGCGGACCATATCACCATCGGCCACACCCAACTCCCGCGCATCATCGGCGTGCAACTCTACGAACTGCTCGGGCACCAGTCGACGTGTCGTGGCTCCACGAATCGTCTTTGCGCTGTGGAAGTGCTCGTACACGATACCCAGCCCCAGCCAGAACGGGTACTTGTCCTTGGGCACGGCATCCCACCGCTTACCGCGGAACGCCTCATCAGGCCACTCAGGCGTGAGTGCGTTATCGCGCGCCTTGATCAGGAGATCCTTGTTGTCCGACGCATAGAAGTTCGGATCGGTTCCCAGCTTACTCAGTTCGCCGATGATCTCATCCTTCTCGCTGTAGTCCTGACGGCAGCTCTTCATGTGGAGTTTGCCGTCCGGCTTGCGGAAGTTGCCGTAAGGCTTGTCGCCCCACTCCTCCTGGTCCATGTAGCGCCGTTGCGTACCGCCCTTCTTGGCGTGTTCATACGTCGGGGCGGGCCACTGGACGCCGCGCAGACGGCGGATCTGGTCATAGAGTCCGATACCGTCGCGGTCCTGCACTTCGAGCAGGCCGGTCATGTCGCAATCCATACCCTTACTGGCGCGCACGATCTCTTCGTAGACCTCTTCAGAGTCGTACAGCTCGGGGCCCGTGGGGTGGAACTTCTTCTTCTTATAGGGCCACATCTTCTTGACCTCCGCGTCGCTCATTCCGAGTGCCTTGGAGATGGTCTTGGCTTTGTCGATCGCGAGATCGAGGTCGGGCAGACACTTCTCAAGGCCGGGAGCGCCTTTGCCGACGCCGTCGACGATGTTGAAGCGGCGTTCGGACGAGATATAGGTGCCGCCCTGCCACTCGCCCCAAGTCAATGCGGGGAAGATCACGTCGCCGTAGAGCACGTTGGGTGCGTGGCGGTAGATGTCCTGTACCACGACGAACATTTTCTCCAGCGCGGGCCGGATGAGTGTATTCAGGTCGGGCTGATGAATGTGCGTGGTATAGCAGTAGAACATCGCCTTCATCGGGTCGAGCCCGTTCCGGTCGAGTGTTTCCTGGTCCATCAGGGCACGCTCGAACTGTCCCACCATCATGCCGGGGTTCCTGCGGCTTGCCACATCGATGAGCCGTTGCGGCGGGCAGTTCCACGCCTTGGCGATCTGTTCGATGCCTTTCATGTTCAGCTTGCCGGGTTTGCCCAGCCCCTGGTTGAAGGGGAGGCGTCCGGTCAGGCCGCCGGTGAGGCGTTCCCCCATGGCGTTGGGCTGACCGGTCATCGAGAACGGCCCGCAGCCGGGGCGTCCGAGATCGCCGGTGAGGGCGTGCAGGTTGATGATGGAGATCACGTTGTGCTGACCGTGAATGTGCTGATTGTAACCGATGCCCCACATGGTGAGAACACCACCGCGGCCGCGGCGCTTTCCCTTGCGGCTGGCGTCGGCCCACTCGGAGGCTACCTTGCGAATGGCGGCCGGCTCTACACCGGTGCGATCCTGGACCTGCTCGGGTGCGTAGTCCTCTCTGACCATCTTGATGTAGTCCTGCCACCCGACCACGTTGGCTTTCAGGAAGTCGTAGTCGATGACGTCCTGGTGCTCGGTAACCAGGCAGTGCCCGATTGCGTTGAGGCAGGAGATGTCCCCGTTGATGGTGGGGAAGTGGTACGAGTTTTCCGGGTTGATGGACTCCAGCGCCTGGACACTCCCGGTCCGGCGTGGGTCCGAGATCAGTGTGGGGATACCGTTCTTGAGTTTGTGGTCAGCCACTCGCCAGAAAACGATCGTGTGGGCGGCACGAGGGTTGTGTCCCCAGAAGCTGATCATGTCGGCCTGCTCGATATCGTCGTAGCACAGCGGGGGCGTATCGGATCCGAATGTCGCGAAATAGGCCGTCACGGCGGACGTCATGCAGGTGCGGGCATTCGCTTCGATGGAGTTGGAGCCGAGTAGCCCTTTAAGCATCTTGTTCTCGATCCACTGTGTCTCGACCGTGAGCTGGCCGGAACCGTAGAGACCGATCGAGTTGCCGCCCCACTTCTGGTGGATACCGGCGATCTTCTCGCCCACGATGTGCTCGGCCTCTTCATAGGTGACTTCCTCGAAGTCGCTCTCCTTGAAGCTTCCTTTTGTCTTGGAGACATGTCCGGAGAGGGGATCGCTCATGTCTTTGCGAATCAGCACCTTCGTGAGGCGGTCAATGTATACTGGCTCGTCGGCATTGAGCCCCTTGATGCACTGAATGCCCTTGTTGGTGGGATGCTGCTTGTCGGGCACCACGCCGAGGATGCGGCCGGAGTCGCTCTCGTACTTGATTACTGACCCACAGCCCACGCCACAGTAGGGGCACTGTGCGAGACAGGTCTTGATCCGTCCCGCCGCCGTGGTCTCTGCCTTCAGTGTTTCGGGAGCGAAGATCATGCCCCCCAATCCGAGGGCCGCCGAACCGGCGACTGACCCCTCCAGGAATGCCCGGCGGGACAAGTTATATCCTTTGGATCTCATGGTATCTCTCCTGTCTGAGTTGGTGTTCTCTCAATATGCAGCTTACTTCTATAGGTTCAACTGCGCCGTTTCGCGCAGGTACTGTATGACATCGTTAATATCGCGCCCGGTCATCTCGACCACGCCGGATCCGCCACGAATCATCGAACGCATCGCAGATCCGTGGCCGAGCGACATGGTGGCCTGGAGGTACGAGTCGCTGGCGGCATCGAGGAACCGCGGGTTCAGCAGGCGCGGAGCGAAACCTTCCTCGTTGCCCGTACCGTGACATTGCCCGCACTGCCGCTCATAGAGGTCCTTGCCCCGCGCGGCGGTTCCGAGCGCAAGCTTCGGCGTCTGTCGCGCGGTGTCCTCTTCGGAACGCAGGTAACTCACGATCGAACGGATCTCGTGTTCGGAGAGCTCCGTCAGCGAACTCTGTCCGTGCGCGAACGAGCGCATCTCGGTTCCGGAACGCCCGTTCGCGATGGTCCCCTCGAGGAACCCATCACTCACGGTGGCGAGAAAGCCCGGTCGCCCCACTGCCGGTCCCGATCCTCCTCCGCCGAAGTCGCCGTGGCACTGTGCGCAGTTGCGGGCAAACAGTTCGCGCCCCAGGTCCACATCGCCCTGTGTGACGGCTACGCCGATGGTGTTGAAGGGCTGTGTCTGCAGCGTACGCATGTAGGCAATAATCTCCTCGATCTCCTGCTCGGAGAAGGAGGCAAAGCTCCCGGTCCCCTTCAGGTTGGAGCGCATGGCTGTTCCCGCGCGACCGTAGCTAATCGTCTCTCGTAGAAAGTGGTCATCGACGGCATTGAGGAAGTCGTGTCCGCCAATGGCCGGACCGATCAGCCCCCTGCCACCCTCACCGTGACAGGCCACGCAGGTGCGCTGGAAGTTGATCTTGCCTCGGCTCTCGCTGGCTACCGCGGTGCCTGCGGGCGAGAGCACATCGCCACGGGGGAAGGTGCGCAGGTAGGCCAGGATGCCGCCCAGCTCGCGGGCATCCAGGTGCGACCAGCCACCCATGGCCGTTCCCTCGCGTCCCTTCGTTATCGTCTCGTGTAGGAACCCGTCGGAGGCAATGGCCAGGAACTCGCTGGTATTCAGAGACGGACCCAGGTCGCCCTCGGCCCCCATGCCGTGGCAGGAGCCACACCGGTTGCGGAAGACGTGACGGCCCTGCCTGGCGGCGTTCGGCTTCTTCGCCTCGGCGCGCACCTGTGCTAGGGACGGTATGGCGGTGCGTTCGCGGCCGAGGTAGGCCACGATGTCTTTCAGCTCGTTGTCGCGCAGGTAGTGCCACTTCGGCATGGCCGTGCCTTCACGACCGTCGACAATGGTCTTGGTGAGGAAGGCATCCGTGGCGTAGGTGAGAAACTCGGGACTCGCCAGGGTCGGCCCGATCATGTCCATCTCGTACTCGCCGCCAATGCCGTGGCAGCCGGCACAGCGGCTCTCGTAGCGGATGCGCCCGTAGTCGGCACGTCCGACGTAGTCGGGATCGGCCGGGGCGCGCGGTTCGCGCATTGTGAGGATGTAGCGGCTGACCGCGTCGATCTGTTCGGGTGAGAGCCCGCCCGACTTGCCCCAGTTTGGCATAATGGAGCTACCCGACTCCGTCACGATATGCTTGACGAAGTCGAGCGTGACAATTGACTGGAAGCTGTTGCCGGCCAGCGAGGGGCCGAGCTTGTCGTGCTCTACGAGGGGTGCGCCCTCACCATGCTTGCCGTGGCAGGCGGCGCACAGCTCCAGGTAGAGATCCCGGCCGGTGGGTTGGGGGACATGCTTGTCGAAATCCTGCAGGGCATCCGGCACCTTGCGCGTCTGGAAGCTCTTCATGTAGACCGCCAGCGCGTGTGCCTGCTCGTCGGTGTAATGGTTGTCAGGCATAACACTCTCGCCCGGCTTGAGACTTGGCGTCTTAACGGCTTCAAACAGGTAGGCCAGGTTGACGTTGTGATTGAACTGTCCGAGCAAGTCCTTGCGGTTCTCACCGTGCGGCGATTTCAGGTGGAACGAGGCATCTCCAATCGTGGTCAGGTCCGGCCCGAGGAAACCGCCCATGCGGTCCTTCTTATGACACCCCAGGCAGCCGCCCTCGGCGAAGAGCTGGCGGCCGGTCTGCAGCGTGTGGGCCTCGACGAGGCTTTCCACGTGGTGGCACCGCAGGCAGTTGGCCTGGGTCAGGTCGCCGTGCAGCCGCAGCGCTTCCCAGAACTTGATCTGGTTGGCGTGCGCATCTCTGCGGTTGGTGGCGAGACCCTGGCCGTCATGACAGACCGTGCATCCCACCTGCCGGATATCGTGTGTTTCGAGCAGGCCCTGCGGGTGATATGTCAGCGGACGCGGAGCACCCGCCATGCGTGGGTCCTCGATGCCGACATGACAGGAGATACAGCGATCGGTGCGGCCCAGATCGGGTATCACCAACTGCCGCATCTTGATCTCGTAGGCCTTGGCGGCTTCCTTCTCGGCCGGCGTCTTGGCCAGCTTGATCAGTTCTTTTCGATACCGTAGTTGATGGAACTTGTACTCCACCAGTACCGTCTCGCGCAGAGCCGCCGCGCCGATCAGCACGATCACCGCGATACTGGCTCCGAAAATCAGCTTCTTCACTTGTCCATTGTTCATTGTGTCTCTTTCAATAGCGCTAGTGAGTGGGCCACAGTGACGGCCACCAGTAGAAGTCCCAGTTCGGTCCCCGGTGAACGAGCGCGAAATAGGAGAGCAACACGAAGCTCACCAGGAATCCCGTGAAAAATACAATGGCGCTCTTTCGCGTCGAGCCGGTCACCGCCAGGGCCCCCAGCGCGAGTACGGCCAGGAACGTCGCCAGCACCGTGCCCGGGTTGACGGCCGTAATGAGGATCTGGTTCGTATCGGGGAACCAGTCACGCAGCCACCCGAAGTTGATCGTAACGGCCAGCATGCCGATGATGGCCGCCCCCATGACACCGGCGGTGCCGATCGCCAAGGGCCGGTCGCCGGGACAGCCCAGCCAACGGCCCGTACCGCCTTCGCGGCGATCGAGGAACGGCAACAGGACCAGGATCAGGACCGTGATGCCCGGAAGCACCATGCCGCCGGTGAAGGCTGAGTAGGAGATGATCTCCTGCATGGCCAGGAAGTACCAGGGCGCCTTGGCGGGGTTCTCCGGCACAGCCGGGTTTGCCGCCTCCTTAAGCGGCGCATCGAACACCAGGGCCAGCACCAGCATAACGGCCAGGACGATGACCGTGATGGCCATCTCGGCGCGGAGGACATGCGGCCAGCTCAGCACGGTGCGCTCGGGGCCGCGGTTGACGGCCGGGGTCTTGCCTTTGACAAGACACATGATGCCGTAGGTCTTGGTTTCGGCCGGCTGGAACGCGGCCTCGGCCAGTTCATCGCTCGGCGTACCGGCCAGCTCGTCTTCCTTGATATCGTCCGGCCGCGACAGCCCGCCATCCTTGCGAATGCGCCAGAAATGGACCGCCAGCAACATGACCATCATGAGGGGCAACACCACGCAGTGTCCCCAGTAGAATCGCAGCAGGGCCGGCTCGCCCACGTTGTTGGAGCCCAACATAATCAGTTTTTGGAACCCGCCGAGATCGAACCACTCGGTGATGCCCATGGCATCCGTGACCTCCGCCGGACTCCCGGCTATATTGGCTCCGATGGTAATCGCCCAGTAGGCGAGCTGGTCCCACGGCAGGCAGTAGCCCGTGAAGGCGAGCGCCAGGGTCAGCACGAAGAGAATGACCCCAATGATCCAATTAAACTCGCGCGGCTTCTTGTAGGAGTTCGTGTAGAAGACGCGGACCATGTGCAGCAGGACAGCCACCACCATTCCATAGGCGGCCCAGCGGTGGAGGTTCCTGATTATGCGTCCCCCGGGCACGACGAAGTGGATGTTCTTAACCGACTCGTAGGCCCTGTCAACCGATGGCACATAGTGCACCATCAGGACCGCGCCGGAGACGGCCAGCATGAGGAAGAGAATGCCGGCGGCCACGCCCAGTCCCATGGTGAAGCTCGGGCGTAGGCTCCAGCGGTGGGTACGCACGCTGTGAATGTGCAGGAATACGTTGCCGAAGACCGACTGGGACCGTCCGCGTGTACTCTCGAGCGTGCTGCGCCGGCTGAAGCTTGCAGCCATGTTGCGGGGCAGATCCCGCAGGTTGGTCAGCAGTTCGCCGAACCCGGATTTGCGGGGCGTGTCGCTCATACGGCCACCTTTGTTCCCATCGGAACGGTTACACCGCGGTCGACCATCATCTGGCCGCCGGGCAGCATGGACATCTCGTACCAGTCGAGCGAACGCGGGGCCGGGGCCTTGGTGACTTTGCCTTCCAGCGTGAACTTCGATCCATGACAGGGGCAGTCAAATCGGGCTTCCTTATCGTTGTACGTCACAATGCAGCCCAAGTGCGTGCAGACCAGCGAGAGGGCATACATCCCCTCGCTATCGCGAAAGACCGCCACGTTTTCGTTCTCAAACACCCTGACCGACCCGAGCGGGAAATCCTGCGGAGGCCCGATCTTGAACTGGGCCGATGGATCCGGCAGGACGCGGGGCTTCAGCCCTACGAGCGAGCCGGCACCGGCCAGCCCGACCGCCCCGAGGAATGCGGGTAGCCACCCTTTACCGGTAATGAACTCGCGCCGATCACAGCGCTCTTGCTTATCTTCCTTAGCATCCATGTTTCCAGCACCCCCCTCCTATTTCACTGTGGGTATGGGCTGCTCCTTAAAGCAGAACCGCTCCATCGTAATCGCGTCCGCCGGACACCGTTCGGCGCAGAGACCGCAGCGGATACAGCGCGTCTCGTCCTTTATGATCATGGCGGCGTCCTCGGGCTCCATACCGACGAGGGCGTTCTCAATCAGCTTCCGCGGGTTCTCATCCCCACGGTCCACCTGGTCGAGTCCGACCAGCTTCAGGCAGAGCTCGGGACAGACATCCGCGCAGCCTCCACACAATACGCACCGCTCGCCATTGAAGATCGTGTTGACCCCGCAATCGAGGCAGCGGGAGGCCTCGTGCAAAGCATCCATCTCTTCGTAGCCGCGCTCAACCACCCGTGTCATGTCCTTGCGCTGTTCCGGGGCAATCGTAGGAACGCCGTGTCTCGGAATGACCTCGTAGCCCTTCTCGCGTCCATAGTCGGCAATATCGAAGTGGAGCTCGGTCGCGTCAAATCTTGGGATCCGGCCGGTCACATAGGAGAGCACGCCGCGTGCAGCCTTCTTGCCCGACTCCACGGCATCGATGATGAGGCGCGGGCCGGTCTGCAGGTCGCCCGCCACGAAAATCCCCTCCGCGGTCGTCATGAGTGTTTCGGGATCGTACTTCGGATAGTGGCGGGCATCGAGCTCGACACCGTGGCTCTCCTCGAGGAAGCCGAGATCACAGACCTGCCCGATCGCAATCAGCACCGTGTCGCACTCGATCACCTTGGTGTCGTCCATGTCGAATGTCGGACTGAACCTGCCATCTGCATCGAACAGGCTGGTGACGGTGGCGAAGCGTACGCCGGTTACCTTGCCGTCCGCATCGCGCAGGACTTCCTGGGGGCCGACACTGTTATGCCGGATGATGCCCTCTTCTTCGCCCTCTCGAATGTCCATGGGATCGGCCAGCATCTCTGCCCGGCTCTCAAGGCAGCAGAGGTGCACGACGCTGTCATCCGATTGAAGGGCCGCCACACTGCTGACATCCTCATAGGCCACGTGGACCGCGGTTTGCTCCGGGGCCACCATCTCCATGCCCATCGGGCCGGAGGTGCGCCAGGCGCTGCGTGCGACGTCATAGGAGACGCTGCCGCCGCCAATCACCACGATCCTCTCGCCCAACGTGACGCTACGCCCGAGGGCGACGTCCCTCAGAAAATCGATACCCGACAGAACGCCCGGCCCCTCAACGCCCGGAATCGGGAGTTCGCGACTCTTCTTGGCGCCGACCGAGAGCACGACGGCGGCGTGGTGCTTGTGCAACTCGTCCAGCGTGATGTCCTCGCCTACGGTCGTGTTGCACTTGATCTCAACGCCCATGGCCTCGATCGAGGCCACCTCGGCCTCGATCAGGTTGCGTGGCAGACGGTACTCAGGCACACCGACATAGAGCATCCCAGCCGCGCGGTCTTCAAGTTCATAGATGACCGACTCGAACCCGAACAGAGCGAGGTCGTGCGCACAGGCCAGGCCCGCGGGGCCGGCACCCACGATGGCGACCTTCTCCAAGCGCGCATCGGTGTCGGGCCCGTGCGACTCAACACCGAGCACGTGGCGCAGTTCCTCCCGTCCCTCGCACTGGCGCTCGGCAATCCGGTCTCGCAGGTAGGCATGCAGTTTCTCGGGCGGGGTGGCCTCGGCCCCATAGTGCGAGGTCACGAAGCGCTTCAGGGCACGGATGGAGATGGGGGCGTCGATGGCGCCACGGCGGCAGGCCATTTCGCAGGGCGCGGCACAGACGCGTCCGCAAATCGAGGCGAGGGGATTCGGTCCGCGGGCAATCAGGTAGGCTTCCTCAAACTGCCCGGCTGCTATCGCCCGCACGTACCCGCGTGCGTCTGTGTTGACGGGACACGCCGACTGGCACGGAATATTCTCCCGCCAGTAATCCAAGTCCGGGATGCGAAGCTTCAAGCGATCCACGTTCACCTAACCCATTCGGTCTGCATTCCGATCCAACTCACGCCCAACCGGTGAATACATGACAAAACTAGTTGTCTTTTATGGAATATAAGGGTAAATTGGTCCCTTTTTCTGGTCAAGCAAGAACTGCTGCGTGCTGAGCCGGTGCGTGCGCCCGGATGGCTGCTGCGATCAGATGGATACTTGCCGCTTGCACCGATGCATCAAGACGGCGCAGGTTCGGATCGACGAGGTCCTCGACCAGACGACGCTGCAGGACTTCCTCGAAGGGTAGATACGTCCAGCGTCGCCCGGCAGGTTCCCCGCCAGCGTCCCATCAACCTGCGTTACTGGTCGTTCTGGGCGCGTATGCCGAATGCAGACCGTATCGCAAGGCGGCAGGCGTCCGGAGGGCCTCGCTGTCGGCGTTGCTGCCATCGGACGCGTGGACTGCGCAAGCTGGCTCGCGCTGCGGTCGTCCCGCTCACATAGCCTGGCAACGTTCTCGGAACTCCGTGGAAGCGTTCTCCGTGTCCAGCGGCATTCCAGTGCCCGGCTCCTTGGCGGCCGTGCCACTCTTTGCCAGAGTGCGCTTCTTTCCTCGTGTCATCCGCTTCTCCGGCCCGCCACTCGGCGCGCACTACGGCAATTCGCGGCAGCGCCGGATCTCGGAGCCGTTAACCATCTCCGTGGGTTTCAATCGCTTTTATCTGGTTCTATCGGACAGAGTTCCGTAGCTTCTGGTGCGGTTCCCAAACAGACTGCGCCTTTGTCAGGTACGCAATACCGAGGGCTTCATGGAAACTGAAAACACTGATACCAAATGCCCGTGGAACGAGGATCGTTGGCTTTCGGTTGAACAGATTGCCGACTACCTTGGAATCAACCGAGATACGGTCTACAAGTGGATTGAACGGAAGGATATGCCGTCTCACAAAGTCGGCCGTTTATGGAAATTCAAGAAGACCCAGGTAGATGACTGGATCGAAGCAGGCAGAGCAGGTTCGGAAGGAAACAACAGCATGGACGGGTTAGACGGGTAATGGATCATCGACGTCACAATGCCGTGCATGGACGGAACAGTGCGTACTCAACGCCTGTCGGCTTTGAACGCATTACAGATGGCCTTTCCGTCCGAGCGCGACATGTTCTTGCCAATCTCGGCGTGCAGGATTCGGCCGGCCTGCTACGTCTCACGCACGATGAACTCATGCGGACACACAACTGTGGCAAGAAGACGGCTTCAGAAATCGAGCATCTCCAGAACACTCTGCACGCAGCACAGGACTGCGACCGCAGACAGGCATCGGTTCGACTCCTGAGTCTTGATGATGCACCAAAGGAGGTATTCGATGCTGTCAAGTCCGTCCTGAGCGTTCGAGGCGTCCATACTCTTGAAGATTTGCAGGTCGTCACTCTGAAGGAGTTCATGCGCCTCACTGAGGAGCAGCTTCTCATGTGTCGGAATTGCGGACGAAAGACCGTCAGAGAAATCCAGCGGGTTCAGAGCAGTATATCTGATTACGCGCACGAACTCGCCGCCAGACCGGACGGTTTCCATTCCAGCGACCTCATCTCAGCGCCGTGTTTCATCGCAAGTCCGATCTCCACGGACGTTGGTCCCAACGGTGATGACTTCTTTGCCGATGTTGACAATCCCGCATGCTGGCTCCGTGGCTGGGTGGACAGTCTGGCCCACTCGAAGCGCCAGAAACGCGCCTTCATGCTTCGCAAGGGTATGCTCGGCCTCGCGCCAATGACGCTGGATCTCGTCGGCGAACAGGTCGGGGGTGTGACGCGCGAGCGCGCTCGACAGATGGAGAAGGCTGTGGAAGAGCGCGCAGCATCGCCACACCAACAGCAACGCCTTCGACCTCTGATTCAGATTGCCGCCACCATCATTGCCCAGCGTGGCGGGATGATCCACCTCGAACAACTGACCGAGCTTCTGCTCTGCAGGGGGCCGGATAGCGAAGATATGAGATTCGCTTCAGAGCTTCTTCGCTTCTTCTCAACACTGCCCGTATGGAAAGATGCTGGACTGTGCCTCCACAAGAACGGCGTCGTCAGCCACGGAGACAGCCGTGCTCATATTCGCCGCTTGGCAGACGCTCTCGAAGCAACGGCTGTTGCGGCGGCGGATGAGCACCACGGTGATGGGCTTTGGTCCGTTCAGCGTTCCCGCCTGAAGTCAGCTCTTCTGGACGCCTTGAAATCTGGACGGGAAACGCGCTCGGCTAAAACCCTATCCGATGCAGCGCTTGATGCAGTCCTCAAACACTGTAAGCAGAGCGTGAGGCTCCATGAGGAACGGGTTTATTCCATGGAACTGTGGCGACTGCGATTTGGGAACGTGGTCCAGATGGCAGAAACCGTGCTGCACCAGATTGGTGGCCCCGCCCATTTCAGTGAGGTGGCCAAGGAGATAGGCAAGTGGCGACCTGGTTTCTCAACACGCAATACACATGCCACTCTCGACAGATGCGAGAAGGCCCTGCTCTGGAATCTTGGCACGTTTGTCCATCAAGACAACGTGGCTGTCCCCCTGAGCCTGATCCATGATGCAGAAGCATGGCTACTCAAAGCACTTAATGAGGACGTGCCTTTCGTGTCGGTCAATGGGGCATTCCTGCACTTCAAGAGCCGCTGCGAGAAGGCACATGTCCCTTCCGATGTTGCCCTCTATACTTGCCTTCGTCGGTCAGCGCATCCCGAGCTTGTCTACCCTCGACTGCCTTGTGTTTATCGAAAGCAGGGGTTTTCTGAGCGACTCCCAATGCTGCTGGCTTTGGAGGACTTCCTCCGTGATGCCGGAGGCGCTGTTTCGCAGCAGGATCTGAGCGATTTTGCCCTGCGGAAGATGTTCCTGAAGGACTACCAGTTCTCGCAGCTCAGACAGAGAGTTCCGAATGTCCTACGGACTGCTGATTGGGGCTACCTGCATCTCGATAATTTCGAAATCGAGCAGCGGGCACTTCAGCCGGTCATTCAGCACATCCAGGAAGTGCTCGCGAAGGAGGGACACTGCTCTATAGACAAGATCTACCGAGACAGGCACGTAACTTGTCGGAGTCTCGGTATTGATGGTGCTGTAATGCTCTACTCCGTAATCCAGTGTTTTGCGAACGAGGCCTTTGTTGTGGATGGCTATCCCCGTGTCGTTAGCCAAACCAACGGAGATGCATCTGAGCGCCAGACTATCCGGGCTCGGGTCATCAACTTTGTCCGTGACGCAGGTGGGCCATGCCCCTACGAAGTCATGGACGAGCGCCTTGTCCGAGGCCTGGGGTACAAAGAACAGCAAATCTACTCTGTTGTTCGCGAACCGGACGTGTGCACCTATCATGCCGGTTGCGTAATACATCTGGAATCACTTGCTTGGGACAACACGAAGCAAGCCGCCTTGGAGAAGGCCGCACTCACACACTACTCAAATGCAGTCAAGGCGGGTCGTCATTTTGCTCGGGTTTCTCATCTCGTCGAATCGCGCGATCTCCCCGCGCTGCCGCAGGATCTCCATTGGTCACGTCTTATGATTGCCGACCTCTTGACCAAGGGGCACCGATTCTGCGTCATTGGTAACGGTCGGGACGCGTTTGTGCCGCGTGATAATGATTCGAACATCCATACCATAGAGGATCTTTCCGCAGCCCTGCTGAACTGTCACTGGGGTGGAGCCGCAAACCTGGCAGAATTTGAAGCCGCCATGGTGGACACCGGCGTGATAAAGAAGCATCTTACTCGAACAATGTTGAGCCCAGGAGATACAGTCGTGATCCACAACGGTGAAATCATACTAAAGGAGCTGCTCGCCGATGCTTAGGGACCTCAAGCTTGCCCCTGTATATGACAGCGCCGAATGCGACTTGGTGCAGGATCTCATTGCGCCACTCCTCGCCGAATCTCGCGAATACTGGCGCGGCGTCGGCTTCTTCACGTCGGGCTGGCTCAGAACAGCATGCAACGGCATTGTTGCACTCGTTGAGAATGGTGGTATCGGTCGCGTTGTCACTTCCCCCATCATGCAGAAGGATGACTGGGCCGCCCTGCAAACGGGAGACAATGCAACGCGGGATGCCGTCTTGCGCGATATCCTTCGTGAACATGTCGAAGACCTCTCCAACGCACTGTCCAAGGACACACTGAATGCGCTTGCATGGATGGTCGCTGACGGTGTTCTTGAGTTCCGATTTGCAGTTCCGCGAGACTTTGGAACAGGCGGGGACTATCATGACAAGGTCGGCGTGTTCGTTGATACCAACGAAGATGTCGTGGCGATCCATGGGTCTTTCAATGATTCAGCCAAGGGCTCTTTGAACGGAGAAGCTTTCTCAGTTTTCACGTCCTGGGAGGATGGTCAGCGCCCCTATGTTGAGCAACATCGCGCAAGGTTGGCAAGACTCTGGTCCAGTGGAAACCCTCAGTTTCAGGTGCTTCCCCTTCCAGAAGCGATTCGCCAGGAAATCGTTCGATGGCGAACCGTTGCCCGACCCTATCCGCAGCGCGCAGGGATCGGGCCAGCGGATTCCAGCGATCTCCCTTCTTGTCTGCCATCCGGTATTGACCTCCGCCCATATCAGAGCGAGGCCCTCGCGGGATGGAAGCAACACAACCATTGCGGCATCTTTGAAATGGCAACGGGCACAGGAAAGACTTTCACGGCCTTGGCCGCCGCTGCCAACAGACGGCAAGAGCTTGGACGCGTTGCTGTTGTTATTCTTGTCCCATACCTCCATTTGCTGGAGCAATGGCGGCAGAGCTGCGAAGCTTTTGGGTTCCTACCGATCCTTTGCAGCGGCAACCATGCACAATGGCCAAATGATGTTCGCTCCAAGGTCCAGGACTATCGTCTCGGCGTGTTGTCGAGTATCTGCGTTCTTGCCGTACACCAGACCGCAGCGACCAGCAGATTTGCGAAGGCGTTGGCAGGGCTTCCCGCCGATAGCGCGTTGATGATCGCTGACGAAGTGCACAGTCTTGGCGCTCCTCGGTTGCGTGAGGCATTGCTCCCACTCGCGAGCATGCGGCTCGGACTCTCAGCGACTCCACGCCGCTGGTATGATGAAGAGGGCACGCAGACCCTCTTCGAGTATTTCACCGGCATCTGTTTTGAGTATCCGCTTGAGCAGGCGATTGGAACAGCACTCACCTCTTATCATTACTATCCAGTACCAACACACCTGACGCCACAGGAGATGGATGAATATGAGGAGCTGTCGCGCAGCATCGCAGCCCTTGCATGTCGCGATGTTGACCGTGACCTGGAAATCGAAGAGCGGCTAAAGAGACTGCTGCTTCGCAGAACGCAAATTATCTCCGCGGCCGAGAACAAGGTCCCTCTATTGCTTCGCGAAATCGAGAAACAGCTTGCCGTCTGTGCAAGCGAGGAGAAGGAGCTGCGCCACGTTCTAGTCTACTGTGCACCAGGCACGCATAAGGCTGTCTTGGCTGCCGTTTCATCGCTTGGGATTCGCTGCCACGAGTTCGTGCATACGGTTACAATGGATAATCGACAGAGGGTTCTTCAGCAGTTTGCCGCAGGGGATATCCAGGTTCTCGTGGCGATCCATTGCCTGGATGAAGGGGTTGATATCCCCTCTACGCAGACAGCCTACTTCCTTGCCAGCACTACAAACCCAAAGGAATTCGTGCAGCGAAGGGGACGCATTCTAAGGAAGTCCGCCGACAAGACACATGCAGATGTGTTCGATTTCGTCGTTGTTCCGGACGTCTCTCACGCCCGCCTCCGGCGAGATGATGACCTTGGGCTTCTGCGCCGCGAAATGCCCAGGTTCGCTGAATTTGCCGCGAGTGCTGCCAATGAGTTCGAAGCACGAGCCGTAATCCGCAACATCTTGGACTCCTTCGAGATGTTGCACCTGCTTGATCTCAAACCGTGGGACATCTATCACCAAGTCATGGAATCTGTCGAAATCAAGGATAGGAGCTGAGCAATGCCGGGGAAGCACGAACTGATTGGAAAGAAGCTGTGCCAATATCCTGAAGACGTTCAGGAATTGGCGACCAAAGCCTTGGAGTTGGCCGAGACGATGCCGGAATCGTCTGTTGCCGAGGAGTTGAAGGCCGTTGTGAGGCGAATCTCAAAGGAGAAGGAGGAAACACGATGATCCTCCATGAGATGACACTTGAGAATTTTCGCCAGTTTCGCGGCAAACACAAGCTCGTCTTTGCTCACGGCGATACCGGAAACGTGACCGTTGTGTTTGGGGAGAATGGCCGGGGGAAGACCGGCATTTACCGTGCCCTTCTATTCTGTCTGTACGGCGAAAAGCGGCTCTCCCAAGATGCCCAAGTCGACGATGGGGAGCTGTATCTCGTCAACTACCCGGCGATGGAGAATCGCGTTGGCGACAAGAAGCCTATCGAGACTCGCGTTTGCCTGGACTTCTCGCACTGCGGCCAGACCTATCAGATCGAACGCTCGATCATCGGAATGCTCGACGAGGGCGAGGTTATCCAAGAGGACAACGGTGTTCGCCTTGTTATGCGTGATGAAGACGGTAATGCGACAACAACGAGAGACCCCAGCGAGATCGATTCTGTTATGGGTAACATTCTCGACAGGGGATTGCGGGAGTACTTCCTCTTCGACGGCGAGAAGATCGAGCGCCTGACACGGGCCAGTACTGAACAGCGACGCGAGATTTCAGTTGGAGTGCGCAAACTGCTCGATATCGACGTTCTTGAAACGGCCATGCGCGCGACAGCGCGTCTCCGGCGCTATCTCGACGGAGAATTGGAGACCCGCGCCACAGGGGAGCTTGCCCGTGTAATCAAGCAACTCCGTGAGAATGAGGAAAGAACGACGGAACTGGATGCCCGAACGGCCGCCATCGACGATGAGCTTGAGCGTGCGGCGCAGGAGAAGAAGAAGGTTGATACGGAATTGGAGAAGATTCGCGAGATTCGAGACCTTCTTGCCGCACGCACCAACTTGGAGAGCAAGGAGGCAGAGCTACAGACGCAGGTCCAGGAACTCCTGCAAGACATGAAGAACCGAACAGGGAGGACGGCGCTTCTGCTTGTCAGAAAGACCGCCGACAAGGTGTTTCGCCACATCGACAAAAGAAAGCAGCGACATGAACTCCCTTCCGAGATCAGACGCGATCTCATAGACCGCATCATTGCCGAGAAACAGTGTATTTGTGGCACTACCATTGAGCCTGGAACGGAAGCCCACCGGAGCATTCTCCGCTGGCGTGACAAAACTACGGATGTCCTCACCGAGGACTCCATGCTCAATCTCTGGCGCTACCTAAGTGGTGTCCGGGGACACTACGAAGACATTGGCGTCGCGGTGGAAACCGTGCTCCAGAAACACGCCATCACGAAGAATGAGCTTCAGGTGACCCGTCGCAAACTGGACGATCTTCGCGAGAAGATTGGATCGTCGGAACGGGCCGACGCAGCCGATCTTGAGAAGCACAGACACCAGATAGAGAGGAAGATCATCAGGCTGGAAGAGGAGCAGACACAGATTCGCGAGGAACTTCTTGTCCTCCGTGATGACAGAGAGCGCCTTCTTCAGCAGCGGAAAGATATCGAGAGGGAGCAGGGCATCCGTGACGAAATGTCAAGGCGAGCCGCTCTCGCCGCCGCCACGAATGATGCATTCAAGAAGATCCACGAGGAATTCACCGGAGAGACCAGGGATCTGATCGGCACAGATGCCACCAAGTACTTCCGGCAATTGCTGGACGACGAGGGGAACAAGACCCTTCGGGATATCGTTGTAGCCCAAGACTACAGTATCCAAGTCTACGACCGGTGGAAGAAACCGTTTCTCGCGAACATCTCGGCCGGACAGAGACAGATCATGTCCATCGCCTTCATTGCCGCACTGGCAAAAGCGGCTTCAGGTGAAGATGTGTTCGAGATGCCGTTGTTCATGGATACCCCATTCGGACGCCTGTCTCACGAGCACCGCCGGAACCTTCTGGAGAATGTTCCTCGGTGGTGTACACAGTGGATTCTCTTGGCCACCGACACGGAATTCGGACGGTTTGAGGCTAAGATGCTCCGGGACACCAGTAGATGGACGCAGTTCTATGTACTGAAGGGCCGGGGTGCGGGCAACACCAAGATAGAACGTTTGGACGTTACGCAGGCCGACGGGCTGTTGCGGGCAGAAGCGGAGGCAGAATAGCATGAACATGGCAGGAGATATACGCGTCCGTACGGACCGACATCACAGAGGCCTGTACAACGATTTTCGCAACTTCGTGGCAAAGGATATGCATGAGATGTTCTTCCTTTGCGCGTGCCTTGGTTACCGTGCAGGTAAACGCAAGCCCCTCGGACGAGATGGTGATGACCGCTTCTGGTCCAGCACCATTACGCCTGAGGAGTATGCCAACTTCTACGCGATGGCCATAGAGACAAACAAGATGGACTTTTCGGCCATCTCTGATGACAAGACGGTCGTTGCTGCCATGGAGGAGTACGCAAATGCCGGCATGGATATACTGATGCAGGATGCGCTCTCCGACTACACGTTGGAGCGTGGGGAAGACCTTCGCATTGACCCAAGCTGTTCGGCGGAATTGCCGAAAGTCCTGTTGGCATACGTCTACGAAAAGGCAGGTGAATAGCTCGATGGTGCCGCGATGAGACGAATCCTTCTGGTTGAACCAGGCTATAAGAACAAATACCCGCCGCTTGGCTTGATGAAGCTCTCCTCCTATCACAAGCTGATGGGGGACGAGGTCCACTTTGTCAAAGGATGCGAGGCGTCACTTAGGGAGTCAGTCTGGGACCGGATTTACGTTAGCACGCTGTTCTCTTTCTACTGGTCCGCAACCATGCGGACCATTGAGTACTACCTAAGAGCTGTTCGGACGCCGCAAGACTTGGTTGTTGGCGGAGTGATGGCCACTCTTATGCAAGCCGACATCCAGAAGGCTACGGGCGTGCGCGTCTTGCCCGGACTTCTGGATCGGCGTGGCTTGCTGGACAGAGGAAGTCCGGTTGTCGTTGACAGCCTCATTCCAGACTACCAGATACTCGAATCGATCGACTACAGCTATGGTGTACAGGACGCCTACATCGCCTATGCCACCCGTGGCTGTCCCAACCGTTGCCGGTTCTGTGCCGTCAACAAGATCGAGCCCAAGTTCCGGCATTACTGCCCTCTTCCACGTCAGGTCAAGGGCATCGAGGATGTCTACGGTCCGAAGCAGGACTTGATCCTCTTGGACAACAACGTTCTTGCCTCTCACTCATTCACGAGGATCATTCACGACATCTGCAATCTTGGCTTCGAACGTGGGGCGAAGCTCGGTGGGCGCATGCGGTGCGTCGACTTCAACCAGGGCGTAGACGCACGGAAACTGACAGATAAGAAGATGGCGCTCCTGGCAAGCACAGCCATCCGGCCATTGAGAATCGCCTTCGACCACATTTCCATGAGGGACGTGTATGTTTCGCGCATACGCCTCGCCGCTAAGCACGGCGTTCTGAATCTCTCCAATTACGTCCTCTACAACTACACCGATACACCTGCGGATTTCTATCAGCGCCTACGAATCAACTGTGAACTCAACGAGGAACTGGGGACCAAGATCTACTCGTTTCCCATGAAGTACATCCCCCTCACAGCCAAGAACAGAAGCCATGTCGGGCGCAACTGGAACAGGAAACTCATTCGCGGTGTGCAGTGTATTCTGCTGGCGACCCGCGGCATGGTTTCCCCTCGACTGCAGTTCTTTGAAGCGGCATTTGGTCAATCACCGGAGGAATTCGAAACCATCGCGCTGATGCCTAACGAGTACATCATTCAGCGACGGCTTCACGAGAACAATGGCGCGGCGGAATGGACGAGTATCTTCCATTCCCTGACCAAGCCCCAGCGGCAGGTCCTGTATGACATCCACGCCGATGGCCGCGTCACGGAGGATCATTTCACGCGAACCAAGTCGCCACGTTTCCGGCGGTTGCTGGAGCATTACATTGAAGCCGACCGCATCGAGGCTGCGCGGAGAACGTAGTCGGAGGACCCAATGAATCGAAAGACAGCTATTGCACTCGTCACCCTTGCGGCCCTCGTCGCCTCTGTTGTCGCCCTTGTTATGTGGCGACAATCGAAGGCTACCTCCGCCGGTCGCCCCGCACTGGCGCACGCACGTCAGCTTGCCCGTGTTCTCGAGACCCCCACGAGAGACAGCCGCCTTCGAGACATGGTGGTGGTGCCAGGTGTCTGCCGTAATCGAACGAGCCAAGAGCAAGAGGATTTCCTGCGCAAGGCTCTGAAAGACGAGGTCTCAGAAGACGGCCTGGATGTCCTGGCTTCGACGGGGGTGTTCGGGCCACTTCGCGAGGTATTCCCGGAAGAGGCCCATGAATGGACTGGGCCGCACGGTCTCGACCCCGCCGAGTGTGTTGCATTCAGGGCCACAAAGGGAGCGCTTCGAGCAGAGCTGGTTCTCCATGTTGCAGAGGATGACTATCGAGTTGTTCGGTGCAACAACATCCGGCAGCTCGCGGTGCCGTAGCGCATCAACCTTTTGCTAGCACCCGAGAGAGGTCCTCCATGTCCTTAGCGGTGTGAAGTACGGATGGTGTGAACCGTACGACTCCTCGACCGCGCGCAACGGCAGGGAACAGGGCAACGTTTGCCAAGATGCCGCCCGAGAACAGGCTTCTGCCCAAATCGACTGCTGCTCGATCACCTATCTCAACGGCAAGGATGTGTGATTCAGGCGATATGGGTTCAAGGCCCGCTTCCGTCAGAGTCGCAAGCAACGCTTGCCTGTTCATTTCCAGCTTCTTCAGCAACTCGCCGTATTCAGAGCTCCCCATGAAATCCAGAATCGCCTTGTCAGCGGCAAGGTACGGACCTGGCACTGGCCCATTGAAGAGGAAGCCCTCCGCCGTGCACTCGACGAACGCTCGGATACGTCCCGTGCATCCCAGGAACCCGCCGTATCCGCACACGGCTTTTGACAGTGATCCTCCTATCAACACATGCGGAGGGATCTCGCCAAAGACCTTGGCCGCGTATCCTCCCCCAGTTGATCCATACAGCCCTGTCCCGTGCGCATCATCAATGTAGAGGTATCCGTTCCTTTCCGCAACGGCCTCAGATAGCTCCGCGAGAGGCGCAAACTCACCAGTCATGCTGTAGATGGAATCGATGGCAACGAGGGGGACACCAGTTCCCCGCGCCAGTTTGACTTGCAGTTCGTCCATGGCATTGTGCCGGAACGTTTCAACAGAAACCCCGCGAGCGGCTGCTACGTCGCACGCACGGTGCACGCTGTTGTGCGCTGAAGCATCGACGAGTATCCACACATCCCCATTTCTGGCGATGGCTGGGAGCACGCCGCAGTGCGCAGTCGTTACGCTGTTGAATACGATGGCTTCTTCACATCCCGCTACTGCCGCGAGCTTCTTCTCCAGCTCAGAGCATACAGCCGTGGACTGGTACACCCGCGACGCTCCGCAAGACGTGCCCCACGCGCACGCACCGGATGCCAAAGCCTCAGAGAAGAAAGGCATCTGATCGAGGCCAAGCGCACCGGCGTTGCCGAAGTCAATTAGCCAACGGTCTCCAACGCGACAGTGCGCGGTGGCGGGCTCTCGCTCTGCAATGACGGCTCCGAATATGCTTCCCCGGTAGTGCTCGCGGAGCCCGAGGGTTGTCCTGCCGACTCGACTATGCTCCCATGCGTCAAGAGGGTCCTTCCGGATCATGCGGTTCTCTCCTCCTTCCTGCGGAGCCCAGCCGCATCTCCAAAGAAACCGCACTCAAGGGCGATGAGGAATGTGAGTATTCCTCCCCAATGGTTGTATCCCGGAGACTTGAGCATACTCGCAAACGGCATGTGCCCAGTCCAACATGTGTAGACAGTCGAGGCTGCCAATACGCCCATTGCAGCTATCCACATTATCCGAGACCCCATGGTGACCGCTCGTCTGTATTCGATGGCGATGTAGAGATAGATGAGACCATGTAATCCGTCCGAGCTTCCTACAAGTGACGCATAGTCTGTCAGTCCAAGATTCCATGCCATAGCCGCGAACGCCTGGCCGACCATGCCGCCCACCAAGAAGACCGTGAGCGTTCTTCCCCATGCTGCCAGGCCGCGGAGCAGACCCGCCATGCAGAGGATGCAGGAAGCATCAATGATGAAATGCATCCAGTCCAAGTGAAGGAGCTGCGCTGTTACCACCCGCCACCACTCCCCATCACGTGTCATCGCGAAGTCGTTAGCAAGGGTGTCAGGGGCGATCCAGCCTGCAATGGCCACCACACACTGAATGCAGACCAAGGCAGCCACGAAGAGGCCAAACGCCACCAGCAGCCCGTTCTCTTGGGGCGTGGTGTTGCGGAGAACTCTCTCCGATCCCTGTTGCTGCCCGATTGCCGTTTCGTTCCCAACCATTTCCTGTCCGCGTGTCAGTAATCCAAACTTGATTCTTCTCACTGATGAGACTAGCTTCCGTGTTAAATTCCGTCGAGTCTACACTGAAAGGGGGGTATCCCCATGACCACACTCCGACTGTTTGCTCTTCTCTGTATTCTGCTCCCTACCGTTGCGCTGTCTGCAACGTTCTCTGGGGATGCATCCATCGAGATATCTGACCCTTCGGGCGGCCTGTCGCTCACCAACGACATGTTCACGATATCGTGCTGGATGAAGATGGTGATACCCAGCGACATGACTCTGACTGAGGATCTGACGCTTCTTGTGGATCGCACTACAGGTAGCGAGACGGATGAGTACACCTACCTGCTGAAGTATGACTACCAGCAGGGGGAGTTACAGTTCTCCGCAAAAGGGGATTCGGGTACACTGCCGGATCAGACGCTGATTTCCCGTCCATATCTGGATCGTTGGTATCACCTTGCCGTGACCCGGCAGAACGATGAGTTCTCGGGATATGTTGATGGGCATGAGGTATTCAACATCACGTACTCCGTAGGAGATACGGCGAACGAAGACGGGGTGTCAATTGGCGGGTGGTCCGATGCGAAGCATTTCCTGGGTGAGATCCAGGAGGTCGCCATCTTTCAGGAGTATAGGAGCAAGACGCTCGTCAGGGCATACATGTATTCGGATCAACCGGCGTCGGACCCTGAGCTGCGCGGATACTACAAGCTCGGATGGGCCACGGACACGAATGACTTCTACCGGAACTTCTCTGACTCTGCGCCGACAAACACAAGCCCCGGCGTCAGGTCTGGCAGTGGCGAGATTGCCTTTGAGGAAGTAGACGAGAAAGGCGAGCAGTCCATCTTCGATTCGCGTCGGAACGGAGGAAGGGACAAGATCGCACCGCTTTCCGGGGCATACACATGGCAACAGTCTCTAATGAAGCGCCCAACCCCGGGGGTGGAGTTCGACCTGCGAATGGCGTACAGCAGTGCGAACAGTTTCGGCGGCTACAAGCTGGGCCACGATGATCCACTTGCAGGAGGCGCTCTCGGTAACGGGTGGCGGCATACGTTCGACGCTCGCATGATCCCGATGGAGGAGTACTTGCCGTTTTTCGGATCAGATACCATTGGTCTCGTCACCTGGGAAGGTGGGGTCGAGATATGGGACTACGAGGGAGGCGTGTGGAAGACGCGCCACAAGGAGTACCGCGGAGAGCTCTCGAAAGAGGGCGACTACTACGAATGGGTCACTCCGAGCAGACAAATCTACAAATTCAAAGATCCCTACTCGGGTCCTGTGCAAGAGTTGGCAATGCGTGGTCGTCTCGTCCAAATCCGGGATTTCTACAGCAACAGTGTGGATGTTCTCTGGCACAACGATGGATATGTCACACAGGTTGTAGACACGGCAGGGGGAGATTATGACTTCCAGTACCAGGGGGCCCTCCTGACGAATGTGGTCTTTGGCCAGTGGTCAGTTGCGTTCGAACACAATACCTCGAATCAACTCACCAGCAAGGTGCTGTCGGGACCTGAAACCGACTACGAACCGGTGAACACCCGCTGGTCGTTCACATACAACGGGGACAGTCTCCTGGAGAGCGTGACCGACCCAAGAAGCAACACAGTCATGACGGTCAACTATGATGAATATGGACGCATGACAAACCGGGTGGACGCGTTGGGACGTGAGAACCGCGTCCAGTACGGGGTTCCCGATACGCGCTCGAAGACGCTGACAGATCCGGAAGGTTTCGATTGGGTTGACACCTTTGACAGGAAGGGCCATCTGCTCGCGTCAGAGACCCCGCTCGGTCACACTACAGAGTACGAGTATGATGAGTTCGGAAATCGGATACTCACGGCGGAACCACTCGGGTGGAGGACGACCTACGCGTTTGACGAGCGATCGAACAAGATCAGTCAGACCAATGCTCTGGGGCAGGTACGAACGTGGACCTATCATTCCCTTTTCAATGAACCTGTAACCCAAACAGATCCGGCAGGTTGGACAAACTACTTCGTTTACGATGCGGGTGGAAACGTGGTGACCCAGTATGACGATCTCGGCGCGCTTGCAACCTATACCTACACGAGCAACGGCCTGTTGGAAACAGCGGCTGACGCCAATGGGAACACGACAACGCTTGCCTACAACAACGACGGGTTCCTGACGGCTAGAACGGACGCCGCCGGCAACACTTGGACGTACGGGCCGAACGAGTGGGGCTGGGTGCTGGCGACCACGAACCCCCTGAATGAAGTCACTGTTCTGTCATATGACATCAACGGGAACGTGACAAGGCGGCGCGATCCTCTCTGGCGTGAGTATGTGAGTACGTATGACGAACGAGGCAATCTCATAAGCCAGTCTGATGGCAAGGGCCAGTTGACGCACCTCTACTACGATGCCATGAACCAGCAGACGCTCCGGGTGGACCGTGCCGAAGCTGAGTGGGAGTCCACGTACACGGATCGCGGAGCTGTCCATACACGCATTGATCCATACGACAACGCAACAACGTATTCCTACGACGATGACAACCGCTTGATAGAGGTGTCCGATCCTCTGGGGTTCACTGTAGATCATGAATACGATGCCAACAACAACCAGATCGCCCTAGTTGACAAACTGGATCAGCGATGGGAGACGGACTTTGACCGGCTGAACCGTGTGGTAGCAAAGGCAGATCCGCTCTTCAACACCGTCGAGACCACGTATGATGTGGTGGGACGCATCGACACGGTGACGTCCCCGAACGGGCACCCCTCCATACACGAGTATGACGACCGCGGCCAGTTGGTGAAGTGGACAGACGCCGAAGGCTATGAGTGGTTTTACGACTATGACTCTGTGGGCAACATCACAAATATCATGGACCCCCGGCGCGGCGACTATGTGATGGCGTACAGTAACCGCAATGAACGTGTTCTGGAGCGCAACCAGGATGGGTTCGAATGGCACTATGAGTACGATGAGTTGGTTAGGCTCAGGACTCAGACCGACCCGAATGGCACGACACGGATGGTGTCATATGATGATGGAGGCCGACCCGAGACAGTCACATTCAGTACCGGTCGCATCAACTCCTTCGTATATGACGATAACGACAACCCGGTGATCGGGACACGCCTTGGCTCTGGCCCCACAACGACAACCCGGCTGGAGTTTGACGAGATGGACCGCATTGTCGAATGCCGGGACCACTTCAATAAGAAGCTCAACTTTACCTATGACCTAATGGGACGACGAGAGGTGTTGCGATACCCCGACGGCAAGGAGATCGACTACACCTATGATGATCTAAGCCGACTCACAAGATTGGACGACTGGGGTGGACGCACGATGTCTTTTACCTACGTGGGTGGCTGATTGACTCAAGTACCCCCCATATGTTGTGGTTTCTTGACA
>CAYFPQ010000006.1:38627-79100 GCA_964345005.1 uncultured Victivallales bacterium | reverse complement strand
GCACGCCGGGATCTGTAAGGGGGGCGCCGGGCAACCGGCGTTCCTACCTTGATATATCCGCACAGCTACGTCATCATCCTTGATCCGTCTGTTCATCCAGATAGCCTCTCAACCCCAACAGCAGCGGAACGATTCTTGCAAGGATCTGCTTGCCGTCCTCGATCTGATGAACCTTAACGATGCTTTCCGCCGCCCGATCCCAGTGATCAAGCACCGCTGCCGACTGCTCGATGGCGGCAAGCGCCGAATGCGTCCAGGATGCGTAATCCAACCCACGCTGATAAACACGCAGCTTCTCATGTCCCAATGCTAGCCCCACCTCAGGGCCTCCCCCACCTTCGTCCTAATCGTCGTCCCGATCTTCGTCGATCTGCGCACATCAATGACTCAACATACACGGAACACCACGCAAAACACACACGAAATTATTTTCTCAGCCACTTCTCGGAAACCCCCATAAACATTGACTTTCCTGAAAACCACATTTCAGGGGTGGCGGTTTGCTAAGACCTCTGTTTCTGATAGCACTCCGTCTCGTACGTACGTATAATGATATAACGTACGTCCGTTGTCAAGGCCTCGAATCGCAAGGCGCCACAAGTGATCTGGCGGAAACTTCCCGCCACTGTCCAGGCTTGAGCCCCTTCAGCGTGAGTTCTCCTACACGTGTTCGCACCAACCGATGGACACGGAGGCTGGAACGCTCGCATAGCCGACGAACCTGTCGATTGCGGCCCTCATTGAGGATGAACTCAAGAACAGCACGGAGTTCTGATGTTCTCTCTTGGCGTCTTGGCGTCTTTGCGCGAGATCCTCTCTCCTTGATCATCTTCACGCGGGCCGGTGTCGTCATGGCGCCCTCGATCTCCATCGGCTGCCGCAGCTGGTCAATAACCTCTGGTGCAAGTGACCCTGAGACGGTTACGCGGTAGACCTTCTCCTGCCTAAAGCGCGGGTGAGTCAGTCGCTCGATCAGGTCGCCGTCGTTAGAAAGCAGTAGTAGACCCTCGCTATCCTTATCCAGGCGACCGGCCGGCACGATGCGTTCCGGGATGCCCTTGAGAAGCTCGTAGACGGTCTTGCCCTGCTTGTCGGACCTGCTGCAGATGTAGCCACGCGGCTTGTAGAGCAGAATGGTGCGCCTCGTCTCCTGCTCGGCTTGCAGGGGGGAACCATCGACCACAATTCGGTCGGTCGTGGGGTCAACACGAAATCCGGGTTGATCAACGGTCTCCCCGTTTACCGTTACCCGGCCGGCGGCGATAATCTCCGCGCTCGCCCGGCGCGAAGCAACACCTCGGTCCGCCAAAATCTTCTGCAATCGGATTTCCGTCTCCATGCCGTTACTCTACTGCCGAAGCGCTCTCGCGCAAAGCCGCAAAGAGGCGGTGAGAGAACCATAGCGGTACGTGGAGTGTCTCCGTGGTTTCTTGCCTTTAGACGTGAGTCCCGTCCCGTATCTGGCTACAGTACGCTTGGTTCTGACCGAGAAAGGGTAATCATGGCAATGACATATGACGAGGCCTTGGAAAAACTGGCCGAACAGGGACAGGCGCACCTGCTGGCGTTCTGGGAACAGCTCGACGAGGGGCAGAAGGCCGGTCTGTTGGCGCAGATCGATGAGATTGATTTCGCGGACATAGAACGGATGCGCGGTGCGCTGAAGCAGCAAGAGAGTGGTGCCGCGGCTTTGCTCGGCGAGTTCGAGCCGCCACCAGTCGTCAAGCTCGCCGAGACGGGCGACCCAGACGTACGCGAGTTGGGCCTGACGGCGCTTCGTGCGGGCAAAGTGGGTGTTCTGTTGGTGGCTGGCGGACAGGGCTCCCGCTTGGGTTACGATGGGCCCAAGGGATGCTACGAGATCGGGCCTATCACGAACGCGTCACTCTTCGAGGTTCACGCGCGGAAAATCCTGGCGATGGAGAGAAAGTACGACACCGAGGTGCCGTTCTATATCATGACCAGCGAGGCGAATGACACGCCTACTCGAGCGTTTTTCGAAGACAACAGCTACTTCGGGCTCTCAGCCGATCGCGTTCTATTCTTCACACAGGGCATGTGGCCGGGACTGATGCCGAACGGCGACCTCCTGCTTGATCGTCCCGATCATGTCTTTGTCAGTCCGGATGGACATGGCGGTATCCTGGCGGCACTCCGCCGCCGCGGCGTCTTGCAGGACATGGCTGACCGTGGGTTAAGTACGCTCTTCTACTTCCAAGTGGACAACCCTTTGATCGATATCGCGGACCCGGATTTCACTGGGCTGCACCTGGCCAACGAGGCGGAGATATCCGTGAAGGTTTGTGCCAAGCGAGAACCCCAAGAGGGACTGGGGATGGTGGTTATGAGGGGGGGGCACTCGGAAATCGTCGAGTACAGCGACCTGACGGATGCCCAGAAAGAGGAGCGTACACCTGACGGACAACTGAGGCTTCTGTACGGCAGCGTGGCAATCCACATCTTTACTCTCGGTTTTCTGAAACGTGAGGCTGACCAGGCATTGCCGCTACACGTGGCGCATAAGAAGGTCCCGTATTGCGATGAATCGGGCAGCCTTGTCAAACCGGACAGTCCAAACGCCTACAAGTTCGAGAAGTTCATTTTCGACGTGCTTCCCGATGCGGAGCGGGCCCTGAATGTCGAGTTTGCGCGGGAAGATGAGTTCTCTCCGGTCAAGAACGCGGAGGGCAACGACTCACCCGCCACAACGAAGCGCGACATGATCGCAAAATGGGCACGCTGGCTCGATGCCTGCGGTGTCAGTGTGCCGCGCGATACGGATGGCAATCCGACGGTACTCATCGAGATCGACCCCTGTTATGCCCTGACTGCCGAAGATCTGAAGACCAAGCTCCCGGCAGACTTCAAGATCGAGGGCGATCTGCTGTTACAGTGAGAGGAAGCATCTCGCGCAGAGACGCAAAGGCGCAAAGGGAAGAGAATCTAGCAGTCTGGCAGACCATTGACGACACGCACGATGCCGTCCTTCATCAGTGCTGCACCGAAGTTCAGTAGGTATCCCAACCGTATGTCTGCCAGTCTACAGTAAGTCTGGATCTGCTTTCGATGCGCTGCGGTCACCTGGGATACAGACTTAAGCTCCAGGATTACTTTGTACTCAACGAAGATGTCAGCTCTGTACCCCTCCTCGAAGTCTATGCCGTCATATTCTACGGAGATCGGCATCTGTCTCTCGATGCGCAGTCCACGCTTGGTCAATTCATGGCTCAGGCACACCTCGTAAACATGCTCCAGCAGACCGGGCCCCAAGGCCATGTGCAGCTTGACTGCCGAGTCGACCACAATCTTGCCAATCTCATTCTCTGTCACAGTTCTCTCTCTTTGCGCCTTGGCGTCTTTGCGCGAGATTCCCCCTGTTATGTCATTCCACAGGAGCGAGGACGATGCGGAAGCCGATCGTGTCGTAGCGCGAGTCGGGGGTGTCGAATCCCTTGGTGTCGATTTCGAGGCTGACCGGGTCCTCATAGCCCCAGCCGCCGCCTTTGCGGATCTTGAGTTGCCGCGATTTGGGGTCGTACCAGTCGTTGCACCACTCCCAGACGTTGCCAGTGAGGCCGTGGATCCCCCATTCGTTCACGCCACCGTCGGTGACGTCGCAGGATACCGGGTGACCGTCATTGTAGTTCTCGACACCTTTCCACTCGGGGAACGCATTGCGCGCTGATGTGTCCGAGTGGTTGCCACGAATCGGTGGCCAGTCGTTGCCCCACGGATAGTGCCGCTGAGTGCCGCAACGCGCCACGGCGACCCATTCGTCACTGGTTGGCAGACGAGAGCGCATTCCTGAAGGCATGCTGTGCCGGTAGTAGGTGTTGAGCCATTCGCAGTAGGCTTGGGAATCGAACCAGCTGACCATAACGACGGGCTGCTCATCACCATCGAGCGAGTACTCATCGCGGCTCCCACTGTCATGTGATGGGCGAAAGCGGCGGAACTGACCATTGCTGATTTCGTATGCACTCATCCACAGGTCGACGTCCGGAACCCACACGAACGTCAGAACCTGGCTCTGTCCCAGCACAATCATCCGTGTGTCGCCGCTACGGGGCAGGGGTTCTTCTCGAAGCACAATGGGCGGGCGGCGGGTGGCCGCGATCTCGGGTGGGGCTTCAGGTTGGGGAATGCCCACAGCAGAGGGCAGGTTCGTGTCGGGAGCGGGCATCTCCATTCGGAAGGGAATCTGGTTGGATACGGCAAGGTCGATTCCTTCGCTGACAGCCTGGAAAGCGAGCATTACGGCGCTGTCCTCCGCCTGCTGCGCCACGGCCCAGTGCAGTGGGGTTTGCCCCGATTCAGTTTGAGCGGCCACGGCCAAGCCAGCCTGTATCAGTAAGCGTACACTGTTGGTGGCGTTGCGGCTGGCGGCCCAGTGCAGTGGGGTGATTCCACTGTCGGTCACGGCGGCCATATCGGCCCCGCTGGAAATGAGCCTGTGCATCGCGTTTGTAGCATTCTCGGCTGCCGCCCAGTGAAGAGGGGTAAATCCGCCCGCACTGGGAGCATCGACCCATGCTCCGTGAGCAATCAACAAGGTGATTATGTCCGCGCGATCCAGCGCCGATGCCAGGTGCAGTGGTGTGACCCCACCCGCGGCTGCCGTATTCGCAATCGTCGACCCGCCGGCATTCAGACAACGGGCGACCTCGTCGACATTGGCTTCACGAATGAGCGTGAAGAGGTTGCGTGGCGGAGCGGCGGCCGCTGAGCTATGAAGGAACCACAGGTGAACACAGATGAATAGTCGAACAGCCGACCAGCCGACCAGCCCCGCCTTCGCCGAGGCTACGGCGGGCAAGCGAACAGCCGAACTACGAAATGGAAATATCGCAGCCAATCAGAAGTGTCTCCCTTGGGTATGTGGTCTTCCCTGTGCCGGCGCTCGGCTTCGATAGCGTTGACGTGCTTGCCTGACCTCCCTACTTCGTAGTTCGGCTGTTTGATCGTTCGGCTGTTCGTACTTCCTCGTGATTCAGGCCAATCTCAAGGGCTTCGATATTCAGGTCAATCAGTGCTGTGGGTTTGCCGGCCAGTTCCATGCGGATGCATGCCTCGAGGGCTTCGGCTGGAACACAGTCGCTCAATGCCAGGTAGGCGCCCATCATGACGAAGTTGGCGACGCGAATCTCCCCAAGATCGTTGGCAGTGTCTGTGGCACGAATACTTGTGACCGGCCCGGTGTCGGGGTCCTTGCACAGGGAGGTATTCAGGATGACTCGCGTATTGCCTGTACGACGGGGAAGAAAGCGGTCCGCGCTCTCCTGGTTCAGAATCAGCATGTCCTCGAACTCATCGGGGACCGGGCTGTGGATCTCCTCGTCGGACAACACGATCTTGCAGTTGGATGTTCCTCCGCGCACCTCGGCGCCGTAGGCAGGAAAGTAGGTTACGTGTGGCACGCAGTTCATCCCCGCCCGCGCGAGAATGCGGCCGATCAGCAGGATGCCCTGGCCTCCGGATCCGGCGATCAGTACGCGCTCAAGCATGGACGGCCTCCCCGTCTTTTCGGAACACGCGAGTTGGGAATACCCCCTTCATGCTTTCGCCCACGAACGTGAGGGAGTCCACTGGTGAAAGACGCTGGTATGTGGGGCAGGGCGAGAGGACCTCGACAAAACAGTATCCCTTGCCTTCAACTTGGCATTTCAGGGCTGTGTGGATGGCCTTGCGCGCCTTTCGAACGCCGGCAGCTCCGTCGATCGCGACGCGTTCGATGTAGTAGGGACGATCAAGTGTGTTGATCAGTTCGCACATGCGGATCGGCGGTCCCATTGTGTCCACATCCCGCCCATCGGGCGAGGTCGACGTTCGTTGCCCTTCCATCGTGGTGGGTGCCATCTGGCCACCGGTCATTCCATAGACCGCGTTGTTGATGAAGAACACGGCGATGTTTTCACCGCGGTTCGCGGCATGAATAGTTTCAGCGGTACCAATGGCAGCGAGGTCGCCATCGCCCTGGTAAGCGAAGACCACTTTGTCGGGATCAGCCCGCTTGATGCCCGTTGCCACGGCCGGTGTACGCCCGTGCGCGGCTTCGACGACATCGAAATTCATGTAGAAGTAGGCCAGTACGGCACAGCCGACGGGGGCAATTCCGACTACGCGATCGCGGATCTCCAGCTTGTCGACGGCTTCGGCAATCAACTTGTGCGCGATGCCGTGTCCGCACCCAGGGCAGTAATGCGTCGGCTTCTCCGTGAGGGCTTCGGGCGGGCGGCTGTGTGGGGTTAGAGCCATCAGATGGCCTCGATCCGTTTTACGATGTCACGTTGCGCCGGGACGAATCCCCCCAGTCGGTTCTCCAGGATGACCTCGGCTCGATTGCCGGCCGCCAACTGCACGTCCTCAATGAGCTGGCCGGAGCTCATTTCGACAACGATAACGGCTTTCACCTGTGAAGCCAGTTCGCCGATTCGAGCCGTTGGGAACGGCCAAAGGGTAACGGGGCGCAACAGCCCTGCCTTGTGTCCCCGGGCCCGGGCCTCGATGAGCGCGCCCTTGCAGGCGCGGGCGCTACTCCCGTATGCGACGAGAAGAATATCGCAGTCATCTGTCATGCGCTCCTCGACGCGTACTTCCCTGGCCTCGATGTCCCTGTATTTCTGTTGCAGGCGCAGGTTGACTTCTTCAAGCTCGTTGATCGGCAGGTAGAGCGAACGGATCATGTTGGGATCACGACCCGCTGCGCCGGTCGTGGCCCAGGGCTTATCCGGTTCGGGGGTGACTGGTGGTCGCAGCTCGAACGGCTCCATCATTTGCCCCAGCCGCCCGTCGGTCAGGACCATGACGGGGCCGCGGTAGGTGTCGGCGAGGTCGAACGCCGTGAATGTGAGGTCGTGCATTTCCTGCACGGAGTCCGGGGCCAGTACGATCTGTCGATAGTCGCCGTGGCCGCCGCCCTTAACAGCCTGGAAGTAGTCTGCCTGGGCCGGGGCTATGTTGCCGAGACCGGGGCCTGCGCGTTGTACGTTGACGATGACGGCCGGCAACTCTGCGCCCGCCAGCGTAGAAATGCCTTCCTGCTTGAGGCTGATGCCGGGAGAGGAGGAACTGGTCATGGCACGTTTCCCGGCTGCGCTGGCGCCGTAAACCATGTTGATTGCCGCCAACTCGCTCTCGGCTTGCACGAAGACGCGCTCGTTTGGAGGCATATAGGTAGCCATGTACGAGGTCAGTTCGTTCTGGGGGGTGATCGGATAGCCGAAGTAGCAGTCGCAGCCCGCTCGAATCGCGGCTTCGCCCAGAGCAGTGTTGCCGTTCATAAGAACGCGTTCAGCCATCGGCTACGTCCTCTTTATCGATCTCGATCGCGGCCTCCGGGCACATATCGACGCACTGGCGGCACCCGATGCAGCGCTCGTCGGCGTGGTTGTCGGGGACACGGTACCCCTTGGAATTGAGGCGCTTGGACATCACCAGAAGGTCGCGTGGGCAGGCGTCAACGCACAGCTCACACCCCTTACAGCGTTCCAGGTCCACCCGTACGTGAAATTGATTCGCCACAGTCCCTTATCCTTTGGTGCCCCCACAACAACAGTAACAAAGCATACGAACCCCACGCCAATAGGCCAAGCCTGAAAGGGGAGAGGAAGTACTCCAATCAGCGTCTCATGACCGCGTCCAGGGGAATCCACCCCATATTCTGCCCTCGCCGAATACTGATCCAGCCCTCGTGTTCTTCGATGATCAACACGATGTCTCCGGGCTTGCAGTCGAACAAGGCCATGGCGACGCTGGCGGGGGCCAGGCGGGCTGTGACGGGTTCGACCGCTATTACAGTCTCATGTCCCTTGGGCTGGGGCTGCTGCTTCCATCGCTCGATCTTGTCTGCAAGCGTCACGGCGGGGGCGGGCTCGCCCTGCTCGGTAGGGGGGCGATACGGCTGTGACTGGTCCACTTCGCGCTGGGCATGAAAGGTGATTCGATAGGGGCCCTGCGTTTGGGTGCTGTAACCGCCACGACGCGCGTCAAAACTGGTGAATGTCAGTGGCGGGATTTCCGTGGCGCGGCTGTCCAGCGGAATCAGGATCTGCTCGAACTCGATCGCGTTGCTCTTCTGTGCGAGCAGGCGCGGAGGATACACCTTGAACCCTTCCTCCGGCGATGAGGCCGGGCAAACCACGCCATCGAGATAGCCATCACCGGAGATGCGCGTCCGCAGCTTTATCAGGTCGCCGACAGCGACGTCGAGTGGCTCCGGGGTGACCCTGTATACGAAGGTGCCGACAGCTCCCGAAGGCGAGGTGCCCTCCTCGGCTGGGGGAAGCTCGGCAATCGGTATATCGATGGGGGTAACGGGGAGGTGAATGGGTTTCTCAACCCACTGTCGACCGAAGAAGGAGCGCCGCTGCACGATCTTTGCCGCGCGGGCTGTCGGGGCCACGCGGAGTATGCCGGGCTTCAATGCCCGACAGCGTGTCCGGTACTGCCGTATCTCCTGGATCGACCGCCCCTGCAGACTGCGCTGGATCGGGAGCGCCTCCATCGTGCCCATGACGAGCGCGTGGGCATCGGGCATTCCGTCGAGCGAGAGCTGCTTGCTCAAGCGTATTCCCGAAGACACCACTTTGACCGTGAGCACAAACGTCTCGTACTGATAGATGTTGTCTCTGTCGACACCCAACTCCACGGTTGGCTGAGACTCCTGAGCGACCGCCTGCGTGACCAGGAGCAGGGATGCAATGAAGAGACGCGGTGTCGTCATGGTGTATTTTCCGCTGTAAAGGATTGCTGGTAGCCGAGGAGAACCAGGCTGGAGCGGACCTGGTGTAGTGTGTGCAGGGAGACCAGCACGCTTGATCCCAGGACGATGAAAATGGCAAGTACGAGCACGAATGCGCGCCGCCACCCCAGCCGCCATCCCAGTAGCCTCAAAATCGCCAAGGCCCACAGGGCGGTCACGACGATGACGGTCAGCGTAATCCGCAGACCGAGAGGAGTCTTGAAGTGCCAGAACAAGGGGAGCCGGTACCATGGCAACGTGACGTCGGCGCTGGAGTTACCCGCCATCAATGCCAACACCATGTTCCGCTCGATGGATGCGGTGGCTCCGGTGAAGACCTCCGCCGCGCTGAAGGCACGCCGCGCAGCTTCGTACTGTTGGGCCATCAGGAATGCCGTTCCCATGTTGTAGAGTAGGGGGGCGTTCTGCACCCCTGTGGCGTAAAGCTCGCGGTAGGTGTCGGCTGCCTCGAGGTAGTCGGCGGGTCGCACGGCAGTGGCCATGCGCATGTTCGCCTCTTCCCAAAGGAAACGGTTTCTCACTTCGTCGGCGTTCGCCGAAAGCGCGAATCCACACATCAAGCAGAGCACCAGGGCAATCTTCTCCAGACGTTTCAGTGCGGCCCTGACGTTCCCGGCGTCGGCCCGGACGTCCTGGTTGGATGCGGCTGATGGGTCGTACTGCGCATTGAAGCTGCGGTCGAGCACATCTACCAAGGTGTGCGACAGGTCGGTGTCTACTCCGTGCTCGCGCAACAGGCGCGCGGCGTCGCGCGGCGTGATGCCGCCTTCCGTGCCTCCCAGCCGGTTGGCGAGGTACTTGCGTAGGCCGGCGACGAGGAGGGTCCGCCCCTCCGCCGGAGAGCGTCCCGCCTTGCGCGCCGCCCGATCCACAAGGCGAAGCGCTTCGGCAACCGCGGCCTTGCGGCGACGGGAGTCAGCCGTGGTGGTCAGGCGTATCCGTACGAACACTGCCGCCCCGACCAGGATGAAGGCGATGGGGCCAAGCGCCAGAACTACGCGCTGCCAAAGCGGTAGCCACAATGGTGCGGGCTTCGATCCGGCCGACAATACGGTGATGGGCGCGGGAACGAGCATGCCTTCCAGTTCTACATTGGCTGTAGCCAGCAGTTCATTCGTGGCCGCCAGGACGAAGTCTTCCTGTACTTCCGCGGCCTGGTAGGCGACGAGCGGAATGGGGGCGGTCCTGATGATCCGATATGTTCGTTCCTCACTGTCATAATACGCCACGTCAATCGGAGGAAACTCGAGCGTCCCTGCGCGAATCGGGCGAACGGTGTAGGTGAACGTCTTGCCATCGGAAAGCGTTTCGCTCTCCACGTTATCATCGTAGATGCGAAATGCTTCGCCAAGCTGGTCCTGGCTGGTCAAAGCGGGTGCGCTCAGGTTGTCGACGCTCATGGCACCGCGGATCGAAAGCGCGAGGCGCAGGGGGTCACCCACGTTACAGGTCTGCGTGTCGAGCGCGGCTTCAGCCACGAGGTTGGATCCGATGGCGCCGACGTAGCTGGGCGGGCGGCCCGACAGGGGCGGCGGGACCACGCGCACAGTCAGTGCCGGGACGGTCGCGAAGATACGACGCGGTGTCGCCTGGCCGCCGGCGCTGACCGATGTGAATACACTGCCCTTGAATACGATGGGACCAAAGAGATACGAGTTCTCTTGCTTGGGAACGTAACGTGTCCGGAGCCGGTAGGTCAGGTACTCCTTGCCGTCGATGGTCTCCTCAGAGCGATTGAAGCGGAAGATGGCACGCGAACCGCCCAGTGGCGAATCGAAACTGAAGAAGCTGTCGAGAGGGTCACGTGCGAGGCTGACGCCATTGATTCCAAAGCCCGGTGCGCGCCTGCCCGATGTCACGAGGCTTTGGAGAAGCTTCTGGGGGGCTTCGCCCTCCAGACCCGGGATATCCCTGAACTGGAGGTGAGGTATGGTCAGGTCAGGCGGGTTTCCGGCCTCAAAAGGGTCGATATCGGCATAGCCGCCGGTCAGTCGACGAATCGATACCGCCACGGTGACATCGAACGGCTCATTCACGATGACCGTGTCTCGTGACGGTTCGACGCGAACAAGCACCAGATCCTGCTTCTCCGCTCCCACAACAGTGATTACTGGGCCAGTGGCTTGGTAGACCTTGCCCTTGTGCGACAGTCTTACCGGGCCCACAGGGATTCTCCCTGTCTTGGTTGGGGATACCGTATAGGTGAAGATGCGGCCCCGGAAAGCGATGCGCTCCATCTTTCCGTTAACGATTGTGACGTGCTGGTAGTTCTGGTCCTGGCTGCCCTGCAGGGAGTATGAGCAGTTCTCGATAGTTGATAGGTCGGGTTCGGGCGAATCCCCGATACCAGATACCTTGACGGTCAACGTGACCGAGTCACCGAGGTAGATCTGCTGCGGGTCGACGTCGACCGCCAGTTGCACATCTGCCGCTTTGGACAGGCCTGTGCAGACCAAGGCTATGGCCACGACGGCCAGTCCGGCAATCCTTCGACCTTCGACCTTCGACATCTGGCCTCCGATCACCAATCGCGTTCTCTCGGTGACAGCGGCGTTGAGCGGTTGCGCTCGCGCTGTCGCTCCTCGTATTCCTTCTCACGCTCCAAGGCCCGCTCCATCAGCTTCTCCAGTTCCTCCTGCGAGATATCCTGCGGTTCTGGTTCAGGTTGTTGTTGCTCCTGTTGCTGTTCCTCTGGTGGCGGTGGCTCTTCCTGAGGTTCCTGCTGCTCCTGTGGCTGGTCCTGTTGGTCTTGCTGTTGCTGCTGCTGATCGGGGGACTTAGGTAGTAGTTCTTCGATCTGCTTCAGCAGATCATAGCTTCGCATCTCTTCATCCATGGCATCGATCTGTCGCCCCGCTTGGAGATGGTCCAACGCGAGCTGTTGGGCCGCCACAGCCTCCTCCGCCAAGGCCACGATATTGCTGTGGGCCTCCACGGTCAACCCGAGATCGGTGGGCTGCTGAATGCTGGCATCCGGCTGTCCGTCCGGTCCCAGCTCGTTGATCATGTGTGCATCTTCGGGAAGTGCATCCGGCAGGCGTTGCACGAAGAGAGGTGTCAAAGACAGTGCCTCTGCCTGATCGAGGAGGGTCTTCTCAGTGGACGGAGTGCCGGCGGTGATCGCCTGCTCCGTCCGGCTGATGGCATTGCTCTGGCGACGGAGATCCTCACGGAGGAGAAGCGTGTAATCGGCCATCTGCTTCCAGATCGCGTAGAGATTGGACTCAGCATCACCAGCCGGGCCGTAGCCGGCGGCATCGAGGTCGCGAAGCGCTGCGCTTGCGTCCATCATGCTGTCCTGGATGCTGTCCATGGCGCCGTTCATCATGGCCAACTGGTCAGGGCCTGCCTTGCCCTGCAGCATACCGAGAAGCTTGCCCTTCAGGGGAATCCAGAGGTGGGCATTGGCTTTCTGGCGCGCAGCGAGGGACTCAAACTGAGCAATCTGGCCGGGGCTATCATTCGTGAATGCCTGTGGGCATATCTCGAGGATGTCACGCTGTTCGCTGAGCATGGTCTCCAGGAGCCCGAAGGGTTGGGTTTGGCCGTGATCTTGCATGAGCTGGGCAATGAGTGCCTTCTCTTCTGCTTCCGGCAGCTCTCCGAGCACGAGAGCAAGGTTGGCGCGGTCATCGTCATTGTCCTCTTTGGCGCGTAGGGCCTCCTGGTAAGCGGCGGCGGACCGCTTCAGCAGGGCTTCGCGCCCCTTGAGTGTGGCGGCGTCGACAGCGCCATCGAGCTCCTCGGCTCGGCGGTGAAGTGCGGACCCCAGTCCTCTGGCCGCAGGCCCGTCCACGTCGTGACGTGACTGGATGAGTCCCTGCAGGATCGCGGCCGCCTTCGCGTACTCTCCGGCACGATACCAGGCCACGGCTGCGTTGAACATGAAGTCGCGCTGTGATTCGCGGGTGGAGCCCTTGGCCGCTTCCTCATATACTGCTGCCGCTTCGGCATACTTGCTCTTGCGGAACAGCCGTTGCGCCATGCGTGCCCCGGACCGCCCGGGGGGGATGTCGGAGGACGGAGATCGGAGGACGGAGGTCGGAGCATTGGTCGCGCCGATTTGGGCGGGGTCAGTTGGGATGGTATTGGAGATCTGTGCTGACGCCATGGCAGTGCACCAGCCGACGGTGACTATCGCGAGAAGAACTGTACCCGATATGTCCTTGAGCGGGGTTCTCGGTGGCGACATGTCTTTGGCCCTTGCCCCGTGGCTTCGGTCCTCTGACTTCCGACCTCCGACTTCCGATCTCCGGCCCCCCGTGCTCAGCCGCCCGCGGCTCAGGCAGGCGCCAGCGAGGAAGAGAACGAAGGCCGGCACGAGGAATATCTGATAGCGCTCGATGTGGCGACGCTGAAGCGTCTCCTCCAAATCCTGGGCGAGGATGTGGCTCAGGCGTTTGCGGTAGAGCTCACCCAGTGTAGTGGTGGCGGTGCTGGCAGTACCGACCGGGACATAGGCGCCACCGGAAATCTGAGCGATTTGGTCGAGGGTTTCGTTGTCGAGTTTGGTGACGATGTCGGTGCCCTTGTGCTGGGCGAACGCGCCCTGACGGCCGACATCGGGTATGCGCGAACCGCGCTGATCTCCCAGGCCGACGGTGAAGATGGGGATGCCCCGTTCGGATGCCTGCTCGGAAAGCGCGACGGCGCGTCCGGTTAGGTCCTCTCCGTCGGAGATCAGGATGATCGCCTTGTGGTTGCTGTCAGCAGTTTCGAACGCTGAGAGTGCCTTGGCGATGGCATCACCGATGTCCGTTTCCCCTCGTGGTGCTGAGTCTACGGTAATGCCGTCCAAGGTCTGTCTGAGATAGGCATAGTCAGTGGTCAGTGGACACATCAGAACAGCCTTGTGGCGGAACGCGATGAGGGCGGCGCGATCACCGTCAAGGTCCTTGATCAGGTCGATCAGATCCACCTTGGCTCGTTCGAGGCGGTTTGGGTAGACATCTCCGGCCAGCATCGAGCGCGAGACATCGAGCGCAATAACCAGGTCTCGTCCACGTTTGAATACCATCTGTTCACGCACACCCCAGCGCGGTCGCGACGCGGCAAATAGCATGAGGAGAATACCCAGCGAGAGCAGGACACTTTGCCAGACCGTACGGCTGGCGGAGTGACGCGGTTGCAGCAGGTCCTGCATCGTGGGCGAGACGAACAGAGCCAGGTTCCGCTCGCGGCGGCGAGCGGCGGCATACCACCAGAACCCCAACAGTGGCACCAGCCACAGCAGAATCAGCATCCAGGGATGTGCAAACGAGAGCGTCATATCAGTCTCTTGGCTGCCAGCATGTTCAAGCTTGTTGCCGCAACGAGGAATATCAAGGCGGGGCTGAGGAAGCGGGGGAACAACTCGTTGTACTGCGTGTAAATGTCGCGCTCGACTTTCGTGGTCTCCAGCTCATCGATGTCTTCCAGTGCATTCTCGAGCCCACGGGGATCGCGTACGTTGAAGTACTTGCCTCCCGTCTGATCGGCTATGCGTCGCAGCAGTTGCTCGTCGAGCGAAACGTGTATGGTCCGAAACGTATCGCGCCCGAAGATATCTTTGGCCCTGAATGGCGCACGCGAGACGCCGGGCGCTCCGATCCCGATCGTGTAGACCTTGATGCCCAATTCGGAAGCCAGCTTGATGCCGGCCTCAGGCGTAATCGCGCCGGTATTCGACTCGCCGTCGCTGAGCAGCACGATAATGCGTGACACGGGTTCGGCATCCCGCAGGCGAGCGCAGCCCATGGCCAGCGCGTCGCCGATGGCGGTCAGCAGTTCCTCCTGGTTCACTACTTGTCCGTCAACGTACACCTCGCGCGGCACTTCCACGCCGCCAAGGACATGTTGGAGCGCCTCGTGGTCTGCGGTCAGGGGAACGCGCGTGACGGCATAGCCGCCAAATGTGACGAGTCCGATCAGATCATCCGGACGCTTCTCCACGAAGTCGGCGAAGGTCTGCTTCACAGCATCGAGACGCGTGCGGTGCTTGGTGCCGGTCGGTGTCCGCACGGAGAGGTCGAGTGCGTTCATCGATCCGGAGATGTCGACCACCATCTCCATGGCGATCACATCGGCCGAACGATGGCTGCGCGACAGGACCGTCTGCGGCCTGGCCAGCGCGACAACGGTCAGGAAGAGTGCGACCAGGTAGAGCCAGGGAAGCACTTGTGCCACGACCATGCGCCATGTCGCGCGCTGAGTTGGCAATGCGCTAACGGCCGAGAAGGCCAGACCGGCGCGGATCCGACGACGCAGCACGAACCACCCCGCCAACACCAGTGTCGGCAGCAGGAAGAAGTAGTATGGACTGGCAAAGTGGAGCATTACTCTTCCACCTCCGCGGCTTCAGCGGCATCCTGTTCGATGTACGACCGGGCGGTTGTGGTGGAGCGGTCGATGTCGTTGACGCTGGGGGTGTAGGCGGCAAACTTAACGAGGTCAGCAGCCTGCAGAAAATCCTTGAGCCGGGTGACCACCTCCACGCTGAACTGCGGATCGTCCGTGACGGCTGCCAGAAACTCCTCGGTGGTCTGTTCGGGGGCACGGACCTTGTGGGCGCGTTCGATGTACCGGCGAACGATCATCGTCAGCTGCAGGTAGAACTCCTTGACCTTCTGCTTGGTGATGAGGTCCTTGGCGAGAAGGATGGCCAACTCCTTCAATGCCCGTTCGCGCGGCGACATGCGCATCAGCTTGACCTGTCGATGGAGCCGACCGGCCAGCTTCCAGAGCAGAAACATGAGTCCGGCAACCGCGAGCAGAAGGAGGGCGTATCCTGCCACCTCCCGGAATGGCGGACGAATCCATACGGGGTCCATCTCGTCGCGTATCTCTGAGCCGGGATCTTCGTATGTGGGCGGGGTGACATCCAGTACGATGGGGCGTGTCGGAAACCACGTTTCCGTGGACGGTGAGGTGCGGCCATCGCTGACCATGATCGGCATCGGTGCAAGACGATGCTCGTGGCCGGGCAGGGGGGTGAGACGCGCGTTCAGTTGTCGTGTGACGCGGCCACCTTCAGCCAGTGCCGGGTCCTCGAATGTGCCGTTGAGAATGAAGCCCTGCAGCCGATTGTCCAATGCGGGCAGCCCGACACGGACGTTAGCAGGAGCCGTGACGCTGATGGTCAACAGCGTATCCCGCTCGTATTGAATCGTGGAGGGGTCTATCGAGAAGACAAGCTCCACCTCCCCGTGCGCCATCTCCTCAACCAGGGGGCCGGCCTGCGGCTCGCCTTCCTCTCTGTTAGTCTGTTCGCCACAGCCACCTGCGATCGAGAGAAACAGTACGGCGAGAACGATCCGGACGAGATGCATCCCCTGCATTCCGTATCCTGTATCCTGTCCCCTGTACCCCGCCATCACACTCTTCCCGCGCGGCTCTGCCGCTGCTTGAACAGTTTACGTACGTCATCGATGAAGGGGCGGTCTGTCGAGGCCCAGATGGTATCGATCTTCAGGCGCCTGAACTGTTGAGCAAGATCGTTGAAGCGCTCCTCGCCCTGCTTGCGGAACGCCTCACGCACCTGTCGCGATGAGGTGTCGAGCAGGCAAAGGTCACCGGTTTCGGGGTCCTGCACTTCAATCAGCCCGGCGTTTACCAACTGCAGCTCGCGCGGGTCCGTAATGGGGCAGCAGATCACATCGTGCTTTCGCGCAATCACCCGCAGTTCGTTGTCGTAGCCGCTGTCCATGAAGTCCGAGATGATGAACACAACCGCGCGCCGCTTCTGAACGTTACTGAGAAAGCGCAGGGCCGCGGTGATATCGGTTCCGCGCTGTGTCTCTTCGGCCGCCAGTACCTCCCGCACAAGTCGCATTACGGCGGTGCGCCCTTTACGTGGGGGGATCGACTTTTCAATCTGGTCGCTGAACAAGACTAATCCGACATTGTCCTGGTTCTTGATGGCCGAGAGCGCCAGGAGACAGGTGATCTCGGCGGCGAGTTCGGCCTTGGTCCGTGCCCCGGAGCCGAAGCCCTGGGAGCCGGAGATATCCACGAGGAACATCACTGTCATCTCGCGCTCCTCGGAGAACCGCTTGATGAAGGGGTGTCCCATGCGGGCCGTCACGTTCCAGTCGATCGTGCGGATGTCGTCTCCGGCAACATACTCACGCACTTCGTCGAACTCGATGCCTTGGCCGCGGAAGACGGAGTGATAGGCGCCGGAGAGATGGTCGTCGACCAGTCGATTCGTGATAACACGAATCTTACCGACCTGCTTCATCAACTCTTTAGTGTCTATTGCCATAAGAGAGGCCGTAGGTGTTTAGGCTGTAGACTGTAGGTGCTTCGGTCCGAACGGTGGGCGCCTTCCTCGAACTCGTCTTAGCATCGCAAACCTCGAACACTTCCCCCACAGTCTATAGCCTACCGCCTACAGTCTATGGTACGGGGATTTCGCCGAGAAGGTTGGTGACGATGTCGTCGCTGGTCACTTCTTCGGCTTCGGCCTCGTAGGTCAGAATGATGCGGTGACGGAGGACGTCATGTGCGACCTCCTTGACGTCCTGCGGCGTTGCGTAGGCGCGGCCGTTGAGCATGGCGTTGGCCCGTGCGGCGAGGTTCAGGTAGAGCGTCGCGCGCGGCGAGGCGCCGTACTCGATCTGGTGCGCTATATCCAGCTTGAAGAGCGCCGGATCGCGTGTGGCAAAAACGATATCGAGAATGTAGTCGCCCACTTTCTCGTCGCAGTATACCTGGTCGAGCGTCTTGCGCAGTGCGAATATCTGCTCTGCGCTCATCACGGACTCTACCTCGATATTCTGGTTGCGCGTGAAGCGGTTCATAATCCGCCGTTCGTCATCCCGGGATGGGTGCGTGATGACGCACTTGAGCATGAAACGATCGATCTGTGCCTCAGGTAGGGGATAAGTGCCTTCCTGTTCAATCGGGTTTTGCGTGGCCATCACGAGGAAGGGGTCAGGCAGATCGTAGGCTTGGTCTCCCAGCGTGACACGGCGTTCCTGCATCGCTTCCAGCAGGGCCGATTGCACCTTTGCCGGGGCGCGATTGATCTCGTCCGCCAGCAACAGATTTGTGAAGACCGGACCGTGCTTGGAACTGAACGTTCCCTCCTTCGGGTTGTAGATCATAGTGCCGACCACGTCGGCGGGCAGAAGGTCGGGCGTGAACGAGATGCGGTGGAAGTCGAGCCCCAACGCTTGAGCGAGGGTCTGCACGGCTGTGGTCTTGGCGAGCCCCGGCACACCTTCAAGCAGGATGTGTCCCCCGGTCACGAGGGCGATCAACATGCGGTCGAGCAGTCTTTCCTGCCCAACCAGAACCTTGTTCACCTCCTGGCGCAGGGCGTCGATCGCATCGGCCTGCTGCTTGATCAGGTCCGTGGTTTGTTCGATGTCAGGGCTCATGGTGCTCTTACTCCTCTTTCTTTTCGTCCTCGACGGTCTTCACGACCGTGTCGCGCGTGGAGCGCATCGTGTCGCTCTTGTACGACGCGACTACGTAGGTCCACGGTCCGAGTTTCGCATTCAGATCAGCAACCTGCTGCTCGATCTGTGCGCGCTCTTCGGCCTTGCGCTCCTTTTCTGCCTCGGCGGCCTGTTTCTCCTCGTCGGTCTGCTCAGCATCCGCTTCAACGATTTCTTCCGCAGTGGCCGGGTCGAGGGCCACGGCCACGCGGGCGTAGCGGTTCTGCGAGTCTGGAGTCTGTGACCCGATCTGTACAGTGTAGATCTCGCCCTTCTTCGTGGTGACTACGAACGTGTCGGGGTCATCCAGGCCGGTTGCTTCGTCTGCAAGCGCAGGGTCGGCGACGGATTCGAAACGGAAGTAGCTTAGGGCTGACTTGATGCTGTTGACCTTCGAAGCATCCATCTCCTCTTTCTTGCCCAGTTTCGCCACGGTGAGGTCGGAGCTGCCTTCGGCCACGGCGAGTTCCAGAGCTTTGCGGTCAGACCCGTCGATGCGGACGGACATCACGTCCGTCGCGGTCACGTTCAGCAACTCCTTGTCGAGCCAGCCGGTTGCCTGGTTGAACTCGTAAAGACTGTCCTTCACCAGGTAGACGGTTTCGCCGCTGTCCGGCGATACAAACTGCCCGTCCGGGTAGCCGCCGAAACGCCCTTGGTTTTCACCGGCGCGCTTGCGTGTCTCGCCGACGAGCAGCGAGGCGATCTGCTTGCCCGATGCATCCAGCATCTCGACCAGTGTGCCGCCACCCGAGCCGCCGACGGGCGATACCATTTTCATGGCCGCCCTGTCGCCGCCTTCGGCGTCGACCACCTGGCCGACCTTCAGTTCGGACACCTTCAGGATGGCCGACTTGATGCGGTTGAAATCAGCGGGGTAGCTGAAGTCCGTCTCCGACACCCACACATCTGCCGCTCTTGCCAGGCGCGAGCTTCCCTCCGGCGAGGTGATCGTGATCACGGCGATATCGTTCAATGGCAAGTCGCCCAGGACGAGATCACCGATCATGTCCGATGGTTTCTCGTCAGAGCGTTGGGTCAGCATGGCAACACCGCCCAGCACAACGGCAACAATCAACAAGATGATGAGATTCTTAGCTTTCATATCTGTTTCTCCATATCCATCTGAACAGGGCTTTCTGTCAAAGAGGAGATCCCTCGACTCCGCTCGGGATGACGGCTTTGGATTCCCCGAGTCTCTTCAAGGCATTGTCATGCTGAGCTTGTCGAAGCATCTCCTCTTCTTGATTACCTGTTCGCAATCACTCATAGCTCCACCGGGGCAAGCCCGGTGGTGGCTGCTAGGGCTCTATCCTTTTCTCCTGCGTGCCAGGCCGTATCCGACGCCGCCCAGTGCTACCAGTAGCGGCATGAGGGCGATGTTGATGGCCTTGACCTTGATGCCAAGCATCTCGATGTCGCGGCGCAGGTTCTTGCGTACTTCTTTGAGCTCCTTCTTGATCTCCAGTTCACGCTCGCGGAACTGAGAAATCGCCGCCTGCTGTTGCGGGCTAAGAATGAAGCGCTGGCTACTATCCTTCTGGTTCTGCATTTCGCGCAACTGCTGCTGTGTCTCCTGTAGGCTGCGCGTCAGCTCCTGCTCGCGGGCCTGCCAGTCGTTGCGGGCTCTCTGTTCGAGCGCGAGAACGCGGTCGAACGGGCGGCTGAATGTGCCACGCGAACGGATGCCGATGAGGTCCGAACTGCCGCCAACCTGTTCGACCGCGTTGGCCAGGAAGTTCAGGTTGTCGTTGATGGGTTGGTGTCCCCGCATGCCGAAGAAATTCATCTCCTGTACGCAGAACCGGTCAGCCACCATGTCAACATCGGCTACGAGGATGATGGCGCTCTGGCCAGACTGCAGGGAGGTGGCCTCCTCTGTAGCTTCCTCCGGGGACTTCTCCTCTACGGTTTCCGCATCCTTCGGGGCACCCCCGGGGAAGGCGGTCTTGAACGTACCGGCGAGGCGAACGGCAAGCGGAAGGGCTGCGCCGCCTTTGCGGAACTGTCGACGCAGGGCATCGCCGCCGAACTGGGCGCTCATAGCGTTGACGCTGCCTGACTCTGTCGAGGCATTCATGAGCGGTGTGAAGGTGATCTCTTCACTCGTCATATCGTTGAACGAGCCGGCGAAGGGAAGCTGCACATTCTCGAGTTGTGTGGTGAGGATGTCGTCCCTGTTGATCTGAGAACTCCTCAGGGTCAGCCAGACCATACTCTCCTCAACTCGGTTGCCGGCACCGCGTACGGGTGTGGTTGCACTCATGTCGGCCACCACGTTGGCTGCGTTGTAGGCCACGCCCCACGCTTGGAAGAGCTCAGGTAGGTCTGACGATGCCTGAGGACGCTGGTATGGCGAAGCCTGGGGCTGATTCTCGAGGTCGGCGACGCACAGCGGGTCCACGAATACCATTAAGCGTCCGCCCTTCAACACAAACTGGTCGATCGCAAAGAGCGTCTTGGGACCGAGCTGTTTCGGGTGAACCAGCACCAGGGCACCGATTTCGTCGCTGATCTCGTCGGCGTTCGCATCGACCCGGCGCAGATCGTAGTCACGCCGCAGGTCGGCGAACGAGGTCCAGGGCTGGGACTGCGGCGGAGGCTGCCCGGGCATCATGGCAGGCTGTTGGCCGCCGAGTATCGGCAATGAGCTCATCACGCCAATGACCGGCTTCTGCGGGTGTGTAACCCGGTAGATGGTCCGCGTCAGGTTGTACTCCAGCATCTGCTGCGTGCGCGGACTGAGCGCCGGCACGAGTTGCTCGGCATCTCCCGCAACCACGACAAGGCCGAAGTAGATGACCGGGCCCATCAGGCCGAGCTGTTGGCCTTGTATGCCGTACTTCTGCGCCCATTCCTCGGCGTCGCTGTCCGGCTTCGGGTCGTACTGCTCGACTTTGACCTTGTTGCCCGAGGCTTTGCGGTATTCCTGCAGCAGGTCCGTGACCTGGTCGGCGTAGCTCTTGAGTTGCATCGGAACGGCCGGATCGCTGCTGCTGAAGAACAGTTTTAGCGTCACTTTGCGTTCGAGCTGCTTGAGCACGTTGCGCGTACCATCGGAGAGGGTGCAGAGGTTCTCCTCGGTCAGGTCGACTCGTGCCCGCAGGTTGGACACGATCACGTTGACGGCAATGAGAATGGCCAGCAGTATCAGAATACCTGCCACGCCCCCACTTGCCTTCCAGAAACTCTTTGATCCAGTAAAGCTCATCGTTGTCACCTGTCCTTAAGCTGATTTGCGGTTATCCAGCACGATGTGCGTGGCAAAAATCATGAGCACGATCACGCTAATGTAGTAGGCGATGTCCTGCAGATCGATCACGCCGCGCTGCATGGAGTCGTAGTGCGGCATGAAGCTGAAGCTGGCGATCGTCCGTACCAGCCAGTCTGGCGCCCAGCGTACGAAGAAACCGGTGATCGGTTCCCAGCCCGCCAGCAGCAGGAGGAGACAGCCCAGCAGGCCGAGTACGAACCCGATCACCTGGCTGCGACTCATGGATGAAGTCAGCATGCCGACCGCTACGTAGGCCCCGGCCAGCAATATCGATCCGAAGTAGGCCGACAGGATCACGCCCATATCCGGGTTTCCCAGGTAGTCCGCGGTGATGACGACCGGGAAGGTCAACAGGACGCCGATCGTGATGAAGAGCCACGCGGCAAGGAACTTGCCGATGATGGCCTCCGACATCGTGATCGGCATTGTGAGCAACAGCTCAACCGTGCCCGAACGACGTTCCTCGGCCCACAGGCTCATGGTGGCGGCAGGCACCAGCAAGAGGTAGACCCACGGATGCCAGAAGAAGAACGGGGCCAGGTCGGCCACGCCGCGCTCGTAGAAGTGCGCCACGGAAAAGGTTAAGAACCCTGTCAGTATAAGGAATACGACCATAAACACGTAGGCGACGGGCGACTGGAAGTAGGCCTTCAGCTCGCGACGGAAGATCATCCCAATGTTCTGTATGCTACCCATTGTTCTCGTCCTCCTTGTCCAGTGTCAGCATGCGGAACGTGTCGGCCAGCGTGCCGCTCGGGCTCTTAGCCTTCAGCTCATCCGGCGTACCGTTGGCGACAAGCTTGCCGTTACTGATGATCACGCAGCGACTGCATACCGCTTCCACCTCCTCGAGAATGTGGGTGGAGATGACGATCGTCTTCTCCTTTGCCATGTTGCGGATCATCTCGCGCACGAGATGCTTCTGGTTGGGGTCGAGTCCGTCGGTGGGCTCGTCCATAATCAGTACCGGCGGATCGTGCAGCACGGCCTGAGCGAAGCAGGCGCGCTGCCGGTATCCCTTGGAGAGCGTCCCGATCGCCTGGTGGCGAACCTTCTCCAGTCGACAGGTGACGATTGTCTCGTCCACGCGTTCGCGACCAACCGCACCGCCGAAGCCGCGAATGCCTGCCCCAAAGCGAAGGAAGTCCGTCACGGTCATCGAATCGTACGCCGGAGCATTCTCGGGCAGGTAACCCAGGCAGCTCTTGACGGCTACCGGGTCGGACCCGACGTCATGTCCGCACACGCGTGCTGTGCCCGCGGATGGGGGAAGGAATCCTGTGATCATGCGCATGGTAGTAGTCTTGCCTGCTCCGTTTGGACCAAGGAATCCCAGTACCTCGCCTTTATCGGCCCGGAATGAAATGCCGCTCACGGCTTCAATGGGGCCGAAGCGCTTCTTGAGGCCATCGACCTCGAGCATAGTTACCTCCTGTATCTCTTCTTTGCTTCCGCACAACGGATCACCGTTGCAGCATCTCTGAATCCCGTTTCGTAGCCGAAGAAGAACGGCAAAAAAGGATCTACTTCCTTCTCTCCCCAATGTAACGACAGAGAAAGGCGAATTTATTAGCAGAATGGGGTTTTTCTATCAAGTGGCTTTGTTGGGTCGCCGTGCTGGTAAATAGCATGCAAGAAGAACACGAAGGGAGCGAAGAAGGGGAGAGTGTGGGCATATGGGGCAGTGTGACACAGTTGGCTTCAGTCATTTTGGATGTATGTGCGTCATAATGGCGCATAGTGTTGAGAAGCGTAATCATTCTAAGATATTACTGGATAATAGTTTGCGACTGTAATAGTCGTTTCGAGTGCAGGTGGCATGCAAAATGCGTCCTGTGTGAATAGAAGCAACATCGGTGTGTACAAGGGAGAAATCACCATGGATTTGAGCAAATTGACTCAAAAAGCGCAGGAAGCGCTTCAAATGGCGCAGGTTCTGGCTGTTCGTCACAGCCACCAGCAGGTAGATGGCGAGCACGTCCTGCTTGCGCTGATCACTCAGGAAGGCGGACTCGTGCCACGGTTGCTGGAGCGCGTTGGGGCGCCAGTGCCGACTCTACAAGCCCGGCTCGAACAGGAGTTGGAGAAGATGCCGTCAGTCAACGGCGGCAGTGCGGAGACGGGGAAGGTCTACGTCACTCAGCGTTTCAGCAAGCTACTGGTTAAGGCTGGTGACGAGGCAAAGCGTCTGCGCGACGAGTACATCTCGGTGGAGCACCTGCTCCTCGCATTCGCCGACGAGGCAAATGGAACACCCGCGGGCCGGATTCTGGCTGAGTTCGGGGTGAAGCGGAAGGCTCTCTTGGAAGAGATGAAGGCCGTTCGCGGTAACCAGCGAATCACGACTGACAACCCGGAAGGCGCGTACGAGGCACTGGAGAAGTATGGTGTCGACCTGGTTGCGCTGGCCCGTGAAGGCAAGTTGGACCCCGTCATCGGCCGCGACGCGGAAATTCGGAGTGTTGTCCGCATCCTCTCGCGCAAGACCAAGAATAATCCGGTTCTGATCGGCGAACCCGGTGTTGGTAAGACGGCCATCGTGGAAGGTCTGGCCCATAGGATCGTACGCGGTGATGTTCCGGAGGGGCTTAAGGACCGTACCATTTTCGCGCTCGATATGACTGCGCTCATGGCGGGGGCGAAGTACCGTGGTGAATTCGAGGAGCGGCTCAAGGCTGTACTCACGGAGATCAAGGCGGCCGAAGGGCAGATCATCCTCTTCATCGACGAGGTGCACACCATTGTCGGGGCAGGCAAGACCGAGGGATCGGCTGATGCGGGTAACATGCTCAAGCCCATGCTGGCCCGTGGCGAGCTGCACTGCATTGGTGCGACCACGCTGGATGAGTATCGAAAGTATGTCGAAAAGGACGCCGCACTTGAGCGGCGCTTTCAGCCGATCGTCGTAGATGCACCGACGGTGGAGGATACGATCTCGATTCTGCGTGGTTTGCGCGAGAGGTTCGAAGTCCATCACGGCGTGCGGATTCAGGATGCGGCCCTCGTATCGTCGGCGGTACTTTCGGATCGCTACATCAGCGACCGGTTTCTGCCGGACAAAGCGATCGACTTGATGGACGAGGCTTGCGCCTCGATCCGCACAGAGATCGACTCCATGCCCGCGGAGCTGGACGCGATTACCCGCAAGGTGATGCGGCTGGAGATTGAGGAGACGGCGCTCAAGAAGGAGAAGGACAAGCCCAGCAAAGAACGGCTCGCCGCGCTGCGCAAGGAACTGGCCGATGCGAAAGCAGACGCCGATGCCATGCGGGCGCAGTGGGAGCAAGAAAAGGAGGCCATCGACAAGGTTCGTATTGTCCGCGAGAAGCTCGAGCACGCTCGGCAGGAGAGCGAGGAGGCTGAGCGTGCCTATGATCTCGATCGCGTCGCGAAGCTGCGTCATGGCGTGATCCCGGAGCTCGAACAGGAGCTGGCGGAGTACGAGACGCATGACGAAGCAGCAGGGAATGGCACGACGCTCGTGCGTGAAGAGGTGTCGGAGGAAGAGATTGCCGAGGTTGTCTCCCGCTGGTCCGGTGTGCCACTGACGAAGTTGCTCGAGGGTGAACGTGAGAAGCTGCTCCAGCTTGACGGTGTGCTGCATCACCGCGTGGTAGGGCAGGATGAAGCTGTTCAAGCCGTTGCCGACGCCGTGCTCCGTGCACGGGCAGGCATCAAGACGCCGAATCGCCCAATTGGGTCGTTTCTGTTCCTCGGTCCTACCGGTGTCGGCAAGACCGAGTTAGCACGCACCTTGGCGGAGGCGCTTTTCGACAGCGAAGAGAACATTGTCAGAATCGACATGTCCGAGTATATGGAGAAGCACACGGTCTCGCGGCTGGTCGGTGCCCCTCCGGGATATATTGGCTTCGAGGAGGGCGGACAACTGACGGAGGCTGTGCGGCGTAAGCCCTACAGCGTGATCCTGCTCGACGAGATCGAGAAGGCGCATCCGGACGTGTTCAACATCCTGCTCCAGATCCTTGACGAAGGACGGTTGACCGATTCGCACGGCCGCACGGTCAACTTCAAGAACACGATCGTAATCATGACCAGCAACATCGGTTCACCCGTGTTGCTCGAAGGCATCGACAAGGAGGGGCATATCGCCGAAGGCGCGCGCCGGCAGATCATGGACGAGTTGCGTGCTCGATTCCGACCCGAGTTCCTGAACCGCGTAGACGAAACTGTGCTTTTCAAGCCGCTGACGCTTGACGAGATTACCCGCATCGTGGATCTGCTGCTGAACGAGCTGCGTGGGCGCCTGGAATCGCAGGGGCTGAAGCTGGAGGTGTCAGATGAGGCTGAACGCTTCATTGCCGAGCAGGGCTTCGACCCCGTCTACGGTGCACGCCCGCTCAAGCGCTTCATCCAGCGTGAGGTCGAAACCCCTATCTCCCGCAAGATCATTTCCGGTGAGGTGGGAGAGGGCGAGCCAGTGAAAATTAGTGTAATAGGGCACGAGATCGCCCTGTAGATATCCTCCTTGTCTCGAGAAGAGTGTGATATACAATGCCGACATGAGCATGGAGTACGAGTTGGTGTTCCGCATTGTCACAGGGGATCTGCCTGCGGCGGGCATCAAGTGTCTGATGATTGGAGGACATGCGGTCAACCACTACGGGTTTGTGCGGGCGACCCAAGACATTGACTTCATGATAGCCGCTTCCGATGAGCAGGAAGTACGTCGGATTATGAAGAATGCGGGATTCACGGGTATTGCCTCACACGAGAATGTGGTGTTCTTTCACCGACCCGAATCACCTCTGCGAGTTGACTTTCTGAAGGTAGACGCTGAGACGATGGACACGCTGGTCGCCAGTGCAGTGGAGATCGACTACTTTGATGGGCAAGAGGTCAGTGTACCTTGTCTGCAGCACCTTATAGCGATGAAGATTTTTGCTTTGAAGGGGGGAAGTCAAAAGCGAGAGGATAGGGACTTCCCAGACATTGTGCAGCTTGTTCTAAAGCATAATCTTGATCTGGAAGACGATCTCAAGCCTCTCTGCGATAGGTATGGAACAGTGGGACTGTATGACCGGCTGTGTACTCGAATACGGGCTCTGGCCAATGATTAGATTCCCCTCTCTTTCTTCGGACCTTGAGCCGCCAAAGGCCCCCATGTCGTTGTACGACTACGCTCACTTTTCCGAACTATGCCTCAGGAGTAACCCGTCCATCGTTGCGGACAGCTGTCTTGAAGATGAGCGGGATGAGTCCATAGCCAGAGAGGCGTTTCGCCTGAGTCAGGCAGTAGCTTAGCCAAGATTGGCGTTCCAGGTCGGGGTGTGGATGGTCCCCCCGGGTTGCGGGTCACTCTTGAAGAGCGTGATGGCGGTGGCTTCGATGGTGCCGAATGGGCGATCCATCGCGGCGTCGATTAGTCTTAGCATGTCGTCGAGATTCCGTCTGCCGCGTATCCGTCCTGTCCCTCTCTTCATCGGTCGATTGTGAAACGCCACGGTCTTGCCGCCCAATCTCCTGCGTAGTCAACCCCAATGCGGGGTGTCTGGTGGACAGAGTGGACTTCGTGACCGCGGTCCTCGATCCAGATTGTGTCTCCGCAGGCGTCTGTGCCGTTGTGCGCGAGGGTGACGGCCATGGCTTGGCAGAGCTTGCCTGGGCCATCGGCGAGATGGCTGTCGGGAGTGTTGTCGCCGCGGCTGAGGCGCATTTGCTCAATGCCGTCCAGCGGCTCGATGGCGCGAACCAGGACGGCTCCGGCCGTGCCGTCAGTCTCGGTAACGAAGTTCAGGCAGTGATGCATGCCATAGATCAGGTAGACGTATACTGTCCCCGGCGGACCGAACATGATTCGTGCACGCTTGGAGGTCTTTCGCGTAGCATGCGAGGCGAGGTCCTCGGGGCCGAGATAGGCCTCCACCTCCACAATGCGACCCGCCAGCTCAGAACCACCGGTCCGATGCACCAATACCTTGCCCAGCAGTTCCGGCGCGACCTCAAGTGTGGGCCGGTCGAAGAAATCACGTGTCAACTTGGTTGCGATTGCAGAGCTCATGGTGCGGATTTACATTCTTAGGGGCATGTGTCACTATACGGCAAGTCTGAAAGCCTTCAGCGCGTCGCCGTGAGAGCTGGCTCAAGAGCGGACAAGGGCGCGAGTGGCTGAAGCGACAACTTGATAGGTGAGAACATTGGCCCGGGTGGCGGAATTGGCAGACGCAACGGACTTAAAATCCGTTGTCTGAAAGGGCGTGCGGGTTCGAGTCCCGCCCCGGGCATTTAGGAAAGACGGGACGGGACTTTCTGCCAGAGGCAGACCTGCCGTAGGCAGGAAAATCCCCTGACCGCAAGGTCGTGTGGGTTTCCGCCTGCGGCGGACAGGCTGAGTCCCGCCTTGGGCATTCTTTGAGGAGGAGAGACATGGACGACAGCAGGGGCTGGATTAGAAATGGGATTGCAGCCAGTGCGGCGCTGATCGGAGGACTCGCCGAATCAGTGGATGTCATCAGCGCGATGGGTGAGGCGATGGTGTCTGCGCTTAAGGCGGGGAACAAGGTCTTGACTGCTGGCAACGGCGGCAGTGCGGCTGAGGCGATGCATATGGCGGAGGAGTTCATCGGGCGGTTTCGGAACGACCGGTGTTCGTTGCCTGCCGTCTCGTTGGCCGCTGACTCGACGGCGATTACCTGCATTGGCAATGACTTCGGCTTCGACGAGGTCTTCAGCCGGCAGATTGAGGGGCTTGGCAAGGTGGGCGACGTCTTGGTCGTTTTCAGCACGAGCGGCAACGCACGCAATCTTTCGCGTGCGATCGAGGTCGCTAACGGCGCCGGGATGGTAACGATGGCGATCCTTGGACGTGATGGCGGGCCGCTGGTGGGCGTGGCGGACCATGAGATTATCGTGCCGGGTGATGCGACCGAGCGCATCCAGGAGGCGCACCAGGTGATACTCCATCTCCTCCTCGATGCAGCCGAACGCGCGTTCTGGAGTGATGATGCCCAGTAGAGCAATCGGGCTCGCGTTTCTTGGGCTGTTGGCCGTCTGCCCGGCGATGGGCCAAGTGAATATCCAGCTTGAGTGCGAGAATACAACCGTGCTCACGCATGAACCGCTTACGGTCCGCGTGACGGTCCTCAACAGTGGCGTGACACCACTGGTCATCAACTCGGCGGGCGGTGCGGGGCCGCAGTTGCGTTTCAGTGTGGAGCACGACAGCGGGCGGCCGGCAAGGCGGCGACAGGGGGAAACACTTGCGCCACTGACGCTGCAGCCTGGACAGGCGCAGGTGCTGGAAGTAGACCTTACGATGCACGTTGTGCTGACGCAGCCGGACCGTTATTTTGTGCGTGCCGCAGTGAAGGACGGCGTGGATGTGTTGGCGCGCTCTTCGCTCAAAGCGATAGACGTGGTTCCCGGGACCGAGTTGGCGGCAGCTGCAGGTGGTGTGCCAGGTGCGCCTGGTATAAAGCGGACCTACTCACTGCGCTACTGGGGGCGGAAGCAGAAGGAGCACGTCTTCCTCTGTGTCTCGGATGCTCCTTCCGGCCGTGCGTTCGCACCCATCCACCTTGGAACACTCGTGCGCGTGGTTCGGCCAACAGTGACGATGGGCAAAGGCGGCATGGTCACGGTGAAGCACCAGGTCAACCGCTCCCAAATGATGGTGTCGACATTGAGGTCTCGCCGTGACAGGTTGACGCTGGTTTCGCAGAAACCTGTCCGTATAACAAATGCCGCGCCGCCCAAAGCACCGGCGAGACTGCCGCGGAAGTGAGTGTTCACGTGCCCGTGGCAAAAAAGAATACGCAATAGACCAAGTAACAGGCCAGCAGGGCGACGTGGAGTCGGGTATCCGTCTTTCGCACAAGCTGCAACGCGCTTGGTGACAGCCGGACTACACTGAGCAAAGCGCGTACGATAACTTCCCAAAGGACCAGGGCAGCCACCGGTATGGTCAGCGGGTTAGCCTGACCCCCACGTGTGATACCGGCGACCAGGTCGCGCAGGCCGGTGGTCAGCCCGCACATGGGACACGGACGTTTCACGAGCTGTTCCAGCACACACCGGGGATAGAGCGGGTCGGCGTGATCCCTGAGCCACGGTACCAGCAGAAGCAGTGGCCCCAGTGCCAGCAGAGCAAGAAGCAGAATGATGTTGAGGCGTCTGTAGTTCATACTGCTCTCACTTCATGGAGAAATCGCGTCACAGTGATCGAGATCGAAATCGTTGTCGGCCAAGAATCGATTTCGATGGCGATCCCGATATCGATTTCGATTGGGATCGCTCGGATCTATCGTTGAGCATCCTAGTTCAGTAGGATAGGCTGCGTCTATCCTTATTGCAGGAGAACAGCGATGGAGTGGTACTACGTCAGGGATGGAGAGTCGCGCGGCCCGGTGAACCGGGACGAGCTGACGCGAATGGCCGGAAACGGGCAGCTCAGTCCCGAAGATCTCGTGTGGAACAGCACGATGGGCGACGAGTGGGTGCGGGCCGACAGTGTCGTAGGGCTTTTTTCCGGGCACTCCCGCGATCTTCAGGTTCGCGGGTTTGGACAGCAAACGCGTGACCTTCGTGAACCGGGCGCTATCAAGCTGGTCGATCCGGCAAAACGTGCCTGGGAACGCATGGTCCTGATACTCTTTCGGCCCTTCGACATCGGCAAATGGTTCGCATTGGGCTTCTCGGCCTGGCTCGCCTCGCTCGGCGAAGGTGGAGGAGGGTCCTACAGCGGTGGTCCGGGCGGTGGCAGTGGCGGGGGGAGTGCTGAAGATATCACCCTGGACGGGATGTTGACGGGTCTGGAAGAGATGTGGGCCCCGGTTCGCGAGTTCTTTCAGCAGTACGGGGGTATCGTTGTCGCTATCGTGGCTGTGCTCGTACTGATGGCGGCGGCTCTGGGGATCGTGCTGCTCTGGTTGCGTTCGCGCGGCAAGTTCATGTTGCTCGACAATGTACTGAGGAATCGGGCGGAGGTCACAGATCCCTGGCGCATCTGGAAGCAGCATGCCAACTCGCTGTTCCGGTGGTCGCTGGGTTATGGAATCATCTGCCTCATTATTACTCTGGGACTATTGTGGCTGTGCTGGCCGCTGATTATCAGGCCCTGCGTGGAAGCACGGGCTTTTGCGGCAATATCGGTTGGCGGTATCGCAACGATCGTCTTGCTGTTCCTCGTCTTTGGTTTGATCACGTTCTATATCGGCCGCTTCCTGAACGATTTCGTTATGCCGATCATGTATCGCCACGATATGACCGCCACGGAAGCGTGGCGGAAGTTCCTGGGGCTCTATCACGCCAACATCGGTCGCTTCCTGGTCTACGGCCTGTTCTTGTTGGTGCTGCAAATGGTTGCGGGAATGGCCATTCTTGCGGCCATAGTGGCCACCTGTTTCATTGCGGGCTGTCTGATGGGTATACCGTACCTTGGTGCGGTGTTGTTGTTGCCGGTGACGGTTTTCTTCCGTCTGTACGGCGTGGAGTATCTCGCGCAGTACGGGGGCGACTTTGTGGTTGGCGCGGCAAGGGTGGACGATGAACCTGAAGCATGATGACGTGCGCCGCTCGGCGGCAGTAACGCTCTCCGATATGGAGATGTTCATCTTCCCGGAATTGATCTACAGCCTGGTGCTGGCGAACATGATGTCGCCGCGTATCTGGGCGTGGCGGGACGATCCTTGGTTCGACGGCATCGAGCGCATGAAGCCCTATCGGCGCATCACCCGTCTCAAGCAGTACATCATGGATCATTATGCGTTCAATCTCGACCTGGACACGTGGGGGCTGACCACGCGGGACCAGGAGCTGGCGCGCTTCGAGTCTTTTGTCAGTGGTGACACACTGGCGCAGTCGAACGCGCTCTTTGGCTACGAAGGCGACAAGTACTATTTCGACATCGATATCCGTACCCATTTCGGTTTGGACAAGTATGACGGCGATGTCATTCCGTACTGGAAGACAGAGACCGTGGAGGCGATGGATGCGTTCCGGCTCAAACCGAATTACACCAACGGGGCGGGCGAATGCGTGTCGCTGGCCACGCTGTATGCGGCGGCCCTGTTCATCGTGGCCCGGATTCCCTTGAGCGATATTTTCCTCATGGCGACGCCGCTCCATTCGCAGAACTACGTGGATGTGGACGACGGCATCCTCACCAACAACCGGCGCCTGGTGACGAAGAAGATGTGGTTCAATGGCACAGCCCTTTCGGCCCAGGCGCGTCGGGCGCTGGAGAATGAGCGCGTGACAATCGTGGCGCACGAAACCGGCGTGCTTCACACCATGTACGAAGAGGCCACGCTGTCTCCGGAACAGGCGAAGCGTTTTGCCCAGACGTTGAGCGGTTTCCTCTGTACGGACCTGACGGACGAGGTGCTGGGGAACTTCCTGCGCCACACGAACGAAATCCAGAATTGTTTCCAGATCCGCTGGCCGCGACATGGCCAGGACCGTTATGTGCCGATGGACCGTGTGTTTGCCTACGAGCACGGGAGTCCCTATCGCGTGACGGACAACACGCGCGTCAAGCTGATGGACGAGATCGAAGGGGAGGAGTTCTGCGATCGGCGGCTTCCCAGTCGGATCGTGTTCAACGATCTGGAAGCCTTCGTGAAGCAGGAGCGCATCGACATCGGCCGTGACGAAGACGTGCGTCGGCTCAAGGAGCAGTTCGCCAGCGACTGTCTTAATGCCGAGATTGCGATCGAGAGTCTTGTGCGGTTCTGTCGAACACAGCCGGAGCTGCCCGACCTAGCCAACAAGACCTTCATCAAAGGGCAGGAGCCGCTGGGGCTTGACGCCGACATGACACGCGACGAAATACAGGACCGGCTGGAGTCGATCCGCGGCAGCAACGTCATGGCCGATATGGCGTTCTATGCCTGGCGCGACTTGAGTCGGACCGAGCCGGAGCCTTTCCTGCTCGCAGCCGTCCAGCGCTGTCCGGTATCGCTTGAGGCCACGAAGGAGTTGTCGGACGATGATCTGCAGGAGGTGCTGGACGGAATGGGCGAGGATTCGATTTACGACGGCCCGGTGCGCCTGGCGCAGCCTGACGAGGTCTGGAATTTTCGGACCGGCGATGGGATCGAGAAAGCGTTGCTCGTTGCCAACGTGCTCCGTGCGCGTGATGCAGGGTCAAGCTTGACTCTTACGGTTGATGGTGGCGAGGCATGCCTTCGGGGAGGTGCTCGCGAATGGCATTTCGCGACGGCCAAGGCGCTCTCCGCTGCGGAGTGGGTTATCCCTCAGGCAGACGCCGTAACGCCCTAAAAGCCGCCACTTCCCTCTTGTTCTCCACTCTTGGGTTTCGTACTATGCCACGCATACTATGGGAAGGGTTATATCTAGATATCCGGGCGGCGGCCCTTTGCTGGGCCGTTTCTGTTTGTTTGCGGTGTTACTGGTCTCAGCATTGGCCGAAATGGCGTATGGGGACAAGGTGGTGTTGCGCCTGACGGCAGGGCACAAGATCAACGCTGTTCAGACCGTTAGCATCAGGGCCAACCTTCCTCCTCGAGTCAGCACCAACGACGTGTTTGTCCCCTCCGGTCTCGAGTTGGGATATGATATCAAGACAGACCGGTATTTCGTGTTTGGCGAGGTCGAGCTCGGACCCAAGGAGATCCGCACTTTCGATGTTGAGATCAACGATATATGGATTGTCAACGTCGAGGAGCTTGAGGCCCTGAAGGAACATGCCCAGCAGCTCGTGACCAAGCTGGAAGATTCTGATTTCCACGAGAACGCGACAGAGCTGCTGGCCGAGATTGAAAAGAATTTGGAGGCGGTGAGCGCTCTGCAGGGCGAGAGCGGAATCGGACCGGGCATCAAGCCCATGCAGCATATCCGTGCCTACGAGGCCAACCTTGAGACGCTGAAGCGAATCAAGACTGACATTGGCTACATGGAGAACCTCGTCCTGGGAACGGGGAAGGACATTGGCAACCTGTTGGGCGACGTCAAGGAGGCGCCGCTTCCTGACGGTGCCGATATGGTGCTGGAAGGGGAATATAACGTTGCCGTACTCAAGATCTCGGTCAGGAATACCTCTCCCAAGGAGACGCGCCAGATCCCGATCGAGAAGAACCTGCCTGAGGAGATCAAGCTGTCCGACGTTCTCGATGCGGGTGAGTTGGAGGTGTCGACCCACCCGGACACAGAGATCTGCTATGTCTACAAGAACAACGTAGAGATCCCACCGGACGATGTTCGCGTATTCGAAGTCAGGATGCGCGACAAGTGGAACCTCACCGCGCTACGTGTTCCGGACCTGCGCAATCGGACTGATGCCCTGCTGAAACGGGTGGGGGGCGACGGTTCGTTCGAGTCGGTGGTGGAGGGCCTTCAGCAGCTTGTCGCAGAGCTCGATGCGGTCGAAGCCAGCAAGGGACCGAGCGAGTTCAATGACCGCTACGTAGCTTTCTATCGAAGGCAAAACGATCAACTGGATCGAATTGAGCAGCGGATCTTGCGCGTAGAAAGCGCGATGCGGCCTCAGACCAAGAACACGAAGTATGGCTTCAAGGCGAAGCCGCCCAGCATGAAGACGACCTGGCTGATCATCTACGTTATCCTGGGTTTTCTTGCCACTATGAGCCTGCTGTTCTTCCTGCGCTGGTATGGAGGAAAGGGAAAGTAGATGCCGCTCAAGCTTGACCTCATCAAGATGAAAGAGAACGGGTCTGTCGTCGAGGTGCGGCAGGACGTTGTCCATGTTACCGGGCTGACCAACTGTATGAACGGCCAGCTGGTCCGAATCGGTAGCGACTCCGAGGGCGTCATTGTCGGTTTCGATGGGGACTACGTGCTTGTGCTCGTGGTTAAGGCTGGCCACCCGATCAAGCCCGGCGACCAGGTGTCGACACCTATCGACGACTTCAAGGTTCCGGTTGGCGACGAGTTTCTGGGGCGCCGTGTCAATGCCCTGGCCCAGCCGATCGACGGTGACGGGCCGATCCGCGAGACCTCAATGTATCCGATCTTTATGAAGGCACCGTCGGTGCTGGAGCGCATTCCCCTGTCCGAGGTGCTCGAAACCGGCACAAAGATCATCGATATGATGAAGCCCGTGGGCCGTGGCCAGCGCATGTTGATCCTGGGCGACCGCATGACGGGCAAGACGACGGTTGGCATCGACGCCATACTGAATCAGCGTGGCAAAGGCGTGATCTGTATCTACTGTTGCATCGGGAAGTCCGAGGCGTCGCTCAGTCGCGTGCACGAGTCGCTTGACCAGGCGCATGCATGGGATTACACGATATCCGTTGCCGCAACAGCCTCGGATCCGATGGGGCAGCAGTACCTGGCGCCGTATGTGGCGACGAGTCTTGGCGAGTACTTCATGTACGAGAAAGGCGGCCACGTGCTGGTGGTGTTCGATGACTTCACGAAGCACGCCTGGGCTTATCGCCAGATATCGCTGCTGCTGGAACGTGCCCCGGGCCGAGACGCCTATCCCGGGGACATCTTTTATATCCACTCGCAGCTCGTAGAGCGAGCCGGCCGGCTGAAGCCCGACCGTGGCAGTGGGTCGATGACGCATCTCCCGATTGTGGAGACGCTGCAAGGCGATCTGGCGGGATATATTCCCTCCAATATCGTCTCGATGACCGATGGTCAGATCTATTTCAGCACGAACCTCTTCGGTGAAGGATTCAAGCCGGCGATCGACGTGGGGCTGTCGGTTTCGCGTATCGGCAGCAAGGTTCAGTGGCGCGCCGTGAAGAAGATGACTGGCATGCTTCAGCTCGAGTTTGTGCGCTACAAAGAACTCGAGAAACTGACGCGTATCAAGGCCGGCATGTCGGCCGACGTGGAGAAGCGCTTGCTGAGGGGCAAGGTGTTGGAAGAGGCCCTGAAACAGGAGCAAAACGACCCTGTTGCCATGGAGGACGAGGTGGTCACCCTGTACGCCCTGCAACACGGGTTCCTGGATGACACGGCGCCGGAAAATGTACGCCACGAGCTGCAAAGCCTAATCAGTCTGGTTCACCTCAACTGTCCTGAGGTGCTTGAAGAGCTACGCCAGGGCCAGGAGCTGTCCGACAGTATCAAGGAGGGGTTCGATGAGCAAATCGCTCGGTACCGCGCTACCGCTCTTTAAGATCAAGGTCCATGAGAAGGGCGTGATCAAGGACATCAAGGAGATTATCGTCCGCATCACCGGTTTGCCTACCTGTCTGAATGGCCAGATTGTTGACCTCGGTAACGGTGTGAACGGGATCATCATGGGATACGACGAGGAGGACGTTCTGGTTCTTGTCCTCGGCGACCAGACGCGCCTGCGCATGGGCAAAGAGGTGACCGGTGCGAGCGAACCGTTCAAGATTCCGGTTGGTGATCGCTTTATCGGACGCATGATAACGGCGCTCGGAGAGCCCTGCGACCAGGGGGAGGATGTGGAACCGGACGACATGTTCGCGGTCTTCCGCGATTCCGCCCCCATTGTCTTACGCGCACCGGTGGAAGAGTTCCTGCCCATTGGCACCAAGATGATCGATATCGCAATTCCTCTTGCCAAGGGACAGCGTCAGCTCATCCTGGGCGACCGTATGACGGGCAAGACCGTGCTCGCCGTCGATGCGATTCTCAACCAGGTGGGTCGTGACGTCATTTGTATCTACTGCTGTGTGGGGAAATCCCTCTCCGGTTTGAGCAAGATCATATCTGTGCTCAAGGACAAGGGTGCGATGGACTATACGGTGGTGATGGTCGCCACGGATAACGCGCCGGTCGGCGAGCAGTACCTCGTTCCATTTGCAGCGGCTTCGATGGGCGAGTACTTTGCGCTGAAGGGCAAGGATGTGTTAATCGTCTTTGACGACCTCACCAAACACGCGTGGGCCTATCGCCAGCTTTCGCTGCTGCTGGAACGTCCGCCGGGTCGTGAGGCCTATCCGGGTGACATTTTCTACGTTCAGACCCAGCTGATGGAACGTGCCGGCAAGTTCAACGAGAAGAACGGGGGCGCATCGATGACGTTCCTCGGGATTGCGGAGACGCTGCAGGGCGATCTGACCGGCTTCATTCCCTCAAACCTGGCGTCGATGTGCGACGGGCAGATTTGTTTGAGTTCGGCCATCTTTGCCGAAGGTGTACGTCCGGCGATCGATGTGGCCACATCGCTCTCGATTATCGGTGGCCGTGTGCAGACCCCGCTGATGAAGAGTTTGACGCAGGGACTGCGCGCAGATTTCGCCCAGTACAATGAAGTCGTCACTTTGAGCCGCCTGCAGTCCGGGTTGTCGGATGAAGCCCAAGCCATTGTTGACCGCGGTCAGTCGATCATGTCGATCTTCGAGCAGATGCAGTATCTGCCTGTGCCTGTGAACGATCAGATTCTCTTGCTGTTTGCGCTACGCGAGGGGGTCCTTAACAAGATGAGCGCCAGCCAACGCAGCAAGTTCAACAAGGAGTTCCCCATTTTCGTGAAGGAGCGTTTCGGTGAACTCTATGAACAGGTGGGTGATGCGCACGATTTAACGGTCGAGTTGGAGCAAGCGGTGAAGGTGGCGTTGGACGAGCACATGGACCAACTTGGCAACGACGCGCAGACCCAGTAGCTCCGGTGGAAGTAGATGAGGAGGCGGGTGAGTAGCGATCCATGATCGTAAGCTCGACGTGGTATGAAGTTGGTAATGCTGAATCCGAAGCACGTGGTGTTCGAAGGGGAGGCCAAGAGTGTCTGTCTGACCGGCGACGCGGCGGAATTCGAACTACTGGATCATCACGCGCCGATCGTGAGTCTGTTGCGACCGGGAGAAGTGGTGGTTGATGGTGGGCGCGAAACGATACCGATCAAGAAGGGAATGGTAACCTTCGACCGTGACGAGTGCATGATCCTCGTAGAGGAGTGAGTTTTGAAGGTTGGCCCCAAGCGGTACAAGCGGTAAGCATATGCAGAATTTTATTATCTTTCTTGTCATGTTCGTAACAATCATCGGACCGTCCGGTGTTATTGCAGCGATTGGCTATGCCAGTATCCGCGCGCTGGGGCGCAATCCGTCAGCGGCGCCCAAGATCCTACAGGCCATGATTATCTCGCTCGTTTTTGCGGAAGCCATTGCGGTGGTGGCTTTACTCGTACTGTTCCAGCTCTTTGGTAGAGGCTAAGAAGGGAAGGGGATTCACCGTGAACGCAGGTGACCCGAGGAGATGAAAGATGTCTGACATGTTGAAGTTGTTGTTGCCTGTCATCCTGACACACGTGGTGGTGCTCGTGGCGATCATGGTGCTGATCAAGCGCATTCTGCTGGGTGATACGGCCAAGGCGGTTGAGAGTGTGCGGGAGGTCGAAGCCGAGATCCGCAAGAAGGAGTCCGGCATTCGCGAGCAGATCGAAGAACACGAGCGCGCGTTCCAGCAACAGAAGATCGAGGCCGAGAAGGAATTGGAGGAGCATCGGGCGCAGGCCGACAAAGAGGTGGCGCGGACACGGGACCAGATCCTGGGTGAAGCCCGCACCGAGGCGGATCGGATGGTTGAGCAGGCGAAGCGCAACGAGGAAAGGTTCCGGCAGCAGATTTCACAGGATATGGAAGAGAAGGCCGTGCTTTATGCCGGAGAAGTCTTTGAGCTCGTGTTCACCGAGAAGATGGCTGAAGCAGTCGATAGCGTCTTCACGGACGAACTGCTCGAGGCACTGGATGCGCTGGATTCATCCAGCATTACTGTCGATTCCGACAAGGTTGACTTCACGGCGGCCCGCCCGATTGCCGAAGCGCAGAAGAACCGCTTGCAGACTTTGTTGAAGGAGAAGTTCGAGGTCGATATCAGGGTGCAGGAGAACATCGAGGAAAAACTCGTGGCCGGTTTGGCGTTCAAGCTGGGTAGCTTGGAGATCGACGGCAGCCTCAGCAACCGGATGAAGGAAGCTGTTGACGAGGTGAAGAAGCACGCCCGCGGGTGACGCTCCGGCCCGGGTGAGGGCCCCTTGGCCGGACCGCGCGGAATACCGCGCGCTAAGGCCTGCGGGACCCTCACCCGGGCCTCCACTGGGGTTAGACAGGGCATGGGGCTTAGGGAGTAGCAATGCAGCTTAGCGAACTGAGAAAGGAGCTGGAGTTCAATACGGAACTCGTGCAGCTCATTGAGACGCTCAAGAACATTGCTGCGGCGCAGTACCACGTGATGGAGAAGGAGAAGGAGCGGTTTGACCGCTTCATGGACGCCTTCTCTGAGTTCTTTCGGGTAGTCGACCTTGTGGAAGTCGACGATCCCCTCGTTCGTGTCGTGACCGATGTGCTTGGCATTGTGGTTGTCACCTCCGACTCCGGATTCATGGGCGGGCTCAACCAGGGTGTGATGCGACGGGCGCAGGCCGAGGCAGAGAAACACGGGCTCGATAAGACGGCCCACGTCGTTATTGGGGACAAAGGCTGCCAGACTTTCGAGGACGGCGCTTCCGAATTCACCGGTTTCGGCGGCATCAACCAGGAAACGATCTACGAACAGTCCATGGCGATTAAGGATCATATCGTCAAAGAGGTGCTGGCCCGTCGCATGGGCAAAGTGATCATTGTCTACCCAAGACCGCTTTCGTTCAGCGCCCAGACGATCGAGACGATCAACCTCCTGCCCTGTGCTGAGCTGTTCGACGAAGAAGCCGACAGTGAAGTGGCGCACCATCTGACTCGCAAAGGCTTCATGGCCGATGCGCGCAAGATCATCGTCGAGTCGTCGCTCTCCGACATGCTTGAGTACCTGGCTGGCGTGTGGGTGACATCCAAACTTTTCGAGGTGTTCGAGGACAGCAAGCTGGCGGAGTTCTCTGCCCGCGCGATGCACTTGGAGGGCAGCGGGCAGAAGCTGGAGAAGGACCGTAAGAAGGTCGAGCACAAGGTATTCAAGGCAACACACGAACTGATTGACAAGGGCATGCGGGAGAGTTTCGCAGCCCGCGGCAAGAAGAGACGGCGGCGCAAGCCCGCGGCATAGGCCTGGGCTTGAGATCACCGCTTCTGGCGGCCGCTGGCGACCGCTGAAACCGGCAACGGGAGAAAGAGTATGGCTACGACAGGAAGAGGCATCAGAGAAGGGAAGGTCATCGCGGTGCAGGGGCCGGTTGTGGATGTTCAGTTTACGGCGATTGAAGACATGCCCGATCTGCATGAGACGATTCATACGAAGACGTTCGACAAGCGTGACGTCACCCTGTTGGTGGCCGAGCATCTGGAGGGCAACATTGCGCGCTGCGTATCGCTCGCATCGACGCTGAACCTACAGCGTAATGCGTTGGCCGAGGCCCAAGGCGAGACGCTCACGATTCCCGTGGGCGAGGAATTGTTCGGGCGCATTATCAATGTGATGGGCGACCCCATCGACGGTAAAGGACCGATCCTGACTCAGCGGCGCGCGCCGATCCACAGGGAAGCCGGCCGTGTCGCGATGGATATGGGCGACCTGGGTGGCGGAAAAGCCGAGATCGTGGAAACAGGGATTAAGGTGGTCGATCTGCTCTTCCCTGTTGTGCGTGGCAGCAAGACCGGCGTTATCGGTGGTGCCGGTTGCGGCAAGACCGTACTTATCATGGAGCTAATCCACAACATCGTGGAAGAGCATGAGGGCGCGTGCGTATTTACGGGGGTGGGCGAGCGCATCCGAGAGGGCAACGAACTCTACTTCGAGTTCGAGGAAGTCGGAATCCTCGACAAGATCATGATGGCTTTCGGGCAGATGGACGAGCCGCCGGGCGCCCGCTTCAACATCATCATGTCTGGTATCACACTTGCCGAATACCTGCAGGAGCAAGGCAAGGAAGTGCTCCTCTTCATCGATAACGTTTACCGTTTTGTCCAGGCCGGTGCCGAGATCTCCACGCTGTTGGGCCGGACGCCATCCGAAACAGGCTACCAGCCTACGCTGAGCTCGGAGGTTGGCGATGTTCACGAACGTATCAAGGGGTCCATTTCAGCGTTCGAGGCCGTATATGTGCCCGCCGACGACCTGACAGACCCGGCTGTGGTGACGATCTTCAGTTATCTCGACGCGATCATGGTGCTGTCGCGTGAGCGGACCCAGCTCGGACTCTACTCGGCGATCGATCCGCT